>NZ_JBSFVG010000005.1:235597-446057 GCF_053592195.1 Streptomyces sp. NPDC002776 | reverse complement strand
CAGGGCCAGGGCGGGCCGCGCCGCGACGACCGTGACCGGGGTCCCCGCCGTGATGACCGGGGCGACCGCCCTGCCTTCCGCCGTGACGACGACCGTGGTGGCGACCGCGGTGGCTTCCGCGGTCGCGACGACAACCGTGGTGGCTTCCGCCGGGATGACCGCGGTGACCGTCCGGACCGTGGTGACCGTGGTGGGTTCCGTCCGCAGGATCGCCGTGACGACCGCCGTGACGACCGCCGCAGTGACGACCGTCCCGCCTTCCGCCGTGACGACGACCGTGGTGACCGCGGTGGCTTCCGCGGTCGCGACGACCGTGGTGGCTTCCGTCGGGATGACCGCGGTGACCGTCCGGACCGTGGTGACCGTGGTGGGTTCCGTCCGCAGGATCGCCGTGACGACCGCCGTGACGACCGCCGCCGTGACGACCGCCGCAGTGACGACCGCCCTGCCTTCCGCCGTGACGACGACCGCGGCGGCGACCGTGGCGGCTTCCGTGGCCGTGACGACCGTGGTGGCTTCCGCCGGGATGACCGCGGTGACCGCGGTCCCCGTCGTGACGACCGGGGCGCGCGTCCCGGTGGGTTCCGCGGGCGTGATGACCGTGGTGGCCGGGATGACCGCCGTGGCGGTGGGTACGACCGCCGTGACGACGACCGTGGCGGCTACCGCGGTCGCGACGACCGGGACCGGGAGCCGATCAAGCGGCTGCCGATCCCCGAGGACGTCACGGGCGACGAGATCGACAAGGACGTACGGCAGGAGCTGCAGAGCCTGCCGAAGACGCTTGCCGAGGATGTCGCCAAGAACCTGGTGATGGTCGCGCGGCTCATCGACGAGGACCCCGAGGGCGCGTACGGCTACTCCAAGGTGGCGCTGCGGCTCGCGTCGCGTGTCGCCGCCGTACGGGAGGCTGCCGGGTTCGCGGCGTACGCGAGTCAGAAGTACTCCGAGGCGCTCGCCGAGTTCCGGGCCGCGCGGCGGATGACCGGGACCGTGGACCTGTGGCCGCTCATGGCCGACTGCGAGCGTGGGCTCGGGCGGCCGGAGAAGGCGCTCGAGATGGCCGGGGCGCCCGAGGTGCACAAGCTGGACAAGGCCGGGCAGGTGGAGATGCGGCTCGTCGCGGCCGGCGCCCGGCGTGACCTGGGGCAGGTGGACGCGGCCATCGTGACGCTGCAGAGCCCGGAGCTGGCCTCCAACTCCGTACAGCCGTGGACCGCGCGGCTGCGGTACGCCTATGCCGACGCGCTGCTGGCGGCCGGGCGGGAGAGCGAGGCGCGGGAGTGGTTCGCGAAGGCCGTGGAGGCCGACAAGGACGGCAGCACCGATGCCTCGGACCGGCTCGCGGAGCTGGACGGAGTCGAGTTCGTCGACGCCCTCGGTGACGAGGACGAGACGCCGGACGCTTCCGACGACGAGGAGTAGGACGGACTGAGAAGGGGCGGATCCCAGCTTTGGGATCCGCCCCTTTCGTTTTCGGAGATTCTGTTTTCGGAGATCCAGCGTTCACCGGTCCTGCGTTCACAGGTCCAGTGCGCGCAGGACCAGGCCCGAGGCCGGTTTCGGGCCGAAGGACGTCGACTTGCGGGGCATGGTGACGCCCTGGCGGGCGAGATCGCGGACGACCTCCTCGCGGACCGGGTGCATCAGTACGGCCGTACCGCCGTCGTGTTCCGCCTTGCGGACGGTGGCCGCCGCGTCGTGGATGTAGGCGATGCGGGTGGGGTCGTCCTCGGGGATGTGCCAGACCTGGTCGAGGAGCGTGGCGTGCAGGACCGTCGCGTCCAGGGTGCGCCAGGCCGGCGGGTGGTCGGCGGGGACCGTGCGGGCCATGAGGGCGGGGTCGGGGCGGTCCACGAGGTGAAAGGCGCCGTCGCCGGCGAGCAGGAAGGCGTTGCCGTCGCGGGCCGCGTCGGCGAGGGCCGCCAGGGCGTCGGAGAGAGCGACCTCCAGGCGCTGGACGCGGAACAGGCCCTCCAGGGCCGCCACGGCGGCCGTCACCGGCAGGCCGTGCAGCAGGCGGTGGATGGCGCGGACGCGCAGGGGGTAGCGGGCGGTGTCGACGAGGAGGACGAGGCCGTAGTCCCAGGGGCTGGGGGAGGGGTGCTCGGCGCGCAGGCGGCGATAGGTCGCCCAGCGGTGGTGGCCGTCGGCGATCAGGGCCTGGTGGCGGGCCAGGTCGGACTGGATGCGGGCCACGTCGGCGGGGGCGGTGAGGGCCCACAGGCGGTGGCGGAAGCCGTCCTCGGTGGTGGTGGCGAGCAGCGGGGGCTGCTCGATGACGCGCTCGAGTACGGCGGAGGCGTCGGTGGCCGAGCCGTTGCCCCGGTAGGTGAGGAGGAGGGGTTCCAGGTTCGCCGAGGTGGCGCGCATCAGGGCCGCGCGGTCGGCCACCACATGCGGCATGACGTCCTCATGGGGCAGGACCACCTGTTCCGACGGCTCGGACAGGCGCAGGGCGCCGATGACGCCGCGCTGCAGCAGGCCGCTCTCGTCGCGCTGCTCGTAGACGTAGAGGCCGGGTTCGTCGTCGGTGGTCAGGACGCCCTCGGAGAGCCAGCGGCGCAGGGTCCTGGCCGCCTGTTCGTTGCGGGCGTCCGCGGTGCCGGCCTGGGGGAGGATCAGGCGGACGATGTTGTACGGGTCGGCCGACTGAAGGTGGTGCAGGCCGTCGGGGCGGACGACGACGTCGTACGGCGGGGACGTCACGGCGGCCAGACTGCCGACCCGGTCGGGGTCGTATCGAAGGCCTCGGAACGGGGTGAGTTCCAGGCCCCGGCGCGTCTTCGCTTCCGAGTGACCTGCTGAGTTCATCCCGGCATCGTACGTGTGTCAGTGGCATGCGGGATGATCGGGGGAAAGCCGTCGAACGAGGAGCGATGCGGAATGAGCCGGAGCGTCAGGACGAGGCCCGAGGGCAGTGGCCGGGCCCTGAGCGAGGCGTACGACACGGCGCTGCTCGACCTGGACGGCGTGGTGTACGCGGGCGGGAACGCGATCGTGCACGCGGTCGAGTCGCTGGCCACGGCCCGGGCGGGCGGGATGCATCTGGCGTACGTCACCAACAACGCCCTGCGGACCCCGGACGCCGTCGCGGAGCACCTGAGCGAGCTGGGCATACCGACGGGCGCGGACGATGTCATCACCTCGGCGCAGGCGGTCGCGCGGCTCATCAGCGAGCAGGTGCCGGCCGGTTCCCGGATCCTCGTCATCGGTGGTGAGGGGCTGCGGGTGGCGTTGCGTGAGCGGGGGCTCGTACCCGTGGAGTCGGCGGAGGACGAGCCGGCGGCGGTCGTGCAGGGGTACGGCGGGCCGGAGTTGGCGTGGGGGCGGTTCGCCGAGGCGTCGTACGCCATCGCGGGCGGGGTGCCGTGGTTCGCGTCCAACACCGACCTGACGATTCCCAGTGCGCGGGGGATCGCGCCGGGCAACGGCGCGGCGGTGCAGGTCGTCCGGATCGCGACCGGGGCCGAGCCGCAGGTGGCCGGCAAGCCGCTGCCTCCCATGCACCGGGAGACGATTCTGCGCACCGGCGCCGAGCGGCCGCTGGTGGTCGGGGACCGCCTGGACACGGACATCGAGGGGGCGTTCAACGGCGAGGTCGACTCCCTGCTGGTGCTCACCGGCGTCGCCGACGGCGCGCAGGTGCTCGCGGCGCCGCCGCAGCACCGGCCGACGTATGTGGACGCCGATCTGCGGGGGTTGCTCACCGGCCAGCCGGAGGTCACGGAGGAGGGTGACGGGTTCCGGTGCGGGGGCTGGACGGCCACGGCCGCTTCGGACCGGCTGGAGCTGGACGGTGACGGCGAGGCGCTGGACGGGCTGCGCGCGCTGTGTGCGGCGGCCTGGACGGCGGCGGGCGAGGGCGCGTGCACGCTGGATCCGGGTAAGGCGTTGGCCCGGCTGGGCTGGTGAGGCCTCGTTGACTGCCGACTCGACGTCGAGGCGGATTGCGAGGGTAGGCTAACCTAACCGCGTGTTGGTCGACAGTCCTCCAGAACAGCGCGCGGAGACCGCCCCCGCGCCCCCAAGCCGCCGGGCGATACGTTCCTTTGGGCTTCTCGGCTCCGTCGTGCTCCTGGTGCTCGTCGCGCTGGCGAGCATCGCGATCGGGGCGAAGGACCTCTCGATGGCGCAGGTCTGGCACGGCCTCTTCCAGGACACGGGGACGTACGGCGACGTCGTGGTCGACGAGCGGATCTCCCGGACCGTGCTGGGGCTGCTGGCCGGTGCCGCGCTCGGTCTGGCGGGGGCCGTCCTGCAGGCGCTCACCCGTAATCCGCTGGCCGATCCCGGACTGCTCGGCATCAACGCCGGTGCCTCCGCCGCCGTCGTCACCGCCATCGCGTTCCTCGGCGTCACCTCGATGAGCGGCTACATCTGGTTCGCCTTCTTCGGCGCGGCCGCGGTCGGGGCGCTGGTCTGGTTCCTCGGCGGCAGCCGGGGGGCCACGCCGGTGCGGCTCGCGCTGGCCGGTACCGCGATCAGCGCGGCGCTCTACGGGTACCTCCAGGCCGTGATGATCGCGGACAACGCGGCGCTCGGCCGGATGCGGTTCTGGACGGTGGGTTCGCTGTCCTCGGCGACCGGGTCGACCATCACGCAGGTCCTGCCGTTCCTGGTGACCGGCATGGTTCTCGCGCTCGCGCTGGCCCGGCCGCTGAACGCCATGTCCATGGGCGACGACACCGCCAAGGCGCTCGGCGCCCATCTCGGCCGCACCCGGGCGCTGTCCATGCTCGCGGCCACCGTGCTGTGCGGGGCCGCGACCGCCGCCTGCGGGCCGATCGTGTTCGTCGGCCTGATGGTGCCGCACGTGGTGCGCTCCTTCACCGGACCCGACCTGCGCTGGATCCTGCCGTACGCGGGCATCCTGTCGCCCGTGCTGCTGCTCGGCGCCGATGTGATCGGCCGGGTCATCGCCCGGCCCTCGGAGGTCCAGGTCGGCATCATCACCGCGATCATCGGGGGTCCGGTGTTCATCCTGCTCGTACGACGGCGGAGGACGGCGCAGCTGTGAAGACCAACCGTGCCGTGCGCACCCCCGGCGGCTTCTCCGCCCGGCTCGACGTCCGGGCCCTGACCGTCGTACTCCTGCTGCTGCTCGCCGCGTTCGCCGCGAGCGTGGTGCTGATCGGGACCGGGGACTTTCCCATCTCCGCGGGTGACGTGGTCAAGACGCTGGTGGGCAACGGCGATCCGGGGCAGGAGTTCATCGTCAACGAGCTGCGGCTGCCGCGGGTCCTGGTGGCCCTGCTGGTCGGGGCCTCGCTCGGGCTCGGCGGCGCGCTGTTCCAGGCCGTCTCCCGCAATCCGCTGGGCAGTCCGGACATCCTCGGCCTCGGGCAGGGCGCGACGGCCGGGGCGCTCACGATGATCGTGCTGTTCTCGGGGAGCGCGAGCCACGTCACGCTCGGTGCCCTGGTGGGCGGCCTGGTGACCGGTCTGGCCATCTATCTGCTCGCCTGGAAGCAGGGCGTGCACGGCTACCGGCTGGTCCTGGTCGGGATCGGCATGTCGGCGATCCTCACCGCCGTGAACGGCTATCTGCTGACCGTCTCCGACATCGTCGACGCGGCCCGCTCGGTCGTGTGGATGACCGGCTCCCTCAGCGGCCGGGACTGGGCGCAGGTCTGGCCGCTGCTCGCGCTGTGCGCCGTCCTGGTGCCGCTGGTGCTCGCCAACGCGCGGGGGCTGCGGATGATGGAGATGGGCGACGACGTCTCCAACGCGCTCGGGGTGCGGGTCGAGCGGGTACGGGCGCTGCTGATGATCTCCGCCGTGCTGCTCACCGCGGCCGCCACGGCCGCCGCGGGCCCCGTCAGCTTCGTCGCGCTCACCGCCCCGCAGCTGGCCCGGCGGCTGACCCGTTCGCCGGGACCGAACCTGCTGCCGTCCCTGTGCATGGGCGCCGCCCTGCTGGTCGTCGCCGACTGGGCCTCGCAGCGCGTCTTCGGGGCCGACCAGATGCCCGTGGGCGTGGTCACCGGAGTGGTCGGCGGCGTCTATCTGCTGTGGCTGCTGGTCACCGAGCGCAGGGCGGGCCGGATATGAGCGGCGCCGCGCACCAGAACATCCGAAGGAGCACCGTGAACCGCCTGTCCGCCGAGAACGTCACCCTGGCCTACGACCAGCGGGTCATCGCCGAGCAGCTGTCGGTGGAGATCCCCGACAACTCCTTCACCGTGATCGTCGGCCCGAACGCCTGCGGCAAGTCGACGCTCCTGCGGGCGCTGTCGCGGATGCTCAAGCCGAACCAGGGCCGGGTGCTGCTGGACGGGCAGGCCATCCAGTCGTTGCCGGCCAAGAAGGTCGCGCGGACGCTGGGGCTGCTGCCGCAGTCCTCCATCGCGCCCGACGGGATCACCGTCGCCGACCTGGTGGGCCGCGGCCGGTACCCGCACCAGGGGATCCTGCGCCAGTGGTCGACCGAGGACGAGCGGGTCGTCCAGGAGTCGATGCGGCAGACCGGGGTCGCCGAGCTCGCCGACCGGTACGTCGACGAACTCTCCGGCGGCCAGCGCCAGCGCGTGTGGATCGCGATGGCGCTCGCCCAGCAGACACCGCTGCTGCTGCTCGACGAGCCGACCACCTACCTCGACATCCAGCACCAGATCGACGTCCTCGACCTGTGCGCGGAGCTGCACGAGGAGCAGGGCCGCACGCTCGTCGCCGTGCTGCACGACCTCAACCACGCGGCCCGGTACGCCACCCACCTCATCGCCCTGAAGGGCGGCGAGGTCATCGCGGAGGGGGCGCCGAAGGAGATCGTCACGGCCGAACTGGTCGAGGAGGTCTTCGGGCTGCGCTGCCAGATCATCGACGACCCGGAGACGGGGACCCCGCTGGTGGTGCCGGCCGCGCGCAAGGCGCGCGCGGTGAAGACCCCGGCTTGAGAAGAAGGGAGCTAGAGCAGCTTCCTGAGGACGAGCAGGTCGCGCACGCCCGCGTGCAGCTTCACCCGGCCCGAACCCCAGGCCTTGGCGAAGTGCAGGTCGCCGTCGACCAGCGCGACCAGGTCGTCGCCGGTCATGGCCAGTCTGATCTGAGCCTTGTCCGGCGGTGGCCCCTGGACGGTGTCGTGCACCTGGATCCGGCCGCCTTGGAGGCGCCCGACGAAGGTGACGTCCAGGTCGGTGATGTGGCAGCTGACCGAGCGGTCCAGGGCGGCGGCGGTACGGACGTCCCCGTCGGCGTGCTGCATGGAGTCCGAGAGCTTCTCGAGTGCGGCGCGGCACTCTGCGATCGTGGCCATCGCGATCGACGGTACCGCAGCGCTTCGGGGTAGCGTCGGGGCATGAGCGACGCAGTCACGGAAACGGACACCTCCCCCGAGGCGGTGGAGCCGGAGTACGACCCCGCCGCCCCCGCCCCGCTGGGCGTCCCCCGTACCCCTACCGGTCACGCCGAGGCCGACGCGCAGCTGGAGCGTCTCGCCGACGCCGACCACCTCGCCACGGACGGACACGTCGAGGTGTACGAGGATGTACACCGGGGGCTGCGCGACGCGCTCACCGCGCTCGACGCCCGCCCGGGACCTCCGGCGCCCCCATCGGCGTATGGCAGTAGGAGCTGAACCGAACGTGGCAGGAGTCGCACGTCGCCGTCTCGACGCGGAGCTGGTCCGGCGGAAGCTCGCGCGCTCGCGCGAGCACGCCAGCCAGCTGATCGCCGCGGGGCGGGTCTCCGTCGGCAAGAACGTCGCGACCAAACCGGCCACACAGGTGGAGACGGCGGCCGCGATCGTCGTCTCCTCCGACGACAGCGATCCCGAGTACGTGTCGCGGGGCGGCCACAAGCTGGCCGGCGCGCTGGAGGTGTTCGTACCCCAGGGGCTGCTCGTCCAGGGGCGGCGGGCACTGGACGCGGGGGCGTCCACCGGCGGCTTCACGGACGTGCTGCTGCGGGCGGGGGCCGCGCACGTCGTCGCCGTCGACGTCGGATACGGACAGCTCGCCTGGGCCCTGCGGAGTGATGAACGCGTCACCGTCAAGGACCGTACGAACGTACGCGAGTTGACCCTCGACGCGATCGATGGGGAGCCGGTGGATCTTGTCGTGGGGGACCTGTCCTTCATCCCGCTCGGTCTGGTGCTGCCCGCCCTCGTGCGGTGTGTGAAACCGGACGCCGACCTGGTGATGATGGTCAAGCCGCAGTTCGAGGTGGGCAAGGAGCGGCTGGGCAGCGGGGGTGTGGTGCGCAGCCCGGAGCTGCGCGCCGAGGCGGTACGGGGTGTGGCGGGGCGGGCCTGGGAGCTGGGGCTCGGAGTGCGGGGGGTCACGGCGAGTCCGCTGCCGGGGCCGTCCGGGAATGTTGAGTACTTTCTGTGGCTGCGGTCCGGGGCACCGGCACTGGACCCGGCCGACGTTGACCGTGCAGTGGCGGAGGGGCCGCGTTGACACAGAACCGAGCTCGAACTGTTTTCCTGCTGGCCCACACCGGACGGCCCGCGGCGATCCGCAGCGCCGAGCTGGTGGTGAAGGGGCTGCTGCGGTCCGGCATCGGCGTACGGGTGCTGGCGGCGGAGGCCGCCGATCTGCCGCTGCCGCAGAGCGTGGAGCTGGTCGAGGAGGCGACTCCGCAGTGCCTCGACGGGTGCGAGCTGCTGATCGTGCTCGGCGGGGACGGGACGCTGCTGCGCGGCGCGGAGTTCGCACGGGCGTCCGGGGTGCCGATGCTCGGGGTGAACCTGGGGCGGGTCGGCTTCCTCGCGGAGGCCGAGCGGGACGATCTCGACAAGGTCGTCGACCGGGTGGTCACCAAGGCGTACGAGGTCGAGGAGCGGATGACGGTCGATGTCGTCGTCCACCGGAACGGCGACATCGTGCACACGGACTGGGCGCTGAACGAGGCGGCCGTGCAGAAGGCCGGTGCGGAGAAGCTGCTGGAGGTCGTCCTGGAGATCGACGGGCGGCCGGTCACCGGGTTCGGGTGCGACGGCATCGTGCTGTCCACGCCGACCGGGTCCACGGCGTACGCGTTCTCCGCGGGCGGGCCGGTGGTGTGGCCCGAGGTGGAGGCGCTGCTGATGGTGCCGATCTCCGCGCACGCGCTGTTCGCGAAGCCGCTGGTCACTTCGCCGGATTCCGTGTTGGCGGTGGAGGTGCTGCCTCATATTCCGCCGGGGGTTCTGTGGTGTGACGGGCGGCGGACGGTGGAGTTGCCGCCTGGGGCCCGAGTGGAGGTGCGGCGAGGAGCGGTGCCGGTGCGACTGGCCCGGCTGCATCATGCTTCGTTCACGGACCGGCTGGTGGCGAAGTTCGCGCTGCCGGTTTCCGGGTGGCGGGGAGCGCCTCACTAGCCACCTGTGGGGGTGGTTGCTTCTGTGCCGGCCGGTGCGGGTTCGTCGTGGTTGCTCGCGCAGTTCCCCGCGCCCCTTCAGCCGGACCACTCCCCCGGGTGACAGGGCGCCTCGCATTGCGGCGCCCCTACCTCGTATGGTCGTGTCCGTGCTGGAAGAGATGCGGATACGGTCGCTCGGAGTCATCGACGACGCCGTCGTCGAGCTGTCGCCCGGGTTCACCGCGGTCACGGGTGAGACGGGTGCGGGCAAGACCATGGTGGTCACCAGCCTCGGGCTGTTGCTCGGCGGGCGGGCGGACGCGGCGCTGGTGCGCATAGGGGCCGAGAAGGCGGTCGTCGAGGGGCGGGTCACCGTGCCCGCGGCCTCCTCGGCGGCCGTACGGGCCGAGGAGGCCGGGGCCGAGCTCGACGACGGGGCGCTGCTGATCAGCCGTACGGTTTCCGCCGAGGGGCGCTCACGGGCCCATCTCGGGGGACGCAGTGTGCCGGTCGGGCTGCTCGCCGAGCTGGCCGACGACCTGGTGGCCGTGCACGGGCAGACCGACCAGCAGGGGCTGCTGAAGCTGACGCGGCAGCGGCAGGCGCTGGACCGGTACGCGGGGGACGCCGTCGCGGTGCCGCTCGCCAAGTACGCCGAGGCGTACCGGCGGCTGCGGGCCGTCGCCGTCGAGCTCGACGAGATCGTCACGCGCGCGCGTGAGCGGGCCCAGGAAGCCGACCTGCTGCGCTTTGGTCTGGAGGAGATCTCCGGCGTCGAACCGCGCCCGGGTGAGGACGTGGAGCTGGCCGAGGAGGCGGAGCGGCTCGGGCACGCCGAGGCGCTGTCGTCCGCCGCCACGGCCGCGCACGCCGCGCTCGCGGGCAACCCCGAGGACCCCGAGGGCATCGACGCGACGACGCTCGTGGCGGGCGCGCAGCGGGCGCTGGACGCCGTACGGTCGCACGATCCCGCGCTGTCGGCGCTCGCCGACCGGATCGGCGAGATCGGGATCCTGCTGGGCGATGTGGCGGGGGAGCTGGCCGGGTACGCCGACGACCTCGACGCGGATCCGCTGCGGCTGGCCGCCGTCGAGGAGCGGCGGGCGGCGCTGACGGGCCTGACACGCAAGTACGGCGAGGATGTCGCCGCCGTGCTCGTCTGGGCCGAGGAGGGCGCCGCGCGGCTGACCGAGCTGGACGGCGACGACGAGCGGATCGACGAGCTGACCGCGGAACGGGACGCGCTCCGCGCCGAACTGGGCGGGCTCGCGCAGGCGCTGACCGACGCCCGGACGGAGGCCGCCGAGCGGTTCGCGGCCGCCGTGACCGCCGAGCTGGCCTCGCTGGCCATGCCGCACGCGCGCGTGTCCTTCGACATCCGGCAGAGCGAGGACCCCGAGGGCGTGGAGGTCGGCGGGCGCGCGGTCGCGTACGGGCCGTCCGGCGCGGACGAGGTCGAGCTGCTGCTCGCCCCCCATCCCGGGGCGCCGCCCCGCCCGATCGCCAAGGGGGCGTCCGGCGGTGAGCTGTCGCGCGTGATGCTGGCCGTGGAGGTCGTGTTCGCGGGGACGGATCCGGTGCCGACGTATCTCTTCGACGAGGTCGACGCCGGTGTCGGCGGCAAGGCGGCGGTCGAGATCGGGCGGCGGCTCGCACGGCTCGCGAAGACCGCGCAGGTGGTGGTGGTGACGCATCTTCCGCAGGTCGCGGCGTTCGCCGACCGGCAGTTGCTGGTGGAGAAGACCAACGACGGGTCGGTGACCCGGTCCGGGGTGAAGGTGCTGGAGGGCGAGGAACGGATCCGGGAACTGTCGCGGATGCTGGCGGGCCAGGAGGACTCGCAGACGGCTCGGGCCCACGCGGAGGAGCTGCTGGCCACGGCTCGGGGGGACGGGTAGGGGCGTGACGGGGGCGCCGGTACCCCGGCGCCCGACGGCTGCGGCTCGCGGACGTTCGTGCTGTTGCTCACCCGTGTGGGTGACTCCGGGGCCGCTCCCGCCCGTGTCGTCCGGAGCTGTCGGTCAGCTCGGCGGTGCCGGAACACCCGTACGTCCTGGCATCCTTGGCGGTACATGTCGTACGCGCAGGGATCCTCGCGGTTCACCCCCTCCGCCCGATCCTTCTGTACTTTCTTCGTGACCGCCCGACCCCGAACCAGGAGCCCGGCCACGTGACCCCCGTGAGCAGCCACTCACCGCACGGCCAGTCGCCGCTGCGCACCGTGCAGGTGCTGGGCGGAGGCAACGCAGGCAGCAGCGTGCACGTGCGATCGCTGGCCTCGGGACTGGTCGCGAGGGGCGTGCGGGTCACCGTCTGCGCCCCCGTCGAGGCCGATCACCTCTACGGCTTCACCGGGGTCGGCGCCGAACACGTGCACGTGCCCCGCAGCAGCGACCCCGGTTCCGTGGCCGCGCTCCGGGCGGTCTGCGCGGACGCCGATCTGGTGCACGCGCACGGGCTGCACGCCTCCTTCCGTGCCGTGCTCGCGCTCAGCGGACGGCGTACCCCCCTCGTCGTCACCTGGCACGACCGGGCGCACGCCGAGGGCGCCCGCGCCCATCTCGTACGCCTGCTGGAGCGGCGGGTGGCCAAGGCCGCCGCCGTGGTCCTCGGCACCACCTCGGCGCTCGTGGACCGGGCCCGCCGCACCGGCGCCCGGGACGCGCGGCTGGCCGCCGTGTCGCTGCCCGGAGCGCGCAGTGCCCCCGAGAGCGAGCAGGAGGAGGCCGAACGGCTGCGGCCCAAGGTGCGGGCCGAACTCGGCGCCACCGGACGGCCCTTGCTCATCGCGGTCGGCACCCTCGAACGGCATCGCGGCTACGACGTCCTGCTGGACGCCGCGCGCGCGTGGCGCCGGATGGACCCCTTGCCGCTCGTCGTCATCGCGGGCGAGGGGCCGCTGCGGGCCGGGCTGCAGAGCCGTATCGAGGACGAAGGGCTGCCCGTCCGGCTCATCGGACGCCGTGACGATGTGCGCGAACTGCTCACCGCCGCCGACCTCGCGCTGCTGACCAGCCGGTGGGAGGCGCGGTCCGTGCTCGCCCAGGAAGCCCTCCATGCGCGCGTGCCGCTCGTCGCGACCGAGGTCGGCGGAGTGCCCGAACTCGTCGGCGACGCGGCCGAACTGGTCCCGTACGGCGATCCGGGGGCGCTCGCCGAGGCCGTCACGCGTCTGCTCGGCGACCCCGAGCGCTGCGAGCTGCTCCGGGAGCGGGGTGTGCGGCAGGTGGGCACCTGGCCGACCGAGGACGAGACGGTCGCTCAAGTGCTGAGTGTCTACGACGAGCTGACCCAGCCCCGGCCGCTGATCTGAGGTTGCCGGGTCACGTCACGTGCCGGCGGGCCCGCAGGGCCAGGCTCAACGCCAGTACCGAGTGCGGGTCGTCCAGGTCGGTGCCCAGCAACTCGCCGATCCGGGCCAGCCGGTTGTACAGGGTCTGCCGGTTCAGATGCAGTTCACGGGCCGTCTCCGCCTTGCGGCCGGCGTGTGCGAGATAGGTCTGCAGCGTCGGCAGCAGCGGTGGCTTGGAGCGGGCGTCGTGCGCGCGCAGCGGGCCGATCGCGCGGTCCACGAAGGCCGCGAGGTCGGGATGGTCGCGCAGCCGCCACAGCAGCAGGTCGATGTCCAGGCGGCGGGCGTCGTACCAGGCGCGGTCGGTCAGGCCCTGCGCCGCCGTCGCCGTCTCCGCCGCGTGCCGCAGGCTCGCCGAGGCCGCCGCCCAGCCGCCCGCGACCCCCACCACGACGACCGGCGGCTGGGCCCCCGGCCGCTGCATCCCGGCCCGCTCCACCCCGGCCCGCAGCGCCGCCGCGACCCGGTCCGCGACCGCCGACCGCTCCGACTCCGAGCGCAGGCCGAGCAGCAGGGGCACCCGGCCCTCGACCGGCCGTACGCCCAGCAGCACCGGAACCCCCACCGACGCCAGCTCCTCGGCGACCGCGCGGGCCAGCACCGCCCAGCCGCCGCCCGGGGACAGCCCGTCGCCGAGCCGCATCACCACCGGCAGCAGCGGGCCGTCACCCGGCTTGAAGCCCAGCACGCGCGCCTGCGCGGGCGCGTCCTCCGCGGCGACGCGGCCCTCGGCCAGGTCGGTCAGGAAGTCGCCGCGGCCCCGGGCCGCCAGCTCCTCCTCCTGCCGCGCCTGCATCAGGACGACGGCGAGGATGCCGGCCGCCCGTTCCGCCGCGATCCGGTGCACGGGGGCGAGCGGAGCCCGTACCGGCAGCAGGACCAGACGGGCGCGGACCGAGCCCGTGCCCGGTCCGCCGCCCGGCACGTCCACCAGGACCGACCCCTCCGGCGGCGGGGCGTCCTTGTGCTGGCCGCGCAGTCCCTCCCACACCTGGAGCGGGTCGGCGTTCTCCGGGCCCGCCCCCGCGGCGTACAGGAGCTGGCCGTCGGTCGTCTCCAGGAACACCGGGTTGCCGCTGAAGCCGGCGAGGATGCCCAGCACCTGGGGGATGCCGCCGCCGCCCAGCAGGGCCTCGGTGCAGCGGCGGTGGACCTCCTCGGCGCGCTGGAGGAGCGCGTAGTGGCCGTTGACGATCTCGGTGTGGATCTCCTCGGTGACCGTCACGAACGGCACCTCGCGGTGCAGCTGGACCAGCGGCAGCCCGGCCGCCCGCGCGGTGTCGACGAGGGCCGCGGGCAGCCGGGTGAAGCGCGGGCCGAGCTCCACCACCAGGGCGGCGATCCCGCGTTCGGCCAGCGTGCGGACGAAGGCGCGCTGTTCGGCCGGACGGGTGCCGAGGCCGTATCCGGTGGTCAGCAGCAGCTCGCCGCCCTTGAGCAGCGAGGCGATGTTGGGCACCTCGCCCGCGTGCACCCAGCGCACGGTGCGCCCCAGGCGGTCGGCGCCCGCCAGGATCTCCGGGAGCCCGCCGCGCAGGCCGGGCAGCTCCAGCGCCCGCCGCACGGTGATTCCGGCGCCCTGAGTGTCGTATCCGCTGTCCATGGGCCGGACGCTACCCGCGCCGGTGCTTCCGGGACATCTCCGGGTGGTTACGGAGACGATCTTCCGGCCCCTGGGCACGACAATGCGTCGCGCCACGGCCGGATTTGTATGACCGCGTGTCTGTTGTGGCGCGCGTCACTCCGCCGCCACACTGGCGCATCCGACGCAGAAGCCCGGCTTCACCTTCGGATTTCGTTGTGGCAGTGCATTGAAAATGCTGAGAGGGGCGGGGAATGTCAGAAACACCCACGCGAGAGGTCCATCGGCTCAAGGCGAATTCCGTAGGTCTGGTGGGCGTCGTGTTCATGGCGGTGGCGACCGCCGCACCGATCACCGCGATGACGGGGAACCTGCCCATCGCGGTCGGTTTCGGCAACGGCACGGGCGCGCCCGCGGGCTATCTCTTCGCGACCCTGGTGCTGACGGTGTTCTCCGTCGGCTACGTCGCCATGGCCCGGCGGATCACCGCGGCCGGCGCCTTCTACGGCTACATCTCGCACGGCCTCGGCCGGATCGCGGGCATGGCCTCCGGCATGCTCGCCGTCCTGGCCTACATCGTCTTCGAGGCGTCCATCGTCGGAGTCTTCTCCTACTTCGCGAAGACCACCGTCCACGACCAGCTCGGCGTCGATCTGCCCTGGATCCTCTACGCCCTCGCGATGCTCGCCGTCACGGCCGTGCTGGCCTTCTTCGACATCAACCTCACCGCCAAGGCACTCGGCGTGATGCTCATCGCGGAGATCGCCGTCCTCTTCGCGGTCGCCACCGCCGTCCTGCTGAACGGCGGCGGCCCCGACGGCATCCCCATGGAGCCGATCAACCCGGTCAACGCCTTCACCGGCACCTCCGCCGGGCTGGGACTGTTCTTCGCCTTCTGGTCGTGGGTCGGCTTCGAGTCGACCGCGATGTACGGCGAGGAGTCCAAGGACCCCAAGCGGGTCATCCCGCGCGCGACCCTCATCTCCGTGATCGGGGTCGGCGTCTTCTACATCTACGTCTCCTGGATGACCATCGCCGGCAACGGCCTCGACGGTTCCGTCGAGCGCTCCTCCGGCACCAGCCCGCTGGACCTGTTCTTCGACCCCGCCCACTCCTTCCTCGGCGCCTGGGCGGTGGACACCTTCCAGTGGCTGCTGATCACCGGGTCGTTCGCCTGCGGCATGGCCTTCCACCAGTGCGCGGCGCGTTATCTGTACGCCATCGGCCGCGAGGGCTTCCTGCACCCGGCCCTCGGCCGCACCCACGCCAAGCACGGCTCGCCGCACATCGCGTCCTTCGTGCAGTCGGTCATCGCGGTCGCTCTGGTGGGCGCCTTCTGGCTCACCGGCCAGGACCCCTACATCCACCTGTACACCCTGCTCGCGATCCTCGGCACGATGGCGATCCTCATCGTGCAGACCCTGTGCTCCTTCGCCGTGATCGGCTACTTCCGCAAGAACCACCCCGAGGACCGCCACTGGTTCCGCACCCTGACCGCCCCCCTGCTCGGCGGCCTCGGCATGATCGCGGTGGTGGGGCTGCTGGTGGTCAACCTGGACACCGCGGCCGGTACGGCGGCCGACTCGCTCTTCTTCGAGGCCATCCCGTGGATCGTCGGGCTGGTCTTCTTCGGCGGGCTCGGCCTCGGGTTCTACCTCAAGGCCAAGCGGCCGGAGCGCTACGAGATCATCGGCCGGATCGTCCTGGAGGACGCGGCCGAGCGAACGGACAACCACCCCGTCAACGTCTGAGGAGCGGCACCGTGTCACGCACCCACTCGATGCACGTCCTGCGCACCCTCTTCGCCGATCACGCGGCCGCCGAGCGGCTCGGACTGCCCGTCGCGGAAGCCCGCGTCCGCCGCCGTACCGTCCTGAAGGGCGCGGTCGCCGCCACGGCGATGACCGCCGCCGCGGCCCCGGCCGCCGCCGCGTCCGCGCCGCGGATCGCCGTGGTGGGCGCCGGCATCGCCGGCCTCACCGCCGCCCTCACCCTGCATGACGCCGGGTACGCCTGCACGCTCTACGAGGCGGACCCGGCCCGGGTCGGCGGCCGCATGTACACCCAGCGCGACCACTGGGCGTACGGCCAGATATCCGAGATCGGCGGGGAGCTGATCGACACCGGCCACAAGAAGATGCTTCAGCTGTGCCGCCGGTTCGGGCTGCCCGTGGAGGACTTCCTGGGCGGCGGGCCGGTCGGCGCGGAGGAAGTCCTGTGGTTCAACGGCGAGTACTACCCGCGCCACCAGGCCGACGAGGACTTCAAGGCCGTCTATCAGGCCCTCCACCGGGACCTGCTGGACTCCGGTGAGGTGCGCTGGAACCGCACCACGCCGACCGGCACCGCGCTGGACACCATGTCCCTGTACGACTGGATCGACGCGCGCGTCCCGGGCGGCCACGCCTCACCGCTCGGCCGCTTCTTCGACGTCGCCTACAACGTCGAGTACGGCGCCGACACCACCGAGCAGTCGGCGCTCGCCCTGGTGCTGCTCATGGGCTACCAGACCAATCCCGGCAACTTCAACATCTGGGGACTGTCCAACGAGCGTTACCACATCACCGGCGGCAACGACCAACTCCCGCGCGCCATCGCCGACTTCCTGCCCGACGGCACGGTCCGGCACGGCTGGGCCCTGCAGGCGCTCAGGGCCAACGGCGACGGCACCCAGACCCTCACCTTCACGGAGGCGGGGGCCACCCGCACCGTCACCGCCGACCACACCATCCTGTGCGTCCCGCTACCGGTCCTGAAACAACTCGACCTCACCCGGGCCGGGTTCGACCCCCGGATGACCAACCTCCTGCGGGACGCCCGCATGGGCCACTGCACCAAGCTCAACATGCAGTTCTCCCGCCGCCCCTGGCGCGGCACCGGACCGTGGCCCGGCGTCTCGGCGGGCGACTGCTTCACCGACGCCGAGGTCCAGCAGACCTGGGACACCACCAAGGTCCAGCCCGGCACGGGCGGCATCCTCATCCAGTACAACGGCGGCAGCCTGGCCCGCGCCCTGACCCCGGCGGGGCCCTTCTCCGACGAGAGGGATCCGTACGTCACCCGTCTCGCGGCGAGGTACCTGAAGGGCATCGACGCCTTCTTCCCCGGCACCTCGACCGCCTGGACCGGCCGGGCCCAGCTCTCCGCCTGGCACCTCAACCCTTATACGCAGGGCGCCTATTCGTACTGGCCGGTGGGCTATGTCCACCGGTACGCGGGCTACGAGGGTGTGGCCCAGGGCAACGTCCACATCGGCGGCGAGCACTGCTCGTACGACTTCCAGGGCTTCATGGAGGGCGGGGCGACCGAGGGCGAGCGGGCGGCCGAGGAGGTGATCGCCGCCGTGCGGTAGGCCGGCGAGGGGCCGGGGCGCCCAGGACGCTCACCGGGGCCGGATGTTGTGGTTGAAGCGGAACACGTTGTCGGGGTCGTACGTCCGCTTGATCTCCTCCAGATGCCGGTAGTTCGTCGCACCCACGCCGGCGATCACGCGTTCCGGCCCCTCCGAGCCGATGAAGTTCAGGTAGACCGCCCCGGTGCTCCACGGCCGCGCGCCGTCGCGGGCGTCGTGGACCCACTCGATGCCCCGCTCGTCGTCCGCCGGGTCCTCCCACATGCCGAACGGGTGGGTGACCCAGGCGGCGTCCCGGTAGGGCACCGGGTACCGGCTCGGCCCGTCGGCGATGGCCCCGCCCTGCGGCATCAGCGCGTGGATGGTCCCGGTCGGCACGGGCATCGCCTCGGCGCCGGCGCAGAACACCTCCACGTAGTCGTCGGGCAGCCCCGAGAGGTACTCCGCCGACCAGTAGTTCCGGAACCCCGGCGGGTCGTCGATCATGCACTGCGCGTCGACGTACGGAATCGCCCCGACCAGCGCCGCCTCGTGCGGCAGCGCCAGCAGCGGCTCCGCCGCCTCGCGCAGGTCCGCCTCGCCGCCGGCCCAGGTCAGCAGCGCCGCGCACAGCAGGGTGCCCTGAAGGTGCGGCGGGCAGAACTCGCCGGGCGGGCCGGTGAGATACAGGACGCCGCCGCCCGCCTCGTTCGGGGCCACGGCAAACAGGTCGCGGAAGGCGCGGACGACTTCGCGGCCGTGCTCGGGGAGGTACAGCAGGAAGGCCATGGCGAACTCGGGCAGCTCGTGCAGCTTCAGGGTGAGGGAGGTCGCCACGCCGAAGTTGCCGCCGCCGCCGTGCAGCGCCCAGAACAGCTCGGGGTTCTCGTCGGCGCTGGCCCGGATCCGGCGGGCGTCGGCGGTGACCAGCTCGACGGCGAGCAGATTGTCGACGGCCAGTCCGCTCCAGCGGTCCAGCCAGCCGGTGCCGCCGCCGAGGACGAAGCCGCCGACGCCGGTGGTGGAGACCCGGCCGCCGGTGGTGGCCAGCCCGTACGCCTGGGTCGCGTGGTCCAGGTCGCTCATCGTGGCGCCGCCAGCGACCCGTACCGCCTCGGACGCGGGATCGACGCCGACCGCGCGCAGATGGCGCAGGTCGATGACCAGGCCCCCGTCGTTCAGCGCCATGCCCGCCACGCTGTGGCCGCCGCCGCGCACCGCGATGTTGAGGTCCAGATCCCGGGCGAAGCGCACCGAACGTACGACGTCGTCCTCGTTCACGCACTGCGCGATCACCGCGGGACGGCGGTCGATCATCGCGTTGAAGACGACGCGGGCCTCGTCGTAGCCCACGTCCTGCGGGGCGAACACATCGCCGCTGAGATCCTCGCGCAGCGCGGCGAGGGCCGCGCCCGCTTTCGAGAGGGGAGCCATGGCCGCCCCCGTTCCGCGTGGGGGATTCGTTCGCTTCCAGCCTAGGCGGGCCCTGCCCCGGCTGCCCGTCGGCCTACCAGGCACGCATCGGTTCCCCCGCCACCAGTCGTGAGACGAACCCGCTCGGCCCCTGCGCCGGCTCTCCGAGGACGGTGACCCGGTGCATGACACGCTCGACGTCGAGGTGCGCGAAGTCGGTGGGCGCGAGGTGGCAGGTGCTGCGGTTGTCCCACAGGGCGAGGGAGCCGGGCTCCCAGCGGAAGCGGACGGTGTACTCGGCGCTGGTCAGATGCTGGAAGAGCAGCTCCAGCAGATGGCGGCTCTCCAGCTCGGACAGCCCGGTGACGCGGGTGGTCGAGCCCGGGCTGACGAACAGCGCCTTCTCGCCGGTCTCGGGGTGGACCCGCACCACCGGGTGGACGGCGGCCTGCGGGTCCGCGCAGTACATCCGCAGGATCTCGCGGTCCCGTTCGTCGGAGTGGCGCAGGTGGACGGCGGTGAAGAAGGCGTGCTCGGCCGTCAGCCCGTCCACGAACTCCCGCAGTGGCGCCGACAGGCCCTCGTAGGCGGCGACGGTGTTCATCCACTGGGTGTCGCCGCCGAAGGCCGGGGTCTTCTCGGCGCGCAGGACGGACAGGCTCGGCGGGTTGACGGCCTGGGTGAGATCGCTGTGCCAGCCGGCCAGCGGGGAGGTCCACTTGCGGCGGTAGTGCTCCTCGAAGTCGGCGCCGTAACGCTCGGTGTCGCGCCGGGGGTCGACGGTGAGGATCTCCGGGTGTCCCTCGGGGTGGACGCCGTGCTGCTTGCCGGGGCGCCGGGTCAGCGGGCCGAAGCGGCGGCCGAAGGCGATGTGCTGGGCGTGGGTGATGTCCTGGTCGCGGAAGAACACGACGCGGTGCGTCAGCACGGCCCGGCGGATCTCCGCCACCGTGGCCTCGTCGAGCTCGGCACGGAGGTCCACGCCCGATATCTCGGCGCCGATGCGGCCGGCGACCTGCTGGACGGTGATCCGGGTGAGCTGGGCGGCCCGGGTCACGGAACTGCCTTCCTCGAACGGTTCGACGGGAGGTGCGCTCAGGTCACCCGCGCCGCCCACTGCGTCCACAGCGGGAGCAGCAGCAGGGCGACGAGGGAGCTCTTGACGACGAGGGCGGCGGACAGGTCGACCCCGACGTCGTAGCGCTGGGCGAAGATGAACAGGTTCTGCGGCGCGGGCATGGCCGCGATCAGGACGAGATAGCCGAGCCACTCGCCCTCGACACCGAAGAGGTGGCGGCACACCCCGTAGGTGATCAGCGGAAGGGCGACGCACTTGAAGGCGATGAGCCACATCTCCTCCCGGGTGGTGCCGCGCACCGACAGACCGCTGCCGCCGAGGTACAGCCCGAGGGCGAACAACGCCACGGGAGAGGCGCTGTCGCCGACGAACGCGAAGCTGTCGAGCACCACCCCCGGCACCGTCACGGGCAGCAGGTTGAGCAGGATGCCGGCGTTGCAGGCGATGACCACCGGGGTCATCAGCGAGGCGGTGACGGCCGAGCCGAGCCGCCGGGCCGGGCTGCCCACCCGGTCCGGGCGCCCCAGCTCCATGATCGAGAGGATCACCAGCGACAGCACGCAGACCTGGAACAGCAGCACCGGGAAGATCGGTGCCGCGTTCCCGAACAGCATGATGAACACCGGCACGGCGAAGTAGGCGGTGTTCACCTGGACGGCCGCCATGATGCGCAGCGCCACACCCCGCGGATCGCGCACCCCGGTGGCCCGGGCCAATACCCCGGTGAGCACGGCCGCGACGCCCGCCGCGGTCGCGTACCCGGTCAGGGCTCGCCAGTCGAACAGCGCGCCCAGATCGCTGCGGTAGATGTTCCCGAACAGGAAGCAGGGCACCGCGAAGAGGAAGGCGTAGTCCGCGAAGGCCTTCGAGCTCTCGGCCGGCACCACCTTCCGCCGCGCGAGGACGACCCCGCATCCGAAGGCCAGCACCACCGGTACCAGCTTCTCCAGCGCCTCTATCGCACCCATGCACGCGCCCTTGCTCGTCCAGCAGGCCCACTCGGGGACACGCACCTCGGCGCGTGCCTCAGCGCGCAGGCCCTGGTGAGGAACAGGGGCGCCCCGGTCGCCTCGACGAAGTGGGAGCTCCCCGGCGGCCACCGTCCAGCTCGTCGGCGCCGTACGAGAGGGTGATTCCCCCATGGATGCGAGGCCGGGACGGTCGGCCTCGCGGGATCTGTCGCAACGGGGTTTCAGCCGCCGTAAGCCCCCGAAGCCGTCAGACGCAGAGCGGTGTCGATCAGCGGGACGTGGCTGAATGCCTGCGGGAAGTTGCCCACCTGGCGCTGGAGGCGCGGGTCCCACTCCTCGGCCAGCAGGCCCAGGTCGTTGCGGAGCGACAGCAGCTTCTCGAAGAGCCTGCGGGCCTCGTCCACGCGGCCGATCATCGCCAGGTCGTCCGCCATCCAGAACGAGCAGGCGAGGAAGGCGCCCTCGTCGCCCGGCAGCCCGTCGACGCCCTCGGCCTCGCCCTGCGTCGGATAGCGCAGGATGAAGCCGTCCGGCGTGGACAGCTCGCGCTGGATCGCCTCGATGGTCCCGATGACCCGCTTGTCGTCCGGCGGCAGGAAGCCCATCTGCGGGATCAGCAGCAGCGAGGCGTCCAGCTCCTTGGAACCGTACGACTGCGTGAAGGTGTTGCGCTCCTTGTCGTAACCCTTCTCGCACACGTCCCGGTGGATGTCGTCGCGCAGTTCGCGCCAGCGCTCCAGCGGGCCGTCCGCGTCACCGGACTCGATGAGCTTGATGGTGCGGTCGACGGCGACCCAGGCCATCACCTTGGAGTGCACGAAGTGGCGGCGCGGGCCGCGCACCTCCCAGATGCCCTCGTCCGGCTCGTCCCAGTGGTCCTCCAGGTAGCGGATCAGCTTGAGCTGGAGGAGGGAGGCGTAGTCGTTGCGGGCGAGCCCCGTCATATGGCCCAGGTGCAGGGCCTCGGTGACCTCGCCGTACACATCCAGCTGCAGCTGGTGGGCGGCGCCGTTGCCGACCCGGACCGGCGCGGAGTTCTCGTAGCCGGGCAGCCAGTCCAGCTCCGCCTCGCCGAGCTCGCGCTCGCCGGCGATGCCGTACATGATCTGCAGGTTCTCCGGGTCGCCCGCGACCGCGCGCAGGAGCCACTCGCGCCAGGCGCGGGCCTCCTCGCGGTAGCCGGTGCGCAGCAGCGAGGACAGGGTGATCGCCGCGTCCCGCAGCCAGGTGTAGCGGTAGTCCCAGTTGCGGACGCCGCCGATCTCCTCGGGCAGCGAGGTGGTGGGCGCGGCGACGATGCCGCCGGTCGGGGCGTACGTCAGCGCCTTCAGCGTGATCAGCGAGCGGATCACGGCCTCGCGGTAGGGGCCGTGGTACGTGCAGTGCTCGACCCAGTCGCGCCAGAAGTCCTCGGTGGCCGCCAGGGACTGCTCCGGCTCCGGCAGCGGCGGCGGCTGGTGGTGCGAGGGCTGCCAGGAGATGGTGAAGGCGATCCGGTCGCCCGGGGCGACGGTGAAGTCGGAGTACGTCGTCAGCGCCTTGCCGTAGGTCTCGCACTCGGTGTCGAACCACACCGAGTCCGGGCCCGCGACGGCCACCGTACGGCCCTCGTGCTTGTGGACCCAGGGCACGACCCGGCCGTAGGAGAACCGCATCCGCAGGGCCGAGCGCATCCGGACCCGGCCGGAGACGCCCTCCACGATCCGGATCAGCTGCGGGGCGCCGTCGCGCGGGGGCATGAAATCGGTCACCCGGACCGTGCCGCGCGGGGTGTCCCACTCGGATTCCAGGACCAGCGAGTCCCCGCGGTAGCTGCGCCGGGCCGCGGTCGGCGGCTCGGCGTCCGCCGCGTGGGCCGGCCCGAGCCGCCAGAAACCGTGCTCCTCGGTGCCCAGCAGACCGGCGAAGATGGCGTGCGAGTCGAAGCGGGGCAGGCACAGCCAGTCCACTGTGCCGTCCCGGCAGACCAGTGCCGCGGTCTGCATGTCTCCGATGAGTGCGTAGTCTTCGATGCGCCCGGCCACGTGCAACTCCAGTCGAACGGCCACGTCACCCCCTGGGAAAAAGGGGGCGGTCGCTGATGCGGTCAAGGGGTCGTTGTAATGCGTCGTTGAGCGGTGAAGCAAAGCAGCCGCTCCGCCGTGAGGCAAAACGCCATCTGTTGCTCAACGAACTGACGAGTCCGTGATGTTCCGGTGGTACGGGCGGGGGTGGTGCCGTCTGGTCCGGTCCGGCTCGGCAGTGAGTGTCCGAGCAGGATACGACGCACGTAGATGATCTGCGTGCCGCTCCGGACAACGCGGGTGGGCCGAACGGGTGAGCAACGGGTGAGAAACCGGTGCACCCGCATGGCCCCGTGTCGGTACGTGCGCGGAGCGTGGCCGGAAGCCATCGCCCCGAGGCGCTGATACCCTGGTAGCCCGTGGACCGGTGGGAGAAAAACCCCCGAACCGCAGCGACGGCGACTCCGGAATCCCCGGTGGGAACGCCGGACCGCACCCCAGACCGCGACCACGGGAGCCCCGCCTTGGCCATGACGCCCAATTCCACGACGACCAAGCACATCTTCGTCACCGGGGGTGTCGCCTCCTCGCTCGGCAAGGGCCTCACCGCCTCCAGCCTGGGCATGCTGCTCAAGGCGCGGGGCCTGCGCGTCGTCATGCAGAAGCTCGACCCGTATCTGAACGTCGACCCCGGGACGATGAACCCCTTCCAGCACGGTGAGGTTTTCGTCACCAACGACGGCGCCGAGACGGACCTGGACATTGGACACTACGAGCGCTTCCTCGACCGTGACTTGGACGGCTCCGCCAATGTCACTACAGGACAGATCTACTCGACGGTGATCGCCAAGGAGCGGCGTGGCGAGTACCTGGGCGACACCGTGCAGGTCATCCCGCACATCACCAACGAGATCAAGCACCGCATCCGCCGCATGGCGACCGACGAGGTGGACGTCGTCATCACGGAGGTCGGCGGCACGGTCGGTGACATCGAGTCGCTGCCGTTCCTGGAGACCGTCCGCCAGGTCCGGCACGAGGTCGGCCGCGACAACGTCTTCGTCGTCCACATCTCGCTCCTGCCGTACATCGGCCCGTCGGGCGAGCTGAAGACGAAGCCGACCCAGCACTCGGTCGCGGCCCTTCGGAACATCGGTATCCAGCCGGACGCCATCGTGCTGCGCTGCGACCGCGAGGTGCCGACCGCGATCAAGCGCAAGATCTCGCTGATGTGCGACGTCGACGAGGCCGCCGTGGTCGCCTGCCCCGACGCCCGCTCGATCTACGACATCCCCAAGACCGTGCACGGCGAGGGCCTGGACGCCTACGTCGTCCGCAAGCTGGACCTGCCGTTCCGCGACGTGGACTGGACGACCTGGGACGACCTGCTGGACCGCGTCCACAACCCCGACCACGAGATCACCCTCGCCCTGGTCGGCAAGTACATCGACCTGCCCGACGCCTACCTCTCGGTCACCGAGGCGCTGCGCGCGGGCGGCTTCGCGAACAAGGCCCGCGTGAAGATCAAGTGGGTCACCTCCGACGACTGCAAGACCCCGGCCGGCGCCAAGGCGCAGCTCGGCGACGTCGACGCCATCTGCATCCCCGGCGGCTTCGGCGACCGCGGTGTGCTCGGCAAGGTCGGCGCGATCAAGTTCGCCCGCGAGAACAAGATCCCGCTGCTCGGCCTCTGCCTGGGCCTGCAGTGCATCGTGATCGAGGCGGCCCGCAACCTCGCCGACATCTCCGACGCCAATTCCACCGAGTTCGACCCCGCCACCGGCCACCCGGTCATCTCCACGATGGCCGAGCAGCTGGACATCGTGGCCGGCGAGGGCGACATGGGCGGAACGATGCGCCTGGGCATGTACCCGGCGAAGCTGGCCGAGGGCTCCATCGTGCGCGAGGTCTACGACGGCAAGGAGTACGTCGAGGAGCGGCACCGCCACCGCTACGAGGTGAACAACGCCTACCGCGCGGAGCTGGAGAAGAGGGCGGGCATCCTGTTCTCCGGCACGTCCCCCGACGGCAAGCTCGTGGAGTACGTCGAGTACCCGCGGGACGTCCACCCCTACCTGGTGGCGACGCAGGCGCACCCCGAGCTGCGCTCGCGCCCGACCCGCCCGCACCCGCTCTTCGCGGGCCTGGTGAAGGCGGCTGTCGAGCGGAAGATCTCCCAGTAGCCGAGAGTTGTACGGTGGCCGGGGTGCACACCTTTCCCAGGTGGGCACCCCGGTTTTTCTTCGGGCACGTGGAAGGGCAGGCATGACGATCAAGGACACCCCGCAGGAGTGGGAGATCCGGGCCACGGACACCCCCTTCGTGGGCAACAAGACCTCCGTCCGCACCGACGACGTGGTCATGCCCGACGGCAGTGTGGTCCGCCGCGACTACCAGGTGCACCCGGGCTCGGTCGCCGTCCTCGCCGTCGACGACGAGGACCGGGTGCTGCTCATCAAGCAGTACCGGCACCCCGTACGGCACAAGCTGTGGGAGATCCCGGCCGGGCTGCTCGACGTCCCCGGCGAGAACCCGCTGCACGCCGCCCAGCGCGAGCTGTACGAGGAGGCGCACGTCAAGGCCGAGGACTGGCGGGTGCTGACCGACGTCTACACCACGGCGGGCGGCTGCGACGAGGCCGTACGGATCTTCCTGGCCCGCGATCTGTCGGAGGCCGACGGGGAGCGCTTCGAGGTCGAGGACGAGGAGGCCGACCTGGAGCACGCGCGCGTACCGCTCGCGGAGCTGGTCCGGGGGGTGCTCGCGGGGGAGCTGCACAACAACTGTCTCGTGGTCGGCGTGCTGTCCCTGGTCGCCGCGCGGGCCTCCGGCGGCCTGGACGCGTTGCGGCCGGCGGACGCGGAGTGGCCGGCGCGGCCGTTCGTGGCGTAGGCGGAGGGCATCGCGCGCCCCTGCCGAGCCCTTGGTCCTACGATCTGTTGATCCGATCGGGGGAGTCTTGGCTCCCACCCGCCGCGCTCCACACAGCCCGTAGCAGAGCGTGAACTAGGCTCTGAAACACGCCCGTACCGGAATCCCGGCGGGCTTGCGCGTGCGGTGTGGGACGGGAGTGTGGCCCGTGACGGATCAGGCGGTGGACACCGGCGGCGTCGAGCTGTCGACCGGTCAATTCCTGGGCCGGACGCGGGAGTTGAAGGAACTCCTCGTCGACATCGAGCGGGCGGGCCTGGACACCCTCTCCGGGAAGAAGGCCCCCCGCGCGCGCGTGCTGCTGATCGCCGGTCGCCCCGGCTCCGGCCGCACCGCGCTCGCCGAGGAGCTGGTGCGGCAGGTCGCCGACCGGTACGGCGACGGCGTGCTGCGCGCCCGGCTCAGCGAGCCCGACGGCACCCCCGTCCCGGTCGACGCCGTCGCCCGCGATCTGCTCACCGCCCTGGATCTGCCGAGCCCGGCCGGTGCCGCCGAGGACGACCTCACCGCGGCGCTGCGGGAAGCCCTCGCCGATCGCAAGGTCCTGCTACTGCTCGATGACGCGGCCACCGCCGAACAGGTCGACGCCCTGCTCCCGGACACCCCGGACTGCCTGGCCGTCGCCGTCTCCGCGGGGCCGCTGACCGGGATCGCCGACGTCCGCCCCTGCACCCTCGGCGGGCTCGACACCAAGTCGGCCGTGGAACTGCTGTCCCGGCACGCGGGATCGGTGCGGATCACCGTCGACCCCCGGGCCGCCGAGGGACTGGTCGAGGAGTGCCAGGCGCACCCGGCCGCGCTGATGCTGGCCGGCGGCTGGCTCGCCGCCCGCCCCAAGTCCGCCGTCGCCGACCTCGCCAAGCAGTTGCACGCCGAGCCCGACGAGGACACCGCCGGCAGCCCCCTCGCCCGTATCTTCCGGCTCTCCTACGCCACCCTGCCCGCCACCGCCGCCCGGATACTGCGACTGCTCAGCCTCGCCCCGGCCGGACTGGTCGACCCGCACACCGCCTCCGCGCTGGCCGGCTGCTCGGTCAGCGGCGCCCGCACCACCCTGGACGACTTCGTCGCCCTCGGCCTGCTGCGCGCCGTCGACTCCCCGCTGCCGCAGTACGAGGTCCCCGGCTGTCTGCACCCCCTGCTCAGGGCGCTCACCGAGACCCAGGACCGGGGCGCCGAGCTGCAGCTGGCCCGCGCCCGCATGCTGGAGCGGACCGTGCGGCTGCTCCAGTCGTGCCGGGCGATCACCGAGACCGACAGCCCGCAGGCGCGGGAGAAGCTGCTCGGCATGCCGCGCTCCCTGCGCTTTCCCAGCCCCCGGGCGGCGGCCGACTGGCTGCGCATCCGCCGGCCCGCCCTGCTGGCCGCGGCCCGGCTCGCCGTCGCCGACGGGGAGCTGGACACCCTGGCCCGGCGGCTGATGTCCCAGCTGGTGCGCGCCATGGTCGCCCACTTCGGCACCCAGGCCGCGGCCGGTGACCTCTACGGCATCCACGGATTGGTGCTGGACGTGGCCGAACGCCGGAACCTGCCCCGTGAGCGGGCCGCCGCCCTGCTGAACCTCGGAGACCTGGACGCGCGGACCGGACGGACCCGGGAGGCGCTGGTGCGGTACCGGGCCGCGCTGGACGCCGGACGCGAGGCGAACGATCCGTATGCGACCGCCCGCGCGATGGAATCCGTAGGCGGCGCTCATCTGGAGCTCGGGGACTACGACCGGGCCGCCGACTGGTTCGGCCGCGCGCTCGCCCAGCGGCTGGCCCGGGACGAGCGCGCGGAGGCGGCCCGGGTGTACGGCCGGATCGGCGCCGCGCACACCTTCGCGGGGCGTTACGGCGAGGCGCAGCGCAGCTGGCGGGCCGCGGTCGCCGGGTACCGCAAGAGCGGCGATGTCGCCGCCCAGGCGCGGGCGTTGAGCGAGCTGGCCCGGGTCCAGGAGTACGCGGGCCGGCCCGCGGAGTCGCTGCGCACCTGCCAGGAGGCGGTGGACTGGGCGCGCCGTGCCGAGGACGTACGGCTCCAGGCGGCGCTGCATGTGCGGCTCGCCGACACCTTGGACCGCCTCGGGGACTCCGCCGCCGCTCGACTGCACCGCGGGGCGGCCGAGCGCATGCTGGGTGAAGAGCTCCCGGAGGGGGAGCCAGAGCCGGAAAGAGGCGCTACAAGCAGCTAACGCCTGCGAAATCCGTAGTACACCCGCTGAAGATTAATGCAATGAAAGGCTAGACAGCGGGAACACCTTCATTAGACTGGCTCTGCCGCACCTTCTCCTGCGGTGTCTCCCGGTGTGCCCTTGCATGCCTGGGTATGTCTTGCAATGCCCCACACCCCCTGAGCCAAGGACCGTGATCGACGTGAAGGTCGGCATCCCCCGCGAGGTCAAGAACAACGAGTTCCGGGTGGCCATCACCCCCGCCGGTGTGCACGAGCTGGTGCGCAACGGCCACCAGGTCGTCATCGAGCGTGGCGCCGGCGTCGGCTCCTCGATCCCCGACGCCGAGTACGTGGCCGCGGGTGCCCGGATCCTGGACACCGCCGACGAGGTGTGGGCCACCGCTGACCTGCTGCTGAAGGTCAAGGAGCCCATTGCCGAGGAGTACCACCGCCTCCGCAAGGACCAGACGCTCTTCACCTACCTGCACCTGGCCGCCTCCAAGGAGTGCACGGACGCCCTGATCGAGTCCGGTACCACCGCCATCGCCTACGAGACGGTCGAGCTGCCCTCCCGCGCGCTGCCGCTGCTCGCCCCGATGTCCGAGGTCGCGGGCCGGCTCGCCCCGCAGGTCGGCGCCTACCACCTGATGCGCTCGGCCGGCGGCCGCGGTGTGCTGCCCGGTGGCGTCCCCGGCACCCAGCCCGCCAAGGCCGTGGTCATCGGCGGCGGCGTCTCCGGCTGGAACGCCACCCAGATCGCCGTCGGCATGGGCTTCCACGTCACGCTGCTCGACCGTGACATCAACAAGCTGCGCGAGGCCGACAAGGTCTTCGGCACCAAGGTGCGGGCGATCATGTCCAACTCCTTCGAGCTGGAGAAGGCCGTCCTCGACGCCGACCTCGTCATCGGCGCCGTGCTGATCCCGGGTGCCAAGGCCCCGAAGCTGGTCACCAACGAGCTCGTCTCGCGCATGAAGCCGGGAAGTGTCCTTGTCGACATCGCGATCGACCAGGGCGGCTGCTTCGAGGACTCGCACCCGACCACGCACGCCGAGCCGACCTTCCAGGTCCACGACTCGGTCTTCTACTGCGTCGCCAACATGCCCGGCGCGGTGCCCAACACCTCCACCTACGCGCTGACCAACGCCACGCTGCCGTACATCGTGGAGCTGGCCAACCGGGGCTGGGTGGAGGCGCTGCGCCGTGACCCGGCGCTCGCCAAGGGCCTCAACACCCATGACGGCAAGGTCGTTTACCGCGAGGTCGCCGAGGCGCACGACCTGGAGCACGTGGAGCTGGCGACGCTGCTCGGCTGAGCCCGCCGACGCCGGTGAACTGCTAAGTCACCTTTTCGTAAAGGCGATACGTCAACACGCGTCGTCAACGTCGCACACCCGGCCGGACCTTGCCGACAAGGTCCGGCCGGATGTGTGTATGGTCACTTTGCGAGGCTCGGTCAACTCGCCTCGAACGTAACCCTTCGACCGATTCGCACACCGGTGAAACCTACCGTGCGACGGCCGTACGCCCTTGACAGAGGGATGTTTCATTGCCGACACATCCTGCCGGGTCCGGCGGATTGTGTTGCTGCGGACCGCCGACACGCCATAGAGTCGCCAACCGTCGGCATGGTGCCACGCTGACCTTGTCTAGAAGTTTCCTGGTCCCCAAGGAGGTAAGACGACTTGTGAATGAGTCGACATTTTCTCCCGGGGGTGGTCAACCAGGAAGCCCTGCGCGGGGCCAGGCTCCTGCGGAGTACGAGGCTGTCGGCTCCGTGGCGGTGCGCACCTTCGCAGCCCACCAGAGTCACCAGATGACAGGGACGACTCTGTCAGCACACCAGAGCATGGATGGCCATCACGTGAACGCCATGGCCGGCGACGGAAGTGGCGCGCCCCACAACCACTTCGCCGACTACGACGAACTGCCCGAGGGGCACTTCTACGATCCCGACGCGGAGTACGAGCCCGACCCCGAGTACGCGGCCACGCTCGCGCCCGACGCTGCCCGTCAGCGTCGCGAGCGCATCGGCCCGACGGGCCGGCCGCTGCCGTACTTCCCGATCCCGGGGCCGCTGACCGATCACGGCCCGGCGAAGATCATCGCGATGTGCAACCAGAAGGGCGGCGTCGGCAAGACGACGTCGACCATCAACCTGGGTGCCGCGCTCGCGGAGTACGGACGCCGGGTCCTGCTCGTGGACTTCGACCCGCAGGGCGCGCTGTCGGTCGGACTCGGTGTCAACCCGATGGAGCTCGACCTCACCGTCTACAACCTGCTCATGGAGCGGGGCATGGCGGCCGACGAGGTCCTGCTGAAGACCGCGGTCCCCAACATGGACCTGCTGCCGAGCAATATCGACTTGTCGGCGGCGGAGGTCCAGCTGGTCTCCGAGGTCGCGCGCGAGTCGACGCTCCAGCGCGCGCTGAAGCCGCTCATGGCCGACTACGACTACATCGTGATCGACTGTCAGCCCTCGCTCGGCCTGCTCACGGTCAACGCCCTGACGGCCGCGCACAAGGTGATCGTCCCGCTGGAGTGCGAGTTCTTCGCCCTCCGTGGTGTGGCGCTGCTGACGGAGACCATCGAGAAGGTCCAGGAGCGGCTCAACCCGGAGCTGGAGCTCGACGGGATCCTCGCCACGATGTACGACTCGCGCACCGTGCACAGCCGTGAGGTGCTCGCGCGCGTCGTCGAGGCGTTCGACGACCACGTCTACCACACGGTCATCGGGCGCACGGTCCGCTTCCCGGAGACCACGGTCGCCGGTGAGCCGATCACCACCTACGCCTCCAACTCCGTCGGCGCCGCCGCCTACCGCCAGCTCGCCAGGGAGGTGCTCGCCCGGTGTCACGCCGAGTGAGTCTGCCGGGGGCCGACGAACTGTTCCGTACGACAGGGGGGATGGCGCTCCAGGCGTCCACTCCCCGCCGGGGGGCCAACGGCGAGGCCCGGGTGCCCGCTCCCGCGGGGGAGAGCGACAGCGCCGCCGCGGAGGACGCCCCGCAGTCGGTTCCCGCACAGGGCGGCGAGGGCGCGGAGCATGTCGCGGCGGACGCGGAGCCGGCGGAGTCCGGCGAGTCCCGGAGCCGGGGCGCCGCCGCGGAGCGGTCCGGACGGCGGCCGGCGGTGCAGGAAGGTTCTGGCGACGCCTCGGCGCCGCGCACCAAGCGCGGACGGGCCGCCTCGCGGCGGCCGAGCGGGCGTGAACGGCACGACGAGAAGATCACCGTGTACGTCTCGGCCGAGGAGCTGATGGATCTGGAGCACGCGCGTCTGGTGCTCCGGGGCGAGCACGGCCTCGCCGTGGACCGCGGGCGGATCGTCCGCGAGGCGGTGGCCGTGGTGCTCGCGGATCTGGAGAGCCGCGGGGACGCCAGCATCCTCGTACGACGGCTTCGCGGGCGGTAGCGGTAGCCTGCGAGGGCTATGACCTCGAACGACGTCCCCGTCCCCGGCACCGGTGCCTCCGGCGGCCGGCGGCGTGCGCTCGGCCGGGGGCCGGGAGCCGTCCGGCCGGCCGAGCCGGAGCCGGAGGCGCTGCCGGGCGAAGGTGAGCGAGAGGCCGAGGCGGATGCCGCCGAGCCGGAGCCCGAGGTGCCGCTGGTCGAGCCTGAGCCGGTGCCCGAGGCCGTTGCCGCTGAGTCCGCGGTCGCCGGGCCCGAGTCCGAGCCGGCGGCGGCCGATGACGGTGTCTTCAAGGTCCGGCTCGCCAACTTCGAGGGCCCCTTCGACCTGCTCCTCCAGCTGATCTCCAAGCACAAGCTGGACGTCACCGAGGTCGCCCTGTCCAAGGTGACCGACGAGTTCATGGCGTACATCCGGGCCCTCGGGCCGGACTGGGACCTGGACGAGACGACCGAGTTCCTCGTGGTCGCCGCCACCCTGCTGGACCTCAAGGCGGCCCGGCTGCTGCCCGCCGCCGAGGTCGAGGACGAGGCCGATCTCGCCCTCCTCGAAGCGCGGGACCTGCTCTTCGCGCGGCTGCTGCAGTACCGCGCGTACAAGCAGATCGCCGACATCTTCAACCGCCGGCTCGACGAGGAGGCCCGGCGCTACCCCCGTACCGTCGGCCTCGAACCGCACCACGCCGAGCTGCTGCCCGAGGTGGTCATCAGCATCGGCCCGGAAGGGTTCGCGAAGCTCGCCGTGAAGGCGATGCAGCCCAAGCCCAAGCCGCAGGTGTACGTCGACCACATCCACGCCCCGCTGGTCAGCGTCCAGGAGCAGGCCGGGATCGTCGTCGCGCGGCTGAAGGAGCTCGGCGAGGCCAGCTTCCGCGCGCTCGTCGCGGACACCGACGACACCCTGACCGTCGTGGCGCGGTTCCTGGCGCTGCTGGAGCTGTACCGGGAGAAGGCCGTCGCCCTCGACCAGGAGACCGCCCTCGGCGACCTGATCGTGCGGTGGACCGGCGCGGAGGGCGACGGCCGCCCGATGGTGACCGACGAGTTCGACCGGCCGCCCGAGCCGCCCAAGGAGGAGAAGACGTGAGCGAGGAGATCAGCGAGCCGCCCGCCGGGCAGCGGGCCACGGCCGACCTCGAGCTCAAGCCGGCCCTGGAGGCCGTCCTCATGGTCGTCGACGAGCCCGCGACCGAGGAGCACCTCGCCAAGATCCTCCAGCGGCCCCGGCGGCAGATCGCGGACGCGTTGCGCGAGCTGGCCGACGAGTACACCGTCCAGGGCCGCGGGTTCGAGCTCCGGCTGATCGCCGGCGGCTGGCGCTTCTACTCGCGTCCCGAGTACGCGGCGGCCGTCGAGGGCTTCGTCCTGGACGGCCAGCAGGCCCGGCTCACCCAGGCCGCGCTGGAGACACTGGCGGTGGTGGCGTACCGGCAGCCGGTCAGCCGCAGCCGGGTCTCGGCGGTGCGCGGAGTCAACTGCGACGGCGTCATGCGCACCCTCCTGCAGCGGGGTCTCGTCGAGGAGGCGGGCACGGAACCCGAAACAGGTGCGATCCTGTACAGGACGACGAACTACTTCCTGGAGCGGATGGGCCTGCGCGGCCTGGACGAGCTTCCGGAGCTCGCGCCCTTCCTCCCCGAGGCGGAGGCGATCGAGGCCGAGACCCTGGAAGGGGTTCCGTCGTTCGATCCGGACGCACCCGATGTGCCGGGTTCCGACGACGCAGACGACCAGACGGAATTTTGATGCGAAGCAGCAGCGGCAGGAACAGCAGCGGAAACAACGGCGGGAGCCGTGGTGGCAACAGCGGCGGCCGCGGCGGGAGTGGCGGTGGCCGCGGTAACTTCCGCGGTGCCGGCAACAACCGCGACGACAAGCAGGGCAGCGGCCGTCCGAACAAGCCGCGCCCGGAGGAGCGGCGCTACGACGTCGGCCCCAGCGCCACGCACGACGGCCCGAAGTCGGGCCGCGGCCCCTCGGCCCGCGGTGGCGCCAAGGGCGGCCCCAAGCAGGGCCAGCGCTCCGGCGGCCGGACGGCTCCGGCGCGCTCCCGCGAGTACGAGACGCGCGCGGAGGAGCGCAACCGCGACCGGTACGCCGGCAAGCCGGAGATCAAGCTCCCCAAGACCTTCCCCGGCGCCGAGCAGGAGGGCGAGCGGCTGCAGAAGGTCCTCGCGCGCGCGGGCTACGGCTCCCGCCGGGCCTGCGAGGAGCTGATCGAGCAGGCACGGGTCGAGGTCAACGGCGAGATCGTGCTGGAGCAGGGCAAGCGGGTCGACCCGGAGAAGGACGAGGTCAAGGTCGACGGCCTGACCGTGGCGACGCAGTCGTACCAGTTCTTCTCGCTGAACAAGCCCGCCGGTGTCGTCTCCACCATGGAGGACCCCGACGGGCGCCAGTGCCTCGGCGACTACGTCACCAACCGGGAGACGCGGCTCTTCCACGTCGGGCGGCTCGACACCGAGACCGAGGGCGTCATCCTGCTCACCAACCACGGCGAGCTGGCGCACCGGCTGACCCACCCCAAGTACGGCGTGAAGAAGACCTACCTCGCCGCCATCGTCGGCCCCATCCCGCGCGACCTGGGCAAGCGGCTCAAGGACGGCATCCAGCTGGAGGACGGGTACGCCAAGGCGGACCACTTCCGCGTCGTGGAGCAGACCGGCAAGAACTACCTCGTCGAGGTCACCCTGCACGAGGGCCGCAAGCACATCGTGCGCCGGATGCTGGCCGAGGCCGGCTTCCCCGTCGAGAAGCTGGTGCGCACCTCCTTCGGGCCGATCACGCTGGGCGACCAGAAGTCGGGCTGGCTGCGCCGCCTGTCGAACACCGAGGTCGGCATGCTGCTGAAGGAAGTCGACCTCTAGGCGATGCCTTTTCGCCCTCTCGCCGGTCTGTACCCCTGACCGGGTTCATGACCGGCGAGAGGGAGGGCCATCGTGGCGACGACGGACCGCGAGGAATTCGTACGGCTGACGGACCCCTACCGGCGGGAGCTGCTCGCGCACTGCTACCGGATGCTGGGCTCGGTCGACGAGGCCGAGGACCTGGTGCAGGAGACCTATCTGCGGGCCTGGCGGTCCTACGACGGCTACGCGGGCCGTGCGTCCCTGCGGACCTGGCTGCACCGGATCGCCACCAACACGTGTCTGACGGCGCTGGAGGGCCGTGCGCGGCGTCCGCTGCCCACCGGGCTCGGTGAGCCCTCCCAGGCGCCCGAGGAGCCGCTGAGCGGCCCTGTGACGGACGTTCCCTGGCTCCAGCCGCTGCCCGACGCGCTCGTCGACCCCGCCTCGGTGGTGGCCGCCCGGGGCAGTCTGCGGCTCGCCCTGGTCGCCGCGCTCCAGCATCTGCCCGCGCGTCAGCGCGCGGTGCTCATCCTGCGGGACGTGCTGGCCTGGCGGGCGCCGGAGGTCGCCTCCCTGCTCGGGACGTCGACGGGGGCCGTCAAGAGCACCCTGCAGCGCGCGCGTGCCCGGCTGGAGGAGGTGGCGCCCGAGGAGGACCTTGTGACGGAGCCGTCCGGCGCCGCCGACCGCGAGGTGCTCGACCGGTACGTGGCCGCCTTCGAGAACGCCGACATGGACGCCCTGCTCGCCCTGTTGCGGGACGGCGTGGAGCTGGAGATGCCGCCCTTCCGGGAGTGGTTCCGCGGCGCCAAGGAGGTGCACCGCTTCCTGGTGGCCCGGCTGCACGACAAGGGCACCCTGCGAATGCTGCCCACACGCGCGAACGGGCAGCCGGCGGCGGCCATGTACGTGCGCGGGGCGGACGGCGTCCTGCGCCCGCACTCCTTGCAGGTGCTCACCGTCGAGGAGGGCGCGGTCGGCCGGGTCACCGCCTTCCTGGACGGCGACGTCTTCGGCCGGTTCGGGCTGCCCGGGGAACTGCGATGAACCCCGGGGAGCTGCTGGAGCGTTCGCTCGCCTACGCCCTCGGGAGCGTGGCCGAGGTCCGGGCCGGGAGCCTCGCGCGGGGCACGCCGTGCGCGCGGTGGGACCTGGCGGAACTGCTCGGGCATCTGGACGACTCCATGGACGCGCTGTACGAGGGGCTGACCGGCGGACGGATCGGACCGGTCCCGCGGGACGACCGGGCGTGCCGCTTCCGCACGCGCGCGTGCGCGGTGCTTGGTGCCTGGGCCGCGGGGCCGCCGGACCGGGTACGGATCGGCGAACGGCCGCTGGAGGCGGGGGTGCTGGCCGCGGTGGGCGCCGTGGAGATCGCCGTGCACGGCTGGGACGTGGCGCAGGCCGGTGGGCGGCCCCGGCCCCTGCCGGTCGCCCTCGCGGCCGATCTGCTGCCCGTGGCGCGGTGCGTGGTGGCGGGGGAGGACCGGGGGGTGCGGTTCGCCGCGCCGCTCGTCGTGCCGAAGGACGCGCGGCCGGATATCCGGCTGCTGGCCTTCCTGGGGCGGCGCGATTCCTTTCCGGGGTGAGGCGGGTCTGCCTTCCGTGAGTGACCTCAAGACCTCACGGAAGGCACAGACATGACCGAGACGGCCAAGGCTCCCCTCAGTACCTCGCGCCCCGACCGGGCGTCACCACCACGCGGCTGGACGGTGATCCTCGCCGGGGTCGGCGCGCTGCTGTGCTCGCTCGACGTGGTGGTCGTCGCCACCGCGCTGCCCGCCCTGCGCGCCGACTTCGGGGCGAGCCTGTCCGAGCTGGAATGGACGATCAGCGCCTACAACCTGGCCTTCGCCTGTCTCACCCTGACCGGCGCCGCGCTCGGCGACCGGTTCGGACGGCGGCGCATGTACGTCGTCGGCCTCGCCGTGTTCACCCTAGCCTCCGCCGCCGCGGCCCTCGCGGGCAGCTCGGACCAGCTCATCGGGGCGCGTCTGCTGCAGGGCGCCGGGGCCGCCGTACTGCTGCCGCTCACGCTGACCCTCATCAGCGAGGCGTTCCCGGCGGAGAAGCGGGGCGTGGCGATCGGGGTGTGGGGTGGGGTGACCGGCCTCGGAGTGGCGGCCGGGCCGGTGCTGGGCGGGGCCGTGACCGAGGGCCTGTCCTGGCAGTGGATCTTCTGGCTGAACGTGCCGGTCGGGCTCGCGATGCTGCCCCTGGCCGCCCGCAAGCTCCAGGAGAGCTACGGGACGCGGCCCCAACTGGACATCATCGGCCTGGTCCTGGTGGCCGTCGGGCTGACCGGACTGGCCTGGGCGCCGGTGCGGGCGCCGGAGGCGGGCTGGGGGAGCGCCGAGGTGCTGACCGCGCTGGCCGTCGGAATCGTGTTCACGGCCGCCTTCCTGGACTGGGAGAGGCGGGGCGCCCGGCATCCGATGCTCCCGCTCGGCCACTTCCGCAGGCGCGGCTTCTCCACCGCCAACGCGGCGGGGTTCCTGCTCTTCGCCTCGCTGCTGGGCTCGCTGTTCACGATCACCCAGCTGTTCCAGTTCGGGCTCGGCTACTCGCCGCTGGAGGCGGGGGTGCGGATCCTCGTCTGGAACGCCATGCCGCTGCTGGTCGCGCCGGTCGCGGGCGCGCTCGCTGACCGGTACGGCACCCGGCCGTTCATGCTCGGCGGCCTCGCCCTCCAGGGCCTCGGCCTCGGCCTGCTGGCCTGGCAGGTGGAGCCGGGCGTGGGCTACGGCAGCCTCGTCGTCCCGCTGATCATCGCGGGCGTCGGCATCTCCCTGGTGTTCCCGAGCGTCGCCAACGCCGTGACCTCCTCGGTGCCGCTGACCGAGGCGGGCATCGCGGCCGGCGTCCACAACGCGCTGCGTCAACTCGGCGGTGTCTTCGGCGTGGCGGCCGCCGCGGCGGTCTTCACGGTCTACGGCGGCTATGCCTCCCCGGCCGACTTCCTGGACGGGGCCGCGCCCGCGCTGTGGGTGTCGGCGGGCGTCGCCGCGGCGGGGGCGGCGGTATCGGTGTTCGCGCCCGCACGCCGGTCCTAGCCGGGGGGTTGTCACCTCACGCCCGCCTCTTTATAGTCGTACTGACCATTAAGGAGGCGGTCGTGGAGTACGACAAGCACGCCTATGAACCGTTCGCCGTCACCGTCGACCTGGCCGTCCTCACGCTCCGGGCCGGTGCCCTGCATGTGCTGCTCGTCGAGCGCGGCCAGGAGCCGTACGCCGGACGATGGGCGCTGCCCGGCGGCTTCGTGCAGCCGGACGAGTCCGCGGAGACGGCGGCCCGGCGGGAACTCGCCGAGGAGACCGGCCTGTCCGACGTCTCCGGACTGCACCTGGAACAGCTGCGGACCTACAGCGAGCCGGACCGCGACCCCCGGATGCGGGTCGTCTCGGTCGCCTTCGCCGCCCTGCTGCCCCACGCGCCCGAGGTGCAGGGCGGCAGCGACGCGGCGCAGGCCCGCTGGATGCCGTACGACGAGGCCGGGGCGCTCGCCTTCGACCACGACCGGATCCTGGCCGACGCCCATGACCGCGTCGGCGCCAAGCTGGAGTACACCTGCCTGGCCACCGCCTTCTGCCCGCCCGAATTCACCCTCGGCGAGCTCCAGCAGGTCTACGAGGCCGTGTGGGGCACGGGCCTGGACCGGCCGAACTTCCGGCGCAAGGTGCTGGCCACACCCGGCTTCGTCGAGCCGGTTCCCGGCGCCTCCCGCCTCACCGGCGGCCGCGGCAAGCCGGCCGCGTTGTACCGCGCGGGTGCTGCCACCGCACTCCACCCACCGCTGCTGCGGCCGACCCCGGAAGGACCTTCCGCATGACGAAGCGTGCCGCCACTGGATCCCTGCTGGGCCTCGCCCTCGGGGACGCGATGGGCTTCCCGACCGAGTTCAACGACGTGCCGTCGATCCTGGCCAAGTGCGGGCCGTGGCGGGAGATGGAGCTGCCAACCCCGGCGATCGTCACCGACGACACCCAGATGACGCTGGCGCTGGGCAAGGGGCTGCGGGTGGCCATGGACCGGGGTGTGCTCGCGCCCAAGCGGCTGGAGCGGCCGGTGCGGGAGGAGTTCGTCGACTGGTACCAGTCGCCCGAGAACAACCGCGCGCCGGGCCGGACCTGCCTCGTCGCCTGCGATCTCCTGAAGGCCGAGGGACGCCTCTGGCAGGACGCCAGCCAGATCCACTCCAAGGGCTGCGGCGCCAACATGCGCGTCGCGCCGATCGGCCTCGCCCCCGGGCTGAGCGACGAACAGCGCGCGGGCGCGGCCCAGTTGCAGTCCGCGCTCACCCACGGCCACCCCACGGCGCTCGCCGCCTCCGACCTCACCGCGCACGCCGTACGGCTGCTCGCCCAGGGCGCCGAGCCGACCGGACTGGTCGGCCTGCTGCGGTCGTACGCCTACGAGAACCGCTCCCGCTACCACCACACCTGGCTCGGTGACCTGTGGACCCGCAGCCAGGACCCGACGCCCGAGCACTTCATCGCGCGCGGGTGGGACGAGTGCCTGGGCGTGCTGGAGCGGCTCCAGGGGGCCGTGCGCGCGGGGTCGGCCGAGACCGACCCGTGCCTCGCCACCGGCGCCGGATGGATCGCCGAGGAGGCGCTGGCGACCGGGCTGCTGTGCTTCCTGCTCTTCGTCGACGAACCGGTGACCGCCCTCCGGCGCGCCGCCTGTTCCTCCGGGGACTCGGACTCCATCGCCTGCCTGACGGGCGCCTTCGCGGGGGCCTACCTCGGGGCCGACGCATGGCCCCGCGCGTGGGCGGACCGGATCGAGTACCGGGGCGACCTGCTCGCCCTCGGCGCGCTCTGGGACGCTTAGCGGATGATCGACGCCCTGGACATCGACCTCGCGCCCGTCGTCGCGGAGCAGCCCGACCCGGTGCTCTTCGCGACCGTCTCCGGCGCCCATCTGTACGGCTTCCCGTCCCGCGACTCGGACGTGGACCTGCGCGGGGTGCACCTGCTGTCCGCCGCCGAGCTGCTCGGGCTGCGTGAACCGCACGAGACCCGGTCCAGGATGTGGGACCGGGACGGCGTGGAGATGGACCTGGTCACCCATGACCTGCGCAAGTTCGTCCGGCTGATGCTCCGCCGCAACGGCTATGTCCTGGAACAGCTGCTCTCCCCGCTCGTCGTGCACACCACCGACGCGCACCGCGAGCTGGTCGCGCTCGCCCCCGGAACCGTCACCCGCCACCACGCCCACCACTACCGGGGCTTCGCGAACACCCAGTGGCGGCTCCACTCCAAGACCGGGGAGCTCAAGCCGCTGCTCTACACCTTCCGGGTCCTGCTCACCGGCATCCATCTGATGCGTACCGGTGAGGTGCAGGCCCATCTGCCGACCCTGCTCGGCGAGGTGAGCGAGGCGCCCGGGTATCTGCCCGAGCTGATCGCGGCCAAGGCGGAGCGGGAACACGGGCCGGCCGAGGTGGACCACGCGCGCGTGGCGGCCGACGTGGAGCGGCTGCACCTCCTGCTGGACGAGGCGCAGGCCGCCTCAGCCCTGCCCGAGGCGGCGACCGTCCACGACGCCCTGCACGACCTCGTCGTACGGATCCGGCTGGAGCGCTGAGGCACGGCGGACGCGCACCAGGAAGTCCTCCACGCGCCGCCGGTCCGGCTCGGCCGGCAGCGGACTGCGCCGGGAAGCGGCCTCCGCCTCCTGCGCAAGCCGGGTCATCCACGCCTCCACCTCCGGCCAGGAAAGCTCGCCGCGCTTGACCGCGAGCAGCGGTTCGCGCTGATCACCGACGTCGATCCGCAGTTCGCCGGTGCGCAGCAGATCGCGGGCGCTCATCAGCAGCCGCAGCAGGTGCATCGCGTGCTTCCAGCGCGGGGCGCCGTGGTTGCGGACGTCCGCCTCCAGCTTCTTGCGCTGGCCGACGGCGTACCGCGCGAAGGTGGTGTGGGCCTGGCGGGACAGGAACGCCGCGCGCAGGCCGAGCAGTTCGCGGCCGGTGTCGCCGGCGTGCTCCACGAGCGGGGAGTGCAGACACTCCAGGATGTTGGGGTTCGCGCGCAGCGCCAGCTCGCAGAAGCGCTCCAGCTCCCAGCTGAACCGCTCCTCGCCGGGACCCTCGACGTGCGTCGGCGGCTTGTCGAAGCGCCAGAACAGGGGAGTGGGGGCGAGGAAGACGCCCCGCCGGTCGGTGTCGCTGCCGTCCGTCGCCAGACCGAAGGCGCGCGAACCCATCACGCAGGCGTAGATCGTGTGGTCGCGTACCAGGGCCTCGGGGTGCATGGCCCGGAGCGTACGCGGCGCCTCACGCCAGGCGGATCGAATTTCCCTCCACCGTGATCTTCTTCTCCGGCAGCGGCCGCGTCGCCGGCGGGTTGGCCACCGCGCCGTCGGTGATGCTGAACCGGCTGCCGTGGCAGGAGCAGTTGATCGTGCCGTCCGAGACGCCGGCGACCGTGCACCGCTGGTGGGTGCAGATGGCGGAGAAGGCCTTGAACTCGCCGTCCTCCGGCTGGACCACCACGACCTCCTGGTCCTTGAAGACCTTGCCGCCGCCGACCGGGATGGCGTCCGTCGTGGTCAGCTCCTCGCCCCCGGCCTCGGGCGCGCCCGAGGTCTCGGTGGTCCCGGTGGTCCGGTCGGTGGTGGCGGAGCCGCTGTCGTCGTCGCCTGAGTCGCCGCAGCCCGCGACGAGTGCCGCCGCGCCCGTGGCGAGGAGGATGGTGCGCCGGTTCGGACGGATGGTCATGTCGTCACTCCGAGTGTGGGGCGGAACCAGGGGGCGCGGGGCCGGTCGGACCAGCATCTTGGCACTGAAAGCACCGAAGAAGAAGCAACCCGGGAGGCAATGCCATAAATCGCGCAAGCCCGGCGGACCCGCACCGCATCTCAGCGGGCGGGCGTCGCGCCCCGGTCCGCCGGGCGCTGACTAGGCTGGACGCGCACAGAGCGATCCGTACAGCAGCAAGGGAGCCAAGCCGTGGCGGTACGAGCGGTCCGGGGTGCCGTCCAACTCGACGTGGACGAGGCCGGCCACATGGACGAGCGGGTCGGAGCCCTGCTCACCGCCGTCCTCGAACGCAACGGCCTGACCACGGACGACCTGATCAGCATCTGGTTCACGGCCACCCCCGATCTGCACAGCGACTTCCCCGCGGCCGCCGCCCGCAAGCTCGGCATCGTCGACGTGCCCCTGATCTGCGCGCAGGAGCTGGACATCGAGGGCGCCATGCCCCGCGTGGTCCGTGTCCTCGCGCACATCGAGGCCGACCTGCCCCGGGCCGAGGTCGCCCATGTCTACCTCGGCGCCGCGGCCGCCCTGCGCAAGGACATCGCCCAGTGAGAACCGCACTCGTCATCGGCACCGGCCTCATCGGCACGTCCGCCGCGCTCGCCCTGGTGAGCCGTGGCGTCGTCGTCCACCTCGCCGACCACGACCCCGAGCAGGCCCGCACGGCCGCCGCCCTCGGCGCCGGCACGGCCGAGGCGCCCGAGGCCCCGGTGGACCTCGCGATCGTCGCCGCGCCGCCCGCCCATGTGGCCGGGGTGCTGGCCGACGCCATGCGGCGCGGGGTGGCCCGGGGCTACCTGGACGTGGCGAGCGTCAAGGGCGGTCCGCGCCGCGAGCTCCAGGCACTGGGGCTCGACCTCGCGGCGTACATCGGTACCCACCCGATGTCGGGCCGTGAGAAGTCCGGCCCGCTGGCCGCCTCCGGCGACCTGTTCGAGGGCCGCCCCTGGGTGCTCACCCCGACCCGGGACACCGACACCGAGGTCCTGAACCTCGCCCTGGAGCTGGTCTCGCACTGCCGGGCGGTGCCGGTCGTCATGGACGCCGACGCCCACGACCGGGCCGTGGCGCTGGTCTCCCACATGCCGCACCTGGTCTCCAGCATGGTCGCCGCGCGGCTGGAGAACGCCGAGGAAGCGGCCGTACGGCTGTGCGGCCAGGGCATCCGGGACGTGACGCGGATCGCGGCCTCCGACCCCCGGATGTGGATCGACATCCTCTCCGCGAACCCGGGGCCGGTCGCCGACCTCCTCGCGGACGTCTCCGCGGACCTCGACGAGACGGTGCAGGCACTGCGGGCGCTGCAGTCCTCCGACGAGGCCAAGCGCCGCGAGGGCACGGCCGGTATCGAGGACGTCCTGCGCCGCGGGAACGCCGGGCAGGTCCGGGTGCCGGGCAAGCACGGGTCCGCGCCGCGGGTGTACGACACCGTGGCGGTCCTGATCGACGACCAGCCGGGCCAGCTGGCCCGCATCTTCGCCGACGCAGGCCGGGCCGGGGTCAACATCGAGGACGTCCGCATCGAGCACGCGACGGGTCAGCAGGCCGGTCTGGTCCAGCTGATGGTGGAGCCGAACGCGGTGCCGGTGCTGACGGCGGCGCTGCGGGAGCGGGGCTGGGCGATCCGCCAGTGAGGCGCGCGCGTCCGGACGAGTGACCCGCACCCAGTAACCTTGTGCGGGGCACCCTCGCGCCCCTACACCCCTCCGCACCGCACCAGGAAGGTGTCCTCCCGTGGAAAACGGCGCCGCCCAGCCCGTGATTGTCGCCATCGACGGCCCCTCCGGCACGGGTAAGTCGACCACCTCCAAGGCCGTCGCCGCCCAGCTCGGCCTGAGCTACCTCGACACCGGCGCCCAGTACCGGGCGATCACCTGGTGGATGGTGACCAACGGCATCGACATCGACGATCCGCACGCCATCGCCGCCGTGGCCGGGAAGCCCGACCTCGTCTCCGGCACCGACCCGGAGAAGCCGACGATCACCGTCGACGGCATCGACGTCGCCGCCCCGATCCGCACCCAGGAGGTCACCTCCCAGGTCAGCGCGGTCAGCGCGGTGCCCGAGGTGCGGGCGCGGATCACCGAGCTGCAGCGCTCGATCGCGGCGTCCGCGGAGGGTGGCATCGTCGTCGAGGGCCGGGACATCGGCACCACGGTGCTGCCGGACGCCGATCTGAAGATCTTCCTCACCGCCTCCCCGGAGGCGCGCGCCGCCCGCCGCAGCGGTGAGCTCAAGGGCGCCGACGTGCACGCCACCCGCGAGGCCCTGATCAAGCGGGACGCGGCCGACTCCAGCCGCAAGACCTCGCCGCTGGCCAAGGCCGACGACGCGGTCGAGGTGGACACCACCGAGCTCACCCTCGCGCAGGTCATCGAGTGCGTCGTGACCCTCGTCGAGGAGAAGCGGGCCGGGAAGTGACGGCACCGTCGGAGCGGGGTGCGGAGGTAGGGCGGCGCATCGGCGTCGGCCTGATGTACGGGCTGTGGAAGCCGCGGGTCCTGGGTGCCTGGAAGGTCCCCGCGACCGGCCCGGTGATCCTCGCCGTCAACCATTCGCACGTCATCGACGGCCCGATGGTCATCGGCGTGGCGCCCCGGCCGTCGCACTTCCTGGTCAAGAAGGAAGCGTTCGTCGGCCCGCTCGATCCCTTCATGCGGGCCGTCGGCCAGCTGAAGGTGGACCGCTCGACCGCCGACCGTACGGCCATCACCCAGGCGCTGGACGTGCTGGCGTTCGGCGGCGTGCTCGGGATCTTCCCCGAGGGCACCCGCGGCGAGGGCGACTTCGCCGCTCTGCGGGCCGGGCTCGCGTACTTCGCGGTGCGCAGCGGCGCCCCGATCGTCCCGGTCGCCGTACTGGGAAGCACCGAGCGGCCCGGACGGTTGATAAAGGCGCTGCCCGCGCTGCGCTCCCGCGTCGACGTCGTCTTCGGCGACCCCTTCGAGGCGGGCGACGGCAGCGGACGGCGCACCCGCACGGCGCTGGACGAGGCGACCGTGCGCATCCAGAAGCAGCTGACCGAGCACCTGGAAAACGCCAGGCGGCTCACCGGTCGCTAGGCGACACTTGAGTAGTGGATCACCCGAAACGGGGGGTTCCACCGATCACCACACTGAACGAGGTACGGACTTCATGAACGACCAGATCCCCTCCGAGGGCTCGGGCGAGGCGCACGACCACGGAGCACTTGGCGACGCCGAGTACGCGGAGTTCATGGAGCTCGCCGCGGAAGAGGGCTTCGACCCGGAGGACGTCGAGGGCGCCCTCGAAGCGGCGGGTCACGGCCCGCTGCCCGTGCTCGCCGTCGTCGGCCGTCCGAATGTCGGCAAGTCGACCCTCGTCAACCGCATCATCGGGCGCCGCGAGGCCGTCGTCGAGGACAAGCCCGGCGTCACCCGTGACCGGGTTACCTACGAGGCCGAATGGGCGGGCCGCCGCTTCAAGGTCGTCGACACCGGCGGCTGGGAGCAGGACGTCCTCGGCATCGACGCCTCCGTCGCCGCCCAGGCCGAGTACGCCATCGAGGCCGCCGACGCCGTCGTCTTCGTCGTCGACGCCAAGGTCGGCGCCACCGACACCGACGAGGCGGTCGTACGTCTGCTGCGCAAGGCCGGCAAGCCCGTGGTGCTGTGCGCCAACAAGGTGGACGGCCCGAGCGGCGAGGCGGACGCCTCGTACCTGTGGGCCCTCGGGCTCGGCGAGCCGCACCCGGTCTCGGCGCTGCACGGCCGCGGCACCGGCGACATGCTGGACGCCGTGCTGGAGGTGCTGCCGGACGCCCCGGAGCAGACCTTCGGCACCGCGGTCGGCGGCCCCCGCCGCATCGCCCTGATCGGCCGCCCGAACGTCGGCAAGTCCTCGCTGCTGAACAAGGTGGCGGGCGAGGAGCGCGTCGTCGTCAACGAGATCGCGGGCACCACCCGGGACCCGGTCGACGAGCTGATCGAACTCGGCGGTGTCACCTGGAAGTTCGTCGACACGGCCGGTATCCGCAAGCGCGTCCACCTCCAGCAGGGTGCCGACTACTACGCCTCGCTGCGCACCGCCGCCGCGGTCGAGAAGGCCGAGGTGGCGGTCATTCTGATCGACGCCTCCGAGAACATCTCGGTGCAGGACCAGCGCATCGTGACGATGGCCGTCGAGGCCGGACGCGCGGTGGTCCTGGCCTTCAACAAGTGGGACACCCTCGACGAGGAGCGCCGCTACTACCTGGAGCGGGAGATCGAGACCGAGCTCGGCCAGGTGGTGTGGGCGCCGCGGGTGAACGTCTCCGCGCGCACCGGCCGGCACATGGAGAAGCTGGTCCCGGCGATCGAGACGGCCCTGGCGGGCTGGGAGACCCGGGTCCCGACCGGCCGCCTCAACGCCTTCCTCGGTGAGCTGGTCGCCGCCCACCCGCACCCGATCCGGGGCGGCAAGCAGCCGCGCATCCTCTTCGGCACCCAGGCCGGCACCAAGCCGCCGCGGTTCGTGCTCTTCGCCTCCGGCTTCATCGAGGCGGGCTACCGGCGCTTCATCGAGCGCCGGCTGCGCGAGGAGTTCAGCTTCGAGGGCACCCCGATCCACATCTCGGTCCGGGTCCGCGAGAAGCGCGGCAAGAAGAAGTAGGCGTACGACGAAGAGGGCGGCCCCGGAAGGGACCGCCCTCTTCGTCGTTCAGATGCCTCTGCGGGGAACGGGCTCCAGCGCCGGATGCGTTCCCGTCCCCTGCGGCCCGATGTGTCCGACCCGCTGCCACTGCGACTGCCGGGCACTGTGCGCGCCCGCGCTGTAGGCGCTGTACGAACTGGAGAAGGACCCCGACCGGTGACCGCCGTACGAGCCCGAACTGTGCGGGATGCTCCCGAAGGCGGTGAACCCCAGCTCCTCCTCGCCGCTGCGGTCACCCGGCAGCGTCCGGAAGGACTTGACGTACTCGGCGTAGAGCGCGTCGTAGATCGGCGTGGCCGATGGCGAAACATCGTATGCGTGCACGTATGTCCAAACGACCGGGCACAGCAAGGGATGCGGCCGGGGCGCGGGCCTTCGGGGGCGCTCAGGTCCCGGCGAGAGGCAGTGCGGAAGCGACCAACTTGCCGTTGGCCGCGGCCTTGTCCAGCGCGTCCCGCAGCAGGTCCTCCCGCGGCTGCCGTCCGATGGTCCCCACCGGGGCCGCGAACATCAGCACCTGCTGGTGCTTGTTGGCCGCGGTCCGCCATCCCTCGGTGACCTGGAGCGGCTGGTGCGCCTGCCACCAGGCCACCGGCTGGCCGCCGTTGGTGCCCGGCTGGAGCACCGCGTGCAGCTGCCCCATGGCGAGCAGCACCGACCAGCCGTGCAGCACCGGCGGCACCGAGTCGATGGCCGTCACCGGCATGAACCCCTGCTCGATGAGCAGCGGCAGGAAGTCGTCGCCGAGGGCGGTGGACCCGGGCCGGACGATGGGCCCGGTCGGCTCCACGACCAGCGCCGGGTGCAACTCCCCGGCGATCAGGATGAGTCCGCTGGTCACGCCGAGCACCGCCTGCTCGGGTACGACCTTCTCCGGCTCCAGGTCGACCTGGTCGCCGGTGATGGACCGCACGGCCCCCTTGAGCTGCTCCTCGGTGACCTGGACGACCTGCGAGGGCAGGCAGCCGGCGTGGGCGAAGGCGAGGACGGCGGTCTCGTCCCCGATGAACAGGACGGTGCTGGTGCGCTCCTGTTCGGAGTCGCCCGGGGTGCGGCAGGACGTGCAGTCGTAACTGCCGGGGGCGTTCTCTCCGGCGAGCAGCCGGTCGGCTTCTTCGTCGCCGATCTCGGCGCGTACCTCGTCGCTGACGTCGAGCATGCGCGGCACGGGTGGCTCCCTCGGGATGTGGTGCGTGGCGCGGCCGGGTGGCTCCCGGCCCGTGAACCGGGTGGGCCCCGGGCTCATGAAGAAGACAACGGGTGAGCTGCGGCGGGAGTCACGCCTCAGGGCGAACGGAATCGAACCAGGCAAGGGGCTCGGTCACCTGGGGGCGGAATCGGGCATTCGTGGTCAAGTCCGCTCTAGGTCACGGCAGTTGGTTCCGCTGGGTGAGCGACAGGTCGACGAGGTGATGGGTCGACAAATCGTGAAATCGGCGAATGAAATGGGACGTCGAAGAACGGCACCCTCCGGCCCCGTCGGTCCGCCGACCGGGTGGGGCCCCCGCGCGCACCGACGCGCCGGGACGGCGCCGCGCGTGGCGCTGCTTAGCGTGGGCCGATGATCCGCACGCCGATCACGCTCGCCCTCGCGGCCGCCCTGCTGCCCCTCCTCGCCCCCGGCGCCGCCCACGCGGCACCGCCTCCGACGGCCTCCGCACCGGCGGCCCCGCTCCCGCCCTACGCCTGCGCCAAGGACCAGTGGCCCTGGGGCTGTATCGCCGAGTGCGAGAGCAGCGGACGCTGGCACATCAACACCGGCAACGGCTTCTACGGCGGACTGCAGTTCTGGCAGCCCACGTGGAAGGCGTTCGGCGGCCTGAAGTACGCCCCGCGCGCGGATCTCGCCACGCGGCAGCAGCAGATCACGGTCGCCCAGAAGGTGCTCGCCGTCCAGGGCTGGAAGGCCTGGCCCGTCTGTTCGAAGCGGTACGGGCTCAAGGGCCGGATGCACACGGTGAAACCCGGCGACACGCTCTCGTCGGTCGCCCGCATGTACGGCATCAAGGGCGGCTGGCCGGCCCTCTACAAGGCCAACAAGAAGACCGTCGGCCCCTCCCCGGACCGGCTCCGGCCGGACATGCTGCTGGTCATTCCGAAGAGCGCGACCCGCTCCGCCGCGCTCTGAGGCCCGCCCCGGGCGGATCCCGCGGCTCAGTGGCCTCACCGCTGAACACCACCGCGCCGCGGCGCAGTTCGTACACCAGCGTCGGCCGGTCGCGCGGCACGGGCGGCAGCCGCTGCTCGGCGAGGACCACGCACGCGTCCAGCCCGGCGAGCAGTCCGTACGTCCGGGCCGCCACCGCGGGCGCCATGCCCTGCGCCGGTTCGTCCACGAGCAGCACGCGCGGGCGGGCCAGCAGGGCCCGGGAGAGGGCCAGCATGCGCTGCTCGCCGCCGGAGAGGGTGCCCGCCCGGCGGGGGAGCAGCGCCTCCAGGGGCGGGTAGGCGGCCAGGGCCGCATCGAGGGCTTGGGCGGTCAGTTCGAGATTCTCGCGGACGGTGAGCGAGCCGAAGACCGCCTGCCGGTCCGGGACCAGGCACAGGCCCCGGCGGGCCCGCTCGTACGCCGGTACGCGGGTCACGTCCACGCCGTTCCACACCACCGCGCCCCCGGACAGCGGGACGGTCCCGGCCAGGGCGCGCAGGGCGGTCGTACGACCCGATCCGTTGCGGCCGAGGAGCACGGTCAGGCCCGGGGCAGGCGCGGCGAGGGTGATGCCGTGCAGGGCTTCCAGGGGGCCGTAACGCACGCGCGCGTGGCGCAGGGAGAGGGTCATACGGGGGTCTCCCGGGCGTCCAGTGCGTCGAGGACGTGGGCCGGGGGGCCCGAGGCGACGATGCGGCCGGCCGTCATGACGTGCACGACGTCCGCGAGGTCGGCCACCAGGTCCAGGTCGTGCTCCACGACGAGCAGGGCCGTGCCGTCGGCGGCGAGCGCCTTGAGGAGGCGGGCCAGGGCGGCGACCTCCCCGGTGTCCAGGCCCGCCGCGGGTTCGTCCAGGAGCAGGACGCGAGGGCTCCCGGCCAGGACCCGTGCGAGCTCGACCCGGCGGAGGGTGCCGGTGGGCAGGCCGGCGGCGGGGGCGTCCCACACGGAGTCGAGGCCCAGCAGGCGCAGGGCTCGGTCCACGGCCGCCGGGTCGCCGACGCGGCCCTGCTCCGCGCCGACGCGGATGTTCTCGGCCACGGTGAGGGCAGGGAAGACGGCCAGTTGCTGGAAGGTGCGGGCGATGCCGAGGCGGGCGCGGGTGTGGGCGGGGAGCCGGGTGATGTCCCGGTCGCCGTAGCGGATCCGGCCGTGGGCGGGGCGGAGAGTGCCCGCTAGGCAGTGGAAGAGGGTGCTCTTCCCGGCGCCGTTCGGGCCGACGATCGCGGTGATCCGCGCGGGGGCCACCTGGAGGTCCACGCCGTCGAGGGCCCGGAAGCCGCCGTAGCCGGCCCGGAGGGCGTGGGCGCTGAGGATCGGCCTGTCGGATGTGGGTGGCTGCCGGGAGGGTCTGGGGGAGTGGGCGGCCACGGCCGACGGTGCGGGTGCGACCGGCGCGGGGCCGGTGGCGGTCCTCCGCAGGTACCGGCGTACCGCCTCTCCCCGCTCCGTCAGCCTCGCCCGTCCCGCCGGCCGCAGCCGGGTCGCCGCGCTCCGCAGGGCCTCGTACGGGCCGCCCGGGAAGCGGCCCACCAGGACCGCCAGGACGCCGATCAGGGTCGCCGCCACCCCGCCCCGCGCCCCGGCGTCCAGGCCCACCAGCAGGGCCGCCGCGGCCAGCGCGCCCAGGGTGCTGTCGGCGCCGAGGACCACCACCGCGGCGAACCAGAGCAGGCCCCGGACCGGGTCGAAGGCGGCGGGGTCGAAGGCCCGCAGCCCCATGCCGAGCATGCCGCCGCCCAGGGCGGCCAGCGCCGCGCCCGAGACGAAGGCCGCGAGTTTCAGGGCCGGGACACGCACTCCGGAGGCCGACGCGCCCGACTCGTGGTCGCGCAGGGCCGCGAGGGCCCGCCCGGTACGGCCCGTGCGCAGCGCGCGGGCCGCCAGGAGGGCCGCGCCCAGCAGGGCCAACTCCAGGACGTAGTAGGCGCGGTCGTCGTCGAAGCCCGCCGGGCGGCCGAGCGCCAGGCCCGAGGTCGCGTACGGCTGCGCGAAGACGAAGCGGCTCACCCCGACACCCACCGCGAACGTCGCCAGCGCCAGCGCCAGGCCTTTGCGGCTGATCGCGGGCCAGCCGGTCAGCAGCCCCAGGGGGGCCACCAGCAGCACCGCCAGCGCCAGCGCCGCCAGTTCGGGCAGGCGGGGCAGGCCCGGGAACCGGCCCGCCGCCAGCAGGGCAGTGAAGAGGGCGCCCAAACCCGCGTAGGCCGCCTGACCGAGGGAGATCTGGCCGCCGCGGCCGGTGACCACCACCAGGGAGAGCAGCACCACGGCCAGCGCCGGTACCTGGACCGAGGTGTGCAGGTCCGCGCCCGCGAAGCCCAGCGGAAGCAGGAACAGCACCCACGCCACGATCCAGGCGCCCAGCGGCGTCGGCACGCGCGCGGTGGCCGTGCGGGGCAGGGCGTCGCGGGTGCCGACGCGGGGGAGGGCCAGCGCCGCGATCAGCAGCGCCACCACGAACAGGTTCGCGCCCACCGCCTGCAGCAGCGGCTCGCCCCAGCCCCGCGGATGCAGCCGCGTCACCTGGCTCTGCGCCACGCCGATGCCGAGCGCCGTCACCACCGCGACCGGCAGGCTCCGCATCCGGGCGGCCACCGCCACCGCCACGACCTCCATCACCAGCAGCGGCAGTCCGTACGGGTCCAGACGGACATAAGGGGCCAGCAGCACGCCGGTCAGGCCCGCCGTGAACGAGCCGAACGCCCAGCCCGCCGCGGCCACCCGGTCCGCGTCGATCCCGCCCAGCCCGGCGAGCTGCCGGTCGTCCACGACCGCGCGCAGCTCCCGCCCGAACCGGGTCCACCGGATGACCGCACCGACCGCCGCCGCCAGCACCAGGACCACCGCCAGCTGTCCCCAGGGGTCCGCCGCCACCAGCAGCTCCGGCGCGTCGTCCCGCGCCCCCTGCCCCCACAGCAGCGCCGCCCCGCCCACCAGCAGCACGAACACCCCGATCGACGCCACCAGCGTCTGCGCCGGGTCACCGCCGAGGACGGACAGCGGACGGAAGACGAACCGTTCCAGCGCCATCCCGATCGCGGGCGCCAGCACGAGCAGGGTCATCGCGGCCCCCGCCCACAGGGGCCAGCCCCACTCCACCACGAGCTGCCGCAGCGCATAGGCGCACACCATGGCGACGGCCCCGTGCGCGAAGTTGAGCACCCCCGTCGCGCGATAGGTGACGACCAGGCCGATCCCGGTGAGGGCGGCGGCGCTGCCGACCGACAGGCCGGCCAGGGTGAGGTCGTACGTCAGGGACGACATCAGTCGTCCGCCGTGGCGGGCTCACAGATCGGGCAGGGCCCCAGGTCGCCGCTGCCGACCAGCTTGGCGTCCACCGGCACCGCCTCCGCCCTCCCGCTCACCAGCGGGCAGTCCGCGCGGTGGAAGAGCGTGCCGCCCGGCACCATCAGCCGGTCCCCGCTGACCGCGAGGGGCGCGGCCGGCGAGGACCCCGACGCCTCGGCGTCCGGCGCTTCGGCGGCCACGAGCAGGCCGTACAGCTCCTCCACGCGTGCGGCGGCGAGCGCGTTGCGGCCCTGGGTGAGCAGCACCGCCGCGGCGACGATCAGCGCGGCGCCGGGGACCGTGCAGGAGGCGAGATAGGGCAGTTGCCGCTCGGCGAACCGCTCGCCCGAGACGCCGTACCAGCCGAGTACGCAGAGCACCGCGCCCGCGGCGAGAGCGGCCCAGCCGGCCCACAGGACGGGATGCACGGTCCGCAGTCGGGCTGTCCGCATCTGTGGCTCCTCAGGCTTCACACGTCATGTGTCTGTCCATGCCAGCCGATGGCTTGCACTATGCCTTCTGTCAGCTGACCCTGAAAGAACCGGGCGTGCACGGCCCGGACCGACACCCGGTGGTGAGCCAGATGGTTCTCGGGAGCGACCTCAGTCGGCGGAACACAGGACGCGGTACGGCACTGGCGGCCGCCCTGCTTCTCTTCCTCGCCCCGGCCCTCGCGGCCTGCGGCGACGACGAGGGAGGCGGCTCGGACGCCACTCCGCCCGCCCCTTCGGCCGAGCGGACGACGAGCGCCCCCGCGGCGACCGCGCCCGCCGACGCCGGGGCGGCCGAGCAGGAGATCGAGCGGAACTGGCAGAAGTTCTTCGACCCCGACACCTCCCTGGAGGACAAGGAGACCGTCCTGGAGAACGGCGACCGGATGGCCCCGGTGCTCCGGGCGTTCAGCGGCGACGAGCGGGGCGGACAGGTCGGGGCGCGGGTCAGCGAGGTCGCCTTCACCTCGCCGACCGAGGCGGACGTGACGTACACGCTCACCCTGAACGGCGCCACCGCCCTGCCGGACGCCGCGGGGACGGCCGTGGAGCAGGACGGCACCTGGAAGGTGTCCGCCAAGACGCTGTGCGCGCTGGTGCAACTGAGCGGCAATGGCTCGGCCTCGCCGGTCCCGGGCTGCTGAGGCCGTTGTCGCGGTGCTGCTGCTCGTCCTGAGCGCGGCCTGCGGCAGCCGGCTTCCGGAGAGCGACTTCGAGGACCGCGGGAGTCGGGCTCCCGCGCGGGACACCGCCCCGATCCGGGTCGGTGTGATCACCAGCGCCACCAGCCCGGTCGGCGGCGACGCCTTCACCGGCCCGCGCGACGGGGCGAAGGCCTACTTCGAGCGGCTCAACGCGCGCGGGGGCATCGACGGCCGCCCGGTCGAGGTGCGGCTGTGCGACGACGGGGGCAGCGGCGTCGGCAACAACGAGTGCGTACACCGGCTGATCGACGAGGACCGGGTGGTCGCCCTGGTCGCCACCACGGTCCTCGACTACGCGGGCGCCTCCCGCGTCTCCCGCGCGCGCGTGCCCGACATCGGCGGCCAGCCCATCGGCGCCGCCTACGACACCTGGCCGCACCTGTACGGCATCTACGGCAGCCTGGCGCCCCGCGACGGCACGGCCGGCTGGGACGGCAAGCTCTACGGCGGCACCGAGGTCTACCGCTACTTCAAGCGCGAGCACGGCGCCCGTACCGCCGCCGTCGTCTCCTACAACCAGGCCGCGTCCGCCTCCTGGGCCCGGCTCGTCGAGCGGGGTCTGCGGGCCGAGGGCTACGAGGTGGTCACCGAGCAGGTCGACTTCGCGCTGCCCAACTTCCGCGCCGTCGCGGCCGATCTGAAGGAGCGGGGCGCCGACCTCGTCTTCGACGCCATCGACAGCCACGGCAACGCCCGGCTGTGCGCGGCCCTGGACGACGCCGGCGTCGAGCTGACCGCCAAGGTGACGAACGTACAGAACTGGACCTCCACCGTGGCGGACGACTACAAGGACGCCCCGCGCTGCCGCAACGCCCTCTGGGCGACCGGGTCCAGCCGCAACTTCGAGGACACCGGCCACCAGGCCGTACGGGAGTTCCGGGAGGCCACCGAGGGGCTGAAGACGCATGCGCAGTGGCAGCTGGAGGGGTGGGCGGCCGCACGGTGGTTCACGGAAGCCGCACGGTCCTGCGCGAGGACGGGCGTCACGCGCGCGTGCGTCGACGGCTGGATGAGCCGCAGCCAGGGCTGGACCGCCGGCGGTCTGCTGCTCCCCGTCCGCTTCGAGCGGCTGGCCGAGCCGCCCGCGACCCGCCGGACGTGTCTGTCGGTGGCGCGCTGGACGGACGACCGGGGCTGGGTCTCCCAGGGGGACATGGACCGCACGTGCTTCGCGGTTCCGCAGTTGTCCTACACGCCCTGAGCGAGGGGCGCCCGGGGCCGGTGTGACAGTCAGTTGCCTGGTTATATCCGCGAGTTGAGCATTGCGGACCGTTACTGTCCGGTTGCGCTGGCAGACTCTGCGCCATGTTGGACACCTCGGCACGACTGCTGCGCCTGCTCTCGCTCCTCCAGGCCCACCGGGACTGGTCCGGCGCGCAACTCGCCGACCGTCTCGGGGTGACCCCCCGCACGGTCCGGCGGGACGTGGAGCGGCTGCGCGAGCTCGGCTACCCGGTCAACGCCAGCCCGGGCACCGGCGGCGGGTACCAGCTGGGCGCGGGCGCCGAGTTGCCGCCGCTGCTCCTGGACGACGACGAGGCGGTCGCCGTCGCGGTAGGGCTGCGCACGGCCGCGGGACAGGGCATCGAGGGCATCGGGGAGACCTCGGTGCGGGCCCTCACCAAGCTGGAGCAGGTCCTGCCGAACCGGCTGCGCCACAGGATCAGCGCCCTCAACGCCTTCACCGTGCCGATGCTGCGCGGACAGCCCTCCCCCGTCGACCCCGGCCTCCTCACCGAACTGGCCCATCTGTGCCGGGACGCCGAGCGGCTGCGCTTCGAGTACCGGGGCCACGACGGCACGCTCACCCGCCGCAGAGCCGAACCGCACCGCCTGGTCTGCACCGAGCGCCGCTGGTACCTGGTGGCCTGGGACCTCGACCGGGACGACTGGCGCATCTTCCGCGCCGACCGCATCACGCCCAAGCCCCCGCACGGCCCCCGCTTCACCCCGCGCCGCCCGCCCGCCGACGACCTCGCCGCCTATGTCTCCCAGGGCGTCTCCACGCGCGCGTACGCCACCCACGCCCTGGTCCGGCTGCTGGTGCCCCTGCGGGAGGCCGCCGAGCACATCTCGCCCTCCGCCGGTGTGCTGGAACCCGAGGGCCCGCGCAGCTGTCTGCTGCGCACCGGAGCGGCGAGCCTGGATGTGATGGTGATCCATGTGATGCTGCTGGGCTTCGAGTTCGAGGTGCTGGAGCCCGTCGAGCTCACGGACGCGATCAGGACCGCCCGGGACCGGCTTTCCCGGGCTCTGGAGCGAGCGCCGCGTACCTGGGAGGGGGCGGATCGAAGGCCGGGGACGCCGAGCGGATCCGGCGCGGAGTGGTGAACCGGTGCGCGGAGAAAGGAGTCCGGGGGAATTTTCTCGGCGCTTTCCGACCGGTATAGGGGACGCCTCCGGGACATGCGGGAATTGCGTTCGAATTCCTGTGAAAGACGTGGGCGATCGCTCGTACGTGTGAGTGAGCCGGGTCGAAACGCGTGTCGTGATCCTGTGACAGAAGCGTGACCGGCCAGGGATGAGTGACAGGGCGTGGGCGCTGCGCTGGCCCCGGCCGCCGCCCAGGGCCTAGCGTGGCGGCATGGCACCGATACCGACACCCCCCGCCGAACCCCAGGACCAGCCGGACGGCTACCTCGGCCTGGACGCCGACCGAGCCGAGCAACTCGCCCGCGAACGGGGCTGGACGACCGTACGGTCGCTGCCGCCGGGCGCGATCATCACCATGGAGTACCGCGTGGGACGGCTGAACTTCGAGGTGCGGGACGGCCTGGTGACCCGGGCCTGGAAGGGCTGACGCAGCGCGACGGCCCCGGCTCCTCGCGCAGAGGAACCGGGGCCGTCGCCGCGGGGTGGCTGTGCGTACCGGGCCCCGCTGTCCTGCGGTGGCTAGCCGCCCGTGAGGGGGCGGGCCGCCGACGTCGTACCGCGCGTGACGCGGTCGGTCTGCGGTGGTCGGCGGCTGCCGGCCGGGGTGACCGGAGTGCGCTCCGAGCGGGCCGTGTGCGGCCCCGGCGCCAGATGGACCGGCGCCCGCGGCGAACGGGCCGTGGGGGAGACGTCCTGCGCCGAGTCGCGCGGCTTGACCCGCACCGGGACCTCGACCGGAGCGGCCGGCACGGCTGCCGTACCGGCGCGGCGGGCCCGCAGCCGGTCGCGCAGATCGAAGATCACCGACTCGGCGCGGGCGATCAGCGGCTCGAACCAGGGCAGCGCCAGCAGGATCAGCAGGCCGGCGGCCCAGCCGAGGAGCACATCGCTCAGCCAGTGCGTACCGAGATACACCGTGGACAGGCCCACGCCCAGCGAGGTCACCGCCGACAGGGCGGACAGCCACCGGCGGGCCGCCGGGGTGGAGGCCAGATACGCCAGGATTCCCCAGGTCACCACGGCGTTGGCGGTGTGGCCGCTGGGGAATATATCGCCGCCCAGCCACATCTCGTTGGAGCCCACGGTGGTCGCGTAGTGCGGTCCGAGACGGCCCATGCCGAGCTTGGCGGCGCCGACCGTGACGTTCAGCAGCAGCAGCGAGGTGGCGAGCGCGAGCAGCGGCCGCAGGGTGTGCTGCCGCCAGGAGCGCCAGCCCAGCCAGGCCGCGATCATCACGGCGGTGGGGCCGCGCTGGCCGAGGACCACGTAGTAGTCGACGAATGCGTGGATCTCCGACCACTGCTGGTAGGGCCGGAAGAACATGACCTGCCAGTCGAGCCGGACCAGCCACGAGGTGATCACCACGGCCCACACGATGGCCCCGTAGAAGGCCAGGGTCGCCGCGAAAAGGGCGACCCTGTGCCGGCTCATCCTCGGCACATCGATGTGGGCCGGCCGTTCCGGCTCGCGGTCCAGCCTCGCGAACACCCGGTCCAGACGGGTGAGGTTTCGTTCGGTACGCACCCAATCGACGTTACAGCGAGTGAGCTCTCAACCCCGTCGATACCGCCGGTTTGTGATGACGATGTGATGTGGGATTCATCTCAAGGAGGGCCTTATTTCCTACGACTTCGCAATCAGCGGGCGCCGCGCCCTTCAATTCCTTTGATCATTCCAGAGCACCGTTTTATGGGGCTTACGAATTCGTTCACCGGAAGCCGGCCCGGAATTCTCCCGCCGATCATCACGGCGGACCCGAGCCGTTCAGCCAGAACGCCCCGTAGCCCGCCGAGGCCAGCGCGATCAGCGCCAGGATCGTGGCCGACCGGTGTATGCGCAGCCGGGCCAGGGCCACGGCGAGGGGCAGGAGCAGCGGGAAGGCGGGCAGCAGCAGACGCGGCTTCGAGCCGAAGTAGCTCGACGCGCACAGGGCGAGCGCCAGGACGGCACCCGCGTACACCAGCAGGGGCAGCGGCTGGCGCTGCCGGACGCAGACGACGTACAGCCACACCACGAGGCCGACCCCGACGAGCAGGGCCAGCCCGGCGAGGGCCTGCGGAAACGAGGTGAACTTGGCGGCGACGAAACGGGCGAAGGCGTAGCCGCCGTCGAAGCCGTTGCGCCAGCCGGCCTGGACCTCGAGATAGCCGAGTGGGCCCTTGCCGGTGTGGTGGCCGACCCACAGCACGTAGCCGACGGCTCCCAGGGGCGCGAGGAGCATGCCCAGGGCGCGCCGGGTGACGGACGCGCCCGGTGGGGGAGGGCCGCCGGTGGAGGAGGGGGCGTGCCCGGAGCCGTGCGCGCGGTCGGCGGGCGCCGCGCTTCGCTCTCGCACGAACGAGGCAATACCGGCCGCCCACACCGCCGCCACGACGGCGAGCCCGACCGGACGGGTCAGGCCGGCCAGCAGGGCCAGGGTGCCGGCGGTCACCCAGCGGCCCGTCAGCACCGCGTACAGCGACCAGGCCGCCAGCGCGGTGAACAGTGACTCGCTGTACGCCATCGACTGCACGATCCCGACCGGCAGCACCGCCCACAGCAGCACCGCGCAGACCCCCGCGCGGCGCCCGTACAGGCGGTCGGCGACCGCGAAGATCCCCCAGGCCGCGGCGAGCGAGGCGAGCGCCGTGACCAGGAACCCGGCGTCCGCGTACGACAGGGGTGCGACCGCCGCGAACAGCCGCTCCAGCCAGGGCAGCAGCGGAAAGAACGCCAGGTTCGAGTGCACGTCGCCGTTGGGCAGCCGCACCTCGTAGCCGTATCCCAGCTCGGCGACCCTGGTGTACCAGAGCGAGTCCCAGCGGGCGGTCAGCAGCGTGTACGCGCTCTTGTCGCGCGCCGCGCTCCACAGGGCCAGGACGAGCAGGCCCAGGGCACGCACGGCGGCGTACCCCAGGAGGGTTGGCGCCGCGCGTCGCACGCGCGCGGAAAGATCGGTCACGGGCTCGATTATCTGGGGGAGGCCACACGGGGCGGCCCGCCGGGGCGTGCCGACGGGCCTGCTCGGCGGGTGAGGGGAAGTGGCGTACGCCACACGTGTTCCGTCCGGAGTCTGAGAGCTCCACCACTAGGCACCGGCACGGACTCGCGTACTCTGACGAGTCACTCGCTTCGTTGCGCGGGCCGGAGACCACCGCTCCTCTCCGGCCGAGTCACGGGGAGTCCCCACCCCGTGAGCCCGCCGAACGCGAGGGAACATCTGGGAGGTACGTACATGTCCGGGACGACCACGGCCGCTGCGCTGCGCCGTCGGGCGGCCGGGGCCGGTGCCAACCGCTGGGTCGTCCTCGTGGTCCTCTGCGCCAGCCTGCTGCTGGTCGCCGTCGACGCCACCGTGCTGCACGTGGCGGTGCCCGCCGTCACCGAGGACCTCAGGCCCGGCGGTATAGAACTGCTCTGGATCGTCGACGTCTACCCCCTCGTCTGCGCCTCGCTGCTGATCCTCTTCGGCACGCTGGGCGACCGCGTGGGCCGCAGACGGATCCTGCTCCTCGGATACGCCCTGTTCGGCGTCGCCTCCGCGCTGGCCGCCCTCGCCGACACCGCCCAGGTGCTGATCGCGGCGCGGGCGCTGCTCGGGGTCGGCGGCGCGATGATCATGCCGGCCACCCTCTCGATCCTCCGCCAGGTCTTCCCCGACCGGCGTGAGCGCGCGCTCGCCATCGGCATCTGGAGCGCGGTCGCCGCGGTCGGCGCGGCCGTCGGACCGCTGCTCGGCGGCTTCCTGCTGGAGCACTTCTGGTGGGGCTCGGTCTTCCTCGTCAACATCCCCCTGATGCTGGTCAGCCTGCCGGTGGGCCGGCTGCTGCTGCCCGAGTCCAAGGGCGACGGCCGCGGTCCCTGGGACGTGGTCGGCGCGCTGATGGCGGCGGCCGGCCTCTTCGGGGCCGTGCTCGGCGTCAAGCGGCTCGGCGGCGGCGACTTCGACGGCGCCGGCGTGCTGCCCCTGCTGGTGGGCGCCGCCCTGCTGGTCCTGTTCGTCCGACGCCAGCGGCGCCGCGCGCATCCCCTGGTGGACCTGCGGATGTTCGCCCGCCCCGCGTTCAGCACCTCGGTGGGCTGCATCGTGCTGGCGATGCTCGCGCTGGTCGGCCTGGAGCTGATCGCGGCGCAGTATCTGCAACTGGTCCTCGGCCTGTCGCCGCTGGAGACCGGGCTGCGGCTGCTGCCGCTGACCTTCGCGGCGATGGGCGCGGGGCTCGCCGGAGCACGGATGCTGCGCCGGTTCGGGCCGCGGCGGATGGTGTGCTCGGGGTTCTGTCTGACGGCGTTCGCGGTGGTGCTGCTGACGGCGATGGGCGGCACGGACGATCCCGCGCTGATGCTGTCCGGGTTCGTCCTGCTGGGCTTCGGTCTGGAGACCACGCTGTTCGGGGCGTACGAGTCGATGCTGAGCGAGGCACCGCCGGAGCAGGCGGGCGGCGCGGCGGCGATCGGCGAGACCTCCTACCAGCTGGGCGCGGGCATCGGCATCGCGCTGCTGGGCACCGTGATGAACGCGGCGTACGCGCCCGGTCTGTCCTCCGTGCCCGGCGTGCCCGCCTCCGCGTCCGCGTCCGCGAGTCATTCGCTGGGCGAGGCCTACGAGGTGGCCGGGCAGCTGGGCGGCGCCGCCGGGGAGACCCTGCGCGAGGCGGCGCGCAACTGCTTCGTCCATGGGCTGCATGTGACGCTGCTGGTCAGTGCCGGGCTGCTGCTGCTCGGCGCGGTGATGGCGCTGAGGCTGCCGCGCGCCATGAGCTGCGAGCCGACGGCCGCGGTGGAGGTCCCGGCGCCGCGCGAGGTCGCGGAGTCCCGGGTCACGGCCTGACCCCCTGGACGGGGTGGAAGACTGCGTCGTAACGTCGGCCTTCAACCCGTGACTAGCGCTGCTAGTTTTGAGCTGCCGGAGGGTCTCCCATGCCGTTGCCCCCGTTCGATCCCGCCGATCCGCTGGGGATCGACGACCTCCTTCAGCCCGAGGACCTCGCGGTCCGCGACACCGTACGCCGCTGGGCCGCCGACCGCGTCCTGCCGTACGTGGCCGAGTGGTACGAGACCGGGGAAGTGCCCGGCATCCGTGAACTGGCCCGTGAGCTCGGCTCCATCGGCGCCCTCGGGATGTCGCTGAGCGGCTACGGCTGCGCGGGCGCCTCCGCCGTCCAGTACGGGCTCGCCTGTCTGGAGCTGGAGGCCGCCGACTCCGGCATCCGGTCCCTGGTCTCGGTGCAGGGCTCCCTCGCCATGTACGCCATCCACCGCTACGGCAGCGAGGAGCAGAAGCAGAACTGGCTGCCCCGGATGGCCTCCGGCGAGGTCATCGGCTGCTTCGGGCTCACCGAGCCGGACCACGGCTCCGACCCCGCCTCCATGCGGACGTACGCCAAACGCGACGGCGGCGACTGGGTCCTGACGGGCCGCAAGATGTGGATCACCAACGGATCCGTCGCCGGGGTCGCCGTCGTCTGGGCGCAGACCGAGGACGGCATGCGCGGTTTCGTCGTGCCGACGGACAGCCCCGGCTTCTCGGCCCCCGTGATCAAGCACAAGCTGTCCCTGCGCGCCTCGGTGACGAGCGAACTGGTGCTGGACGAGGTGCGGCTGCCCGCCGACGCGGTCCTGCCCGAGGTCACCGGCCTGCGCGGACCGCTCAGTTGCCTCTCGCACGCGCGCTACGGCATCGTATGGGGTTCCATGGGCGCGGCTCGCTCCTGTTTCGAGACCGCGGTCGAGTACGCGAAGTCACGGGAGCAGTTCGGGCGGCCCATCGGTGGCTTCCAGCTCACCCAGGCCAAACTCGCCGACATGGCGGTCGAACTGCACAAGGGGATTCTGCTCGCCCACCATCTGGGGCGGCGCATGGACGCCGGCCGCCTGCGTCCCGAGCAGGTCAGCTTCGGCAAGCTCAACAACGTCCGGGAGGCCATCGACATCTGCCGTACGGCGCGGACGATCCTCGGTGCCAACGGGATCTCGCTGGAGTACCCGATCATGCGGCACGCGACGAACCTCGAATCGGTGCTCACCTACGAGGGCACCGTCGAGATGCACCAGCTCGTGCTGGGCAAGGCGCTCACCGGACTCGATGCCTTCCGGTGAACCCCGAGGGGGCAGGGCCGGCGATCGGCCCTGCCTCAGCTCTGATTGAAGAAACCGTCCGTCCGGTGGGCGGCCGGCTCACCGTTGATGATCTCCGTGTCGGCCGGGGTCAGCAGGAACACCCGGGTGGAGACGCGCTCGATGGAACCGCGCAGACCGAAGATCAGGCCGGCCGCGAAGTCCACGACGCGCTTGGCGTCGCCGGCCTCCATGGCCGTGAGGTTCATGATGACCGGGACACCGTCCCGGAACAGCTCGCCGATGGCCCGGGCGTCCCGGAAGCTGTCCGGGGTCACCGTGCCGATCCGGCGGCCCTTCTCCTCGGCGACGTCGGCCGCCACCTTGACCCTCGGGTCGGTGACCCAGGCATCCCCGGAATCGGTCCCCTCGGAGTAGTCGTCGTCGTAGTAACGCTCGTCATCGTTGTCGTCAACGAGGCCCAGCCAGGCACTCGCCTTGCGCACCGATCCCATGGACGCCTCCTCTCACAGCGGTCTTGCTTGCTTTCCGCATCCCTATGGTCATCCATGATGCGGACGGCGCGCCAAGTGAATAGACGCCGCGCGGGGGGTTTGTGACGGTACTGGTGCACAGCGCATACGTCGAGAGCCCAAGCGCGCCAAGGGGCCTGCCACGCATGGCTGCTGACTGTGAGTGAAATATGATTCTTCGCGGCGTATGGGTGAGGCGCGGGGCGTACGGGTGAAGCGGGAGGGTGTGAAAGCGGCCACGGAGGTGGCCGATACGATGCGGCGGCTCAATGTCGTACGAACCACGGGGGAGCGTCGTGTTCGGAATAGTCAGGCCCTGCCGCCATCGGCTCGGGGAGCGTCTCGCCGGTCAGTGGATGGCTCATCTGTGCGGTCTCTGCCTGGCGTTGCGCGGGGACCACGGGCAGTTCGCACGGGTGGTGACGAACTACGACGGGCTGCTGATCTCCGTTCTGACGGAGGCTCAGGCCGGTGCGGACGAAGGGCTGCGGCGTACGGCCGGGCCGTGTCCGCTGCGCGGGATGCGGACCGCGTCCGTCGCGCGCGGGGAGGGGGCACGGCTGGCGGCGGCGGTGTCGCTGGTGCTGGCCTCCGCGAAGGTACGTGACCATCTCGCCGACGGGGACGGCCTGCTGGCGCGCAAGCCGGTGGCGGTGGCCGCGCGCCGGGTCGCTTCCAGCTGGGGCGCCGCGGGGGCGCGCGGTGGCCTTGCCGTGGGGTTCGACACCGGGCTGCTGGTCGACGCGGTGGACCGGCAGGTCGGGATCGAGGCGCTGGCCGGGCCGGGGACCTCGCTGCTGGTGGTGACCGAGCCGACCGAGACGGCGACGGCGGCGGCCTTCGCGCATACGGCGGTGCTGGCGGGGCGTCCGCTCAACGCCGAGCCGCTCGCCGAGGCGGGGCGGCTGTTCGGGCGGCTGGCGCATCTGCTGGACGCCGTGGAGGACAGGGAGGCCGACGCGGCGTCGGGGGCGTGGAATCCGCTGACCGCTACGGGGACGTCCCTGGCGGAGGCCCGGCGGCTGGCCGATGACGCGCTGCACGGGATCCGGCTGGCGCTGCGCGAGGTGTCCTTCACCGATCCGAAGCTGGCGCATCTGCTGCTGGTGCACGAGCTGCGTCGGTCGGTGGACCGGGCGTTCGGCGGCCCGTCGTGCTCGCACATGGCGGGGCCGTACGCGCCGCCCGGGGGTCCGGGTGGCCCGCCGCTGCCCCCGGAGCCGCCTCGGCGGGATCGCCGGGGACTGCTCGCGGGGTGCGCCGTATGGGCCGGATTGGCTTGTACCTGTCAGATGTGTTGCGGGGAATTCGAGGACCCCTGGTCGCGGCAGCGCCGGGAAGGGCTCTGCAACAGTTGCGATTGCAGCGGGTGCGGCGACTGCTGCAGCTGCTGCGATTGTTGCGGGAACTGCTGTGACAGCTGCGGCTGCGACGGCTGCGATTGTGGGTGCAACTGCTGAGCGGAGCCGCCGTCGAACGCCCGCAACCAGGGCGGCAGCGCAGGTCGTTCAAAAATTGACGGCCGAAAGGCGCTCTTGCGCGGGCCGGGCGTGCCGCCGAATACTCCCCCACAGCGCTTGTCAGGGGCACGGCGTGTTCGGAATCCGGACACCCCGGCTCCTGGCTGCGCCTCACGGGCCCGAAACCCCACGAGGGCCCCCGACTTCCCATGTGGAGGAACGAAAAGTGAGGATCAAGCGCACCACCCCCCGCAGTGGCATGACGAGACGGACCCGGCTGATCGCCGTATCGACCGGCCTCGTAGCCGCCGCAGCCGTCGCGATCCCCAGCGCGACCGCGGCCGACGCCCCCACCACCTTCAGCTCCGCCGAGCTGAAGAGCGCGAGCAGCTCCGTGCTCAAGGCCGACGTGCCGGGCACCGCCTGGGCCGTCGACAGCAAGACCAACCGTGTCGTGGTCACCGTCGACAGCACGGTCTCCAAGGCCGAGATCGCCAAGATCCGGCAGCAGGCGGGCAGCGACGCCGACGCCCTGACCATCAAGCACACCCCGGGCAAGTTCCAGAAGTACATCGCCGGCGGTGACGCCATCTATGCGAGTAGCTGGCGCTGCTCCCTCGGCTTCAACGTCCGCAACAGCGCGGGCGCCGACTACTTCCTGACCGCCGGTCACTGCACCGACGGCGCGGGCACCTGGTACGCCAACTCCGGCCGTACGACGGTCCTCGGACCGACCGCCGGTTCCAGCTTCCCGACGAACGACTACGGTCTGGTGCGCTACACCAACACCTCGATCGCCAAGTCGGGCACCGCCGGCAACACGGACATCGTCCGGGCGGCCAACCCGAGCGTGGGCACCAGCGTCATCCGTGACGGCTCCACCACCGGTATCCGCACCGGCCGGGTCACCGCTCTCAACGCGACCGTCAACTACGGTGGCGGTGACGTCGTCTACGGCATGATCCAGACCAACGTCTGCGCCGAGCCCGGCGACTCCGGTGGCCCGCTCTACGGCAGCAACGGCACCGCGTACGGTCTGACCTCCGGCGGCAGTGGCAACTGCTCCTCCGGCGGCACGACCTTCTTCCAGCCCGTCGTGGAGGCCCTGAACGCCTACGGGATGAGCGTCCACTAGAGACACCCCGCTCTCCGCTCCGCAGCCGGCAGCAACCGAGCCCCCGCACGCAGTGCCGTGCGGGGGCTCACCCATGTCCGAGGCGCGAAAGGCGATTTCAGGACAGGAGCAGACCTCACGCGCCGCATACGAGTTACTCGCTCGTAGTGTTTGCAGTGCGAAGCCGCCTGGGGTGACCGTGCACGGTCAAGGCGGCGGGGGTGCGGTGTGGTGGCCGTGTGCACGTCCGGAAGTCGACCTTGTGTGCGGCCTGTGCGCCTCGGAATAGTAGGCGCCGATCAACCGGCACGGACGCGGCTTTTTGCTGTACGCCGCCTCCGTGTCCGTACGCCTTCCGGTTCGCGGGGCCCCCACAGCCTCCGGACCGACCCCCCACAGGAGGACGTGAGTTGAAGCACCGACGCATACCCAAGCGGCGGGCCGCCGCGGCAGGTGCGGGCATCGCCGCACTGGTGGCCGCGGGTGTCACCTTCCAGACTGCGAACGCCAGTGAGCCCTCGCCGGACGCCACGCCCGAGACCCTGTCGGTCACGGCGGCCGGAAAGCTCGCCTCGACGCTGGTCGAGGATCTCGGGACCGCCGCGGCCGGCACCTACTACGACGCGCAGGACAAGAACCTCGTCGTGAACGTGCTGGACAAGGCCGCGGCCGAAACCGTCGAGGCGGCCGGCGCCGAGGCGCGGGTCGTGGCGAACTCCCTGGCGGAGCTCAGGAGCGCGCGCGGCACGCTCAAGCAGGACGCGACCATTCCGGGCACCTCCTGGGTGACCGACCCGACCACCAACAGAATCGTCGTCACGGCCGACCGCACGGTCTCCGACGCCGAGTGGCGCAAGCTCGGCGAGGTCGTCGACGGGCTCGGATCGGTGGCGGAACTCCAGCGCACCAAGGGGGAGTTCAAGCCCTTCATCGCGGGCGGTGACGCCATCACCGACGGCAGCGGCCGGTGCTCCCTCGGCTTCAACGTGGTCAAGGGCGGTGAGCCGTACTTCCTGACCGCGGGGCACTGCACCGAGGGCATCACCAACTGGCGGGACGCGCAGGGGAACGCGCTCGGGGCCAACGAGGTGTCCAGCTTCCCGGACAACGACTACGGCCTGGTCAAGTACGCGGGTGAGGTCGAGCACCCGAGCGAGGTCAACCTCTACAACGGTTCCACGCAGGCGATCTCCGGTGCGGCCGAGGCCACGGTCGGCATGGAGGTCACCCGGAGCGGCTCGACCACGCAGGTGCACTCGGGGAAGGTGACCGGGCTCGACGCCACGGTGAACTACGGCAACGGGGACATCGTCAACGGGCTGATCCAGACCGATGTCTGTGCCGAGCCCGGGGACAGTGGCGGCTCGCTGTTCTCCGGTGACAAGGCGATCGGTCTCACGTCCGGGGGGAGCGGTGACTGCACCTCCGGTGGGGAGACGTTCTTCCAGTCGGTGACGGAGGCGCTGTCCGCGACGGGTACGCAGATCGGCTGACGGTTCTTTCCGCTTCGTGAAGTCCCGCCCCTCGCGCGAGGGGCGGGGCTTTTGCGTGCGGCGGGTGTCTGTCGTTCGTGGCGGGTGTGTGTCCCTTTCTGGCGGGGCTACCTTGCCTCCGTCGGTAGTCGTTCGTCCTTCCGCTTCTTGCGCCGCGTTGCCGCCAGCAGGGTGATCGCGATGCCTGCCGCCGCCCAGGCCGACAGGACCAGCAGGGCGGCCGTCGTGGCGTTGCCGTCGAAGTAGGCGATCGAGCGGGCCACCCAGGTGCCGGCGCCCGGGGGGAGCGCCGGGCCGATCGCCTGCCAGAACGGTGGCAGGAGCGGCAGCGGCAGGGCGCCGCCCGCGCTCGGGTTGCCCGCGATCACCACGAGCAGGATCGCCAGGCCGATGCCGACGATGCCGAAGACCCCCTGGAGGGCGAGCGTGGCCGCCCCCACCGCGAAGGTGACCAGGGCGCCGAGCCCCCACAGCGCCACGACGCTGCCGGGCAGCGCGTCCAGGATCGGCCCCACGATCACCGCACCGCCCAGCCCGCCGGCGATCGCCACCAGCGCCATCACGACCAGCCGGATCACCGCACGGCGCGGGTTGGCGGGCCGGGCGCCGGTGCTGATGGCCAGGATCGAGGCGCACAGATAGCCCCCGACGCACCAGCCGACGACCACGTAGAAGGACGACAGCCCGTCGAAGTCGTCCGGTGAGGCCGGGGCCACGTCCACCGTCCGGAGGGTCCGCTGCTGGGAGGACTCCAGGGTGGTGAGGTACCGCTCCAGGGTGGTGGCGAGGACGGCGCCGCCGCCGCTCGCGACCAGGAGGGTGTCGGTGGTCCGGGCCGGGTCGACGATCAGCGCCCCGTCGATGTCCCGGTTCATGATCTGCTCCCGGGCCGTCGCCTCGTCGGCGACCGTGCGCGGGTCCAGCGGTGAGCCGGGCAGCCGGTCCAGCCGGGTCACCGCCTGCTCGGCCGCGGCCCCCGGCGCGACCACACCGAACGGCACGTCCTTCGCCTTCGGATCATGGAGGGCTCCCACATAGGACGCGATGAACAGCAGCTGGAGGGCGATCACGCCGAGGACGAGCAGCGTGGCACGCGGGGTGACCGCGTCCTTCACCTCACCGAGAAAGCCGTTCTGTGTCATGTCCCCACAGTCCGAGGGGGAGGGCGTTTCCGCAGGTGGGGGAGGGCCGAACGGTTGTCGTACAAGCGTTCGAGTTTTGGTCTATGGTGGAGATGAGGCAGTCGGGAACTGATGTTCGATATCGGAGGTGTGGATGCCCGGGTTCACGCATCTGCACACCGTCTCCGGGTTCTCCCTGCGCTACGGCGCCTCGCATCCGGAGCGGCTGGCCGAGCGTGCCGCCGAACGGGGCATGGACGCCCTCGCCCTCACCGACCGCGACACCCTCGCGGGCACGGTCCGCTTCGCCAAGGCCTGCGCGAAGGCGGGGGTGCGCCCCCTGTTCGGCACGGAGCTGGCGGTGGAGCCCGTCGAGCCCCTGCGGGAGGAGAAGCGCCGCGCCCCGGTGCGCGGGGGCGCCTTCGTCGACGAGTCGACACCCCGGGTCGCCTTCCTCGCCCGGGACGGCGCCCGCGGCTGGGCCGACCTCTGCAGAATCGTCACCGCATCGCACGCCGGCGACGGCTCACCGCTGCTGCCCCGGGCCGCCAACCGGGGCGACGGCCTGACCGTCCTGCTCGGTCCCGACTCCGACGTCGGCCGCGCCCTCGCCGCCGGCCGCCCCGACCGCGCGGCCCGGCTGCTGGCCCCCTGGCGGGAGGTCTACGGCGACGCGCTGCGCCTGGAAACCGTCTGGCACGGCCGCAACGGCACCGGACCCGGCTCCCTGCGCCTTGCCGCGCGTACCGTCGGCTTCGCCGCCGAGCAGGGGATCCGGCCGGTGCTCAGCAACGCCGTCCGCTACGCCGACCCCGGCCAGGGCCCGGTCGCCGACGTCCTGGACGCCGCCCGCCGGCTCGTCCCCATCGACCCCACCAAGGAACTGGACTCCGGTGAGGCCTGGCTCAAGGACCCCGGGGCCATGCTGCACGCCGCCGAGCGGATCGTGGAGGCCGCGGGCTTCCGGCGCGACACCGCCCACCGGCTGCTGGAGCAGACGCGGGCGACGGCCGCCGAGTGCCTGGTCGACCCCGAGGACGACCTCGGCATCGGCACCGTCCACTTCCCCGAACCGCACCTCGTCGGCGCGGGGCACCGTACCGCCCAGCGGGTGCTCGCCTCCCGGGCGGCGGCGGGCATGGTGCGCAAGGGGTATGCCGGCCGGCGCGCCTACTGGGAGCGGATGCACCGGGAGCTGGACATCATCGCCCATCACGGCTTCGCCACCTACTTCCTGACGGTCGGTCAAGTGGTGGACGACGTACGGGACATGGGCATCCGAGTCGCCGCGCGCGGCTCCGGCGCGGGCTCGCTCGTCAACCATCTCCTCGGCATCGCGCAGGCCGACCCCGTCGAGCACGGGCTGCTGATGGAGCGCTTCCTGTCCAAGCGCCGGCTCGTCCTGCCCGACATCGACATCGACGTGGAGTCCGCCCGCCGTCTGGAGGTCTACCGCGCGATCATCGGCCGGTTCGGCACCGAGCGGGTGGCGACGGTCGCGATGCCGGAGACCTACCGGGTGCGCCACGCCATCCGGGACGTGGGCGCGGCCCTGTCGATGGACCCCGCCGACATCGACCGCATCGCCAAGTCCTTCCCGCACATCCGGGCCCGCGACGCCCGGGCCGCGCTGGCGGAACTGCCCGAACTGCGCGCGCTGGCGGGGGAGAAGGAGAAGTACGGGCGGCTGTGGGAGCTGACCGAGGCCCTGGACGCCCTGCCGCGCGGAGTCGCCATGCACCCCTGCGGCGTGCTCCTCTCCGACGCCTCCCTGCTCGCCCGTACGCCGGTCATGCCGACCAGTGGCGAGGGCTTTCCCATGGCGCAGTTCGACAAGGACGACGTGGAGGACCTCGGGCTGCTCAAGCTGGACGTGCTCGGGGTGCGGATGCAGTCGGCGATGGCGCACGCGGTCGCGGAGGTGGAGCGGGCGACGGGGGAGCGGATCGACCTGGACGGAGTGGCGCCGGGCGATCCGGCGACGTACGAACTCATCCGCTCCACCGAGACGCTCGGCTGCTTCCAGATCGAGTCGCCGGGGCAACGGGATCTGGTCGGGCGGCTTCAGCCGGCCACCTTCCACGATCTCGTCGTCGACATCTCGCTCTTCCGGCCGGGGCCGGTCGCCGCCGACATGGTGCGGCCGTTCATCGAGGCCCGGCACGGGCGGGCGCCGGTCCGCTGTCCGCACCCGGATCTGGAGGAGCCGCTGAAGGGGACGTACGGAGTCGTCGTCTTCCATGAGCAGATCATCGACATCGTCGACATCATGACCGGCTGCGGACGCGCCGAGGCGGACCGGGTGCGGCGCGGGCTCTCCGACCCGGAGTCGCAGGGGCGGATCCGGTTCTGGTTCGCGCAGCACGCGGCGGCCAAGGGGTACGACGCCGAGACGATCCAGCGGACCTGGGAGATCGTCGAGGCCTTCGGGTCGTACGGCTTCTGCAAGGCGCACGCGGTCGCCTTCGCCGTACCGACGTACCAGTCGGCCTGGCTGAAGGCGCACCACCCGGCCGCCTTCTACGCCGGGCTGCTCACCCACGACCCCGGGATGTACCCGAAGCGGCTGCTGCTGGCGGACGCGCGGCGGCGGGGGGTGCCGATCCTGCCGTTGGACGTGAACCGGTCCGCGGTCACCCACCGTATCGAACTGGTGTCCGAATCCCCGGCGGTGTGGGGGCTGCGGCTCGCCCTCTCCGACGTGCACGGCATCAGCGAGGCCGAGGCGGCGCGGATCGCGGCCGGGCAGCCCTACGCCTCCCTGCTGGACTTCTGGGAGCGGGCGCGGCCGAGCCGGCCCCTGGCCGGACGGCTCGCGCGGGTCGGCGCGCTGGACGCCTTCGGCGCCAACCGGCGTGATCTGCAACTGCACTTGACCGAGCTGCACCGGGGAGCGCGCGGGGCGGGCGGTGGCCAGCTCCCGCTGGCGGGCGGGCGGAAGACCGCGCCCGCCGGGCTGCCCGATCTGTCCTCCGCCGAGAAGCTCAGCGCCGAGCTGGGTGTGCTGTCCATGGACGCCTCGCGCAATCTGATGGACGACCACCGGGAGTTCCTGGAGGAGTTGGGCGTGGTCAGCGCGCGCCGGTTGCGCGAGGCGCGGCACGGGGAGACGGTGCTGGTGGCGGGCGCCAAGGCGGCCACCCAGACGCCGCCGATCCGGTCCGGCAAGCGGGTCATCTTCTCCACTCTCGACGACGGCACGGGCCTGGTCGACCTCGCCTTCTTCGACGACTCCCACGACGCCTGCGCGCACACCGTCTTCCACTCCTGGCTGCTGCTGGTGCGCGGGGTCGTCCAGCGGCGCGGGCCGCGCAGCCTCAGCGTGGTGGGCGCCGCCGCGTGGAACCTCGCCGAGCTGGCCGAACTGCGGGCGCAGGGCGGCCTCGACGTGGTCGCGGCGCGGCTCGCGGAGCCCGTGCCCGAGGGAAGGGGCGACGCCACCGGCGGCCGGCGCATCCAGCTGCCGACCGGATACGAGATGCATCCGTGGGCCGATCTGCGTCCCGCGGGTCAGGAGCCCTCGCAGACAAGGAAGTTGTGGCACCAGAGTCCGGGGAGTGCGGGATGACCATCCTCTGCGTACGTTTCCACCTGCCGCCGATGTACGAGGCGGCGCTGCCCGGCCTGCTCGGGTTGCTGGAGGAGTTCACGCCCGTCGTCGAGGCGTTGCCGCCGGACGGGGCGCTGGCCGATCTGCGGGGTGCCGAGCGGTACTTCGGGCGCAGCGCGGTGGAGCTGGCCTCGGTGATCCGGGTACGGGCGCTCGCCCGGTACGGCGTGGACTGTGTGATCGGGGCGGGGCCGGGGACGATGCTGGCGCGGATGGCGCTGCGGGAGGCCCGGCCCGGGGTGACCTGTGCCGTCCCCGAGGAGCGGGACGGCGTGGTGGAGTTCCTCGCGGACAAGCCCGTCACCGCGCTGCCGGGGGTCGGGACGGCCACGGCCCGCACGCTGTGCGAGTACGGCCTGGACAGCCTCGGCCGGGTCGCCGCCGCGCCACTCTCCACGCTTCAGCGGCTGGTCGGCGCGAAGGCGGGGCGCGAGCTGCACGAGAAGGCGAACGGGGTGGACCGCGGGCGGGTGGTGCCGAACGGGGCGGCGCGCTCCCTCGTCACCGAACGGCCCTTCGAACGCGACGAGTTGGATGCCGACCGGCACCGTCGCGCGCTGCTCTCGGCGGCGGAGGAGCTGGGGGCCCGGCTGCGGGCGCTGGACAAGGTGTGCGGGACGCTGACGCTGACCGTGCGGTACGCGGACCGGTCGGCGACGACGCGCAGCCGGTCGCTGAAGGAGCCGACCGCGCACTCCGCCGCGCTGACCCGGGTGGCGTACGGGATGTACGAGGGGCTGGGGCTGCAGCGCGCCCGGGTGCGGGTGCTGGCGCTGCGGGCGGAGGGGCTCGACCCCGCCGAGCAGGCCTCCCATCAGCTCAGCTTCGACCCTGTCGACGAGAAGGTCCGCAGGATCGAGGAGGTCGCGGACCGGGCCCGGGCGAAGTTCGGCCCCCGGGCGATCATGCCGGGGACGCTGGCGGCGTGAGCGGCCAGGGTGCGCTCCGAACTGTTGTCGGCTCGGGGCTAGTTGGCCCACGGGGGCGTGAGGCGGGTGCCGTCGGGCAGGTCCGCCGTCAGGCCGATGGAGGTGGTGACCCACGTCAGGGCGGTCTGCTCGGTCGGGTTCTCGACGGCCAGGGTCGCGCCCGGGTTGATGATCAGGGTGTCGCCCGCCGTGATGTCGGTCGTGGTGCCGTCCAGCGTGATCCGCAGGTTGCCGATCAGGACGTGCAGGATCTCCTCCCGGTTCACGGTGTGCGCCGGTGCCTTCGTGCCCGGCGGGATCTCGCCGCGCCAGGCGCACAGCTCCTTGCTGCCGGTGCGGGGTGTGGCGTACGAGACGAAACGGGCGCCGTGGATCTCGTGGGTGACGGCGTCGGTCGAGCGGATGACGGGCATGGATCTCCCCCTGGGAAAGCGAATGGTCAAGTGGGTTGACTGGTTGTGCAGCACCTATAGTCAAGCTGCTTGACCTTTTCGTCAAGGGTGTTTCAATGCTTGCGTGCAGAACTCCGATGCTCCCCTGCAGAACTCCGAGGCCCTCTCCCTGTCCTTCGCGCTGCTCGCCACCGCGGGTGAGCTGGTGCGACGGATCAACGACGGGGTGGTCGCACGCGGTTTCGAGGGGAGGTCCGCCTACGGGTTCGCGTTCACCCGGATCGCGGCGGGCGGGGCCACCGTCACCGACCTCGCCGGGCATCTCGGGGTCACCAAGCAGGCCGCGAGCCAGCTGGTGGACGAGCTCGTGCGCAAGGGGTACGTCGAGCGGCGGCCCCACCCGCGGGACGCGCGCGCCCGGCTGCTGGTCCTGACCGAGCGCGGGTGGGCCCATACACGGGCCGCGGAGGAGGCGGCGGCGGACGTCGTGCGGGAGTGGAGCGCGGCGCTGGGGGAGGCGGAAGTACGCGCGCTGGGGGAGCGGTTGCTGCACATCGCCCCCAAGGGGCCGGTGCGCCCCTCCTGGTGAGGGCCCATCAACTACCACTGGAAGTTTTTACTGACGCGTAACTTCCCCCTTGAACTACTCACTCGTAACTTGACAAGTGAACCAGTATCCCGTGATCCGGATCACAGGGCGTAAGGCCATCGCACCTCCCTTGAGCCGCAAGGAGATCACCCGATGCTGCCCTGGAAGAGACTGCTCAGACCCCTGACCGCGCTGCTGCTGACCGCCGCGGTCGCCGTCGTCCCCGCCACCACCGCGCAGGCCGCCGAGGCGCCGAGCGGCGGATGGAACGACTACTCCTGCAAGCCGTCCGCCGCCCACCCCCGGCCCGTCGTCCTGGTGCACGGCACCTTCGGCAACTCCGTCGACAACTGGCTGGGCCTCGCGCCCTATCTGACCCAGCGCGGCTACTGCGTCTTCTCGCTCGACTACGGCCGGCTGCCGGGCGTGCCGTTCTTCCACGGCCTCGGCCCGATCGACAAGTCGGCGGAGCAACTGGACGCCTTCGTCGACAAGGTGCTCGCCGCGACCGGCGCCGCCGAGGCCGACCTCGTCGGCCATTCGCAGGGCGGCATGATGCCCCGCTACTACCTGCGGTTCCTCGGCGGAGCGGCCGAGGTGAACGCCCTCGTCGGCATCGCGCCGGACAACCACGGCACCGACCTGTCCGGCCTGACGAACCTGCTGCCGTACTTCCCCGGCGCCGAGGACCTGCTCTCCACCGCCACCCCCGCCCTCGCCGACCAGATCGCCGGCTCCGCGTTCCTCACCAAGCTGAACGAGGGCGGCGACACCGTCCCCGGCGTCCGCTACACGGTGATCGCAACCAAGTACGACCAGGTGGTCACGCCGTACCGCAGCCAGTTCCTCGACGGGGCGAACGTACGCAACGTCCTGCTCCAGGAGCTGTGCCCGGTGGACCTGTCCGAGCATCTGGCGATCGGTCTCTTCGACCGGATCGCCTTCCACGAGGTGGCCAACGCCCTCGATCCGGCGCGGGCCCGGCCCACCACCTGCGCGTCGGCGTTCAGTTGAGCCCGCCGGGGGCCTGACCGGCCTGAGCCGCCGGTCAGGCCCCCGGAGTCAAGGAGTCAGCGGCCGTGCCGGGCACCGCCGACCGCGCGCCGCCGGACCGACAGGAACAGGGCCGCCGCGCCGACGGCCAGCGCCCCGGCGCCGCCCATCGCGAGGTAGGAGGTGCTGCTGTCGCCGCCGGTCTCGGCGAGGTTCTCGGTGGCACCGGCCGCCTTCGGCTGGTTGGCGACGGCCTCCGGGGCCGCCTCGGTGGGCGCCGCCGTGGTCTCCGCGACCGGCTCGGCCGAGGTCTCGGCGTCCTGGTCGCCGTGGCCGTTGTGCTCGATCGTCGACTCGTCGGCGCCGTCCTCGATCTGCTCCTCGGAAGGCGCGGAGGCGATGGGCGCGGCGGGGGCCGCCTCTTCCGCCTCCTCCTCCGCGCCCTCCTCCGTCGTACCGCCGCCGCTCGTGGCACCGAAGGTGACGTCCGAGCAGGAGTAGAACGCCTCCGGGCTGTCCGAGCGCTGCCACACCGCGTACAGGACCTGCTTGCCGGAACGGTTCGGCAGGGTGCCGGAGAAGGTGTAGAAGCCGCCGGACGCGGCCGGGTCGGTGACCGTCGCCACCGGGTTCTGCAGGTCCAGGTCGTCCCAGGCCAGCGGCTGGGCGGGGTCGTAGCCCTCCTTGGTGATGTACACGTTGAAGGTGCCCGTGTGCGGGGCGGTCACGCGGTACTTGAAGGTGTACGACCCGCTGCGCACGCCGGTGGCCGGCCAGTCGGCCCGGGCCAGGTCCAGGCCCTTGAACGCGTCGTTGCCCGCGCTGCACAGCTCGCCGTCGGCGATCAGCTCCTGGTGCCGGCCGCCGACGTCGCCGATCCGGACGCCGTTCCAGTCGTAGAGCGCCTGGCTCCCCCCGGCCGCGACGGCCGCCTTGCACGCCGCGGACGCCGGACTCTCCGGGCCCTCCGCGTAGCACTGCGACACCCGGCTGACCGGGTCGCCCATCGAACCGTGCGCGGCGGCGGGCGCGGCGGCCAGCGCGGTCAGTGCGAGCGGCGCGACGCCGACCACGGCGACGGAGGCGGCGGTGGCGACCCTGCGGCGTGCGGGCATGAGGAACTCCTGGGGAACGGTCGTCGGTTGCTTGGCGGAAACCCGAGGGGGTGATCAGCAAGCTAGCCCGAGAAAACCGTGGAATCGCCTGCTGGAGGCGGGTGGAGGAGATCCTTATGGTCCCTTTAAGGGAGTGCTCAGACTGCGCTCAGGTAGGCGCGCGGACCGTCTGTGCGCCGACAGCGAAGCCGTCCCCCCGACGCCCGGGGCGGGCGCGGGAGGACGGCTGCTGGAGTTCGTGGCTGCTGGGGTGAAGGGCCGGTCAGCCGTCCGGCCACCATGTGCGCGCGATGTCCTTGCGGACCTCGGGTCGTCCCGCGGGACGATCGTCGGCCTCCTCGCCCGCCATCCGGCGCGAGTCCGTCTTCTTCAGGGGCTTCTGCACGGTCATGCGGCGCATGGCTGCCTCCTTCAGTGCCTACCGTGTTCCGCGTTGTCACGGAGGTAGACCCTTGTGCCGAGGGTTCCTCATCGGCGGCGTTCTGTCAGTGGCCGTTCTCACGATTCGACCGTGAGTGGCGCGCGTCAATCCTGGGCACGCGTCCCGGAATTGTTACCCCAAGTGACTCGCTGATGACGCTGCGCGAATCTCGCGGGCCCGGTCAGGCCAGCAGTGCCTCGAAACCCCCCTCCACGGCCAGCTTCTCCAGAGTGTCGAGGGCGGCCAGTGCCGCGGCCGCCGCCTTGGGGTCCGATTCCCGCAGACCGCTCTCTTCGAACTCGTCCTCGTCCAGCCGTCGCACGTCCGTCCCGTCCGCCGAGCGCCACAGGTCCAGGTCGAGGTCCTCCACGGTCAGCTCCGTGCCGACGAGCGTCGCCGGGCGGGCGATGTCGCAGTACCAGCCCTTGAGGGTGCCGTGCGGGCCGCGTACCTCCATCACCGCGTACCAGCGGTCCCGCCAGTAGTACTCGGTGAAGACGTCACCCGGCTCGAAGCGCACGAACCCGAAGTCGCGGACCTTGGTGCCCGCGAAGTCCGCCCGCACGACGATCCGGGTGCCGTCGTCCTGGAGCAGCTCGGCGGGGTAGCGGATCTTCTGCCGGCCGCCCTTGAGCAGGACGACGTCCACCGTGGTTCCCGGCTCAGCCGAGTTCACGGACATAGCGCACCTCCGTCGCGCAGACCTCGTATCCGAACCACCGGTTGATCGCGAGCATCGGCTCGTTGCCGGTGTCGTTGCCGGTGAAAGCCTCCGTGTACCCGGCCGCGCGCGCCCGGTGCAGGGAGTCGTTCTTGGCGAGCTTGGCCAGGCCCCGGCCGCGGAAGGCGCGGGCCGTGCCGGTCATGCCGGTGTGGTACCGGGTGCCGCCGTCCGTGCGGGCGGCGGTGAAGGCGGCGGGCACGGAGTCCACCAGGGCGATCGTGGTCAGCTCCAGGTTGGTGAGCGGGTGGTGCCAGGTCTCCTCCAGCCACGACTCGTAGTCCGTGAGCTCGGCGGCGCCGGCCTCGCTGGGTTCGTCGGCCGTCGTCTCCGCGTCCAGCGCGTACACCGGGCGCGGATCGCCCGCGAAATCGGAGGCGGGGCGCAGTTCGACGCCGGGCGGGGGGTCCTGGAGCGGCGGAAGCGTGCCGTGCGCCAGGTCGAGCCGCAGGAAGTGGGCGGAACGGCCCACCCGGTAGCCGCGGGCCTCGGCGAAGGCCCGGTTGCCGGGCTCGTCCAGGACCCAGGCGAGCAGCCGGGTCGCGCCGAGACCGGCCAGATACTCCTCGGCGGCGCGGACCAGGAGCGCGCCCGCACCGCGGCGGGTGCGATCCGGGCGCACGTACACGTTGACGAAGCCCTGGACCGGACCGGGGTTCTCGTGCAGCAGGCCGACCTGCGCGGAGCCGATGATCTCGCCGTCCTCCTCCGCGACGAGCGGCCGGTAGCGGGCGTCGGGATGCAAGTGGGCGAGGTCGTGGGCCAGGGAGTCCGGGGTGATGAGGTAGAAGGGCAGCGCGCTGCGCCGGACAGCGGCGAAACCCTCCAGGTCAGCACGGACTCCGGGGCTGATCTCGCGCACGATGACGGTCATGGGGCGCACGTTACGGGCGGTCCGCACCCGTGTGCCTCTCATTTTCCCGCCGGTACGGGACAATCGGTGCCGTGACCTTGAAGATCCACATCGATGACAGCGCGCCGCCGTACGAGCAGGTGCGGGCCCAGATCTCCGAGCAGGCGCGGACCGGAGTGCTGCCGGTGGGGTACCGGCTGCCCACGGTGCGGGGCCTCGCGGAGTCGCTGGGGCTCGCCGCGAACACGGTCGCCAAGGCGTACCGGGCGCTGGAGACGGACGGCGTGATCGAGACCCGGGGTCGCAACGGAACCTTCGTGGCCGCGGCCGGCTCCGCCGCGGAACGGGAAGCCGCGACGGCCGCCCAGGCGTACGCGGAGCGGGTGCGGCGGCTGGGGCTGGCCGAGGGGGACGCCCTGGACGCCGTACGGGACGCGCTGCGGGCGGCCTACGAGGAGTGATCTAGGAAGCGGGCACCCGGTCGGGCGTCCGGGTCACCGTCAGCCCCGCCTTCGCCGCCAGCCGGGCGAACACCGCCGCGTCCCGCACCGCCGCCCCTGTGGGGTCGTTGTTGAAGTACGCGTACACGTCCCGGCCGTCCGGCCAGGTGTCCGCGATCCGGGCCGCCCACGTCGCCAGCGACTGCCGGCCGTAGCGGGGCCACGGCTGGGCCCGGCCCTGGTGGAAGCGGACGTAGCCCCAGTCGGTGGTGCGCCACAGCGGGGTGACCGGGCGGGCCTGGATGTCCGCCCAGCACAGGGCCGCGCCCCGCGACCGCAGGACCTCGCGCACCGACCGCGTCCACCACGAGTCGTGCCGCGGTTCCACCGCCACCCGGGTGCCGGACGGGAAGCAGGCGAGGCACGCGTCCAGCAGGCCCGGGTCCCCGCGCAGGGTCGGGGGGAGCTGGAGCAGCACCGGGCCCAGCCGGTCGCCCAGTCCCCGCGCGTGCGTCATCAGGCGGTCCACCGGCTCCTCCGGCTCCCGCAGCCGCTTGATGTGCGTCAGATAGCGGCTCGCCTTCACCGCCACCACGAAGTCCCCGGGCACCCTCTCCCGCCACGACTCGAAGTTCTCCCGCGACGGCAGCCGGTAGAACGCGTTGTTGAGCTCGACCGTCGTGAAGTGGGCCGTGTACTCCTCCAGCCAGAGCCGCATCGGACAGCCCGGCGGGTACAGCACGTCCCGCCAGTCCTTGTACTGCCACCCCGAGGTGCCGACGTAGACGGTCATACCTTCATGAAAGCACTACAGGTACAGGCCCGCGTCCGCCCCCGGCCGCGGCTCCGGCAGGGACGTCGGGGAGGTGCCCCGACGCAGCGCGAACAGCTCCGCGAGGGTGGCGCCCTCGCGGCCCACGCCCTCCTCGGTGCCCAGCCAGCCCACCGCCTCGGTGCGGGTCAGCGGGCCGACCTCGATCCGGGCCAGACAGCGGCCGGGGCGGACCACGGCCGGGTGCAGGCGCTCCAGGTCCTCGTTCGTGGTGACGCCGACCAGGACGTTGCGGCCCTGCCCGAGCAGTCCGTCGGTGAGGTTCAGCAGCCGGGACAGCGCCTGGCCCGCGGTGTGCTTGGCCTCGCCGCGGATCAGTTCGTCGCAGTCCTCCAGGAGCAGCAGCCGCCAGCGTCCCTTGCCGGTGCCGTCCTCCTCGCCGATCGCGATGTCCATCAGATAGCCGACGTCGCTGAACAGCCGCTCGGGGTCCAGGACGCAGTCCACCTGGCACCAGTCCCGCCAGGACCGGGCGAGCGTGCGCAGCGCGGACGTCTTGCCGGTGCCCGGCGGGCCGTGCAGCAGGAGCAGCCGGCCCGCGATGTCCTCCGGGGTGGTCTTCATCAGGCGGTCCATCGCGTCCGCCACCGGTGCCGTGTAGTTGACGCGGACCTCGTCCCAGGTGCCGGCGGAGATCTGGCGGGTCGTGCGGTGCGGGCCGCGCCTGGGGGAGACGTACCAGAAGCCCATGGTCACGTTCTCCGGCTGCGGTTCGGGTTCGTCCGCCGCGCCGTCCGTGGCCTGGTCGAGGATCTTCTCGGCCAGCTCCGCGCTGGTCGCGGTGACCGTGACGTCGGCGCCGCGGTTCCAGCGGGAGACCAGCACGGTCCAGCCGTCGCCCTCGGCGAGGGTCGCGCTGCGGTCGTCGTCGCGGGCCATCCGCAGCACCCGGGCGCCGGGCGGCATCAAGGTCGCGCCGGACCGTACGCGGTCGATGTTCGCCGCGTGCGAGTAAGGCTGCTCGCCCGTCGCGAAGCGGCCGAGGAACAGCGCGTCGACGACGTCGGACGGCGAGTCGCTGTCGTCGACGTTGAGCCGGATCGGCAGAGCGTCGTGTGGGTTCGCAGACATGCCGTCATGATCCGGCACGAACGCTCCTCGCGCACCGGAATTGCCCCGGACGCCGTCCCCGGGCAGGGCCGCGGAACTGTTCTCCGCAGAAGCCTGCCCTCGCGCCCGTCACCCCCGTACCGTTGCCCTCGATGGGACGACATGGGTGGAATTCGGGGGCACGGCGGTGGCGGCTCACCGCACTGCTCGGTGTGGGGGTGGCCGCGCTGGCCCTGGTGGTGACCCTGCTCAACTCGCTGCCCGGAGGCGGCGCGAGCACCGAGGGCACCACCCGCGACGGCGACAAGGTGCACGGCACCCCGACCACCCCGCCGGACGCCACGGACCCGGAGGTGGGCTGGGGGTTCACCCACACCCAATTCAGCGCCGACGAGGGCGACGCGGCGGCCGTGCGGCGGGTCGAGCAGCGGCTGCCCGACGGGATGCCGCAGATCCAGCACATCATGGGCTGGGGCGCCGACAACCCCGAGCCCGTGCGGGGCCGTTACGACTTCGAGGCGATGGACCGCCGGATCGACTTCGTCCGCGCCTCCGGCGGCACCCCCGTCGTCACCCTGTGCTGCGCCCCGGACTGGATGAAGGGCGGTGAGGCGGGCGTCGACAGCACCGACTGGCGCCAGGCCGCCCTGGAGACCGCGCCCGAGCCCGAGCACTTCGACGACTTCGCCGCGCTCGCGGCGACCGTCGCCCGACGCTATCCGGACGTCCGGCACTTCATCGTCTGGAACGAGTTCAAGGGCTTCTGGAACGACGCCGAGGGCCGCTGGGACCACGAGGGCTACACCGAGCTGTACAACCTGGTCCACCGGGCGCTGAAGAAGGTCGACCCGGACATCATGGTCGGCGGACCGTATCTGGTGATGGACAGCCTCGATCCCCGCGAGGAGCACGCCTCCCCGAGCTTCAGGGGCAGTTGGGGCGCGCTGGACCGACGGGTCCTCGACGCCTTCTCCTACTGGAACGAGCACAAGGCGGGCGCGGACTTCGTCGTCGTGGACGGCTCCAGCTACACCCGGGACGACGAGCTGCTGCCCGACGAGTTCGCGGCCACCGACAAGTTCACGGCCGTCGGGGAGTGGGTGCGCCGGCAGACCGGCGGTGAACTGCCGCTGTGGTGGGCCGAGTACTACGTCGAGCCCGCCGACGGCGACGACAACCGCCACGACTGGTCCGAGGCCCGGCGCGCCGCCGTCCACGCCACCGGACTGATCGCCATGGCCAAGGGCGGTGCCACCTCCGGCTTCTACTGGAACCCGCAGGCCGAGGAGGGCACCGACTGCCCCGGCTGCCTGTGGACGCCCACCAGCGGCGCGGACGGCGGGCGGACACTGCCGCTGTACGGCCTGCTGGTCCGGTTCGCCGCGGAGTTCCCGCCGGGCACCGAGTACCGGACGCTCTCCGGCTCGCCGCAGATCAAGATCCTGGCCACCTACCGGACGGCCCTGGTCGTCAACACCCTCGACCGGTCCACGACCGCCACGGTGGACGGCAGGCGTCTGAAGCTGCAGGCCTACGAGGTCAGGTGGCTCGACCGGGCCACCTGACCCCTACTCGATCGTCAGGAACCGCTGCACCAGCGACGCCAGCAGCACCGCCAGCAGCGGCAGCGAGAACCAGAAGCTGCCCTGCAGCCACCGCAGTTGGCGCACGCTCGGCCGCGCCGCCACCCGGACCACCTCGCGCGCCGCCAGCAGCACGATCAGCGCGAGCGCCGCCAGCGCCCCGACCACCGACCAGGGCGTCCAGGTCACCCGGGGTCCGATCGGCCCGGGATCGGCCTCGGGGACCTCGCCCGCGGGCTGCTTGCGCAGCGCGTACATGGTCACGTCCTCGTTGACGAAGACCTTCTTCAGCTCCTGGCGCCGGTCCAGGTTCCGCAGGAGCCGCGGCTCCCAGCTCTCCGAGTAGCCGACGTCCATCCGCAGGTACGTGACCTGACCGCGGTTGATCATCAGATACGAGTTCGGGCCCGCGTCCTTCAGCGCCTTGACCAGGCCCGACACCAGCACCGGGTCGACCGGCGCGAGCGTCGGCAGGTACTCGACCTTCTCCATGTCCCGCGCGCCCCACGGCATCGACGGCGTCACGACGTTGACCGGGTCGTTGCTCAGCCACAGCAGCCGCACGCTCGGATCGTCATGGGCGTACACGTACTCCATGGCCGCGACCTCGCCCGGCCGGACCCGCTCGAACGGCTCATTGCCCCAACGGGCCACCAGGAAGCCGCCCATGAGCACCAGGCCCGCCAGGAACGCGGCCAGTGGAGCGAGGCTCACCCGGTCCTTGTCGCGCTCCTTGGCGGTGACGCCGGTGCGCGGGAACAGGGCGAGCCCGGCCAGCAGGGCCGCGCCGGGCAGCGCGAACATGAAGACGCGCAGCGCCATCTCGCCGCCGTAACTCTGCATGCCGAAGCCGAGGAACGGGACGAAGGTGAGGACCAGCAGGGAACGCTCGCGGTACTTGTGGTCGCGGCGGCGCCACCAGCCCCAGCACGCCATGGCCATCACCGAGCCGGCCAGCAGCACGCGCGTGTACAGCACCAGGGTGTGGGTGGAGCTGCCGCCCTCGATCCGGCCGGAGACCGACGAGGACACATTGGAGCCGACGCCCCCGACGCCGCCGAAGAGTTCGTCGAAGTGTCCCGACCAGTACGGCTCGGCCATGAAGCCGATCCAGGACACCACCATCACCCCGAACAGCACGGGCAGGCCGCGCAGTTCGCTGCGGCCGACCAGCACCAGCACCGCCAGCACGCCGAGCATCACGAACGGGGTCAGCTGGTGGGCGGGCACACTCACCGCGAACAGCCCGATGACCACCAGCAGCAGCACCGCCCGCTGCCGCCGGTCCGTCGGCTCGACCTCCAGCTCGCCCGGCCGCACCGTCGTCCAGATCACCCGCGGCGCCCGGAACCACACCAGCAGGATCGCCGCGAACACCAGATAGAGGAGATAGGTGAAGCCCTGCGGCGAGAAGTAGTCCTGGCCCACCCAGCCGCTCAGCACGAACACCCAGACGCCGGTCCAGCGCGCCCGCCAGCTCGCCCGCAGGGAGCGGGTCAGCAGGAACATCGGGGCCAGGTACAGCAGTTGCATGGTCAGCGGCCACCAGCGGATGACCTCGGTGAGATCCGAGACCCCGCAGGACCGCGCCACGAACGCGGCGACCGCGAAGAAGCCGGGCCAGCTCCAGCGCGCGTCCAGGTCCGGTACGGCGGACCCGGTGCGGTCGATGTGGTCGAGGAAGCCCAGATGCTGCCAGGCCGTGGCGAACCGCGGCTCGGTCTCGATCAGCGCGGGCAGGGCGTGCAGCGAGACGACGGTCGCCAGCAGGGTGACCAGCAGCAGGGCCCGGTGCTCACGGCCGAGCCAGAGCAGCGAGGCGAAGACCGTGACCAGCAGCCCGGCCCCGACCAGCGTCGGCAGGGGCAGCACGGAGACCAGGCCGAGGCCGCCCATCTCGTCCAGGTCGGCCTCGCCGAGCCGCAGCGCGGGCACCCAGTACAGCAACAGGGCGGCGGTCAGCAGGCAGCCGAGGACGCCCCCGGGCCGGGTGGGCAGCGCGGTCGGGCCCGCCGTGGCCGGGGGCTCCTCCCGTACGGGCTCCGGCACCTGCGGTACGACCGCTCTCTCCTCCGTCTCGAACGGCGCGTCCACCTCCGGCTCGCGTCTTTCCGCCGGGAGCCCGGCCGCCCAGGTGGGCCGCCGTACCGCGGGCAGCCCGGTGGGCGGGGTGCCGGGCCCCGGCCGGACGTCGGGGCGGCGGTCCAGGTGGTCGAAGTCGACGTGGATGCCGAGCGCGAGGGTGTCGCTGTCCAGCACCCGGGCGGTGCCTCGACCGGCGGACTCATGTGCCCGCGCGCCGCCGTGGGCCGCCGGGCCCTCGGGCACCTCGTCCTGGGTGGTCCGCACCGTCCGGTACAGCTTGGGCGCGGCGATGGCCACGATCACCGCCAGCGCGCAGATCTCGGCGACCCCCGCACCGGTCAGCCCCATCCGGGGGAGCAGCAGCAGGGTCAGCCCGAGCACCAGCGCGCACAACAGGCCCTGGAGCCAGGCCAGTCCCGCGGTGCGGCTCTGCGCGCGCAGCACCGCGAAGTACGTCTCCATCACGACCCGCAGCAGCCCGCCGAGGGCGAACCAGCGCAGCAGCGGGGTCGCCGCGTCCGCGTACCCGGGGCCGAACACACCGAGGATCCACGGCGCCCCGAAGAACAGGACCGCCGCCACCGGGATCATGATCTTCGCCATGCGCTCGAGCGCGGCCCGGGTGTTGGCGGCGAGCCGGGCCGGATCGTGCGAGCCCTCGACGGTGAGGGAGGCGCCCATGTTGATGGCGAGCAGGTTGACCGTGCCGCCGATGGTGGCGGTGATGTAGAAGTAGGCGTTGTTCTCGGAGCTGACCTGCGCGGCCACGATCACGGGGATCAGATAGACCACGGCCAGCGAGAACAGCGAGCCGGTGTAGTCGCCCGCGAGGAACCTGCCGATCTCCGGCAGCGAGGGCTGCTTGGCGTGCTCCTCGGTCGACTTCACATGCCGGGGCACCAGCCGCCGGAACACCAGCCAGCCCAGCGGCAGCACCGAGATCGCGATGGCCGCGACCCAGGAGACGAACACCCCGGTCGTCGGGACAGCCGCCGCGAAGGCGACCAGCACGCCCAGCTTCACCGCCGAGAACGCGGTGTTGCCCACCGGCACCCACAGCGCGCTGCGCAGCCCGGTCAGCACCCCGTCCTGGAGGGTCAGTAGATTCCACGCGACGACGGCCACGATGAACCCGAGCCCGTTGACCGGCCCGTCCAGGAACCGGTACGACGGCCCCCACAGGTCCAGCGTGACCAGGAAGACGCCCGCCGCCAGCGCCACGATCACCGAACTGCCCGCATACGTACGGAAGATCAGCCGTCCGGTGGCCCGGCCCGCGACCGGGATGAACCGGGCCAGCGCCCCGGTCAGGGTCACCGCGGTCAGGCCCGCGAGGAACTTCATCGCGGCGATCGCGGCCGACCCCTGGCCGACCGCCGACTCCGAGTAGTAGCGGGCCGCGGCCAGCCAGAAACCGAGACCGAGCACCGCGGAGATGCCGGTGTTGAGCATCAGGGCGTAGGCGTTGCGGAACAGCTGGTTGCCGCGCCCCGAGTGCTCGGGCGGCTCGGTCTCGGACGGCGGGGTCTCGGTCGTGGTCGTCGTGTCAGACACGGGAACGGATGGCCTTCCGGCGGACCTGTCGGGCTCTGCGGACCATGGCGTAGCCCTTGGTGAGGGCGCGGTCCCGGGCGAACGTACGGGTGAGCGCGCGGCCTTCGAGCAGCCGCAGGAACTCCTCGGCGCCCGTACCGCGCCGCACGGTGACCCGGCGCAGCGCGTACGGTCCCTGCCGGCGCCGGGCGAGGGTGTTGCCGACGGCGAGCGCCTGGGCGTACCCCGTCTCGCGCACCGCCTCGCGCACCCGGCGGCTGGAGTAGCCGTACGGGTAGGCGAACGAGGCCGGGGCCGCGCCGAGGAGGTCCGAGACGATCTCCTTGCACAGGATCAGCTCCCGGCGCAGCGCGTCGTCCGGGAGCTGGTCGAGTTGCGGGTGGGTGTGGCTGTGGCCGCCTATCTCGACCCCGGCGGCGGACAGTTCCCGGACCTGGTCCCAGTCGAGCATGGTGTCCGGGGCGCCGCCGGTGCCGTACGGGCCGCGCAGCCAGCCGGTCGAGACGAACACGGTGGCCGGGAAGCCGTGCTGGGCGAGCACGGGCAGGGCGTGCCGGTGCACGCCCTCGTAGCCGTCGTCGAAGGTGATCAGCACGGGCCGGGCGGGCAGCGGGCGTCCCGTGCGCCAGCAGGCGGCCAGCTGGGCCGTGTCGAGCGGGGTGAGGCCGAGGTCCGCGACGGCCGCCATCTGCTCGGCGAACGCCCTGGGCGTCACCGACAGCGTGCGGGTGGCCTCGCTCGGCTCCGCCGACACGGCGTGGTACATGAGGACCGGAACACCTGGCTCACCCATCCCCGCCCCCTCGGTCGTCGCCGATCGGAGCCACCGAATACGTCACCGCACCCCGGCGCGCCCGCACGCTCCCGACGACATACCCACCGGCCGCGGTGAGCACCCCGGCGACGATCGCGCCCGCCCGGCGCGCACCCCCCGGCCGGGCCAGCACCGCGTCCCGCAGCCCGCGCACCACCCCGGCCGGCAGCACCCGGGTGGTGTACCGGCGCTCGGACTCCAGTCCCTTGTCCGCGCCGACACTGCGGGCCACCAGCGCCTTCGACAGGCCCTCGGCGTAGGCGCGGGTGCGGAAGTACCCGAAGTGCGCACGCGCCTCGGGCACCCGGTGGTGGATCACCGCGCGGTCGTCGATCAGCAGCACGGCGTCGGGCCTGGCCCGGCTGAGCCGGATGCACAGCTCCGTCTCCTCGCAGCCCAGCGGCCGTTTGTCGCCGTCGCGCCCGATACCGGTGGCGAAGCCGCCCGCCGCGTCGAACGCCGTACGCCGGAAGGAGGCGTTGCCGCCGAGGACGTTGCGGACCCGGACCCGCCCCGCCGGCAGGCCGCGGTAGGTGCAGCCGACCACCCAGTCGAACTCCTCGGGGAACCAGGCCGGCCGGCGGCCCGAGGCCCAGATCGGCTCGGTGCGTCCGCCGACCGCCATGACCCGCGGGTCGGCGTAGGCGGCGGCGAAGTGCCGGAGCCAGTCCCGCTCGGCCACGGCGTCGTCGTCGAGGAAGGCGATCACCTCGCCGCGGGAGGCGGCGATACCGGTGTTGCGGCCGGCGGACAGGCCGCGGGGACCCGCGTTGGCGAGCACCCGCACGTCGGTGGCTTCCTTGTACTCCTGGGCCAGGCGCTCCCGCAGCGGGTCGTTGTGGTCGACGACCAGCAGCGTCTCCAGCGCCGGGCGGGACTGCGCCCGCACCGAGGCGACCGCCGCGAGGATGTCCTCCCAGCGGTCCTCGGTGTAGACGCAGATCACCACGGAGATGCCGGGACCGCTCAAGACACCTCTCCCCGGACCGAGTCGAGCAGCACGGAGCGCTCGGTGCGGCGGCGCAGGGCCCGCCGGTTGGAGCGTTCTCTGAGGATCACGTTGAGCACCCGGAACCCGTCCCGCACGGCGCGCAGATTGCTGGTGCCGTGGATGCGCAGGTACTCGTGGCTGGGTATCTCCTGCACCTTCAGGCCCGCCTTGACCACCCGGATGTTCATCAGGGTCTCCACCTCGAAGCCGGTGCAGTCGAGGTCGATCTTGTCCAGGCAGTGCCGCCAGAAGGCGTTGTAGCCGTAGCACAGGTCGGTGTAGCGGGCGCCGAACTTGCGGTTGACGATCGTGCACAGCGCCCAGTTGCCGAGCTTGCGGACGAAGGTCATGTCGTCGGTGCCGCCGCCGTTGGCGAAGCGGGAGCCCTTGGCGAAGTCGGCGCCCGAGACCAGCGCCGAGACATAGCTGACGATCTCCTGCCCGTCGGCGGAGCCGTCCGCGTCGACCATCACGATGATGTCGCCGGAGCACGCCTCGAACCCGGTGATCAGGGCATCCCCCTTGCCCTTGCCCCGCTGCTCCACGACCTTCACGTCCGGCCACAGCGCGCGGGCCACCTCGACGGTGCCGTCGGTGGAGTTGCCGTCGACCAGCACCACTTCGTGGATCCAGTCCGGCAGGGTCTTGAAGACGTACGGAAGGTTCTCCGCCTCGTTCATGGCCGGGATCACCACGCTCACCGGCGGCGCTATCGCCAGATGCGAGGAGACGGGCCGGTAGGTCCGGGCCGTGCGGTATTCGTACGCGTCACCCGTAAGCGCCGGGCGCAGAACTGAGCTCATGAGTCTGGTCCCTCTCGTCCGGTGGACCGCCCGCCCCTGGGGGGCCCGGTTGTGTGTCCGGTTCGAAAGGGGGGTTATTACTGGCATAGCTCATCGGCTCCCGCGAAGCGGCAGCCGATTGCGCGGCACGCCTCGGTCACCCGTACTCGAAGTACGCCGACCGAGTGCGGCACCCCCCTACCGCGCCCCGCGCCGGCTGCCACCGCGGCCCTGAGCCCTCCCCTGGTCCGCTGAATGGTGGTCCGATGCGGGTGAGATGTACGACGATATTGACGATTGCGCCTGTATGGCAAGACCAGGAACGAGGCCTCACGTTTTTGACGGTTTATCCGTTACAACCGACCTGACCTGATCTTTCCCACCTTCTTGAGCAGCCGGTCGGCGGGCTCGAACAGCTCCGGCCGGGACACCACGACATTGCGCAGGGCCCGTACCGGGGCACGTCGTGCCCGGTGTCCGAACGCCACCAGATGACGTCGCGTCACCCATCCCTCGGCCACGCTCAGTTCACGCGACTTCAGGGAGTCCTTGTATTCCTTCCGGCCCCGGCCGAGGTCCAGCTGGGCGATGCCGTCCGCGGCGGCCGCCTCGGCCATCCGCAGGTGCAGCACCAGACCGGGGGAGTACTTCGAGAACGCCGGGTCGTACGCCGGGAACCAGCAGGCCAGCACCCGCTCGCTGCGCAGCCCGAAGTGCGCCGCGATCGGCTTGTCCCCGGCGTACAGCACCGACAGGACCCCGGCGAACGACTCGGTGCGGGTGTGGAACAGCTGCTCCACCAGGCGGGTGATCCAGTCCTGGGCGAACCGGTCGCTGCGCCCGGTCCTGCGGTACTGCGCCGACTTCCAGCCCATCAGGGTGCGCAGCGCGGCCGGGTCCCGCTCGTCGTGCACATACCGCACGCCCGGGTGGTCGCGCCCCAGCCTGCGCTCCTTGGCGAGCGTGGTCCGGGTGAACTTCGGTGCCCGCTCGCGGAGTTCGCGGAGATACGCCTCGTACCCCTGCTCCACGTCCATGACCGGTGACGGGAAGGATCCGGTGGCCCCGGCGCGGAACGCCGGCTGGCCCTCGACGAGGTGGTCGAACTCCCAGACCGCGAGCCCGCAGGCGCGCATCAGTTCCCTGGCGTCCCAGGTGAACCCGGGCCGGTGCACCACGCCCTGGGCGTCGGAGACCCCGAGCCCGATGGCCCGGCCCACTCCGCCGGCCGTGCGCTGGTAGGCGAAGTACGCGGCGGGCTCGCCGGACTCCCGTACGACGGCGATCCGCACGCCGGAGCGGCAGCGGCCGACGGCCAGCGCGAACTCGGGTGACAGGAACGGGTTCGCCAGCTCGGGCGAGCCGTGCAGATGGGCCTTGGACTGCATCGCCGTCCACGCCGTCCGGTCAGCGGCCGTCAGCTCGCCGGGACGGTACACGCTGATGTCCACGTCAGGGATTCCGCCTTCTTTCCGTACGGCCGCGCAGCCGCCGCGCCAGAACCAGCAGGAAGAGCAGGGAGCTCAGCGCGGTCACGGTCACGATGCCGCCGGTGGCCGACCACTGGTGCAGGGCCAGCATCCCCTGGGCCACCAGCATGTTGACGACGACCGCGCCCGCCAGGGAGGCGAGCGTCCGGCCGAAGGGGTCGAGCCCGCGCAGGGCGGCGGCGATGGCCGCGGCCGGTGCCGCGAGCAGGAAGAACAGCGTGAGCGGGCCGCGCAGCGGGGAATCGCTGTCGGCCAGCGCGAGCAGCGCTCCGGCCGCCCCCACGGCCGTCGCGGCGCCCGCCAGCAGCGGCGCCAGGTCCTCAGGTCCCGGTCGCACACGCTGAACGCCGTCCGATGAAGATGTCTTCAGCCTGAACGTCTGCATTGGCGACTTTGCCCCCCGAAGCGCCGGATGCCGGACTTCAATGTGGCGCAGGCCCGCGACGGCGTCAAGACGGCGAGGGGGGCGCACAACTGAATTGTTGACATGCACACTTCCCGTCAACACGCGTAGCTGCTACCACAGTTATGGCAGAGATCCTGCTAAAGGGAGGTTCCATGAGACGTTCCCGAATCGCCGCTTACGTCAGCTCACTCCTCCTCGCCGTCGGCGCCGTGCTCACCGGCGCCGGCCCGGCCCAGGCAGCCCCCGGCCCGTACGTGGCCCTCGGCGACTCCTACGCCTCGGGCGTAGGCGCCGGGAGCTACATCAGCTCCAGCGGTGACTGCAAGCGCAGCACGAAGGCCCACCCCTACCTCTGGGCGGCCGCCAACTCACCCTCGTCGTTCGCCTTCACCGCCTGCGCGGGCGCTCGAACGGGTGATGTTCTGGCCAACCAGCTGGGCCCGCTCAGCTCCAGCACCGCCCTGGTCTCCATCAGCGTGGGCGGCAACGACGCCGGGTTCGCCGACGTCATGACGACCTGTGTGCTCCAGTCCGACAGTGCCTGCATCTCCCGCATCAACACCGCCAAGGCGTACGTCGACTCCACGCTCCCCGGCAAGCTCGACAGCGTCTACTCGGCGATCCGCGCCAAGGCCCCGTCCGCCCGGGTGGTCGTGCTCGGCTACCCCCGCTTCTACCAGCTCGGCCAGGCCTGCCTCGGCCTGTCGGAGACCAAGCGCAAGGCCATCAACGACGCGGCCGACTACCTGGACGCCGCCGTCGCCCGCCGCGCCGCCGCGTACTCCTTCACGTTCGGCGACGTCCGCCCCACCTTCACCGGCCATGAGATCTGCTCCGGCAGCTCCTGGCTGCACAGTGTCAACTGGCTCAACATCGGCGACTCGTACCACCCGACCGCGGCCGGCCAGTCCGGCGGCTATCTGCCGGTCCTCAACCGCACGGCCTGATCCTTCAGTCGCTCGGTGAGGGTGCAGGGGAGACCCCGTCCGTCGGGGTCTCCGTCACACAGGTCACCGAGAAGGGCACCGGTTCCGACGTCGTCTCCACCGGGTCCCGCACCTCGACACTGATCTCGTTCTCGAACGTACCGCTGTCCGAGTCTTCGGCGGATGTCGTCACGAACGCGCGGTCCTCCTTGGTGCGGGAGCCGCCCTCGGGGAACGACAGCGTCTTCCAGCCCTGGTCCATCACCTCGCCGTCCCGCGACACCCAGCGATAGCTGACCTCCGCGGGCAGCCGGCCCACCGTGAACGTCGCCGTGAAGGCCGGGGCCTCGGCCTCCGGCGGCGGGCAGGCACCCTCGTACTCCGTGTGCGACCCGGCCAGGGAGACCTCCACCGACTGCGGCGGCGGGCTCGACTCCGTCCGCGTCTCGCTCGGCGTCGGCTCCGGGGTGCTGTCGTCCTCCGACTCGGACGGTGTCGGCTCCGGCTCCGTCTCCGCCTGGCTGGTGGTGCCGCTCCCGGCGCGGTCGCCGTCCTTCTCGCCGTTCAGCAGCGCGTACATCAGACCGGCCAGCGCCAGCGCGAGCGCCGCGAGACCGGCGACCAGGACGACGGCGGCACGGCGGCTGCGGGCGGGGCGCTCCTCGGCGGTGGGGTGGGCGGGAGCGGTGGCCGTCGCGGAGTAGGGCAGGGGCGGGGTCGGCGACGGCGGCCGCTGCCCGGCGGGGGTCGGGGCGTACGGCGACGCCCGGACCGTCCCCGCCCGCGGGGTCCCGCCCGCGCCGACGATCCGCAGTTCCTGCTCCGCCCGCTCCGCCGGCAGCCGCTCGGCGGGGTCCTTGCGCAGCAGCCCTTCGATCACGGGCGCGAGCGGACCGGCCCGGCGCGGCACCGGCAACTCCTCGTCGACGATCGCGCGCAGGGTGGAGAGCGGGGTGTCCTGGCGGAACGGGGAGTTGCCCTCGACGGCCGCGTACAGCAGCACGCCGAGCGACCACAGGTCGGACTCCGGTCCCGGCCTGCGCCCCAGCGCCCGCTCCGGGGCGAGGAACTCGGGCGAGCCGATCACCTCACCGGTCATCGTCAGCGCGGAACTGCCCTCCACCGTGGCGATCCCGAAGTCGGTGAGCACCACGCGGCCGTCGTTCGACAGCAGGACGTTGGCCGGCTTCACGTCCCGGTGCAGCACCCCGGCCTCGTGCGCGGCCCGCAGCGCCGCCAGCACCTCGGCCCCGATGTGCGCCGCGCGCTGCGGGGCCAACGGGCCCTCGGCGTCCAGGAGTTCGGCCAGCGAGATACCGCGGACCAGCTCCATCACGATCCACGGCCGGCCGTCCTGCACGGCCACGTCGTACACCGTCACCACATTCCGGTTCGCGACCCGGGCCGCGGCCCACGCCTCGCGCTCCAGACGGGCGTACAGCCGCTCCACATCGGCGGTCGGCAGACCGTGCGGGGCCCGCACCTCCTTGACGGCGACCTCGCGGTGCAGCACCTCGTCCCGGGCGCGCCAGACCGTCCCCATGCCGCCCTCGCCGAGGGGGGACAGGAGACGGTAGCGGCCCGCGATCACTCGTTCACTGCCCGGTGCGTCGGACACGGGCGCCCCCATTCGCATGCGCGCGAAATCACCTTTTCCTCACAAAGTAGCTCAACCGAGTGCGGATGCCGCCCCCTTGCACACCAATCCGACCCCAAGAGCTACGACGACCACCGCGGATACCAGCGGTGCGGTACGGCGGACCAGGGCCGCCGACGGACGGGCGGCCCAGCGCGGGCGCCGCTCCAGCGTCCCGCTCGCCCCGGCTCCCAGGCGCACCACGGCGAACCCCGCGGCGCCGAGGGTGAGCGCGAGCCCGACGCCGTACGCCACCACGAGCAGCAGCCCGAACCAGGCGTGCCCGAGCGCCGCGGCCCCGACCAGGATCACGACGGCCGAGGGACTGGGCACGAGCCCTCCGGCGAACCCGAGGAGGATCGTGCCGCGCACGGTCGGGGCGGTGGCGTGGGTGTGCGTATGACCCCCGTGGCTGTGGACGTGGGTGTGGGTGCCCGGGTGGGCGTGCTGGTGGGTGTGCGCGCCGACCAGGACGGGCGTGCGCGCGGGCACGTGCGCCGAGGCGTGCGGGTGCCGGTGGCTCCGGCCGCGCCAGGCCCGCCGTACGAGCGTCGCGCCCGCGGCGGTGACCAGGGCGCCGCCGGCGATGCCCAGCCAGGCGATCACGGCCGGTGCCGCGGTGGACCCCGCGGTGATCAGCAGCCCCAGAGCGACCACGCCCAGCGTGTGGGTGACCGTCACCGAGGCGGCGAGCGGCAGGACGTCCTTCAGCCGGGCGCGTCCACCGCGGGCCGCGGCCACCGCCGCCATGAGCGTCTTGCCGTGGCCCGGAGCGAGGGCGTGCAGGGCGCCGAGACCGACCGCGACGCACAGGGCGAGGGCGGCGAAGCCGACGGTGAGGTCGTGGCGGGCCACCAGGGAGTCCAGGGCCCGCGTCCAGCGGTCGGCGCCGCGCGGCAGCACCGAGGCGGCGGGCGCGTCCCGCTCCTCCCCGGCCGGCGCGGGACCGCCCGGCCGCACGCTCAGGGAGGCGGCCCGGGTGTCGGCGGGGGAGGACAGCAACTCCTGCGGATAGTCGCTGAGTTCGCGGGAGAGTGACTCCTCGGGTACGTCGGAGGCGGTGAGCGTCATCCGGTCGCCGCGCGCGGTGACCTCCCGCCAGCCGGGCCCCGACCCGGCACCGGCGGCCCGGAAGTCCAGCGCGAGGCTGTCGGCATCGGGCAGCGGAGCCGACAGCACGCACTCGACCCGGAGCGTGTCGAGCCCGGCCTGTCCGGGCCCCCGGCGGGCGTGACCGGTCTCCACGGTGAGGGCGACGCTCCGGCCGTCGACGGTGAGGGCGCTGTCCCGGGCTGCGGTGGCGCACGTGAAGTTGCCGAGGGGGTGCGCGCTCGCGGACGGGGAACCGGCCAGCACCAGCGCGCCGACAGCCGTGAGCAGGGCCGCGCCGGAGGCGACCGTTCGACGGAGGGTCACTCGCCCGCCTCCAGGTTGAGGGTCGCGGCACTCGCGCGTCCCGCGCCGCTCCTGGAGATTGGTGTCATGCCGTCCGTCCTCGGTTCAGCTTCTCTGACGCACCGGGATTCGGAGTGGGGCGCCGGGCGGATTGGTCCGCGCCGAAACTGATCCGGCGCCCCGCCGACCCGCGTTTTCGGCCCTCCGATCCGTAACCCCATCCGGAGGTGGGTGCGTTGCGAATACCTCGTGGGACGGGACGGCCGAGATGCGGTCTCGCGGGAGGGGGAGGCGAGTTGGAGGCGGACGAGCTGCTGATGCTGGTGGCCCGCGGCGACCAGCGGGCCTTCGAGGAGCTGTACGGGATCGTGTCGGGGCCGGTGTTCGGTCTGGTGCGGCGGGTCGTGCGGGACCCGGCGCAGTCGGAGGAGGTGGCGCAGGAGGTGCTGCTGGAGACGTGGCGGTCCGCGGGACGGTTCGACCCCGGCCGGGGCAGCGCCCTGGCGTGGATCCTCACCCTCGCCCATCGCCGGGCCGTGGACCGGGTGCGCAGCGCCCGCGCGGCCGGCGAACGCGAGCAGCGCGAGGCACGGCGGTCCCATCACCCCGCCTTCGACCAGGTGTCCGAGGAGGTCGAGGCCGGCCTGGAGCGCGAATGGGTGCGCCGCTGCCTCGACCGGCTCACCGCCCTGCAACGGCAGTCCGTCACCCTCGCCTACTACGACGGCTACACCTACCGGGAGGTCGCCGAACGGCTCTCCCTGCCGCTGGGCACGGTCAAGACCCGGATGCGGGACGGCCTGACCCGGCTGCGCGAGTGCCTCGGAGGTGCCGCATGAGCCTCTTCGGCCGTGAGCACCTCCACTCCCTCGCCGCCCCCTACGCCCTCGACGCCCTGGAACCGGGGGAGCGCGTGCGCTTCGAGAAGCACCTGGCCACGTGCGCGCGCTGCGCCGCCGACGTACGGACCCTGACCGAGGACGCGGTACGGCTGGCCTGGTCGACGGCCGCGCCGCCGCCGGCCGCGCTGCGCGAACGGGTCCTGGCCGCCGTACGGACGACCGCTCAGGAGCCCGTGCGGGCGCGGGAGCCGCAGTTGCCGCCGCGTGTGTGGGGGACGCGGCCGCCGCCGGGCCGGGTGCGGGAGCGGCGGCCGCTGTTCGTGCCGTTCGCCACCGCCACGGCCGCCGCTGCCCTCGTCGTCGCCTCCTTGTTCGCCGTGCAGGCGAACCGGCAGCAGGAGCAGCTGGACGCCGAGCGGGCGCAGGCGCGTGAGATCGCCCACGTTCTCGCCGCCCCCGACGCGCGCGCGAGCACCGGGCGGGACGCCGAGGGCCGGAGCATCGGGGTGATCGCTTCCGTGTCGGAGGGGAGCGCGGTCGTCACCCTCGGCGGCTACGCCGACCTTCCGGGCGACCGGGTGCGCCAACTGTGGCTCATGCGCCCGGGCGCGCAACCGCGCTCCCTCGGGCTCTTCGACGGCAACACGCCCTTGGTCGCGTCCGGCCTCGACACCTCCGCCACGTCACTGGCTGTGACCGTCGAGCCGGACGGGGGATCGCCGCAGCCCACTACACAGCCGGTTGTCCAACTCGCCCTGAAATCGGTTGGATTCGGAGAGTAATCACGGACGAGTCGTCAACACCCTTACGGGGAAGGTGAATCCTGTGACCGCGATACACGAGTGCCCCGAGGGGGCGATAGGGTTACCCTGCCCGGGCCGGGTGGACTCGTACGGGTGGGGAGTGACATGGATCAGATAACAGTGCGCAGCAGGGCCAGGGTCCCTGCGATCACCTGCGGGAGCAGCGCGACCAGTTCGCGCCTCGACCGCCATCTCTCGGTGCTGGGTGGCCCTGCCGTACCGCAGCGGGAGGCGGCCGAGGCGACCCTGCTGATGCGTGAGCTGACCGCCCGTGAGCCCGTGCGTCAGCAGAGCGACCGGCGGGCGCGGGTCCGTCGCGTCTCGCTCTTCGCGCCGCTGCGCCGACTGCGCCGCTCGCTGTTCGGCGGCCACTAGGCGTTCGCGCCCCGCGCTCAGGCGGCCACACCGTCCCGGCGCAGCGCTGCGATCTCGTCGTCCGTCATTCCCACGGCGCGCAGCAGCTCCTCGGTGTGCTCCCCGAGCGCGGGCACGTCCCCCATGCGTGCCGCGTCCCCGCCCGGCAGCGTGATGGGCGGCAGCAGTGCCCGGAGCGGTCCCACCGGCGAGCCCACCTCCCGCCACCGCTCCCGGGCCGCCAGCTGCGGATGGTCCGCCACCTCGTGCAGATCCCTCAACCGCGCACACGCCAGACCCGCCCCCTCCAGGCGCGCCAGCGCCTCGTCCGTGCCGAGCGCGCCCAGCGCCTGCCCGACCAGCTCGTCCGTGCGCTCCCGGTGCGCCACCCGCGCCGCGTTCGTGGCGAAGGCCGGGTCGGTGGCCAACTCCGGGCGCTCCAACACCTGTTCAGCCAGTCGCCGCCACTCCCGGTCGTTCTGCACCGACAGCAGCACCCGGCCCCCGTCCGCCGTCGGATAGGCGTCGTAGGGCGCGATGACGGCGTGCGCGAGGCCGGTGCGCGCCGGTGCCGTGCCGCCGTGCAGCGCGTGGTGCAGCGGATGCCCCATCCACTCCGCCAGCGACTCCAGCATCGACACCTCCACCGGGCCGCCCCGCCCGGTCACGCCCCTGCGCACCAGCGCCGCGAGCACCCCGGAGAAGGCGTACATGGCCGCCGCGATGTCCGCCGCCGGGATCCCCGCCTTCACCGGCTGCCCCGGCGTCCCGGTCACCGACACCAGGCCCGCCTCGCACTGCACGAGCATGTCGTAGGCCCGCTTGTCCGCGTACGGGCCGTCGGCGCCGTACCCCGAGATGTCCACGGCGATCAGCCGCGGATGCGCGGCGCACAGCGTGGCCGCGTCCAGGCCGAGCCGGGCGGCGGCGCCCTGGGCGAGGTTCTGCACGAAGACGTCCGCGTCGCGCACGAGGCGCCGTACGACGTCCAGGCCGCGGGGGTCCTTCAGGTCCACGGCGAGGGACTCCTTGCCGCGGTTGCACCACACGAAGTGCGAGGCGAGCCCGCGGGCCGCGGTGTCGTAGCCGCGCGCGAAGTCGCCGCCGTCGATCCGCTCGACCTTGATCACCCGAGCGCCGAGATCGGCGAGCTGCCGGGTGGCGAAGGGGGCCGAGACGGCCTGTTCGACGGCGACGACGGTGATCCCGGCGAGGGGCAGCGGCTGCGGTTCCATGCGGGCGATCATGCCCGGTGGGGGCTGGTCGGCGCCATGGGCCGCTAGATCAGCGCGAGCTGCCCCTCGGGGCCCTCTTCGGGGCCGTCCAGTACCGAGGCCGGGCGGCGTGCTGCGTCCGGTACCGGGAGCACGCCCGCCTCGCGCAGCTCGGTCGCGGTGATCCGGGACGCCAACTCCTCCTCGAAAGGCCGGAGTTCGGCCAGCAGCGCGAGGATGGTGATCAGCTCCAGCAGCTCCGACGTCCACACTTGCGGCCAGGTCGGCGGGCGGATCGCCGCCAGGGTGCCCGGCTGCGCCGCCTCGGCCGTACGGACCGTGAACCACCGTTCCAGCACGCGGACGCCGTCCGCCTCGTAGTCCCAGGCCTCCGGCGGCACCGGGGAGATGCGGCCCTCGTCCAGGTGCAGGGCCTCCTCCTCGCGGTCGTAGACGAGGGTCAGCGGGCGGGAGGGCAGCGGGGCGCGGACGTACGGGCGGCGCCCGCCGGGGAGTCTGGGGCGGTCGCCGTCGCGGCGCATCAGCCACAGGAGACGGTGGCCCGACTCCACGCCCCGCGCCCAGAGCCCGGGGTCGTCGGGGAGGGGGACCGTGAGGTCCGGGCGGGCCGCCGTGAGGGTCCAGGCCAGGAGGTCGGCGGGGGTCGGGGACAGGCCCAGGCGGGTCGCCAGGTGGTCCAGCAGGCCCGGGGCCAGGTTGGGTTCCGTGCCGCCGGGGCGGCGGTACAGGGGGCGGATCCGGCCCGGGCGCAGCAGGGGGAGGAGGGCGGTGGCGAGGAGCCGGCCGGGGGTCTCGACCAGGAACGTCTGGTGGTCGTCCGCCACCCGCCACAACTCCGGCCGGGCCGCGTCGATCAGCCGGTGGTCCGGGATCAGCCACTGCTCGTCGAAGGGCGCGCACAGCACCCGCACCGGCTCCGGGCACGGCCCCGAGGCACGGAGCAGCTTCTCCGTACCGCCCGGGTGGCCCGGCAGTTGAGCCACCGCCGAGTGCAGGGTGCGGGAGCGCGTCGGCTCCAGCAGCGCTTCCCGGTCGGGGCCCTCGGCCTTGACGAAGGCGTCCCAGCGGGCCTTCAGACAGGCCGCGTCGGGGCCCGTCGGCCACCCCCGCCCCAGCCGCAGCGGTGCGACGGACCACGGCATGAGGTCCGCCAGCGGCGGCGCGTCGTCGTGCGTCACGCTGGGCATCGTACGACGTGGCCGATTACGTCGCGTCGAGGGTCACCGTGAACGAGAAACGGTCACCCCGGTAGTTGATGACCGCCACATCCAGCACCCGGCCGCCCGAATCGTACGTAATGCCCGTGTAGTGCAAGATCGGGCTCAGCAACGGCACTTCCAGCAGCCGGGCCGTCTCCGGCTCCGCCAGCCGCGCCTCCACCGTGTCCGTGATACGGCTGATGTCCGCCCCGACCACATCCCGCAGCACCTTCGTCATCGGCCAGCGCGCCAGGTCCGCCGGATCGATACGGGCGGCGAGTTCGGGGCGGACGTAGTTGCGGGCGTGATTGGTCGGCTCGCCCGTCTTCTCGTCGCTGCGCAGCCGGTGGTACGTCCCGACCTCGCCCGGATCCGGGAAGTACTCGGCGAGTTCGGCGGGGACCGGCCCCTTGCCGTGGTCCAGCATCCGGGTCGTCATCCCCGACTGCTGGGCCACGATCGCGTCCACCGACCCCAGCAGCCGCACCGGCGCGCCCCGCTGCACATGCGGTTCGATGAACGTGCCCCGGCGCCGGTGCCGGGAGATCAGCCCCTCGTCCTCCAGCTCCTTCAGCGCCTGCCGCATGGTCAGCACGCTCACGCCGTAGTGCCCCGCCAATTGCTCCTCGGTGGGCAGGCGCAGCGGGTCCTGGGGCCGGCGGCCGAGGATCGAGGCGCGCAGCGACTGCGACACCTGGTACCACAGCGGCAGCTTGCGGTTCAGGACGATGGAGTCCGGGGCGAAGGAGGTCACGTGGCCATCCGTACCGGCATGAGTTGATCAGTGCAAGGGGCGGAAGTGGCGTTCGAGACCCTGCCACACGTCGTCGTAGCGCCGCTGCAGGTGCTCCGCCTCGGCCGCATGCGCGGTCAGGGTCACCGGCCACCGGGTCTCGAACATGAACGCGAGCCCGTCGTCGATCTTCTGCGGCGTCAGCTCGGCGGCGCTCGCCCGGTCGAAGGTCTCCCGGTCCGGGCCGTGCGCCGACATCATGTTGTGCAGCGACCCCCCGCCCGGCACGAAGCCCTCCGCCTTGGCGTCGTAGGCGCCCTCGATCAGGCCCATGTACTCGCTCATCACGTTCCGGTGGAAGTACGGCGGCCGGAAGGTGTCCTCGCCCACCAGCCAGCGCGGCGCGAACACCACGAAGTCGACGCCGGCGAGACCGGGGGTGTCGCTCGGCGACGTCAGCACCGTGAAGATCGACGGGTCCGGGTGGTCGTACGAGATCGTCCCGATGACGTTGAAGCGGCGCAGGTCGTACACGTAGGGCACGTGGTTGCCGTGCCAGGCGACCACGTCGAGCGGGGAGTGGCGGTACGTCGCCCGCCAGAGGTTGCCGCAGAACTTGTTCACGACCTCCACCGGGCCCTCGACGTCCTCGTACGCGGCGACGGGCGCCCGGAAGTCACGGGCGTTGGCGAGGCCGTTGGCGCCGATCGGGCCGAGGTCGGGGAGCTGGAAGGGGGCGCCGTAGTTCTCGCAGACGTAGCCGCGCGCGGTGCCGTCCAGCAGCTCGACCCGGAAGCGCACCCCGCGCGGGATCAGCGCCACATGCCCCGGCTCGGCGTGCAGCAGCCCGAACTCGGTGCGCAGCAGCAGCCCGCCACGCTCCGGGACGATCAGCAGCTCGCCGTCGGAGTCGCTGAGGACGCGGTCCATCGAGGCGTTGGCGCTGTAGAGGTGCACGGCCATGCCGGTGCGCTGGGTCGCGTCGCCGTTGCCGCCGAGGGTCCACAGGCCGGCCAGGAAGTCGGTCCCGGGAGCGGGTTCCGGCAGCGGGTTCCAGCGCAGCCGGTTCGGATCGGGCACCGACTCCGTGAAGGGCGCGGTGCGCACCGGGCCGTTGTCCATGCGGGTGAACGCCGGGTGGGCCGCCGAGGGGCGGATCCGGTACAGCCACGAGCGGCGGTTGTGGGCCCGCGGCTCGGTGAACGCCGAACCGCTCAGCTGCTCCGCGTACAGCCCGAGTGGCGCGCGCTGCGGTGAGTTGCGGCCCTCGGGCAGGGCGCCGGGCACCGCCTCGGAGCCGTGTTCATTGCCGAATCCCTGGAGATACGACAGCCCCTCCGCGGTCTTCCGCGCGTCCCCGCTCATGATCGCTCCCTCGCCCTCAGTAATCCTATGCATCACCGTAGGATTGTGGCTCGGCGGACGCAAGAGGGGGACGGGTGGTACCCGGGTTCTCCTCATCAGGGACGACCGGAACCAGACCTCAGGGGGATCCGGGTTGTCGGACCGGTGTTCTACGCTCCGGGCATGTCGTGGACGCGGGCGCTGCTCGCCGCGCTCGCGGTCTGTGTCCTGCTGCTGACCGGATCCGTGGGCTGCGGCTCCAGTGGCACACAGGAACAGAAGAATGGCGAGTCGCCCTCGCCGGTCGGTGAGCTGCTCGACGACGCCGACGAGGAGGGCCGGCTCTACCGCGAGGTGGACGGGGACCAGGCGCCCGAGGTCGGCGTCGAGGTGCAGCCCAACGCCGACGAGAGCTGGGACGTGCGGCTGACCGTCCGCGACTTCCGCTTCTCGCCCGCCGGCACCAAGGAGGTGCCGGTCGCCGGACAGGGCCTGGCGCACCTCTATCTCGACGGCCGCCTGATCGCCAAGGTGCGCACCCCCGAGTACCGCCTCCCGGTCCACCTCGTCCCGCGCGGCACGCACCACGTCACCGCCCGGCTCTACGCGGACGACGGCACGGTGTGGGCGGTGGACGGGGAGCCGATCGAGAGCACGGCCGACATCACGGCCTCCGGAGCGGAGCCGGGACTGAGTGCAGGGGCCACCGGGGTCCGTACAGGAGGGCAAGGTTCACCGGACCGAGCCGGAAAGGCATCATGAAGCCCGTGCCCCACGCGACCTCGCTCCGCCGCGCGCCCGTCCAGCGACGCAGTGCCGAACGGCTCACCAGAATCCTCGACGCCTGCGCCGGACTCCTCGACGAGGTCGGCTACGACGGCCTGAGCACCCGCGCGGTCGCCCAGCGCGCCGGCGTCCCCATCGGCTCGGTCTACCGCTTCTTCGGCAACAAGCGCCAGATGGCCGACGCCCTCGCCCAGCGCAACCTCGACCGCTACGCCGACCGCGTCACCGAGCGCCTGGCGGGCGTCGGCGTCCGCGACTGGCGGACGGCCATGGACGTCGTACTCGACGAGTACCTGCTGATGAAACGCACCGCCCCCGGCTTCGCCCTGGTCGACTTCGGCAACCAGATACCGGTCGGCGCCCGCCGCGCGGAACCCAACCACCGAGTCGCCGACCGCCTCACCGACCTGCTGTCCGACTACCTCGACCGCACCCCCGACGAGGACCTGCGCCGCGTCTTCCTGGTCGCCGTGGAAACGGCCGACACCCTGGTCCACCTCGCCTTCCGGGTCGCCCCCGAGGGGGACGAACGGATCATCGGCGAGGCGAGGGAGCTGCTGCGGGCGTATCTGGCGAGGGTTCTGGACTGATCGGGGGGCGTGCCGCTGCCGGGGCTTCCCCGGGCTTCCCCGGGCGGGGTCTGCTCGACTGACCTCCACCAGCCCCTCCCCAGCATCCCTACCGGTCGGTATGCTCGCTCTCACGTCCGTGCGCCGCCGTCGCCGCCCCAGGAGGACCCGTGTCCCGCACCGCTCTGCGCATCTGTCCGCTGTGCGAGGCCACCTGTGGCCTGACGCTCACCGTCGAGGGAAGCCGGGTCACCGGGGCCCGGGGGGACCGGGACGATGTGTTCAGCCAGGGGTTCATCTGCCCGAAGGGGGCCTCCTTCGGGGCCGTCGACGGGGATCCGGACCGCCTCACCGGGCCCCTCGTGCGCAAGGACGGCGTCCTGCGCGAGGCCACCTGGGAGGAGGCCTTCGACGCCGTAGCCGCGGGGATCCGGTCCGTCGTGGAGCGGTACGGGCCGCACTCCGTCGGGATCGTCCTCGGCAACCCCAACGTCCACACCATGGCCGGCGGCCTCTACCCGCCCCTCCTGATCGGCGCCCTCGGCACCCACAGCCTGTTCACCGCGTCCACCGTCGACCAGATGCCCAAGCACGTGTCGAGCGGCCTGCTCTTCGGCGACGCCAACGCCATCCCCGTGCCCGACCTCGACCGCACCGACCATCTCCTCCTCATCGGCGCCAACCCCCTGGAGTCCAACGGGAGTCTGTGCACCGCCCCCGACTTCCCCGGCCGGCTCAAGGCCCTCAAGGCCCGCGGCGGCACCCTCACCGTCATCGACCCGCGCCGCACCCGTACGGCCAGGCTCGCCGACCGGCACATCGCCGTCCGCCCCGGCACCGACGCGCTGCTCCTCGCCGCCATGGCGTCCGTGCTGTTCGAGGAAGGGCTCGTGCGTACGGGGGAGTTGACTCCCCATCTTGAGGGGGTTGGCGAACTCCAGGAGGCGGTAAGGGACTTCACTCCCGACGCCGTCGCGGACGCCTGTGACGTCGACGCCGACACGATCCGCACGCTCGCCCGCGAACTCGCCGCCGCGCCGACCGCCGCCGTCTACGGCCGCATCGGCAGCTGTACGGTCGCCCACGGCACGCTGGCCAGCTGGCTCGTGGACGTCCTCAACATCCTCACCGGCAACCTCGACCGGCCCGGCGGCGCCCTCTTCCCGCAGGCGGCCACCGACCGCACGCTCCGCCCCGCCGGCCCCGGCCACGGCTTCCAGCTCGCCCGCTGGCACTCCCGGGTGAGCCAGTACCCGGAGGCCAAGGGGGAGTTGCCGATCTCCGCCCTCGCCGAGGAGATCGACACCCCGACCGAGCAGGGCGAGCCCGTCCGGGCGCTCGTCGCCATCGCCGCGAACCCGGTGCTCTCCACCCCCGACGGCGACCGGCTCGACAAGGCGCTGGACTCCCTGGACTTCATGGTCAGCGTCGACCCGTACCTCAACGAGACCTCGCGCCACGCCACGGTCGTGCTGCCGCCGCCCCCGCCCTCCCAGAGCCCGCACCACGACTTCGCGTTCAACACCCTCGCCGTGCGCAACCAGGTCCGCTACACCCGGGCCGCCGTCCCGCTGGAGCCCGGCCGCATGGCCGAGACGGAGATCATGGCCCGGCTGGTCCTCGCCGCGAGCGGGATGCACGGCGCCGACCCGGCCGCCGTCGACCAGCTGGTCCTCGACCAGACGCTCGGCAAGGCGGTCAAGGAGCCGCACTCGCCGGTCCACGGCCGCGATCCGCGCGAGCTGCAAACCCAGCTCAGCGGTGACTCGGGACCCGAGCGGCGGCTCGACATGATGCTCCGCCTCGGCCCCTACGGCGACGGCTTCGGCGCCCGGCCCGACGGGCTGAGCCTCGACAAGCTGCTGGCGCATCCGCACGGCATCGACCTCGGCCCGCTCCGGCCCCGGCTGCCGCAGCCGCTGAAGACCAGGAGCGGGAAGGTCGAGCTGCTGCCCCGGCCGATCGCCGACGACCTGCCCCGGCTCAGGCAGGCCCTGCGGCGCCGCCCCGACGACGGCCTCGTCCTCGTCGGCCGCCGCCATCTGCGCTCCAACAACAGCTGGATGCACAACGTGCCCGCCCTCACCGGCGGCAGCAACCGCTGCACCCTGCACATCCATCCCGACGACGCCGAACGGCTCGGCGTGCGGGACGGGGCGGACGTACGGCTGAAGGGGACCGGGGGAGAGGTCACCGCGCCCGCCGAGGTCACCGAGGCCGTGCGTCCCGGCGTGGTCAGCCTGCCGCACGGCTGGGGGCACGACCGGCCCGGGACCCGGCTGAGCCACGCGCGCAAGGAGCCCGGAGCCAACGTCAACCAGCTCCTCGACGGCAGCCTGCTCGACCCGCTGTCGGGCAACGCCGTCCTCAACGGATTCCCCGTCCAGCTCACCCCGGTGACCTGAGCAAAGCCCTGACCTGGAGTTTTGCGCTTATTGCTCGCACGTCAACGTCTTGTTAACGCGGTTTGCAGAGACCTAACGTCGTCGCACCGCCGGCCCTGGTGGGATGTTCAAGGGCGAACGTTAGGTATCCATTTCATGCTGACCATCCTCGGCTTCGCCATGATCGCGACCTTCCTGGTCCTGATCATGATGAAGAAGATGTCGCCGATCGCGGCGCTCGTGCTGATCCCGGCACTGTTCTGCGTCTTCGTCGGGAAGGGCGCCCACCTCGGTGACTACGTCATCGACGGCGTCACCAGCCTCGCCCCCACCGCGGCGATGCTCATGTTCGCGATCGTCTACTTCGGGCTGATGATCGACGTCGGCCTCTTCGACCCGGTCGTGCGCGGGATCCTGAAGTTCGCGAAGGCCGACCCGATGCGGATCGTCGTCGGTACGGTCGTCCTCGCGGCGATCGTCTCCCTCGACGGCGACGGCTCGACCACCTTCATGATCACGGTCTCGGCGATGTACCCGCTGTACAAGCGCCTGAAGATGAGCCTGGTGGTGCTGACCGGTGTCGCCGCCATGGCCAACGGCGTGATGAACACCCTGCCCTGGGGCGGCCCCACCGCCCGCGCCGCCACCGCGCTGAAGCTGGACGCCAGCGACATCTTCGTGCCCATGATCCCGGCGCTCCTGGTCGGCCTGCTCTTCGTGTTCGCCCTCTCGTACGTGCTCGGTCTGCGCGAGCGCAAGCGGCTCGGCGTGCTCACGCTGGACGAGGTGCTGGTCGAGGAGAAGGAGACCGAGACCGTGCTGGTCGGCGCGGGCTCCGGCCAGGGCACGCTGCCCACCGGCGCCCCCGGCCCCGGCACCGGCGCGGACGCCGAGGACGACGGCTTCCAGGGCCTCGACCCGAACCGGGCCACCCTGCGCCCGAGGCTCTACTGGTTCAACGCGCTGCTCACGGTCGTGCTCCTGACCGCCATGATCCTGGAGTGGCTGCCCATCCCGGTACTGTTCCTGCTCGGCGCCGCGCTGGCCCTCACCGTCAACTTCCCCCGCATCCCCGACCAGCGGGCCCGGCTCGCCGCCCACGCCGACAACGTCCTCAACGTCTCCGGCATGGTCTTCGCCGCCGCCGTCTTCACCGGCGTCCTCCAGGGCACCGGCATGGTCGGCAGCATGGCCACCTGGATGGTGGACGTCATCCCCGAGGGCATGGGCCCGCACATGGCCCTGGTGACCGGCCTGCTGAGCCTCCCGCTGACCTACTTCATGTCGAACGACGGCTTCTACTTCGGCGTCCTGCCCGTCCTCGCCGAGGCCGGTGCCGCGCACGGCGTCACGCCGCTGGAGATGGCCCGCGCCTCGCTGGTCGGCCAGCCGCTGCACATGTCGAGCCCGCTCGTCCCGGCCGTGTACGTCCTGGTCGGCATGGCCAAGGTCGAGTTCGGCGACCACACGAGGTTCGTGGTCAAGTGGGCCGCGGCCACCTGCCTCGTCATCCTCGGCGCGGGCATCCTCTTCGGCATCATCTGACCTACGGCCAAGGAGACTTCAATCATGGCGCCCGGTGGGAACCGCGGCTGGCTGCTCCGCCTCGTCATCGCCTTCAGCTTCGCGCAAGGGGCGGTGTCGATGGCCCGGCCCGCCGTCTCCTACCGGGCCCTGGCGCTGGGCGCCGACGAGCGGGCCGTCGGCGTCATCGCCGGGGTGTACGCGCTGCTCCCGCTGTTCGCCGCCGTCCCCCTCGGCCGCCGTACCGACCACGGCCGCTGCGCGCCCCTGCTGCCGGCCGGCGTGGTCCTGATCGCGGGCGGCTGCGCGCTGAGCGGACTGGCCGACTCGCTGGGGACGATGGCCCTGTGGAGCGGGGTGATGGGCCTCGGGCACCTCTCCTTCGTGATCGGCGCCCAGTCCCTGGTCGCCCGCCAGTCCGCCCCGCACGAACAGGACCGCAACTTCGGGCACTTCACCATCGGCGCCTCCCTCGGCCAGCTCGTCGGCCCGATCGCGGCGGGTGCGCTGATCGGCGGCCGGGACATGGCGGGCACCAGCGCGCTCGCGCTGCTCGTCGCGGGCGCGGGGGCGGCGGTCGCGCTCACCTCCCTGTGGCGCATCGAGGAGCGCCGTACGACGCCCAAGTCCCGTACGCGGCAAGGCGACCGGGTTCCCGTCCACCGCATCCTGCGCAGCCGGGGCGTGCCCGCCGGCATCCTGATCAGCCTGTCGGTGCTGTCCGCGACCGACGTCCTCACCGCCTACCTGCCGGTGGTCGGCGAACACCGGGGCATCGCCCCCTCGGTGATCGGACTGCTGCTGAGCCTGCGCGCCGCGGCCACCATCGCCTGCCGGCTGGTGCTGACGCCGCTGCTCCGGCTGCTCGGCCGCGCCGCCCTGCTGACGGTCACCTGTCTGCTGGCGGCCGTCCTGTGCGCGGGTGTCGCGCTGCCGGTGCCGGTGTGGGCGCTGGCCCTGATCCTCACCGCGCTCGGGTTCTGCCTCGGTGTCGGCCAGCCGCTCTCCATGACGACGGTCGTCCAGGCCGCCCCCGACGGCGCCCGCTCCACCGCCCTCGCCCTGCGGCTCACCGGCAACCGCCTCGGCCAGGTCGCCGCGCCCGCCACGGCGGGCCTGGTCGCGGGCGTCGCCGGAGTGGCGGCGCCGTTCGTGATGCTGGGCGCGCTGCTGCTGGCGTCGGCGGGGGTTGCCGCGCGGTCGCGGGGGGACGGGAAGGGTGAGCGCGGGGAGGGCGAGCGCGGGGAGGGCGCCTCGCCCCGCCGGTCCCGGGCGGCTGTGAGCCGTAAGAGGGATGACTGACGGGTCGTAGGGCGCGGCTTCGTCCCTTGATGCGCGAGATGTGACAAAGAGTCAGGTGCAGCGTGACTTGTACGACAATCATCTGACTCGGAGGACTGCGCATGCCCACCACGTCTCTGCCACGCCGCGCCGGAGCGCGCGCCGCCGCCCTCGCGGCCCTGACCCTCGCCGGGACGGCCGTAGGAGCCCCCGCCGCCCTTGCCCAGCCGGACATCGGGGACATCAAGATCCACAAGGTGGGCACCCCCCTCGACGACCAGCGCGACGAACCCCAGGTCTGCGACTTCTACCTCGCCGCGTTGAACTTCGCCCCCGGCGAGGTGGTCACCTGGACCGTCAAAACCCAGCCTCCGATTACGGGCGGCGGCCAGCTGCCCAACGCGTCGTACCCCGATAACACGGTCACCGTCGGGCAGACCCGCAGCGCGCAGACCATCCCGCTCGCTCTGCCCAACGGGCAGTACAAGCTCACCTGGAAGACCAACCTCGGTCACGGTGTGGGCAAGGAGAAGCTGTTCAACGTCAACTGCCCCGTGTCCAAGCCCACGGCGCCCCCCGTGCCGAACGGCGGTCCGCCGGCCGGTGGCGGCGGCATGGCGCGCGACGACGCCTTCGCCCCGGTCGCCGGCGCCGCCGCCGTGGGCCTGGCCGCGGTGAGCGGGGTGGTGTGGTTCCGACTCCGTCGCCGCCCGCATGGAGCGTAAGCGCTCCGCTGGGAGAGCCGGAGGCCGGGCCGGGGGTAGGAATGCCGGTACCGGGGCCAGGGGTGCCGGGGCCAGGAGTGGCGGTGCCGGGGCCGGGGGTGCTCAGGCCAGGAGTGGCGGTACCGGGGCCGGGAGAGCCGGGGCTGGGGCTGGGAGAGCCGGGGGCGGGGGTGCCGGTACCGGGGCCGGGGGTGCCGGGACCGGTGGGCGGTCGGGTGCGGCGCGGCCGTCGCGGTCGGCCGCATCCCACCGCGGAGCGGCACCCCGGCGCGGCCCCGCGCCCCTCGCGGGCGCCGGGCCGCGGGCCACCGCGCCGCGTCCGCCGGGACGCGGGCGCGGGCGCAAACCCTGGTTCCGGACGCGCGCCTACCGCCTGACGAGAACGGTCGCGTTGGCCGTCTCGCTGGTGGCGGGCGTCGCCTGGTGGGGCCAGGGCGAGGGGCCCGGCGGGACGGTGGCGGGCGGCGCGGCCGAGGCCGCCCGGCCGGGTTCCTTGCCGGGCTCCGGCGCGGCGCTGGTATCCGGTTCGTCGGCGGTCTCCGGTTCGTCGTCGGGCTCTGGTGCGCACCCGGATTCTGGTACGCAGTCGGGCTCTGGTTCGTCGTCGGGTCTCGGGGCGCGGGCGGGTGCCGGTGCGGTACCGGGCTCTGGTGCGCAGGCGGGTGCCGGTGCGGCAGCGGGCTCCGGTGCGCGGCCGGGCGCCGGGGATCGGACCGACGCGCGGGGTGCACCGCAGCAGCGACCCCAGGGGGCCGGTCAGCAGGGGGCGCCCTTGCAGCACCCGCTGGGGACCGACCCCAACGGGGTGGCGCGGCGCCCGGAGGGGACCCACGGGGGCGGGGCAGGCGCCCGGCAGCCGGAGGGGGCCGACCCGCGTGGGGCGGCCCGCCCCCCGGCAGGAGCCGACCCGCGTGGGACCACCCCTCGGCACCCCGCGGGAAGCGACCCGCGTGGGACCGCCCCACACCCGGGAGGGGCCGATCCGCGTGGCGCGGCCTCCCGGCACCCCGCGGGGAGCGACCCGCGCGGGACGGCGCCGCATCCATCAGGAGCGAACCCGCGTGACACGGGCCGCCTCCCGTCAGGAGCCAACCCACGTGACGTAGCCCGCCCCCCGGCAGGGGCCAACCCGCGTGACACAAGCCGCCCCCCAGCAGGGACCACCCCCCGCAACACGGCCCGCCCCCCGGCGGGGAGCGACCCGCGGAGTGGGGCGTCCCGGCCGTCGGTCGATCCGCGTCGCTCGGCCGCTCCGGCCTCGCCGGGGCCCAAGGCGAAGGCCGCCCCCCGCCCCCGGCCCGCGGTCCGGCCGCTCCCGCGCTCCCGGGCGACCCGCCTGTCCATCGGCTACCTCGACATCGACGCCCCGGTCATGGACCTGCGCCTGGACCGTCAGCACCGGCTGCCCGCACCCCCCGACGACGACCCCAACCTGGTCGGCTGGTACGCCGACGGGCCGTCGCCCGGCGAACAGGGCACCGCCGTCGCCGTGGGGCACCTCGACACCGACACCGGCCCCGCCGTCTTCTCCGGACTCACCGAACTGCGCCGCGGACGCACGGTCGAGATCCGGCGCGCCGACGGACGGACCGCCGTCTACGCCGTCGACGCGATCAAGTCGTACGAGAAGGACCGTTTCCCCAGCAGCGAGGTGTACGGCGCCCGCAGCCGCCCCGAGCTGCGGCTGATCACCTGCGGCGGGAACTACGACCGCAAGACCGGCTATTCGGGCAACGTGGTCGTCTTCGCCCACCTGGTGAAGGTCCGCGAGGCCCCGGCCGCCCCCGCCCGGCGCTGAATTCGGCCGTCCGCTTTCTCACTTGCTGGACGGCCACGTCCGATCCCGCCCATTCTCTTCCCCCGGCCGCCTACATTCCGTTAACTTCCGTGACCCACAGGCCCCGTACGACCCGCACGGGGTGTCAAGCCGCGGAGTACCAGGGCCGCACGTAGCCCCCGGGGGCACCCCTCATGACACGCGCCATCTCTCTGCACGACGTGAGCAAGAGTTACACCAAGGGCGTCCGCGTGGTGGACCGGCTCACGTTGGACATCGAGCCCGGCGAGTTCCTCGTCCTGCTCGGCCCCTCCGGCTGCGGCAAGTCGACGGTGCTACGAATGATCGCCGGACTCGAGGAGATCGACGAGGGCGAGCTGCGGCTCGACGGCGAATGGGCCAACGACCTGCCCCCGTCCGGCCGGGACATGGCGATGGTCTTCCAGAACTTCGCCCTCTACCCCAGCATGACCAGCCGCGACAACATCGGCTTCCCGCTGCGCATCGAGACTCCCGGCGAGGACCCCCGCCCCCGGGTGGACGCCACCGCCCGCATGCTCGGCATCGAGGACCTGCTCGACCGGCTGCCCGCCCAGCTCTCGGGCGGCGAACGCCAGCGCGTCGCCATGGGCCGGGCCATCGCCCGCCACCCCTCCGCCTTCCTGATGGACGAGCCCTTGTCCAATCTGGACGCCAAGCTCCGCAACCATCTGCGCGCCGAGATCACCAAGCTCACCCGTGAGCTGGGCGTCACCACGGTCTACGTCACCCATGACCAGGGCGAGGCCATGTCGCTCGGCGACCGGGTCGCCGTCCTGCGCGGCGGGGTGCTCCAGCAGATCGGCACCCCGCGCGAGGTCTACGCCCTGCCCCGCAATGTCTTCGTGGCCGCCTTCATCGGCATCCCGCGCATCAACCTGCTGCGCGGAGTCGTCCGCGCCCCGCTCGACGGGGCGATGACCATCAGCCTCGGCAAGCAGTTTCTGCGGTTGCCCGAACCCCTCTCCCAGGACCACCAGTTGCTCCGGGTCCAGCAGGGCCGCGAGGTCATCGTGGGCCTGCGCTCGGAGTCCGTACGGATCGCCAAGCCGGCGGAGGCCCGGCCGGGGGAGGTGCTGATCACCGGGCTGGTGGAGCATGTCGAGTTCCAGGGACACGAGGTGCTCGTGCACTTCAACACCGGGTCCCGCCCGGCCGTCGTGCCCGAGCTGGAGGCCCCGCGACCGCTGGGACGCGTACGGCGGCGCAGGCGGGACGGCGGCACGGTGCTGAACCGGCTCCGGGAGCGGGCGGGCGCGCTGCGGGCCGGGCCGGTGGTGGTGCTGGAGGACCCGCGTGACACCCGCCCCGAACGCCCGTCCGAGCCCGTCCCGCCCGAGGGCCGGCTGCCCGGCGACCTGATCGTCCGCACCACCCCCGACATCGACCTCCGGCACGGCATGCAGGTGCCGCTGCTGGTCGACATCGCCCACCTGTTCGTCTTCGACCAGCACGGCGAACGGATCTGCCCGGCACCGGCGCGGCTGCCGGACCTGGAGGAGTAGCGGCCGTAAGGGATGGGGCATGAAACTCCCCATGACACCCACCCCGCAGCCCGCCGCGAAGCCCACCCCGAAGACCGCCGTGACCCGCGGCCGCGCCGTCCTGGTGACCGCCGGCCTCCTGCTCGCCATGGCCGCCCCCACCGCGTACGCCACCCTCGACGACGGCGAGACCACCGCCGTCCCGCAGCGGGGCGAGCCCTACGTGGAGAGCAGGCTCCTGTTCGGCACCGAGCGCCCGGGCGGCGGCCCGGCCGTCACCGACGAACAGTTCATGAACTTCGTCGACGAGGAGGTCACCCCCGACTTCCCGGACGGCCTCACCGTCCAGACCGGCCGCGGCCAGTGGCGGGACGCGAGCGGCACGATCGAGAAGGAGCGGTCGTACGAGCTGATCCTGCTGTATCCGGTCGAGGCGGCGCGGACCAGTGACCGCAAGATCGAGGAGATCCGCCGGGCCTACGAGAAGGAGTTCGGGCAGGAGTCGGTGGCCAGGGTGGACGACCGGGCACGGGTCGACTTCTGAGCTCCTTCGGGGCAGGGTGAGCCGTGCCACGGCGGCAGCCCTGGTGCCGTAAAACTATCGGCGCTAGTTTAGGGGCGGTTCGCTGACGCCGGTAAGGGGCGCGGGGAACTGCGCGACCGGCCCCCACGCACCCGCAGCCGCACAACGCCCGGAAGGAACCCGATGAAGGCACACGACGGCTTCTACATCGACGGAGCCTGGCACCCCGCCCCCGGCCGGGACACGATCGACGTCGTGAACCCGGCCGACGAGCAGGTCATCGGCCTCGTCCCCGCGGGAACCGCGGAGGACGTGGACACCGCCGTACGCGCCGCGCGCAGCGCACTCTCGGGCTGGGCCGCCACCCCGCCCGCCGAACGCGCGGAGCGCCTCGCCGCGCTGCGGGACGTCCTCACCGCCCGCAAGGACGAGATCGCCGAGACGGTCACCGCGGAGCTCGGCTCGCCGCTCGCCTTCTCCCAGGCGGTCCACGCCTCCGTACCGATCGCGGTCGCGGGCTCGTACGCCGAGCTCGCGGCGACGTACGCCTTCGAGGAGAAGGTCGGCAACTCCACCGTCCTGCACGAGCCGATCGGCGTGGTCGGCGCGATCACCCCCTGGAACTACCCGCTCCACCAGATCGTCGCCAAGGTCGCCCCCGCGCTCGCCGCGGGCTGCACGGTCGTCCTGAAGCCGGCCGAGGACACCCCGCTGACCGCCCAGCTCTTCGCCGAGGCGGTGCACGAGGCCGGGGTGCCGGCGGGCGTCTTCAACCTGGTCACCGGTCTCGGCGGGGTCGCGGGCCAGGCCCTCGTCGAGCACCCGGGCGTCGACCTGGTCTCCTTCACCGGTTCCACCGCCGTCGGCCGGCAGATCGCCGCGACGGCCGGCGCCGCGGTCAAGAAGGTGGCCCTCGAACTCGGCGGTAAGTCCGCCAACGTCATCCTGCCGAGCGCCGACCTCGCCAAGGCGGTCAACGTCGGCGTCGCCAACGTCATGTCCAACTCCGGCCAGACGTGCAGCGCCTGGACCCGCATGCTCGTGCACACCTCCCAGTACGACGAGGCGGTCGCCCTCGCCTCCGCCGCCGCCGCGAAGTACGGCGAGCGCATCGGCCCGGTGGTGAACGCGCGGCAGCGCGAGCGGGTGTGCGGCTACATCGACCAGGGAGTCGTCGAGGGCGCCCGGGTCGTCGCGGGCGGCACCGAATCCCCGCGCGAGCAGGGCTACTTCGTCAGCCCGACGGTCTTCGCCGACGTCACCCCCGAGATGACGATCGCGCAGGAGGAGATCTTCGGGCCGGTCCTGTCCATCCTGCGCTACGAGGACGAGGACGACGCCCTGCGCATCGCCAACGGCACCGTCTACGGCCTCGCGGGCGCGGTGTGGGGCGACGAGACGGAGGCGGTGGCCTTCGCCCGCCGGATGGAGACCGGCCAGGTCGACATCAACGGCGGCCGCTTCAACCCCCTCGCCCCCTTCGGCGGTTACAAGCAGTCGGGCGTCGGCCGGGAGCTCGGCACGCACGGTCTCGCCGAGTACCTGCAGACCAAGTCCCTCCAGTTCTAGAGGAGTTCACCGCCATGGTTCGCGCCGCTGTCCTGCCCGCCGTGGGCGCTCCGCTGGAGATCGCCGAGATCGACCTGCCGGACCCGGGCCCCGGCCAGGTCCGCGTCCGGCTCACCGCCGCGGGCGTCTGCCACTCCGACCTCTCCCTGTCCAACGGCACGATGCGCCTGCCCGTCCCCGCCGTCCTCGGTCACGAGGGCGCGGGCACGGTGGTCGCGGTCGGCGAGGGCGTCACCCGGGTGGCGCCGGGCGACGCGGTCGTCCTCAACTGGGCGCCCGCCTGCGGCAGTTGCCACGCCTGCGGCCTGGGCGAGGTCTGGCTGTGCGCCAACGCCCTGAGCGGCGCCGCCGCTGTCTACGCCCACCGCGCCTCCGACGGCACCGACCTCCACCCGGGCCTGAACGTCGCCGCGTTCGCCGAGGAGACGGTCGTCGCGGAGTCCTGCGTCCTGCCCGCCCCCGACGGCGTCCCGCTCACCGAGGCGGCCCTGCTGGGCTGCGCGGTGCTCACCGGCTACGGCGCCGTCCACCACGCCGCGCAGGTGCGCGAGGGGGAGACGGTGGCCGTGTACGGCGTCGGCGGAGTGGGCCTCGCCGCGCTCCAGTCGGCCCGGGTCGCCGGCGCCTCGCGGATCGTGGCGGTGGACGTCTCCGCGGCCAAGGAGGAACTGGCCCGGGCGGCCGGGGCCACCGAGTTCGTGATCGCCTCGGAGAACACCGCCCGCGAGATCCGGGGCCTGACCGGCAAGCAGGGGGTGGACGTGGCGATCGAGTGCGTGGGCCGCGCGTCCACCATCCGCACCGCCTGGGACTCCACCCGGCGCGGCGGCCGTACGACCGTGGTCGGCATCGGCGGCAAGGACCAGGTGGTCACCTTCAACGCCCTGGAGATCTTCCACTGGGGCCGCACCCTCTCCGGCTGCGTCTACGGCAACGCGGACCCTGCGCGGGACGTCCCGGTGCTGGCCGAACTCGTCCGCGAGGGTCGCCTGGACCTCGGGATGCTGGTGACCGAACGGATCGGCCTGGAGGGCATCCCGGCGGCGTTCGACAACATGCTGGCGGGCAAGGGCGGCCGGGCGCTGGTCATGTTCTGAGGGCCTGGGGGGCGCCGGTTCAGTCGGTCCCGGCCCGTCCGGCGGCGGGCGACGAGGCCGGTTCAGAACCGACCGGGAGCCCGGGGACGACACCCTCGGCGCTCCCGGCGTCCTCGGTGCTGCCCGTGTCCTCAGCGCTCCCGGCGTCCTCCGTGCTCCCCGCGTCCTCCGCGCCCGAAGACGGCCGCGACCGCGACACCGCCACCCCCAGCAGGCACAGCGCCCCGCCCACCAGTGTCAGCGCCCCCGGCACCTCGCCCAGCGCCAGCCACGACATCAGCACGACCAGCGCGGGCACCGCGTACGTCGTCGCCCCCATCCGGCCGGCGGTCGTCCGCGCCAGGGCGTACGCCCACGTCGTGAAGGCGAGCGCGGTCGGAAAGACGCCCAGGTAGACCATGTTGAGCGTGGCCGACACCGGCGCCTCGGCCGCTTCCGTGACCAGCTGACCGGCGAACGGCAGGCACAGCACCGCGCCCACCAGGCATCCGAACGTCGTCACCTGCAAGGGGCTCGCATGCGTCAGGGCCGGCTTCTGCGCGACGACGCCCCCGGCGTACCCCACCGCCGCCAGCAGGCACAGCACCACACCGAGCAGCGACGAGCCGCCCCCGCCTGACATCGACAGCCCCACGGTCACCGCCCCCGCGAAGGACACCGCCATCCCGGCCAGCAGCCGCGGCGGCATGACGTCCCCGAGCAGCCGGGCCCCGAGCAGCGCGATGAGGATCGGCCCGATGTTCACCACCAGCGCCGCCGTACCGGCGTCCACCTGCTGCTCGCCCCAGTTCAGGGCCACCATGTAGAAGCCGAACCACAGCAGCCCGGATATCCCGATCCCCCGCCACGCCGGCCGGGGCGGCCATCCCGCGCGCCGGACGAGGCAGATCGCGCCGAGCACCAGCGCCCCCGCCAGCAGCCGCCCCAGCGCCAGCGCGCCCGGCGAATACGCGGCACCCGCGCTGCGGATCGAGACGAAGGCCGAGGCCCACAGGACGACGGTGACGGTGGCGGCACCGGCGGCGAGCAGGTCGGTACGGCGGTGGGCGGCGTTCATCATGCTCCAGAGGCTAGGCGGGCCGTTCTCCGAGGGCTCGCGGATTTCGGACGGGGGGTGCGGTGCCCTGCCGGGGCGCTCAGCGCAACGCCGTCGCGTCCATCCCCAGCAGTTCGGCCAGCGCCCGCTCCCCGGCCGCCGTCACCTTCACCGCCCGCTCGGACCCGATCCGCACGCACCACCCCGCCTCCAGCGCATGCCGGCACACCGCCGCGCCCGCGACCCCCGCCAGATGCGGACGCCGCTCGGTCCAGTCGAGGCAGGCCCGCGCCAGCGGCCGTCGGCTCGCCCGGTCCAGCCGGATCCCGGCGGAGTCAAACCACGCCACCCCCGCGTCCGTGAGCGCGAACCCGGTGTCCTGCCGCAGCAGCCCGCGCGCGGTGAACGCGTCGGTCACCGCGATCCCGAGCCGCCCGGCCAGATGGTCGTAACAGGTCCGCCCGCGAGCCATCGCCGACCCGGCACCGGACTGCCGCAGGGTCCGCGGCCGTACGACCGCCTGGGGCGCCACCTGCGCGGCCAGGTCCTCCACCAGCTGCGCGGCCCGGGCATCGGCGAGCCGCACATACCGGTGCCGCCCTTGCCGCTCCTCGACGAGCAGCCCACCGGCGACGAGCTTGCCCAGATGCTCACTGAGCGTGGACGCGGCCACCCCCGCATGCCGGGCCAGCTCCCCGGCGGTCCAGGCCCGCCCGTCGAGCAGCGCGAGCAGACAGACGGCCCGGGTCTCATCGGCGATGAGAGAGGCCAGCCGAGCCAGATGAGGCGCGCGGGGATCACGGTCGGTCATGACAACCAGGATGGGGCCCGAGCACTTCGGTCACGACCGAACCGGGGGCACTGGAACTCCTCAAGGGGCGCGGGGCAGTGTCGACATGCGGCTCCGCCGCGTGGGCGCGACCAGCCCCCACCGCCCCGCAGATCAAGACGACCGGACAACCCCTTCGTACTGCCGCTCCAGCCCTTCCAGCAGCGCAGCCAACCCCGTCTCGAACGCCCGCTCGTCGATCTTCTCCTGCCGCTCGGCAAGAAGATGCGCCTGCCCCAGATGCGGATAGTCCGCGGGGTCGTACGCACTGACGTCGTCGACGAATCCGCCCGCGAACGACCCCAGCGCGGACCCCATGATGAAGTACCGCATCAGCGCCCCGATCGACGTGGCCTGTGCCGGCGGCCACCCCGCCGCCACCATCGCCCCGTACACCGCGTCCGCGAGCCGCAGCGCGGCCGGCCGCCGCCCGGGCCCGCGGGCCAGGACGGGCACGATGTTCGGATGGTCCCGCAGGGCCGCCCGGTAGGAGACCGCCCAGTCGTGCAGCGCGGTCCGCCAGTCCCGCCCGTCCTCGAACATCGACAGATCGACCTGCGCGCTCACCGAGTCCGCGACCGCCTCCAGGATCTGGTCCTTCGTGCGGAAGTGGTTGTACAGGGACGGCCCGCTCACGCCCAGCTCCGCGGCGAGCCGCCGGGTGGAGACGGCCGCGAGGCCCTCGGTGTCCACGAGCACCCGCGCCGTCTCGACGATCCGGTCGGTGCTCAGCAGGGGCTTGCGCGGTCGGGCCATGGCGCACATAGTAGGGCTGCACAGAAACTAGCAGTGCTAATTTAAATGTACGGCTTTCCATTGGGGTGACTCGGTATGAACCTGGAGCTCAGCGAGGAGCAGACCGCCGTACGGCAGCTCGCCCGGGACTTCGTGGCCCGCGAGATCGCCCCGCACGTCGTCGCCTGGGACCGGGCCGAGGAGGTCGACCGGGGCATCGTCAATAAGCTCGGCGAGGTCGGCTTCCTGGGCCTGACCGTCGACGAGGAGTACGGCGGCTCCGGCGGCGACCATCTCGCGTACTGCCTGGTCACCGAGGAGCTGGGGCGGGGCGACTCCTCGGTGCGCGGCATCGTCTCGGTCTCCCTCGGGCTGGTCGCCAAGACGATCGCCGCCTGGGGGAGCGAGGAGCAGAAGCGGCAGTGGCTGCCGGGCCTGACCTCGGGCGAGCAGGTCGGCTGCTTCGGCCTCACCGAGCCGGGCACCGGCTCCGACGCCGGCAACCTCACCACCCGGGCGGTCCGGGACGGCGGGGACTACGTCATCAACGGCACCAAGATGTTCATCACCAACGGCACCTGGGCCGATGTCGTCCTGCTCTTCGCCCGCTCCACCGACGCCCCCGGCCACAAGGGCGTCTCCGCCTTCCTGGTGCCGACGGACACCCCCGGACTGTCCCGCCGCACCATCCACGGCAAGCTCGGCCTGCGCGGCCAGGCCACCGCCGAACTCGTCCTGGAGGGCGTGCGGGTGCCCGTCTCCGCCCGGCTCGGCGAGGAGGGCAAGGGCTTCTCGGTCGCCATGTCGGCGCTGGCCAAGGGGCGGATGTCGGTGGCCGCGGGGTGCGTGGGTCTGGCCCAGGCCGCGCTGGACGTGGCGGTGCGGTACGCGGGGGAGCGGGAGCAGTTCGGCAAGACGATCGCCCATCACCAGCTCGTCCAGGAGCTGATCAGCGACATCGCCGTGGACGTCGACGCCGCCCGCCTGCTGACCTGGCGGGTCGCCGACCTCATCGACCGGGGGCAGCCCTTCACCACCGAGTCCTCCAAGGCCAAGCTCTTCGCCTCGGAGGCCGCGGTCCGCGCCGCCAACAACGCCCTCCAGGTCTTCGGCGGCTACGGCTACATCGACGAGTACCCGGCGGGCAAGCTGCTGCGCGACGCCCGGGTGATGACCCTCTACGAGGGCACCAGCCAGATCCAGAAGCTGGTCATCGGCCGCGCGCTGACGGGTGTCTCCGCCTTCTGAGGACGACGGCTGAGGGCGATGACTGAGTACGTCGGCTGAGTACTTCGGCGGATGTGGCGCGGCCCACGTCCGCCGAAGCTTGTCCCCATGAGTGACACACCGGTCAAGCAGAACACGGCCGCCTTCTACGGCCAGTCCGTCGCCTCGTTCGCCGTCGCCATGGCGGCCACCGCCATCGGCATCTACCAGCTGGAGGCCGACCCCTGGGTCCGCGCCTTCCTCGGCATAGCCGTCCTCTACCTGGTGACCTCCGCCTTCACCCTCGCCAAGGTCATCCGCGACCGGCAGGACGCGTCGACGGCTCATTCCTACAGCCCGTTCGAAAAGCTCTGAACGGCTGCTCTAAGCGCCCGCTCACCGTCGGCGGTATGGTGGTCCCTCTGTCATCGAGAGGGGCGAGCGAGCGATGAGTACGGCGGAGGAGACGGCCGGCGGCGAGGGGTCGGCGTGGGGCGAGGTCACGCCCGACGCGGCCCGGCGACTGCTGATCGCCGCGGTGGAGGCCTTCGCCGAGCGTGGCTACCACGCCACGACGACCCGGGACATCGCGGGCCGGGCCGGGATGAGCCCGGCGGCGCTCTACATCCACTACAAGACCAAGGAAGAGCTGCTGCACCGGATCAGCCGGATCGGGCACGAGAAGGCGCTGGAGATCCTGCGCACGGCGGCGGCGGGCGAGGGCAGCGCGACCGAGCGGCTCGCGAACGCGGTGAGCTCCTTCGTCCGCTGGCATGCCGGCGGCAGGACGACCGCCCGGGTGGTGCAGTACGAGCTGGACTCGCTCGGCCCCGAGGCCCGCGCCGAGATCCTCGCGCTGCGCCGGCAGGTCGACGCCGAGGTGCGGGGCATCATCGAGGACGGGGTGGCGTCCGGGGAGTTCGACGTGCCGGACGTCAAGGGCACCACCCTCGCCATCCTGTCGCTGAGCATCGACGTGGCGCGCTGGTTCAACGTGCAGGGGTCCCGGACCCCCGACGAGGTCGGCGAGCTGTACGCCGACCTCGTACTGCGGATGGTGGGCGCGAAGTAGGCCCCGGCGCCTACAGGTAGTAGCGCGCGACGGACTCGGCGACGCAGACCGGCTTGTCGCCGCCCTCGCGCTCCACGGTGAAGGCGACGGTCACCTGGACACCGCCGGTGACGTCGTCGACCCCGGCGATCCTCGCGGTGGCGCGCAGCCGGGAACCGACCGGGACGGGGGCCGGGAAACGGACCTTGTTGGTGCCGTAGTTGACGCCCATCTGCACGCCCTCGACCTTCAGCAGCTGCGGACCGAACAGGGGCAGCAGCGACAGGGTGAGGTATCCGTGGGCGATGGTCGTCCCGAACGGGCCGGCGGCGGCCTTCTCGGGGTCGACGTGGATCCACTGGTGGTCACCGGTCGCCTCGGCGAACAGGTCGATCCGCTTCTGGTCGACCTCCAGCCAGTCGGTGTACCCCAACTGCTCGCCGACCGCCGCCTTCAGGTCGTCGACGGAGGTGAAGCTCCTCGGTTCTGCCATGTCCCTGGCCTCCCAAAAGTCTAAGCGACTGCTTAGCATGCTCGGGTGCGGGCTCCCTGTCAACGGACCTGCCGTCCGCCGGGGTGGGTAGGCTCCGAGGGGTGCCCCAGATTCCCGAGAAGATCCACGAGCTCACGGTCGGCCAGCTCGCCGCGCGCAGCGGCGCCGCCGTCTCCGCCCTGCACTTCTACGAGGCCAAGGGCCTGATCACCAGCCGCCGCACAACGGGCAACCAACGCCGCTACGGCCGGGACACGCTGCGCCGGGTCGCCTTCATCAGGGCCGCTCAGCGGGTGGGCATCCCGCTGGCCACCATCCGCGACGCGCTCGCCGAACTCCCCGAGGGACGCACCCCGACCCACGAGGACTGGGCCCGCCTCTCGGAGTCCTGGCGCGCCGAACTCGACGAACGCATCACCCGCCTGAACCGCCTGCGCGACCACCTGACCGACTGCATCGGCTGCGGCTGCCTCTCGCTGGACACCTGCGTCCTGTCCAACCCGGACGACGCCATCGGCGAACGCCTCACCGGTTCCCGACTCCTGGCGGAACGCCGGGCCGGGGCCAAGAAGGACTAGGCCCTCTCGTACGGATCACCCCGGCTCGTACGGATCACCCCGGCGTCGCGGGTCACTCGTACTCCGTGCCGCCCTTCCGGGTCAGGTACGCCGGGCTGACCGCCTTCGCGATGGCCCGGCCGCCGGTCACCGGGCTGTACCGCTCCACGGCGGGCCGTATCACCACGCCCTCCCGCAGATGCAGCTCACGCCCGGACACGGTCTCCCGGCCGCTCGCGATTTCCAGCACCCGCGCGCTGTCGTACGGCCCCTCGTGCAGCCGGGGTACCAACGGCAGCGCGTCACCGACCAGTTCCGCGGCGTCCAGCCACCGCACCGAACCGTCGATCTCCGCCGCCACGTCGAACACGGCGTACCCCAGGGACTCCCGCCGGCCGTCGGCCCCGTACGTCAGGTCCTGGACCCCCGCCCCGTACACCTCACCGAAGATCCCGACCCGCCGCGCCCCCAGCCGCTCCGCGACCCGGGCCGCCGCCTCGGCGACCCGGTGCCCGTGCACGGCCCGCCAGTACAGATTGCGCGGATCCTCCTTCAGCGCCAGCGACTTGGCACCGAAGCCCTTGGAGGACACGTACACCCGGGACTCCTCCGCCACATACGTCACCAGGCACGCCGACCCGTGCAGCTTCTCCGTCAGCACCACCGGCTCACCCGTGGCGAAGATCTCCGGGTACCGCTGGATGTTCTCGATGTCCACCCACGGCAGCAGCTCCGGCGCCGACTCCACGTCCCCGGACATCGACGGCGGTATCGGCGGCACCCACTTGGTGATCCCCAGCCGTTCCGCGAAGTCGGTACCGTCCGCCGCCGCCCGCACCAGGTCCACGTCCGCCAGCGCCGAGGGCCGGCACACGATCCCCTGCGACAGCTCCCCGCGCAGCCGAACCGCCTTCACCCGGTCCGCGGTGCCGCCCGCCAGCCGCCCCGTCAGCCCCAGTTCCTCGATCAGCGCGGCCGGCAGCACCGACTGCTCGGGGATGTACACGGCCGCCTCGCCGCTGCGATAGGCGCCCTTCGCCACCACCGCCCGGTACAGGCCCACCTGGGCCAGTTCGAGGGCGTCGGCGTTCGGATGCTCATGGACGGTCAGCACTTCGGCGGTGACGCGCAGCGTCGACATCGGTGACTCCCGGGTTCTTGCGGTCAGTTGGGTCTCATCGCCTCCAACTGTCCGGAGGGGAAAGGTGTGGAGCCACTCAATTAGGACCTGTTAACGTCCCGGGGGGTACTCGATCAGGCTCTGGGTGACCAACTGGGCGTTGGATGAGGCCCGTTCGCCGGACGGGAGCAGCAGCGTGTCCTCCAGGCCCACCCGGGTCGACAGCCCCAGCCGCGCCGCGAGTCGCAGGACCGGCCACGCACCGCCGTCCTCACCGTGCAGCAGCACCGGTCGGCCGAAAGCGGACCCCAGCTCCGCCAGCAGACTCCGCGCACTGGCCTCGGCCGTCTCCGGGGAGGTGTCCGTCACCTCCGCCAGCACCCGCAGCACCTTCGGCCCGAGCGGCGAACGAGCGAACCGGGCGGCCCCGTCGGTCCCCGACCAGACACCGGCCTCCACCCCGACCCCCCGGTCGATCAGGGCCGACGCGACCTCCTCCGCCCCCGGCTCGTGCCAGTTGACCGAGGCGTGATCCGGCAGCACCGTCCAGGACCGGACCCGGGAGACCCGTACCGCGGGATCCGGCTCCGCCCACGCACCCGTCGTCACCCCGACGGGCACCGGCACCCGCGCCCTGATCGCCTCCAGCGTCGCCGCCACGATGCGCGGGGACAGGCTGTCCCGGCCGCAGGGCGTCTTGGGATGGACATGCACATCCGTGGCACCGGCGGCCACGGCCACGGCCTCGGCCGCGGACTCGGCCATCGCCTCCGGTGACAGCGGCACCGACGCGCCGTCGGCCGCCGACCGGGCTCCGTTCAGACAGACCTGCACCATGCCGGAATCATCTCTCGGGTGGGGGTGCGGCATCCCCGTCGCACCCCCGTCGTACTAGGCCGTCATCAGCAGCCGACGTTCGCGCCGGGCGGCCGCCAGGGCCTCCGGCGTCAGCACGGGACGCGGGACCACGATCCCGCAGCTCGCGCAGACCGGGCCCGAGGAGGGTTCATGGGCCAGGTCGTACTTCCAGGTCAGCCGCTCCCCGCCGCACACCGGGCACTCTTCCCCCGGGTCGCGCTCCAAGGCGGAGATCAGCCGGCGCAGCACCTCGGCCAGCGGCTCACGGGGGTGCACCCGCGGGTCGTCGCACCACGCCACTCCGAAACCGCCCCAGGTCAGCCGGTGCCAGTCGTCGACACTCCCCGGCCTGCGCAGTCCGTCGTGCTTCTCCTTCTTGCGCCGGTGGGCGAATTCGACCTCGTAGGCGAGCCAGACCGAACGCGCCTCCTCCAACTCCTCCAACGCGGCCACGAGCCGCGCCGGATCGGGGGACCGGTCCTCCGGACCGAACCCGGCCCGCGAGCACAAGTGGTCCCAGGTCGCCCTGTGCCCGTAAGGGGCGAACCGTTCAAGGCACTTGCGCAGCGAATAGCGGCGTAGCGCCAGATCACAGCGCGGGTCTCGTACCTGTCTCGCCAGACTCCGGAAACCGGCCATCGCCCTGCACCTCCGTCACACGTGCACCTGTACTTCGGTCACTTCGGCGTCGCGCCGCACGGACTTCGTGCGACGTTGACGAATAGACGTATCGACACGCGATTCGGCTCCATCCGTTGTGCGATGGTCCCCAACAGCCGGTCCGCGTGCTTCCCCCGCACCGCACTCGACACACTGAGAACTCCCGGCGGATTGCACGGGTTCCAGGAGACGGCATCCGTATGCATACTCATTCCGGTCTTTTGCCGCCACCGGTCCTTTTCCGCCGCTTTCCCGGGCGGCGGATCAGCGCACGCGGCCCGCCGCCAGCACCAGCCGGGCCAGCTCCGGGTGCACGATGTCGCTGTGCGCCCCGGCCGGCGGACCCCCGCGCCGGACCACCGCGGCGGCGTCGACGTTCACGCACCCCGCCGTGGGCAACGGCCCGCGCAGCGCCTCGGCGAGCTTGAGATGCCGGGTGCCGGGCACCGCCTGCACCCCGTCGAAGCCCAGCGCGCCCCACTTGGCGCCCAGCGCCCGGCCGACGTCGAATCCGTGGAACTCCCGGTCGTGGCCCGCCATGCGCGAGGCCAGCGGATACATCGTGCCCAGGGCGTCGTCGTGCCGGGAGAAGCAGCACACCAGAGGCCCGTCGATACGGTGGTGCTGCCCCTGGAGCACTCCGCCCCCGCGCGCGTCGTGCGGCAGCCTGGCCGAGAAGGCGTAGTGCGAGAAGGCCCCTTGGAGCAGCGTCACGGACTTCACCGTCCGCACCCCCTGGGGCAGCCCGCGCAGCGCGAACGACACCAGCCGCCCGCCGAAGCTGTGCCCGACCAGATGCACCCGCACCCCGGGCGACCGCGCGGCGAGCTGTCCGATCACCCTGCCCAGGCCCCGCTCGCCCACCGTGCCCGCCCGCCGCTTCATCGCGAAGTACGTGGCCTGCCGCAGCAGTTCATGCGCCCCCTCCCAGGGGCCGGGCAAGGTGAAGGAGGCGTCCGGGGCGGCGTCCGGCGACTCCAGCCACGCGAGCGCCCGCGCGAACTCCTCGCACCGCCCGGCCGCGGTCCCGTCGAACATCACCGGCGCGTCCTGCGGCGCGCCCTGCGCCAGCGTGTCCGCCGCGAACAGCGTCTGCGGGCCCGGCGGGACCAGGTCGACCAGCAGCCGCACCAGCCGCCCGAACTCCTCCAGTTCGGCCTCCTCGCGCGACCGCCGCTCCAGCAGCCGGGCGAGCCGGTCGATCACGGTCGCCCGCCCGGGGAACGTCTCCAGCAGCGCGTGCCGGGTGTCCTTGTCGAGGGCCGGGCGCGGAGCGAGTTCGGCCGCCACGGCGCGCGGGAAGTCGGGGATCGGCTCGTCCGCGAACCGCATCGCCGGCCACACCACGCCCACGTAGCCGACGCGGGCACCCGGCGCGAGGCTGGGGACCGGTGCGAAGAAGCGGTCGTAGAGCCGCGTCGCCCCCGGGCGGTCGTTGTTTCAGCCGTGCGCGAAGACCAGCAGATCCCGCACCCCGTGCCGGGCGGCTCCGGCGAGCAGCCGGTCCCGGGCGCGGGCGTCCGGATCCCCGTCCGCGTCGAAGACCAGTTCCCAGTAGGGGGATACGCTCACTGCCGGTCGTGCCATGACGGACTCCTCCGTCCCCCGTGGCGGTGCGATGTGGGCGTATCGTCCCGCCACGGGGCGGAGTTGGCCATACGGCACGGGTCACCGGTAGAGGAGGTGTTCCTTTCGCATCCTCCGGAACGCGGCCAGTTCCTCCTGCCAGCCCGCCACCACCTCGTCGGTGCTCGCGCCCGCGTCGATCGCGGTGCGGACCTGGGTGGAGCCGGTGAGCCTGTCGATCCAGTTGTCGGGGCGCCAGGCGAAGCCCGGGAAGGTCCGCCTGGCGGTCACCAGGAGACCGATCCCGGTGCGGACGGGGTCGTAGGCGGCCCGGTCGTGGACGTGGACCTGCACCCCGCCGACGGTCTTGCCCTGGAACTTGGAGAAGGTCGGCGTGAAGTACGCCTCCCTGAAGTGCACGCCGGGCAGGCCGAGTTCGTTGGCCGCGGCGGCCCAGCGGCGGTCGATGCCCTCCGCGCCGAGGAGTTCGAAGGGGCGGGTGGTGCCCCGGCCCTCCGAGAGGTTCGTGCCCTCGAAGAGACAGGTGCCCGAGTAGACGAGGGCGGTGTCGGGCGTCGGCATGTTCGGGCTCGGGGGGACCCAGGGCAGTCGCGCGGCGTCGAAGAACTCCGAGCGCCGCCAGCCCGTCATCGGCACGGTCTCCAGGGGGACCGGGGTGGCGAGGAACTCGGCGTTGAACAGCAGGGCCAGCTCGGCGACCGTCATGCCGTGCGCCTGCGCGATCGGCTGCCGGCCGATGAAGGTGGCGAACTCCTTGTGCAGGACCGGGCCCTGTGCGGAGCGGCCGGTGACCGGATTGGGGCGGTCCAGCACGACGAAGCGCTTGCCCGCCAGCTGCGCCGCCTCCATGCAGTCGTAGAGCGTCCAGATGTACGTGTAGAAGCGGGCGCCCACGTCCTGGATGTCGAAGACGACCGTGTCGACGCCGGACGCGGTGAAGATGTCGGCGAGGGGCCGGCCGCTCTTGAGGTACGTGTCGTAGACGGGCAGGCCGGTGGCCGGGTCGTCGTAGCGGCCTTCCGAGCCGCCTGCCTGGGCGGTGCCGCGGAAGCCGTGCTCGGGCCCGAAGACGGCGCTCAGGTTCACTCTTTCGTCGGCGTGCATGACGTCGACGATGTGGCGGGCCTCCCGGGTGATGCCGGTCGGGTTGGTGACGATGCCGACGCGTTGGCCGTCCAGGACGGCGTATCCGTCGGCCACCAGGCGTTCGAAGCCGGTGTGCAGCCTGCGGCCGCCGGTCTCTGCGGCGGCCGCGGTGGTCGTGGTGGTGGCGGTGGCCGCCAGGGCCGGGGTTGCGGCTAGGAGAGTTCGTCTCGTGAAGCGCATGGACGGCACCGTAGGGGTTGGCGCGGCTGTTCGTAAGCTGCGGCGGAGCCGCAAATCCGTCCCGCCCCGCGCCCCCTGCCCGGACGCAGCCGCACCCTTCCTTTGTTACATACCGACTGGTTAGTCTGTCCGTGCCGACCGAGCCGCAGTCGAAGGAGACCGATGGTGGAAGCCTTGCAGGATGCCGGAGTCGTTGTCACGGGAGCGGGCGGAGGCATCGGGGCCGCTCTCGCCCGGCGGTTCGCGGGGGCCGGGGCCCGGGTCGTCGTGAACGACCTGGACGCCGGCAAGGCCGAAGCCGTCGCGCAGGAGATCGGCGGCATCGCCGTACCCGGTGACGCCTCCGCGGTGATCGGGGCGGCCCAGGACGCCCTGGACGGGGTCGTCGACGTGTACTGCGCCAACGCCGGCGTCGGCTCCGGCGGGTCCGAGGCCGCCGGGGAGGACGTATGGGCGCTCGCCTGGGACGTGAACGTCATGGCTCATGTCCGGGCCGCCCAGGAACTCCTCCCGGGCTGGCTGGAGCGGGGAAGCGGGCGGTTCGTCTCCACCGTGTCCGCCGCCGGCCTGCTCACCATGATCGGGGCCGCGCCCTACAGCGTCACCAAGCACGGCGCGTACGCCTTCGCCGAGTGGCTGGAGCTGACCTACCGGCACCGCGGGATCAAGGTGCACGCCATCTGCCCGCAAGGAGTACGCACCGACATGCTCACCGCCAGCGGCAGCGCGGGCGACCTGGTCCTCCAGCCGACCGCCATCGAGCCGGACGACGTGGCCGACGCGCTCTTCAAGGGCATCGCCGAGGACCGGTTCCTGATCCTCCCGCACCCCGAGGTCGCCGGGTACTACCAGGGGCGGGCCGCGGATCCCGAGCGCTGGCTCGGCACCATGAACCACATCCAGCGCAAGTGGGAGGCCACGCGATGAGCGCCTCCTACGCCGACAAGCCCTGGCTCGCCCTCCTCGACGACGCCCAGCGCGCCCCGATCGACCCCGACGACTCCCTGGTGCACGCCCTGCGCCGGGCCACCGCCGAGCATCCGGACCGCGACTTCCTCGCCTACTTCGACGGCCGGCTCTCCTACCGCGAGGCCGACGCGCTGAGCGACTCCGTCGCCGGGCACCTGGCCGCGCGCGGGCTGGAGCGCGGCGAGCGGGTGGCCGTCCTGCTGCAGAACTCCCCGCTCTTCGTGCTCGCCGTGCTCGGCGCCTGGAAGGCGGGCGCGACCGTCGTGCCGGTCAACCCCATGTACAAGTCGGGGGAGATGGCACACGTCCTGCGGGACGGCGAGGTGGCCGCGCTGATCTGCTCGGACCGCGCCTGGCAGACGTACCTGCGCGAGACCGCCGCCGACTCGCCGGTGCGGATCGTGCTCACGGGCTGCGAGCTGGACTTCCAGACCCGGGGCGACGAGCGGGTGCTGAACTTCGAGCGGCTGCCGCAGGCCGCCGACGCCGACGACCTGACGGCCGTCGCCCGCGCCGGGCACCCCGCTCCCGAGGGGCGCGATCCGCTGCCCTCCGACCTCGCCCTGATCAGCTACACCTCCGGCACCAGCGGCGCCCCCAAGGGCGCCACCAACACGCACGGCAACATCATGCACAACGCCGAGCGGCAGCGGACCGGGCTGCCGCTGCCCGAGGCGCCGGTGTACTTCGCGCTGGCCCCGCTGTTCCACATCACCGGCATGGTCTGCCAGTTCGGCGCCTGCCTCAACAGCGCGGGCACCCTGGTGCTGGCGTACCGCTTCGAGGCCGGTGTCGTGCTGGACGCGTTCGCCGAGCACCACCCGCACTACACCGTCGGCCCGTCGACCGCCTTCATGGCGCTGGCCGCCCACCCGGCCGTGACCCGGGAGCACTTCGCATCCTTCCGGATCATCTCCTCGGGCGGCGCGCCGCTGCCGCCCGCGCTGGTGGAGAAGTTCCGGGCCGGCTTCGGGCCGTACATCCGCAACGGCTACGGCCTCACCGAGTGCACCGCGCCCTGCGCCGCCGTGCCGCCCGCCCGGGAGGCGCCGGTCGACCCGGCCTCCGGGACGCTCGCGGTGGGCGTGCCCGGCCCCGACACGCTCGTGCGGATCGTCGACGACGAGGGCGCCGAGGTGCCCATCGGGGAGCAGGGCGAGATCGTGGTCAGCGGGCCGCAGGTGGTCCCCGGGTACTGGCGGCGGCCCGAGGCCACCGCGGAGACCTTCCCGGGCGGTGAGCTGCGCACCGGTGACATCGGGTTCATGGACCGCGAGGGCTGGTTGTACGTCGTCGACCGCAAGAAGGACATGATCAACGCGTCCGGGTTCAAGGTGTGGCCGCGCGAGGTCGAGGACGTGCTGTACACCCATCCGGCGGTACGCGAGGCGGCCGTGGTCGGGGTGCCCGACGGGTACCGCGGGGAGACCGTGAAGGCGTACATCAGCCTGCGGCCGGGCGCCGAGCCGGACCCGGATGAACTGGCGGTGTACTGCAAGGAGAGACTGGCCGCCTACAAATACCCGCGCCAGGTGGAGATCCTGCCCGACCTGCCGAAGACGGCGAGTGGGAAGATCCTCCGGCGGGAGCTGCGCTCCCGCGCGCACGACAGCCAGTGAGAACTCGAAAGGCAGGTGGCGGCACAGTGCCCAGGACGACGGACGCGGACGGCACCCCCGTCCCGCAGCGGCTGCTGGCCGCCGCCACCCGGCTCTTCGCCGAGCAGGGCTACGACCGGACCTCGGTGCAGGAGATCGTGGAGGCGGCAGGCGTCACCAAGGGGGCGCTGTACCACTACTTCGGCTCCAAGGACGACCTGCTGCACGAGGTGTACGCGCGCGTGCTGCGCGTCCAGCAGGAGCGTCTGGACGCCCTCGCGGGCGCCGACGAGCCGGTGGAGAAGCGGCTGCGGGCCGCGGCGGCCGACGTCGTCGTCACCACGATCGACAACCTCGACGACGCGTCGATCTTCTTCCGCTCGATGCACCATCTGAGCCCCGAGAAGAACAAGCAGGTGCGCGCCGAGCGCCGGCGCTACCACGAGCGCTTCCGCGCGCTCGTCGAGGAGGGCCAGCAGGCCGGGGTCTTCTCCACCGCGACCCCGGCCGACCTGGTGGTGGACTACCACTTCGGCTCCGTCCACCACCTGTCGACGTGGTACCGCCCCGACGGGCCGATGAGCCCCCAGGAGCTGGCCGACCATCTGGCCGACCTGCTCCTGAGGGCACTCAGGCCGTAAGGGTCCTCACCGGTACTTCTTCAGCTCCCGGCGCGCCAGCGACCGCTGGTGCACCTCGTCCGGCCCGTCCGCGATCATCAGCGTGCGGGCGCTCGCGTACAGCTCGGCCAGCGGGAAGTCCTGGCTCACCCCGCCCGCGCCGTACAGCTGGATCGCGCGGTCGATGATGTCGACGACCGCGCGCGGGGTAGCGATCTTGATGGCCTGGATCTCGGTGTGGGCGCCCCGGTTGCCGACGGTGTCCATCATCCAGGCCGTCTTCAGGACCAGCAGGCGCAGCTGCTCCACGGTGACCCGCGCGTCCGCGATCCAGTTGTGCACCACGCCCTGCTGGGCCAGCGCCTTGCCGAACGCCGTACGGTCCACCGCCCTGCGGCACATCAGCTCGATCGCCCGCTCGGCCATGCCGATCAGCCGCATGCAGTGGTGGATACGGCCGGGCCCGAGGCGGGCCTGCGCGATGGCGAAGCCGCCGCCCTCCTCGCCGATGAGGTTGGCCACCGGCACCCGCGCGTGGTCGAAGTCCACCTCGGCGTGGCCGCCGTGCGAGTGGTCCTCGTAGCCGAAGACCTGCATGGCGCGCCGGACGGTCACGCCCGGGGTGTCGCGCGGGACGAGGACCATCGACTGCTGGCGGCGGGGGTCCTCGCCGTCCGGGTCCGTCTTGCCCATCACGATGAAGATCTTGCAGTCCGGGTTCATCGCCCCGGAGATGTACCACTTGCGGCCGGTGATGACGTACTCGTCTCCGTCCCGCTCGATGTGGGTGGTGATGTTGGTGGCGTCGGAGGAGGCCACCTCGGGCTCGGTCATCGCGAACGCCGAGCGGATCTCACCCGCCAGCAGCGGCTCCAGCCACTGCTTCTTCTGCTGCTCGTCGCCGAACTGGTACAGCACCTCCATGTTGCCGGTGTCCGGCGCCGCGCAGTTCAGCGCGGTCGGCGCCAAGTGCGGGGAACGGCCGGTGATCTCGGCGAGCGGGGCGTACTGCAGGTTGGTCAGTCCGGCGCCGTACTCGGTGTCCGGGAGGAAGAGGTTCCACAGGCCCTGCCGGCGCGCCTCGGCCTTCAAATCCTCGACCACGGCCGGGGTGTCCCAGGGCGAGGCCAGCGCGGCGCGCTGCTCCTCCGCCACCGCCTCGGCCGGATACACGTACTCGTCCATGAAGGCGAGCAGCTTGCCGCGCAGCTCCTCGGTGCGTGCGTCGAACGCGAAGTCCATGTGCCGTCAGCCTTCCTGAAGGGTGGTCAGACCGTGCTCGATGAAGACCGGGACCAGGTCGCCGATGCGGTCGAAGCCGCGTCCGACCGTCTGGCCCAGGGTGTAGCGGTAGTGGATGCCCTCCAGGATCACGGCGAGCTTGAACCAGGCGAACGCCGTGTACCAGGAGACCGCGGAGACATCGCGCCCCGAGCGCGCGGCGTACCGCTCGATCAGCTCGGCCGGATCCGGGTGCCCCGGGGCCTCGGCGGTGGTGGAGACGGGGGAGTCGGGCATGTCCAGCGGCAGGCTGTACATCACCAGCAGGCCCAGGTCGGTGAGCGGATCGCCGAGGGTGGACATCTCCCAGTCGAGGATCGCCTTGATCCGGTCGTCGCTGCCGATCAGGACGTTGTCCAGGCGGTAGTCGCCGTGGATCACCGTCGGCGCGGGGGAACCGGGCAGCCGGCGTCCGAGGGTGGCGTGCAGTTCGTCGATGCCGGCCAGGTCACGGTTGCGGGAGGCGTCCAACTGCTTGCCCCAGCGGCGCAGTTGGCGGTCGAGATAGCCCTCCGGGCGGCCGAAGTCCGCGAGGCCCACCTCGGCGGGGTCCACCGCGTGCAGGTCGACGAGCGTGTCCACCAGCCCGAGCACCGCCTGCCGCGTGCGTTCGGCACCCAGCGGGGCCAGTTGGCCCGCGGTGCGGTACGGGGTGCCCTCGACGAACTCCATGACGTAGAAGGACGCCCCGAGTACGTCCTCGTCCTCGCACAGCAGCACCGGCTCCGGCACGGGGACGTTCGTCGGGTGCAGCGCGCTGATCACCCGGTGCTCGCGCTTCATGTCGTGCGCGGTGGCGAGGACATGGCCGAGCGGAGGCCGCCGTACCACCCAGCGGGCGGTGCCGTCCGAGACGGCGTAGGTGAGGTTCGACCGTCCACCCTCGATCAGCCGGCCGGTCAGCGGGCCGTGCACCAGGCCGGGGCGCTCGCGCTCCAGCAGGGCGCGCAGCCGGTCGAGATCGAGTCCGGGCGGGTGGTCGGGGCTCATCGGGGCTCCTACGGGCAGGTGAACGAGTCCCGACCAATGATGCCGACCGGTCGGTATGTCGTCCAGGGGGTGAGCCCAAAGTGATCGGAGCCACGATAGGCCGACAGCTCCCCGCGCAGGGCGACGGGGAGCTGTCGGAGGGTGCCTTCCGGCCGGGACGGCGGGTCAGTGGTCGTCCCAGTGGCCGGCGTGGGCCGCGTGCCGGTGGCCGTCGTGCAAGTAGTCGACGTGGTCGCCGTGCAGGACGCTCTCGTGCCCGCAGCCGTCTCCGTGCCGGTGGTCGTGGCCCTCGTGGGTGGCGTGGCCGTCCGGCTCGCACTCGTCCCAGTGGCCGCCGTGCTCGCGGTGCAGATGACCGCCGTGCGCGTAGTCCACGTGGTCGCCGTGCTGCACCTCGGTGTGTCCGCAACCGGGTCCGTGGGAGTGGGCGTGGGAGGCGTGTTCCTGGTGGGGGGTGGTCATGGTGCTCACCTTCGGAGGTGCGGGGGATGACGTCGGACAGGCTGCCACGCGAACGGCGCATATGCGCTCATTCGGCTTGCGTGGCGTCCGGGTACCCCGGAGGGTCGGAGCCATGAAGGCGATCAGCTACTCCCGCTACGGCGGCCCCGACGTGCTGGTCCACGGCGAGCTGGCCGACCCCAAGGTCGGACCCGACTCGGTGCTGGTCAAGGTACGGGCCGCGGCCGTGAATCCGGTCGACTGGAAGTGTCGCGAGGGGCTGCTCGACGGTGCCCTGCCGGCGGTCTTCCCGGTGGTGCCGGGATGGGACCTGTGCGGGGTGGTGGTGCAACCGGGGGTCTCGGTCACCGAGTTCGGCGTCGGCGACGAGGTCATCGGGTACGTGCGCGAGGACTTCCTGTCCCGCGGCACCCTCGCCGAGTACGTCGCGGCTCCGCTGCGCACCCTCGCGCGCAAGCCGCGCAACCTCACCTGGGAGGAGGCGGCCGGACTGCCGCTGGTCGGGCTGACCGCGTACCAGGTGCTGGTCAAGGTGCTCCAGGTCAGGCGCGGAGAGACCGTCCTGGTGCACGCGGCGGCCGGCGGGGTCGGCTCCATCGCCGTCCAGCTCGCCCGGCACCTCGGCGCCCGGGTCATCGGCACGGCGAGCGCCCGCCACCACGACTACGTCCGCGGCCTGGGCGGTGAGCCGGTGGAGTACGGCGAGGGCCTGGTCGAGCGGGTACGGGGCCTGGCCCCCGAGGGCGTGGACGCCGTCCTCGACACCGTCGGCGGCGACGCGCTGAAGGTGTCGGCGAACGTGCTGAGCCCGGAGGGGCGGCTGGTGTCCCTCGCCGACGCGGAGGTCTTCGACTACGGCGGCCGCTACTACTTCGTCCGCCCCGACGCCGAGGACCTGCTGCGGCTGACCGAGCTGGCCGAGCAGGGCGTGATCACGGTCCACGTCTCGGAGACGTACCCGCTGGAACGGGCGGCGGAGGCCTACCGGTCGAACGAGGAGGGACGCACCAGAGGCAAGATCGTGGTGACGGTTCCCTGGGACGAGGACTCCCCTCAGTCCCGGCCGTCGCCCTAGAGGATCAGCAGCGCTCCGCACACCGCCAGCGCGACCGTGCACAGGACCGCGGCCGTCGCGTGCCGGGGCGCGAGTGCCGCCGGTGCCGGGCTCGCCGCGAGGGTGCGGATGCGGCGGTTGGCGACCGCGAGGAAGCCCAGCCACAGCACACAGCACAGGGCGCACACCGCGATCCGCGGCGCCGAGACCCCGCCGTGCAGGGCCGTCTTCACGGCGAGCACCGCGGCGACGGTGCCCGCCAGGGTCGTACGACGCCACGCCAGCCGGGTCCGCTCGGGCTGGAGCCCCGGGTCCCGCGCCGGCGGCGGGGTCACCCCTCCCATCCGACCAGCACCACCACGACCATCGCGAGCGCCACCACCGCGACCACCACGCTCAGCAGCGCCGGGAACCGGGACACCGGCAGATCCTCGCCGCGCCGCATCGCCCGCTCACAGGCCACCCAGTGATTGACCGCGCGCAGGGAGCACAGCACGCCCGCCGCGAGCAGCGCGAGCGCGAGCCCGACCCGCCAGCCCCAGCGCAGGTCCGGCAGGAACTGGTCCACCGCGAAACCGCCACCGACCAGCGCCATCGCGGTGCGCAGCCAGGCCAGGAAGGTGCGCTCGTTCGCCAGCGAGAACCGGTAGTCCGGCGTGCCGCCCTCCCGCCGGATCTCCTCGGGCGCGAACCACAGCCGGACGTTCCGTACGAATTCGATCACGTCCCGGACCCTACCGGGAGCCCTCCGCCGCCCGGTGCGCCCGCAGCCGCTGGTACGCGGCGAGCCCGTCCGGCACCCACTCCCAGTCGTCGAGGTGCGCCACCACCTCCGGCTCCGGCAGGAAGGCGTGCCACGCCACCTCCTCCACCTGGGGGTTCACCGGCAGCTCGCAGCGCACCTCGTACACGGCCGACCACCAGCCGTGCCCGGCGTCGTCCTCGTAGAGGAACTTGAAGAGGAACCGCGGCTCCGGCAGCCCGGACACCCCCAGCTCCTCCTCGGCCTCCCGCAGGGCCGCCTGCGCGTAGGACTCGCCCGCGCCGACGACACCGCCGACGAACATGTCGTACAAGGAGGGGAAGACCAGCTTGGTCGGGGTGCGGCGGTGCACGAAGAGGCGGCCGTCGGCGTCCCTGGCCTGGATGAACACGCACCGGTGCCGCAGACCCTCGGCGTACACCCGGCCGCGCGGGGCCACGCCGATGACCTGGTCGTTCTCGTCGACGACGTCGAGGATCTCGTCAGCTGCGCTCATGGGGCCATCCAAGCGCATGGGGCCGTCGTAGCCGATGGGGCCCTGCCCGCGCATGGGGCCCTCCCCGCGCATGGGGCCGCCCAAGCTGATGGGGCCCTCCCAGGTCATGGGGCCGTCCTAGCTGATGGGCCCTTCCCCGGCTATGGGCCCTTCCCCGGCTATGGGCCCTTCCCCGGCTATGGGGCCGTCCTAGCTGATGGGCCCTTGCCCGGTCATGGGGCCGTCCAAGCTGACGGGCCCCTCCCCGCTCATGGGCCCCTCCCCGCTCAGGGCCGTCCGAGCGCACAGGCCCACCCGAACTCATGGGGCCCACCCGAGCAGGGCCCGTCACGTCAGGCGCTCGGCTGGAGGGCCCGTGCCCGTTCCCGGACCGCCTGGCCGGACGGCATCGCCGGGTGCAGGCCGAGCAGGACGATGCCCACGACGACCGCGGCGAGCCCCGCCGACTCCCAGGCCAGGGCGCCCGCGTCGGTGCGCAGCCGGTCGCCGAGGAAACCGACCCCGCAGGCGATGCCGGCCAGCGGCTGGGCGGCGGTCAGGGCGGGCAGCGACACACGCAGCGACGCGGTCTCGAAGGCGCTCTGCACCAGCACCAGACCGGTGATTCCGAGCACCAGCACGGCGTACGGCTGCCAGCCGGTCAGCACCGCGACGAGACCGCCCTCGCCGAAGCGCTGGCCGGTCACCCGGGTGAGGGCGTCCTGGACGCCGTAGAGCAGACCGGCCGCCGTGGCGAGCAGGGCCGGCCCGGAGCCGAGGCGCGAGCGCCTGGCGTACGCGGTGAGCAGCAGCGCCGTGCCGGTCATCACGCCGATGATCAGCCACTGCCGGAACGGGTCCGTCGGCGCGGCGCCGCCGGTCGGCTCGCCGGCCACGATGAACGTCGCCACGCCCCCCGCGAGCAGCAGCAGACCCAGCCAGCCCTGCCGTCCCAGGGACTGCTTTGTCCGGTACCGGGACAGGGCCATCGCGAAGAGCAGGTTGGTCGCGAGCAGGGGCTCCACCAGGGACAGCCGGCCCTGGCCGAGCGCGACCGCGCCGAGCGCCATGCCGGCCACCATCAGGGCGATGCCGCCGAGCCAGCGCGGCACCTTCACCAGGTCCAGCAGGAGGCGCGGGGAGAGGAAGTCGCTGAGCGGGGCCTTCTGGGCGGCGTCCTGCTGGAGGACGAAGCCGAAGCCCAGGCAGCAGGCGGCGCTCACGGCGAGAATCAGAACCTGAAGCGACACGCGACGTTCCTCGATCGTTCGGCCGGGGCTCGGGAGGCGTACCGCGCGATGGCCGACCGTGTCTTTCCCGGGAGCCGGTGCGCCCCTGGGAGCGATGGACTTCCCGTCATGGTCCGCGCCCGGCGCCGGAAACACCATGGCCTACGCCACAGGTACGGTCCAATCCCACGATCCGGACGATCACAAGCCCCGCAACACGCCACAACTGCCTCATCCGTCACAGGAGTTGACGCGTGTAACGCGTCGGCGGCCCTTGACGCGAAGCATTGGCGGGGGGTTGGCTGTGTGTGATCGCTTGATGGCGAACCGAAACCATGGCAAACCGAAACCAGACGTCGACCCGCGTCGCGTGAGGATGTTCCCGCGGTGTCTCCACCCCTACCCCTGGGCCGCGGCCGCAAACGCGCGGCCCAGACGCCGGACGGCGCCCTCGACGACCTTGACCTCAGCGCCGCGCGGGCGGCACTGGCGCAGGGCCGGTGGCAGAGCGCCCGCTCCCTGCTCGCGCACACCGCCGACGACTGGGACAGCCGGGGCCACCGCGTCACCGTCCTCGCCCAGGAGACCTACAGCGCCCCTTGGGCCCGCGAGTGGCTGCTCGCCGAACCCGAGTCCGCCGACGCCCGCGTCCTGCTCGCCCTCGCCCAGGTCCAGCGCGCCCTGCGCGGCAGGGAGAAGCCGGACCGCGCCCGCGAGGCCTGCCACACCGCGGCCGCGCACGCCCCGGCGGACCCCACCCCCTGGCTCGGCCTGCTCATGCTCACCCGGGGCACCGGCACCGAGGAGGAGGCGCTGAAGCTCTTCGAGGAGGTCCGCGCCCGGCACCCCGACCACCACCACGCCCACCACCTGATGGTCGCCCGGCTCGCCGAGCGCCACCCGGCCCTGGGCCCGGACCCGCTGCACGAGGTCTACGACTTCGCCAACGGCGCCGCCGACCGCGCACCCGCCGACTCCCCGCTCGCGATCCTGCCCGTCATCGCGCACGCCGAGCGCTACCGGGTGCTGGCCGCCGCCGGGCACGAGCCCGCCGACCCGGCCGCCTCGGGGCACTGGGTCGGCCGCCGGGCCCGCCAGGTGATGAAGGCCGCCTTCGACTGGTGGCTGGAGTGGGAGCACGAGGGCCATCCGCGCCGCCTGGTCGACCTGAACTTCCTCGCCCACGCCAAGTACTGCGAGGGCCGGGGCGCCGAGGCCGCCGCCCTGTTCCACCGCATCGGCGATCACGTCACCCCGGCGCCCTGGTCGTACCCGGACCGCGACCCCTACCCCGCCTTCCGTGCCGCCCGAGACAGCGCGCTCGGCACGATGTGAACCACCCGCACGCCCCGCACCGCCACCCTCCTCACCCCCGCCACTCCCGAAAGGATCACCCCCGATGACCACGGGCAGTTCGAGAACGAGCAGTCCTCCCGCCGACGGCGGCATCAGCACGTTCAAGGGCCAGGACCGGGCCCTGCGCGCCGACCGGCTCGGCACCCTCGGTCTGCTGCTGTCCGTGCTCGCCGCGACCGCACCGCTCATGGTGGTCGCTGGTGTCATGCCCACGACTTTCGGGGTCATGGGCATCACCGGGCAGCCGCTGCTCTTCGTGATGCTCGGCGTGGTGCTCGCCCTCTTCAGCGTCGGGTACGCCGAGATGAGTCGGCACGTGCACAACGCCGGCGCCTTCTACGCCTACATCTCCCGGGGCCTCGGCGGCACCGCCGGATCCGGCGCGGCCCTGGTCGCGCTGGTCGCCTACAACGCCCTCCAGGTCGGCATCTACGGCATCTTCGGGTTCGAGGTCTCCAGCCTCTTCGCCACCTACCTGGAGATCGAGCTCGCCTGGTGGATACCGGCCCTCCTGGCCGTGCTCCTCGTCGGCGCGCTCGGCCTGCTGAAGATCGACCTCAACGCGCGCGTGCTCGGTGTGCTGCTCCTCATCGAGGTGGCGCTCGTCGTGATCTTCGACATCGCCGCCCTCGGCGACCCCGGCCCCGAGGGCCTGTCCCTGGCCGCCTTCGACCCGGACACGCTCAGCGGCGCCGGCATCGGCACCGCGCTCTGCTTCTGCGTCGCCGCCTTCCTCGGCTTCGAGCAGGCCCCCGTCTACGCCGAGGAGACCAGCCGCCCGCACGTCCTCGTGCCGCGCGTGATGTTCCTGGCCATCGGCGGCATCGCCGTCTTCTACACGATCAGCTGCTGGGCGATCACGGTGGCCACCGGCCCCGACGCGGTGGTCGGCACCGCCCAGGAGCAGAGCGCCGGAATGCTGTTCTTCCTCACCGAGGGCCTGCTCGGGGAGACCTTCACCGACGTGCTGCACATCCTGTTCGTGACCGGCATGTTCGCCGCGATGGTCAGCTTCCACAACGTCGTCGCCCGCTACGCCTTCGCCATGGGCCGCGAGGGTCTGCTGCCCGCCGTCTTCGGCCGCACCAACAGCGCGAGCGGCGCCCCCGGCACCGGCTCCCTGCTCCAGACGGTGATCGCCCTGGTGGTGGTGAGCGCCTTCGCGCTCGCCGACGACAAGCCGACCGGTGACCCGACCGCGCCGGTGCTGCACCTGTTCACCTGGATGGGCAACGTCGGCGCGCTCGGCGTCACGCTCCTGATGGCCATCGCCTCGGTGTCCGTCGTGGCCTTCTTCGTCCGCCGCGGGGCCGCGGGCAGCCAGTTCTGGCGGCTGACCGCCGCCGGGCTCGCCACGGTCGCGCTGTGCTTCATCGTCGTCTACACCGTCAAGGACTTCGACGTCCTCGTCGGCTCGGGACCCGGCTCGTCCCTGCACTGGATCCTGCCGGGCATCATCGCCCTCGCCCTGGTCGTCGGCCTGGCCCAGGGCCTCGTCCTGCGCGCCCGCGACCCCGAGGCGCACGCCCGCATCGGCCAGGGCAACGAGGCGTTCCAGCTGGAGAAGGCGTCGGAGACGACGAACTGAGATTACGGAACCCTGACGGGCACTTGCGGCCTCTGGCCCACCCCGGGCCACGGGTGCTCGAATGAACAGGTGAACCCCGACGACCCCGCAGGGCCCGAGGAGCGCGGCACGCCGATCGGTCGCCGCGTCCTCCTCGGCACCCTGGGCCTGGGCGCCCTCGGCGTGGCTGCCGCGCCCGTCCTCCAGCGCGGCCTGGAGTCCTTCCTCGCCGGTGCCGCCGAACGGGACCCGACCGGACTGACCGGGCTGCTCCCCAACGGCGGCGGCTTCCGCTACTACTCGGTCGCCTCCTCCGTGCCGCGCAAGAACGCCGGGAACTACCGCCTCACCGTCGACGGACTGGTGGACCGCCCGAGGTCCTACACCCTCGCCGAGCTGCGCGCGCTGCCGCAGACCCGCCTGGTCCGCGACGTCCAGTGCGTCACCGGCTGGCGCGTCCCCGACACCCCCTTCGAGGGCGTACGGCTGTCCCGGCTCCTGGACGCGGCGGGGGTGCGCCCCTCGGCCGGGGCGGTGCGCTTCACCTGCTTCGACGGCGTCTACACCGAGAGCCTCACCCTCGACCAGGCCCGCCGCTCCGACGTCCTGGTCGCCCTTCGCATGCGGGACAAGGACCTCGGCCACAGCCACGGCGGCCCGGCCCGCCTCTATGTGGCCCCCATGTACTTCTACAAGTCCGCCAAGTGGCTCTCCGGCATCACCGTCACCGAGGACGTGCGCCCGGGCTACTGGGAGGAGCGCGGCTACGACGTCGACGCCTGGGTGGGCCGCTCGAACGGACGCGACGATGAGCCCACGGACTGAGCCCCCGCCCGCCCCGACGCTCCGCCGCTTCGGCCGGGCGACGCGGTGGGTCCACCGCACCACCGCACTCCTGATGGGCCTCTGCGTGGCCACGGCGGCCTGCCTCTACGTCCCCCAGCTCGCGGAGCTGGTCGGCCGACGCGCCTTGGTGGTCCGCGTCCACGAGTGGGCTGGCCTCGCCCTGCCGGTCCCGCTCCTGGCGGGCCTGGTCTCCCGCGCCCTGCGGGCCGACCTGGGCCGGCTGAACCGCTTCGGCCCCCATGACCGCCGCTGGCTGCGCGCCGCCCTGCGCCGCGACCGGACCCCCGGAGCCCGGCCCGCCGCCAAGTTCAACGCGGGCCAGAAGCTCTACGCCTCCTGGATCGCGGGCGCCACGCTGGTCATGCTCGGCACCGGCCTGATGATGTGGTTCACCCACCTCACGCCCCTGACCTGGCGTACCGGTGCCACCTTCGTCCACGACTGGCTGGCCCTGACCCTCGGCATCGTCCTCGGGGGCCACATCGGCATGGCCCTGGCCGACCCGGAGGCCCGCCGCGGCATGCGCACCGGCTCGGTGAGCCGGGAGTGGGCACAGCGGGAGCACCCGTTGTGGCGGCCGTGACCAGCAGGGCCCGCCCCCTCCTCGATACCGAGGACGGGGCGGGCCCAGCGGTGCCGTAAGGCCGCTGCATCAACGCCGCTACATCAACAGCGACAGCAGCAGCACGATGCCGCCCGCGACCACCGAGATGATCGTCTCCATCACCGACCAGGTCTTGATGGTCTGGCCGACGCTCAGCCCGAAGTACTCCTTCACCAGCCAGAAACCGGCGTCGTTGACATGGCTGAAGAAGAGCGAGCCGGCGCCGATGGCGAGGACCAGCAGGGCCGTCTCACCGGTGGACATGCCCGCCGCGAGCGGCGCGACCAGGCCCGCCGCCGAGACCGTGGCGACCGTCGCCGAACCGGTCGCCAGCCGGATCGCCACCGCGATCAGCCAGGCCAGCAGCAGCGCCGGGATGGACCAGTCCTCGGATATCTCCAGGATCATCTGTCCGACCCCGGAGTCGATCAGCGTCTGCTTGAAGCCGCCGCCCGCGCCGACGATCAGCAGGATGCCGGCGATGGGCGCGAGGCCCTTCTCGACCAGGCCGGAGACCCGGTCCTTGCCGAACCCGGCCGGGCGCAGCAGCGTGAAGATGCCCATCAGGACGGACGCGAGCAGGGCGATCAGCGGGGAGCCGATGACGTCGAAGACGCGCTGGGTGGTGTTCTCGGGGTCGTCGATGATGATGTCGACGAGCGCCTTGGACAGCATCAGCACGACCGGCAGCAGGATCGTGGCGAGGGTGGCGCCGAAGCCGGGGCGCTTCTCCAGCTCCTCCGAGGCGCGCTGCGGGATCATCCGGTCGGGGGCCGGGACGTCCACCCAGCGGGCGGCGTACCGGGAGAACAGCGGACCGGCGATGATCACCGTCGGGATGGCGACCAGGACCCCGAGGGCCAGCGTCACGCCCAGGTTGGCCTGCACCGCGTCGATCGCGACCAGCGGGCCGGGGTGCGGCGGGACCAGGCCGTGCATCACGGACAGACCGGCGAGCGCGGGGATGCCGATGCGCATCAGGGAGTAGTTGCCGCGCTTGGCGACCATCAGCACGACCGGGATCAGCAGCACCACGCCGACCTCGAAGAACAGCGGCAGACCGATCACCGAGGCGATCAGCACCATCGCCCAGGGCATGGACCGGCCGCTCGCCCTGGCGAGGATCGTGTCGACGATCTCGTCGGCGCCGCCGGAGTCGGCGAGCATCTTGCCGAGGATCGCGCCGAGGGCGATCAGCACGCCCACGCCGGCGACGGTGGTGCCGAGCCCGGTGGTGAAGCTGGTGATCACCTTGTCCAGCGGCGCTCCGGCGAACGCGCCCAGCGCCAGCGACCCGATGGTCAGCGACAGGAAGGCGTGCAGCTTGAACTTGGTGATGAGCAGGACGATGACGGCGATGCCCGCCAGCACGGCGATGCCCAGCTGGGCATGACCGGCCGAGGTGATGGGCTCGACGGTGTCCGCTGCCAGCAGCTCGGCGTTGAGTCTGGTCACGGGGGGATTCCCTTGCGGTTATGGGGGTGGGGAGAGGGGAGCGTGGGGGGTTACGACGCCGGGTCCGGCGGAGTGCCGAGGGCGTCCAGCGCGGCCACGGCACGCGCGGTGATCTCCTCGGGCGTGCCCGAGACCTCCACCACGACGCCCGCCTCGTCCGCCTGGAGCGGCTGGAGGGTGGCGAACTGCGAGTCCAGCAGGGCCGTGGGCATGAAGTGGCCCTTGCGCTGCCGCATCCGGTCCTCGATCAGCTCGCGGCTGCCGGCGAGGTGGACGAACACCACCCCGGGAGCGGCGGCCCGGAGCCGGTCGCGGTAGGACCGCTTCAGCGCGGAGCTGCTGACCACGCCGCCGAGCCCCGTCCGCTTGTGCGCCCAGGCGCCGATGGCATCGAGCCAGGGCCACCTGTCCGCGTCGTCGAGCGGGGTGCCGGCCGACATCTTGGCGATGTTGGCCTGCGGGTGGAAGTCGTCACCCTCGGCGTAGGGGACGCCGAGCCGGGCGGCTATCAGCGGACCGATCGTGGTCTTGCCCGTTCCGGCGACGCCCATCACCACGACGACGTAGGGGGTACGCATCACTGCCTCGCTGTCTTCCTCGACATACGACGTCGCCATCTGACGTCGGCCACACTGAAACCCATTAGGTACGACGAATTCAAGAGCCTGTGACAAATAAGTCTGACTTTTTGTTCCTGTGAGCTCCCCCGTACGCTGTGTGCATGAGCACAACCGGCCGGGGGCTGCACGGACAGGTACTCGAATCCCTCGGCCCCGCGATCACCGCGGGTGAGTACCCCCCGGGCAGCGTCCTGCGCACCGACGAACTTGCCCAGCAATTCGACGTCTCACGCTCGGTGATGCGCGAGGCGGTCCGCGTCCTGGAGTCCATGCACCTGGTGGAGTCCCGCCGCCGGGTGGGCGTGACCGTCCGCCCGAAGTGCGAGTGGAACGTCTACGACCCCCAGGTCATCCGCTGGCGGCTGGCCGGCGCCGACCGTCCCCACCAGCTGCGCTCGCTCACCGTGCTGCGCTCCGCGATCGAGCCGGCCGCCGCGGGCCTCGCCGCCCGGAACGCCACCGCCGAACAGTGCGCCGAACTCACCGAGTGCGCCCTCGGCATGGTCGCCAACTCCCGCGGCCACCAGCTGGAGGGCTACCTCTTCCACGACATCGCCTTCCACCGGGTCATCCTCACCGCCTCCGGCAACGAGATGTTCGCCCGCCTCGGAGACGTGGTCGCCGAGGTCCTCGCCGGCCGCACCCATCACGAGGTGATGTTCGAGGACCCCGACCCCGCCGCCGTCACCCTGCACGTCCAGGTGGCGGAGGCGGTCCGCGCCCGCGACGCGGCCCGCGCCGAACACCTGGTCCGCGAGATCACGGTCGGCGCCCTCCAGGAACTGGACATCCTGGCCCCCGGCCCGTAGCCCGGCCTACCGGTCCCCGCCTACTGGTCCAGGAACTCCCCGTCCACGTACACCCACGCCCCGTCCACCCGCTCGAACCGGCTCCGCTCGTGCAGCGAACCGCCCCGGAAGGACGCCCGGAACGTCACGGTGCCGGTGGAGTGGAACGCCGAGCCCTCGGTGGCCGCCAGGATCTCCAGACCGGTCCACCGCATCGACGGGTCCAGGTCGAGCCGCGCGGGCCTGGTCCGCGGATGCCACGTCCGCAGCAGATACCGCACGTTCCCCTTCACGAAGGCGCTGTACCGCGACCGCATCAGCGCCTCGGCGGTCGGGGCCGCGGCGGCACCCGAGTGGAAGCGGCCGCAGCACGCCCCGTACGGCTCGGCCCCACCGCAAGGACACCGGCTCATGCGGAGGCTCCCGTGCTCGGCGGATACGGCGGCTTCACCGGCAACGACGTCACCGGCGCCGGCAACGGCGGCAGCGCCGTGCCGTACAGCCATGCCTCCAGCAGTTCCTCCAGGGGCTCGCTCGCGAACCGGGCCACGTGCGCGGTGAACGTCGTCGTGCTCACCGCCCCGCCCCGGTGCAGCCCCGTCCAGCCGCGCAGCATGCGGAAGAAGGCGTCGTCGCCCATCGCGCAGCGCAGGGCGTGCACGGTCAGCCCGCCGCGCTGGTAGAGACGGTCGTCGAACATCAGCTTGCGGCCCGGATCGGCCAGCTTCAGATCCTGCGCCTGCGCGGCCAGCGACCGGTGCGCCACGGCGGCGAGCTGCTGCGCCGTACGCCCGCCCGACCGCTCCGACCACAGCCACTCGGCGTACTTCGCCAGCCCCTCGTTCAGCCAGATGTGCCGCCAGTCGGCGATCGAGACGCTGTTGCCGAACCACTGGTGGGCCAGCTCGTGCGCGACCAGCCGCTCCCAACCCCGCGCCCCGTCCACGTGGTTGGCGCCGAACAGCGACAACCCCTGTGCCTCGACGGGCACATCGAGCTCCTCCTCGGTCACCACGACCGCGTACTCGTCGAACGGGTAGGGCCCGAACAGCTCCTGGAACAGCTCCATCATCTGCGGCTGGCGCGCGAAGTCCCGGGAGAACCGGGGGAGCAGCTGCGCCGGGATGTGCCCGTGCTGCGGCACCCCGCCGGGGCCCGGGTCGCCCAGCAGCACCGTCTGGTACTTGCCGATCGACAGCCCGACCAGATAGCTGGACGTCGGCGCGGACTGCTCGTACACCCAGGTCGTCGTCGACGCCTTGGTCGTCCGGGTGAGCAGCCGGCCGCCCGCGACCACCGCGTACGCCGAGGGCGTCGTGACGGACATCTGGTACGACGCCTTGTCCGCCGGGCGGTCGTTGCACGGGTACCAGGACGGCGCCCCGACCGGCTGGCTCGCCACCAGCGCCCCGTCCTCCAGCTCCTCCCAGCCGAGCCCGCCCCAAGGACTGGCGACCGGCTTGGGGTTGCCCGACCAGTGCACCTCGACGGTGAACGCGGCCCCGGGCCGGAGCGCCTTGGCCGGCTTCACCCGCAGCCGCCCGCCGCGGTGCGTGTACTGCGCCTGACGGCCGTCCAGCCGGACCCGGCCGATCCTGAAGTCGGCCAGGTTCAGCTGGAACTCGGCGAGCGGCGACCGGCCCGCGATGGCGTTGATCCGGGCCGTCCCCGACAGCCGGTTGGGGCCCGGGCGGTAGTCCAGCGCGAGTTCGTACCGGTGCACCCGGTAACGGGAATCACCGTTGTCGGGAAAGTACGGGTCCGCACCCACGGACTGCTGAACTGCCACTGCTGCGTCTGCTCCCTGCGCTGCGCTCGTACGACGTTCCTCGTCCCCCGGCGCCACGGCGCCGGTCAACGCCGCCACGACTCGATCGGGTTGCCCAGCCAGCGCGTGTCGTCGGGAACGGACTCCGCGGCCATCACCAGCGACGCGGGACCCAGCGTGGTGCGGGCCCCGATCGTGCTGCCGGGCAGGACGATTCCGCCAGGACCCAGCGTCGCGCCCTCACGGAGGACCACAGTATCCGTCCGCAAGATCCGGTCGTGGAAGAGGTGCGTCTGCAGCACACAGCCCCGGTTCACCGTCGCCGCGTCCTCCAGGGTCACCAGATCCGTCTCCGGCAGCCAGTAGCTCTCCACCCACACGCCCTTGCCGATCCGCGCCCCCATCCCGCGCAGCCACGCCGTCAGCACCGCGGTGCCCGGCACGGACCCGGCCAGCCACGGCACGGCCAGCACCTCCACGAAGGTGTCGGCCAGCTCGTTGCGCCACACGAACCCGCTCCACAGCGGATGCTCCCCACCATGGTGCCGCCCGACGAGTGCCCACTTGGCGAGGATCGAGACCAGCCCCGCCGCCGCGCCCGCCGCGAGCAGCACCAGGCCGCCCAGCGGCCACGCCCAACCGCCCAGCGCGCACAGCGCCGCCACCGTCAGCACGGCCAGCCCGGCCGAGCAGAACACCGGCACGATCCGGCACAGCTCCACCGCACCGCGCGCCCACAGCAGCCGCGCCGGCGGATCGTACGTCCGGCTCCGGTCGCCGCCGCCCGCACTGCGCGGCAGCTTCACCGGCGGCAGACCCAGGTAGGAGGTGCCCTTCTTGGCCTTCTTCGGCGTCGCCGACAGCACCCCGACCAGACCGTCGTCCGGCACGCTCCGCCCCGGCGCGGTCATCCCCGAGTTGCCGAGGAACGCCCGCCGCCCGATCTCCGCGCGCCCGATCCGCACCCAGCCGCCGCCGAGCTCGTACGGCGCCGTCAGGGTGTCGTCGGCCAGGAAGGCACCCTCGCCGACCGTGGTGAGGCCGGGCAGCGCCAGCACCGTGGAGACCTCGGCACCCTTGCCGATCCGCATGCCGAGCAGCCGCAGCCACACCGGCGTGGCCAGCCCGGCGTACAGCGGGAACAGCGTCTCCCGGGAGCGGTCCATGAGCTGCGTGACCGTCCAGGCCTGCCAGCCGACCCGGCTGTGCGTGGCGTACGTGCCCTCGCTCAGCCCCACACTCAGCAGCCGTACACCGATCAGGATCAGCAGCGCGTACGTCAGCCCGAAGACCAGCGTGGCCGGCACCAGCGCCAGCGCGGCACCCGTGAGGGGGGCGTCGGCGTCGACGAGCGGATAGGCCACCCCGAGCGCCGCGGCCCCCGACACCACCGGCAGCGCACTGAGCGCCAGCCCGCTCACGCCGTACATGCCCCGCCAGAACGCGCTGCGGCGCGGCCGGTCCTTGGGCCAGTTCCGCTTGGCCCTGCCCAGCTTCACCGCGGGCGCCCCCGCCCAGCGCTGACCGGTCGGAATCCCTCCGGTCACCGCGGAACCCGGCGCCACCTCGGCCCGCTTGCCGACCCGGGCGCCCGGGAAGAGCAGGCTGCGCGTGCCGACCACGGCATGCGCGCCCACCTTCACGGCGCCGATCTCCAGCCGGTCACCGTCCAGCCAGTACCCGGACAGGTCCACCTCGGACTCGACGGCCGCGCCCCGGCCCAGCTTGAGCATGCCGGTGACCGGCGGCAGCGCGTGCAGATCGACGTCCGGCCCGACCTTGGCACCCAGCGCACGGGCGTACCGCTCCAGCCAGGCCCCGGTCAGCGAGGTCGCCCCGCTGAACTCCGCGAGCCGCTCGGCGGTCCACAGCCGCAGGTGCACACCGCCCCCGCGCCGGTACCGGCCGGGCCGCACGCCCCGCAGCAGCAGCCGGGCCCCGCCCGCGGCGATGGCGAGCCGCCCCGGCGGGCTGAAGAACACCAGCGCTCCGGCCACCACCAGCCACCAGGGCGCGGTCGGCAGCCAGCCGTACCCGGTCAGGACGTTGCCCAGCGCGGCCAGCGGCACCATCCAGCGCAGCCCGAGCAGCGTGAACAGGGGCAGCAGCACGAGGAGCTGGACCGCCTGCGCGCGCCGGGGCACCGGGGCGATGGTCCGCCGGGAGCCGTCGCCCTGCGCGGACTCCTCCAGGTGCCGGGCCAGCTTGCGCAGGGTGGGCTGCTGGTAGATGTCGAGGACGGCCGCGCTCGGGTAGCGCTCGCGCAGCCGGGTGGTGAGCTGGGCGGCGGCCAGGCTGCCGCCGCCGATCGCGAAGAAGTCGTCCCGGGCATCGGTCACCGGGATGCCGAGGACCTCCGTCCACTGCTCGGCGAGCCACGCCTCGGTGCCGTAGAGCCGCTCCGCCTTGCGGCCCGTCTCCAGGCCCTCCAGCGGCCAGGGCAGCGCGTTGCGGTCCACCTTGCCGCTCGTGCGGGTCGGCAGGTCCGCGACCGGCGCCAGCAGCGGCACCAGCGCGGCCGGCAGTTCGGCGCGCAGCTTCTCGACGGCGGCCGCCTGGTCCCAGCCGTCCTGGGTGACGACGTACCCGACGAGGAGCTGGTTGCCGCTGCGGGCGGTGCGCACGGCGGCCGCGGCGCCGGCGACCCCGGGCAGCGCCTGGAGCGCCGCGTCGACCTCGCCCAGCTCGATCCGCCGCCCGCCTAGCTTGATCTGCTCGTCGGCCCGCCCGAGGAAGATCAGCCCCTCCGGCTCCGCCTTCACCAGGTCACCGCTGCGGTACGCCCGGTCCCAGCCCAGCGACGTCAGCGGCGCGTACTTCTCCGCGTCCTTCCCGGCGTCCAGGTACCGGGCGAGCCCGACCCCGCCGATCACCAGCTGGCCGCTGCCGCCCATCGGCACCGGCTCCCCGGACTCGTCGACGACGGCCAGCTCCCAGCCGTTCAGCGGCAGCCCGATCCGGATCGGTTCCTCGCCCGACATCAGCGACGCGCACGCCACCACGGTCGCCTCGGTCGGCCCGTAGGTGTTCCACACCTCGCGGCCCTCGGTCACCAGCCGCTGCGCCAGCTCCGGCGGGCAGGCCTCACCGCCGAAGATCAGCAGCCGGACCTCGTTGAGGGTGTCCGGCTCCCAGAGCGCGGCCAGGGTGGGCACCGTGGAGACCACGGTGATCTCCTGCTCGACCAGCCACGGCCCCAGATCGGCGCCGCTGCGCACCTGCGACCGGGGCACCGGCACCAGACAGGCGCCGTACCGCCAGGCCAGCCACATCTCCTCGCAGGACGCGTCGAACGCGACCGAGAGCCCCGCCATCACACGGTCCCCGGGCCCGATCGGCTCCTCGGTGAGGAACAGCGCGGCCTCGGCGTCCACGAACGCGGCGGCGCTCTCGTGGCTGACGGCGACACCCTTGGGCCGGCCGGTCGAACCGGAGGTGAAGATGATCCACGCGTCGTGCTCCACGCCGGGCCGCCCGGCGGGGACCTCCGAGCGGCTGTACGCGGTGATCTCGTGCCCGGCCCCGATGACGGCCCGGACGTCCGCCTCGCCGAAGACCAGCTCGGCCCGCTCGTCCGGGTCCTCCGCGTCGACCGGCACATAGGCGGCACCGGCCGCGAGCACCGCCAGGACGGCGACGTACAGATCGTTGGTCCCGGACGGCACCCGCACGCCCACCCGGTCACCGAGTCCGACCCCGGCCCCGGCGAGCAGCCGCCGCACCCGCGCCACCTCGGCCGCCAGCGCCCGGTAGGTCAGCCGCGTGGTGCCGTCGTCCAGGGCGAGTTCGTCCGGAAAGGAGCGTACGGACGCGTCCAGGATGTCGACGAGCGTACGCGGAGAGGCCGCCGGGCCCCCGGAGAAACGTGCCGTATCACCGAACCGCTCACGGATCTCTTCGTCGAGCAGACCGAGAGCGCTGCTCTCGTACATGGCTGCCATCGGGTCCTCGCGTCTCGATCCCGGAAGCCTCCGGGGCGCCGGCGGGCCCGCAGTGCGCCTGGGGTTGTCCGGTCCAGCTCCGTAACAAGCCGGAAATTTTAGTACGACGCTATGTCCGCCCCCTTCCGGCGGCCACCCGGAATCGATCTTCCGGGCCGTGCGGCTGTCGTGGGCACGCCGATGACCTGGCGTTTCGCGAGGGCGGGAGAGATGCCCCACACAGAGCGCCAGACCGACCGCGGTGCGTGTCCACCGGGCGAAACGCTTGATGAACGTCAGTGCCGTGTCGGCGACTTGTGTCGACCTTCACCTCGGTCCACGGGTGGATGTTGGCCGCCGCCTGGAACGGCGGCTCGCCCGGCGCCGGCACCGCGAAGGTGTCGCACAGCTCGCGCGCCTCCTCCTCGCTCACCGCGTCGGCGAAGGAGTAGCGGAATTGCTCGAACGTCAGCGGCACCGCACGGTGGAGGTTGGCATCACGGCCGGCGATTGGGGTGCCTGCGCCTCCTCGAGGACGGCCGCCCACCGGTCCCAGCTGATGGACAGCAGCCACAGCCCGTGCCGCCTGCCCCAGAGCGCATGACGCGCAGGAGTGCACCGTGCAACGCGAAGTGCCGGTCGGGATCGCTCCCGGCCGGCACTCGATGCTGCAACAGCTGGTGTCCGAGGGGGGACTTGAACCCCCACGCCCGATAAAGGGCACTAGCACCTCAAGCTAGCGCGTCTGCCATTCCGCCACCCGGACAAGGTGTCTGTCGTGCGGGGTTACCCCCGCGGCGACAGAGAAAACATTACCAGGCTTTCGACAGTGGCCGATCACCCCCCGTCCCGCCGTGAACGGCGTGCGACGGGCCGGGGCGGGCTTGGGCCCGGCCCGTCGCAGGAGGAGGATGAGGGGGACCACCAGCAGTGACAGTGGGAGGAACCAGCGTGAGCGGGACGGACACGGCCAGCAGCGTCACCGGCGAGGACGAGGTCGTGGACCTCTGCCGCGAGCTGATCCGGATCGACACCAGCAACTACGGCGACCACTCGGGCCCGGGCGAGCGCAAGGCCGCCGAGTACGTCGCCGAGAAGCTCGCCGAGGTGGGCCTCGAACCACGGATCATCGAATCGCACCGGGGGCGCGCCTCCACGATCGCCCGGATCGAGGGCGAGGACCCCTCCCGGCCCGCGCTCCTCATCCACGGCCACACCGACGTCGTACCGGCCAACGCCGCCGACTGGACCCATGACCCCTTCTCCGGCGAGATCGCGGACGGCTGTGTGTGGGGGCGCGGCGCCGTCGACATGAAGGACATGGACGCCATGACCCTGGCGGTCGTGCGCGACCGGCTGCGCAGCGGCCGCAAGCCGCCGCGCGACATCGTGCTCGCGTTCCTCGCCGACGAGGAGGCGGGCGGCACCTACGGCGCCAAGTACCTGGTGCAGAAGCACCCGGAGCTCTTCGAGGGCGTCACCGAGGCGATCGGCGAGGTCGGCGGGTTCTCCTTCACCGTCAACGAGAAGCTGCGGCTGTACCTGGTGGAGACCGCCCAGAAGGGCATGCACTGGATGCGGCTCACCGTCGACGGCACCGCCGGTCACGGCTCGATGACCAACGACGACAACGCCATCACCGAGCTGTGCGAGGCCGTCGGGCGGCTCGGTCGGCACACCTGGCCGGTCCGGGTCACCAAGACCGTACGGTCCTTCCTCGACGAGCTCTCCGACGCGCTCGGCACCGAACTCGACCCCGAGAACATGGACGAGACGCTCGCCAAGCTCGGCGGCATCGCCAAGATGGTCGGCGCGACCCTCAGGAACTCGGCGGCGCCCACCATGCTCGGCGCCGGCTACAAGGTCAACGTCATCCCCGGCCAGGCCACCGCGCACGTCGACGGACGCTTCCTGCCGGGATACGAGCAGGAGTTCCTCGCCGACCTCGACCGCATCCTCGGCCCGCGGGTGAAGCGGGAGGACGTGCACGCCGACAAGGCCCTGGAGACCGACTTCGACGGGCGGCTGGTCGACGCCATGCAGAGCGCCCTGAGCGCCGAGGATCCCATCGCGCGGGCCGTGCCGTACATGCTCTCGGGCGGCACCGACGCCAAGTCCTTCGACGACCTCGGCATCCGCTGCTTCGGTTTCGCGCCGCTGCAGCTGCCGCCCGAGCTGGATTTCGCGGGCATGTTCCACGGGGTCGACGAGCGGGTGCCGGTGGACGGGCTCAAGTTCGGCGTACGGGTGCTCGACCGATTCCTCGACGCGTCCTGAATTTCGCGCGCCTGTGCGGAATCGACTGAGAAGAGTGAATCCGACCATAAGCTCGTAGCTCCATTAGTTCTTCCTCGTTACAGGTGATGCGATCCGCTGTTTGGGATCGCATTGCCAACTAGGAGGAATAATGATCAAGAAGATCGTCGCCGCTGCGGCTGCCACCGGTGGTCTGGTTCTCGCGGGTGCGGGCATGGCCGTCGCCGACGCCGGTGCCCAGGGTGCCGCGGTGCACTCCCCGGGCGTCCTGTCCGGCAACGTGGTCCAGGTTCCCGTGCACATCCCGGTGAACGTGTGCGGCAACACGATCAACGTGATCGGGCTGCTGAACCCCGCCTTCGGCAACACCTGCGTGAACAAGTGACGCTGCCTTACTGAGGTTCCGTACGACACCGTCGGTCCCGGAGCGCGTGCCATGCGCTCCGGGACCGACCGGTCTTTGCTTGAATTCATGCGGGTCATGAGTTCGTGCGGTTTATGCGTTCATGTGGGCCATGTTCGTGTGGGTCACGAGGGGGAAGGCAGGGAATTCAGCATGCGACAGGTCACCCGCAAAGGGCTGATGACCGTGGCCGCCGCGACCGGGGTGATCGCCGCCGCGGGAGGGGCCGCGCAGGCGGACTCCGGCGCGAGCGGCTCCGCCGCGCGCTCGCCCGGAGTGCTGTCCGGCAACACGGTCCAGGCGCCGGTGCACGCACCGGTCAACGCCTGCGGAAACACGGTCGACGTCGTCGGGGTGCTCAACCCGGCGGCGGGCAACACCTGCGTCAACAAGGGGGGCGGCGCACGCGGGGGCTACGGCGACCGGGGCGGCTCCGGGGGCGCGCACTCCGGCGGTCACGCCGCCGATTCACCCGGTGTGGCATCGGGCAACCATGTCGAGGTGCCGGTGTACGCGCCGGTCAACGTCTGCGGCAACAGCGTCGACGTCATCGGGGTCGGCAACGGCACCACGGGCAACGACTGCGGGAACGGCGGCGGTGGGCACAACCCGCCGGGGGGCGGGCACGGGAACCCGCCGGGTACGCCGGAGCGGCCGGGGCATCCGGGCGGGCCGGAGAACCCGGGGAGCCCCGGGAGCCCCGAGCACCCCGGCAACTCCGGAAACCAACCCGGCAATCCGAACAATCCGGGTGATCACGGCGATCCGGGCGGTACCGATGGCCGCGGAACCCCGGACACCCCGTCCGCCTCGCGTGGGCTGACCCCGCGGGCCGACCTGCCGGGAGCCGGGTCCGTCACCGAGCCCGGGGGCCTCGCCTCGCTCGCCGCCACCGGCAGCGAGCTGCCGCTGGGACTCGCCCTGCCCGTGGGCGCGGGCGCGCTGCTGGCGGGCGCGGTGCTCTACCGCAAGGCGCGGGCCTCGGCCTGAGACGCCGCGCACGACGGAGCGGGCCCCGCCGTCCCGGCGGGGCCCGCTCCGTCTCCGTCCGCTCTCACCACGTGGCGCGCACCTGGCGGATGATCCTGCGGCGCAGCCGCACCCTGCGGCTTCCGTCGCGCAGCAGGCTCAGGCGGTCCAACTCCCAGTGTCCGTACTCTGCATGGTCCGTCAGCAGACGTGTGGCGTCCTTGCGGGAAACCCCGCGCGGTACGTACACGTCGACAAATTCGTATTCCGGCATCGCATCTATTGTGCGGGCTGGGCCCCGGTACGGATAGCGTCTGCACTATGTCTGATGCTGCGCAGCCCACCGCTGCCGAGGTACGCGCCGCCGCCGAGGCGGTCAAGACCGCGCTCGACCGCCATCTCGCCGCGGTCGAACGCAGGTCGGGCGAGGACGACCCGGCCGTCTACGAGGCGTTCAACCACCTGGCCACGGCCGCAGAGGCGTACGACGAGCTGCTCTACGACCGATACGACGAGGTCACGCCCTTCGAGATCCCCGGCACCGAGGACGCTCTGCCGCCCTACGCCGGCCCCGAGGAGCCGAACGCGCTGAGCGTGCTGATCCGCCGCGACTACGCCGTGGTGGAGCCGCAGCGGCTGCTGGCACAGGCACAGCGGATCGAGGCCGCGGACTACGACGAGGGCACGGGCTCCGGGGCCTCCGGCACCGTCCACGGGGCGCTGGGCCTTCTCTTCGGCGAGTTCGAACCCGACGAGATCGCCTCCCGGCACAAGGAGTTCGGCCTGGAGGAGGGCGACTCCACGCTGTGGGTGACCGCCGCCGACGAGCCGGCCGATCCCGGCGAGTGGCTGGAGGCCCCGTTCGAGCAGGTCGATCCGCACAAGGCGGTCTGCCGCTTCGACGTCAGCGCGGTGTTCGACGACGATCTCGACGTCGAGGACCCGGACGACGAGCCGGACGACGTCCTCGACGCGGAGCTGGTGGACGAGGACGAGGACCTGGAGCCGCTCGACGCGGAACGCTGAGCGAGGATCCTGTACGGCACGAAGGGCGGGCGGCGGCCGGAGCGGACCGCCGCCCTTCGCGTACCGCGGCGCCGCCGCCGGGTCCGGCCTCCGTCTCGACGCGCACGCTGCCCGCCGAGGCTCTGACGGTGGGCGTGGGCCTCGCGTTGCGCGTGCCGCGGCGCTGGCGCCGGGTCCGGCCTCCGTCTCGACGCGCACGCTGCCCGCCGGGGCCCTGGCGGGCAGCGTGGGCCTCGCGCTTCTCCTGACCGGCAGCCCGTGGCGCTGCACCACGGGCTCGCGCGGTGGTGGGGTGCCGCGGCGCGGCCGGGGCCTGTTGCCCTGGCCTGGGACCCGCACGGTGGTCGCGGGTGCCGCTACCGGGCCTCGGTCGGCGCCTGCGGTGCCAGCAGCTCCGCCAGCCGGGTCGTCCGGGGCTTGGCCGGGACCTCCGCCACGGCACGGGCCAGGGCCTGCTCCACGCCGTGCACCACGGACAGATGCCGCTCCGCCCGGCCGAACGCCGTGTACACCCAGGGCCGGCTGAGCGCCCCGGCCGCGTCTCCGGGCAGCACCGCCACGACGGCCGGCCACCGTCCGCCCGCCGCCTGATGCGCGGTGAGCGCCCAGCCGTGCCGCACGGACTGCTCCACCCGCTCCTTGGGCACGACGACGTCCTCGCCCGCGCAGGACAGGTGCAGCCCCTCGGCGTCGGCCGTCACCACCCGGCCCATGAGGGTCCGTCCGAGCACGGGGGAGTAGGCGATCCGGTCGCCGGGGTCGAAGCCGCCGAAGCGGCCGGGGCCGGGATTGAGCCGCTCCTTGAGCGCCGCGTTGAGCGCACGGGTGCCGACCGCGCCGCCATGACCCGGCGTGATCACCTGGGTGTCCTCGGCCGGGACGCCGATCGCGCGCGGCACCGAGTCCGCGACGAGCTGCACGGTCCGGTGCACGGCCTCCCCGGCGTCCCGCACCGGCACGATCACGACCTCCTTGCCGGGCGCCTCGCCCTGGTTCAGCTCGCCGACGCCGATGCCCGAGACCAGCTCGCCGAGCGGCCCGGGGTCCGGCCGCCGCGAGGCGATCTGCGGACACACCCGCGCGGCGAGCAGATCCGCGAACACCCGCCCGGGCCCCACGGACCACAGCACCCCGGGATCCCCGGCCAGCACCAGCCGGGCCCCGTCCGGCAGCGACTCGGCGACCAGCGCGCCCGTCTCCACGTCCAGCTGAGGCGCGTCGAGCACGACCAGCAGATCGAGATCCAGCGCCCCCTCCGGGTCCCGGCCCGGCCCCTCGGCCCCGGAGAGCAGCCCGGCCACGGTGGTGACACCCGCGCTCTCCTCCAGCAGCGCCGCGAACCGGTCCCGGCCCAGCGGACCGTGGGCCGCCGCCCAGGCGCGCAGCCCCATGCCGCGCGCCGCGCGCACCAGCGCCGCGGGCTCGGCGAGCGAGGCCGCACCGCCGGTGTGCAGGACCAGCGCGTGCCCGGCGACCGCCCGGATCAGCTCACCCGCGGAGCCACCGGCAGCGGCGGCCTCCTCCCAGGCGCCCGCGGAACCGTCCTGCTTGGGCACGGAGTTGATCAGACGGCCCAGACCGTCGGCGAGGCTCTCCTCGGCCAGGGCGTACCGCTCGAGGCCGACCAGGACCCGGACGGGCCGCTCCTCCTCGCCGTCCTCGGCCGCTTCCTCGGCCGCCGGTTCCTCGTCGAGGCCGTCCTGGAAGGCCAGCGCCTCGCCCTCCGCGAGACTGCTCTGCACCGCGGCGTCCGGGTCGGGCATCCCTTGCCGGGCCAGCGCGGCGGTCAGCGTCGGCATCTCCAGGGCCGTGTGCCCCGCCAGCGCCGCCTGCTCCAGCAGCCAGACGGTCAGCGCCCGCCCCCGCCGCTCGTCGTCCGGACCGCACGCGGCACCCAGCAGCGCCCGCGCGAACCCGTCGGCCTGCTCGGGCCGCACCCCGGCGACCCGCAGCAACTGCCAGGGATCGGCCCGCAACCGGTCGGGCGCGCCCTCACCGAGGACGGCGGCGACCGGTGCCGCGAGCGCGGCCGGGGCGCCGCCCTCGGCCAGCACCAGCCGCACGCCCTCCACGGCCTCGGGCAGCGCCACCACGGGTGCCTCGGCGGGCACGGGCTGTGTCCGCCGCACCGGCTCCGGGGCGCGCCGCCGCGGCGGCTCGGGCTCGGCGAACACGGTCGCCGCGGGCTTGGCCCCGCTCTCCACGGCCCGTACGGCGGCCAGCAGATCCGCGGCCGTCCCGCTGAGCTTGGCCCCGGCCTCGATGGGCGCCGCCTTCTCGGCCTTGCGCCGCGCGATCCGCTCCCGCTCCAGCCGCTGCGCGGCCAACTCGGCCTCGGCCGCCGACAACTGAGCCGCGCCCTCGGCGCCGTCGCCGCCCTCGGCGGCCGGGGCGGCGTCGCCGGCGGCGGCCTCCTCCGGCGCGGGCTGCTCGGCCGGCGTCCCCGGTTCGGCGTCCCCCGTGGTCTCGGGCTCCGTGCTCACAGCGTGCTCCAGTCGTGATCGGGATAGCGGTGCACGGGCGCCGACACATCGTCGAGCGCCCGGCAGATCTCGTCAGGAAGACTAAGGGCCTCCACTGACAATGCCGCCGTGAGCTGCTGCGCGTTGCGCGCGCCGACGATGGGCGCGGCGACCCCCGGCCGGTCCCGCACCCAGGCGAGGGCGACCTGCAGCGGGGTCACCGCGAGCCCGTCCGCCGCCGTCCGCACGGCGTCCACGATCCGGCTCGCCGTGTCGTCGAGGTACGGCGCGACGAACGGCGCCAAGTGCTCCGAGGCGCCCCGGGAGTCGGGCGGCGTGGCGTCCCGGTACTTGCCGGTGAGCACCCCGCGGCCGAGCGGGGAGGAGGGCAGCATCCCGATGCCGAGGTCGAGCGCCGCGGGCAGCACCTCGCGCTCCACGCCCCGCTGGAGCAGCGAGTACTCCAGCTGCGTACTGGCCAGCCGGGTCCGGATGCCCGGCGCGGCCAGCTGCCACGTCGCGGCCTTGGCGAGCTGCCAGCCGCAGAAGTTGGAGACGCCGGCGTACCGGGCACGGCCGCTGCTGACCGCGATGTCGAGGGCCTGGAGGGTCTCCTCCAACGGGGTGCCCGGGTCGTAGGCGTGGACGTGCCACAGGTCGACGTAGTCCGTGCCGAGCCGGGCGAGCGAGGCGTCCAGGGCGGAGAGCAGATGCCCCCGGGAGCCGTCGAACCGGCGGTCCGGGTCGGGCACGCTGCCCGCCTTGGTCGAGATCACCAGGTCCCGGCGCGGCACGAGCCCTTCTATGAGCTGTCCGAGCAGATACTCGGCCTCTCCGTCGCCGTACACGTCCGCCGTGTCGACGAGGGTGCCGCCGGCTTCCCAGAACGTCTTCAAGAGGTCCGCGGCGTCATGGTCGTCGGTGTCCCTGCCCCAGGTGAGGGTGCCGAGTCCGATACGGGACACACGAAGGCCGGTGCGGCCGAGATGCCTCTGCTCCATGGACGCCGAGATTACTGGCCAGAACCTGCCCCGTGGGTGCCTGTGGATAACCAGTTCCCCCGTCCACGACGTGGGGGTCCGCGGTGCGCCCCGCGCCCTCCCCGCCATGCCCTCCACCGCGCTAAGGTCTCGGCAACAAGGACGTTACTGATCAGTAAGGGGAATCGGCCATGCAGCTCGGGATCAACCTCGGCTACTGGGGTGCCGGAATGGACGGGGACAACCTCGCCGTCGCCCAGGAGGCCGACCGACTCGGCTACGCCGTCTGCTGGGCCGCCGAGGCCTACGGCTCCGACGCGGCCACCGTGCTCAGCTGGGTCGCCGCCAAGACCGAGCGCATCGACGTCGGTTCGGCCATCTTCCAGATCCCGGCCCGCCAGCCGGCGATGACCGCCATGACCGCCGCCACCCTCGACTCCCTGTCCGGCGGCCGCTTCCGCCTCGGCCTCGGCGTCTCCGGACCGCAGGTCTCCGAGGGCTGGTACGGCGTCAAGTTCGACAAGCCGCTCTCCCGCACCCGTGAGTACGTCGAGATCGTCCGCAAGGCGATGAGCCGCGAACGCCTCAGCCACGAGGGCGAGCACTGGACGCTGCCGCTGCCCGGCGGCCCCGGCAAGCCCATCAAGCTCACCGTGCACCCCACCCGCGAGCACATCCCGCTGTACATCGCCGCCATCGGCCCGAAGAACCTTGAGCAGACCGGCGAGATCGCCGACGGCGCGCTGCTGATCTTCCCCTCCGCCGAGCACCTGGAGGACACCGCGATGCGGCACCTGCGCGCGGGCCGCGAGAAGGCCGGCCTGACGCTCGACGGGTTCGACGTCTGCCCGACCCTGCCGCTCGCCGTGGGCGACGACAAGGACGTCACGGCCCTCGCCGACACCTTCCGCCCCTACACCGCCTTGTACGTCGGCGGCATGGGCAGCTTCAAGCAGAACTTCTACAACCAGCTCGCCCAGCGCATGGGTTACGAGAAGGAAGCCGCCGAGATCCAGGACAAGTACCTGTCCGGCGACAAGCAGGGCGCCGCGGCCGCCGTACCGCACGACCTCATCGACAAGACGACCCTGCTGGGCTCGGTCGACCGGATCGCGGACCGGATGACGGCCTACGCGGCGGCCGGTGTCACCACCCTCACGCTCGCCCCCGCCGGCTTCACCCTGGACGAGCGTCTCGCCTCGCTGCGGGCCGGCACCGAGGCCCTGGAGCGCGCCGGCCTCGCGTGAGGCGGCCGGGGAAGTTCTGCGGCCGTGGTGGGGGCTCGGGGGTCTTCCCCGCCACGGCCGTCACGCAGAACAACGCGCCCGGGGCCGTGCGGTTACGCCTCCGTCGTACCCCGGGCCTCCTCCTTTTGGAGGAGTTGTCCGACACAACTGTTGCAGCACCCCTCCCGCCGCACTTGACTCGTCCTTTGCGGAGTCCCGCGCGGAGGCACGCAGAGAGGTGCTCACGATGCTGTCGGCCAAGAGCCTGTTCCAGGAGATCATCGACAACGACGAGTCCTTCGCCCTTTTCTGCTCCATCGCCGCGAGCGGGGAGTCCCAGGGTGGCTGGGAGAACGCCCGCATCGCCGCGCTCGTCCCGGACGGTGAGCGCGCACTCGCCCCCAAGATCACTCGCCATGGCGCCGACGAGGACAAGCACGGGCGGATCTTCAACGCCCTCATGAAGAAGCGCGGCCTCGAACCCGTCCCCGTCCCGCACGAGACCGACTACACGCTGCTCCTGGAGAAACACGGCATCGGCCTGGCCCACGAGAAGCTCAAGGACGAGGAGCGCCTCACGGTGCGGGACATCGTCATCTACCTCGCCCACAGCAGGGTCACCGAACAGCGCGCCGCGGAACAGATGGACCTGCTGCGCAAGCACTTCGCGGACCACCCCGACATCGGCCGCGCGGTGAGGATGATCGCCGCCGACGAGGACAACCACCTCGCCTACTGCCACGAGGAACTGCTGCGTCTCGCGCACGCCGGTCACGGCCGCGCCATCCAGCGGACCCTCCGGGAGTGCGCGCTGGCGGAGATCTGGATCTACCGGGACGTCAGCCTCGCCGTGATGGCCCACATGGGACGCATCCTCGGCTGGTCGCGCGCGAAGTCGGCGGTCCTCGCCGCCGGTATCCACGCCGTGTACGCCTGGGAGCGGGCCGCGGGCTGGCGGCGCATGGTCTCGCTGAAGACGCCCCGGCGGCGGGACGCGCTCGGCGGCCCCGCGGCCTCCGCCCCCGAGTTCGCCTGACGGCGGCTACAACCACCCCCTGCTCTTGAACATCCGGTAGAGCAGGACCTCCAGGGCCGCCATGAGTACGATCACGGCCGGGTACGCCCACGCCCAGCGCAGCTCGGGCATGTGCTCGAAGTTCATGCCGTAGACCCCCGCGATCATCGTGGGGACCGCGGCCATGGCCGCCCACGCGGAGATCTTCCGCATGTCGTCGTTCTGCCGGACGCTCATCTGCGCCAGATGCGCCGAGAGGATGTCCGACACCAGCCGGTCCAGGCCCTCCACCGACTCGTTCACCCGCGTGAGGTGGTCATTGACGTCCCGGAAGAACGGCCGCGCCCGGTCGTCCACGAACGGCACCGACCCGCCGGGCCCGCCGCTCGACCCGGACAGCCGCCCGAGCGGCGGCGCCAGCGGCCCGGTCGCCCGGCGGAACTCCAGGACCTGCCGCTTGAAGTTGTAGATCCGGGAGGCGGTGTGCCGGGAGCCGCCGTCGACCGGGGAGAAGACCTCCGCCTCCAGCTCCTCCAGGTCGGTCTGGAGCTCGGTCGCGACCTCCAGGTAGTGGTCCACGACCGCGTCCGCGACGGCGTAGAGCACCGCCGTGGGCCCCTTGCCGAGCAGCGTCGGCTCCTCCTCCAGACGATGCCGTACGGTCTTCAGCGGGGAACCCTCGCCGTGACGGACCGTCACCACGAAGCCGTCGCCGAGGAAGACCATGATCTCGCCGGAGGACACGGTGTCGCTGTGCGGCTCGTAGACGACCGGCTTGAGGACCAGGAACAGTGAGTCGTCGTAGACCTCCAGCTTGGGGCGCTGGTGGGCCTTGAGGGCGTCCTCGACGGCCAGCGGATGCAGCGCGAACTCCTCGGTGACCCGGTCGAACTCCTCCTCGGAGGGAGCGTGCAGGCCGATCCAGACGAAGCCGCCGACGGACCGTGCCTCGGCGAGTGCGTCGGAGAGGTCCTCGGGGCCGTCCGCCCGCCGCCCTTCGCGGTAGATGGCGCAGTCGACGATCACAGTGCGTATTCTCCTGTCCACTCTTCCTCGGCACACCTCGTGGTGCGCCTACGCTGGGCCGCATGCCCACGCTGATCCTGGTCCGGCACGGACGTTCCACCGCCAACACCGAGGGACTGCTCGCCGGCTGGACGCCCGGCGTCGCCCTCGACGAACGCGGCGCCGCGCAGGCCGCCGCCCTGCCCGGGCGCCTCGCCGAGCTGCCGATCTCCGAGGTGGTCACCAGCCCCCTGCAGCGGTGCGAGGAGACGGTCCGGCCGCTCCTCGACGCCCGGCCGGGGCTGCGCGCGCACACCGAGGAGCGGATCGGGGAGTGCCATTACGGCGACTGGTCGGGCCGCAAGCTCGCCGAGCTCAAGGACGAGCCGCTGATGGACGTCGTCCAGGCACACCCCTCGGCGGCCGCCTTCCCGGGCGGTGAGTCGATGCGGGCCATGCAGGCGCGGGCCGCGGAGGCCGTCCGGGAGTGGAACGCGCGCGTGGAGCGCGAGCACGGCGCCGACGCCGTGTACCTGATGTGCTCCCACGGCGACATCATCAAATCTCTTGTCGCGGACGCGCTCGGACTTCATCTCGACCTCTTCCAGCGGATTGCTGTCGAACCGTGTTCCATCACGGCGATCCGTTACACCCGGCTCAGGCCGTTTCTCCTGCGCCTCGGTGACACCGGCGACTTCGCGTCCCTGGCGCCGCGCGAGGAACCGCCGGCCGGTGACGCTCCCGTAGGGGGCGGTGCGGGCGCACCGTGATCGTCGGGCGCAGTAGGGTGAAGCGGTCGCGCCAGCGGCCCGATCACGAGTCCGACCACGATTCCCATGGAGACAGGACGTGTCCCGTCAGGTGTTCCTCTACGACCCGCCGGAGCGTTTCGTGGCCGGCACGGTCGGACTGCCCGGACGCCGTACGTTCTTCCTCCAGGCCACCGCCGGCTCTCGGGTGACCAGCGTGGCCCTGGAGAAGACGCAGGTGGCAGCGCTCGCCGAGCGCATGGACGAACTGCTCGACGAAGTCGTACGGCGCAGTGGCGGCAGCGCCGCGGTACCGGCCGTAGCCCCCACCGAGGTCGCCGACACCGAACCTCTGCAGACCCCGATCGAGGAGGAGTTCCGGGTCGGCACCATGGCGCTGGCCTGGGACGGCGACGAACAGCGCATGATCGTCGAGGCGCAGGCACTGGTCGAGCTGGAGGCCGAGTCCGAGGAGGACCTCGCCGAGGCCGAGGAGCGACTGCTCCAGGACGAGGAGAACGGCCCCCCGATGCTGCGGGTCCGGCTCACCGGCGTGCAGGCCCGGGCCTTCGCCAAGCGTGCCCTGGACGTCGTCAACGCCGGGCGGCCGCCGTGCCCGCTGTGCAGCCTGCCCCTTGACCCGGAGGGACACGTATGTCCGCGCCAGAACGGATACCGCCGCGGAGCGTGACCCCGCTGGAGCTGCTCACCGAGGGTGAGCTGACCGTCCGCGGCCGCATCCGCGAGGCCTCCAACGCCGCCCTGTTCTGCACGGTCGCCCACCAGGGCCAGGAGGCGTCCTGCGTCTACAAGCCGATCTCCGGCGAGCGCCCGCTGTGGGACTTCCCCGACGGCACCCTCGCCGAGCGGGAGGTCGCCGCGTACGCGGTCTCCGAGGCGACCGGCTGGAGGCTCGTACCGCCCACCGTGCTGCGCGACGGGCCCTACGGGGAGGGCATGTGTCAGCTGTGGATCGACGTCGTGCCCGGTGCCGAACTGCTCGCGCTGGTGGACCGGGAGGAGCCGGAGGAGGGCTGGAAGGCCATCGGGTTCGCCGAGGTCGGTGAGGGGCGGACCGCCCTGCTGGTGCACGCCGACGACGAACGGCTGCGACGGCTCGCCGTCCTGGACGCCGTGATCAACAACGCCGACCGCAAGGGCGGCCATCTGCTGCCGGCCGCCGAGGAGCGGCTGTACGGCATCGACCACGGGGTCACCTTCCACGCCGAGAACAAGCTGCGGACCCTGCTGTGGGGCTGGGCGGGGGAGGCCCTGACCGGGGAGGCGGTGGAGGTGCTCAAGGACCTGCAGGCGGCGCTGGGCCCCGACGGTCCCCTGACCGCCACGCTCACCTCCCTGATCACCCCGGCGGAGATCGACGCCACCCGCGCGCGGGTCGAGGCGATGCTCACCTCCGGCACCCACCCCGAGCCGAGCGGGGAGTGGCCCGCGATCCCCTGGCCGCCGGTATAGCCGCAAGGCACAAGGGCCGGTCACGCGCAAGAGCGCCTTACCGGCCATCCGGCCCGGTCCGGTTCGTATATGGAACGCCGGTCCGGTTACGCTCATGACATGTATGCCTGGCCCGCTTCTGAGGTCCCCGCCCTGCCCGGCACGGGCCGCGACCTCCGGATCCACGACACCGCGACCGGTGGACTCGTCACCCTCGAGCCCGGTCCCGTCGCCCGTCTCTACGTCTGCGGCATCACCCCGTACGACGCGACCCACCTGGGACACGCGGCGACCTACAACGCGTTCGACCTCGTGCAGCGCGTGTGGCTCGACACCAAGCGGCAGGTCCATTACGTCCAGAACGTCACCGACGTCGACGATCCGCTGCTGGAGCGGGCCGAGCGTGACGGCATCGACTGGGTGGCCCTCGCCGAGAAGGAGACCGCCCTCTTCCGCGAGGACATGACCGCCCTGCGCATGCTGCCCCCGCGCCAGTACATCGGCGCCGTCGAGGCGATACCCGGCATCGTCCCGCTCGTCGAGCGGCTGCGGGACGCGGGCGCCGCCTACGAACTGGACGGCGACGTCTACTTCTCCGTCGAGGCCGACCCGAACTTCGGCAAGGTCTCGCACCTCGACGCGGCCGCCATGCGGTTGCTGTCCGCCGAGCGCGGCGGCGACCCGGACCGCCCGGGCAAGAAGAACCCGCTCGACCCGATGCTGTGGATGGCCGCCCGTCCGGGCGAGCCGAGCTGGGACGGTGCCTCGCTCGGCCGGGGCCGCCCCGGCTGGCACATCGAGTGCGTGGCCATCGCCCTGGACCACCTGGGCATGGGCTTCGACGTCCAGGGCGGCGGCTCCGACCTCGCCTTCCCGCACCACGAGATGGGCGCCTCGCACGCCGAGGTGCTGACCGGCGAGTTCCCCATGGCCAAGGCGTACGTGCACGCCGGCATGGTCGCCCTGCACGGCGAGAAGATGTCCAAGTCCAAGGGCAACCTGGTCTTCGTCTCCACGCTGCGCCGGGAGGGCGTCGACCCGGTCGCCATCCGGCTCGCCCTCCTCTCCCACCACTACCGGGCCGACTGGGAGTGGACCGACCAGGTCCTCCGGGACGCCGTCGCCCGCCTCGGCCGCTGGCGCGCCGCCGTGTCCCGGCCCGACGGCCCGCCCGCCGAGGCGCTCGTCGAGGAGATCCGCGCGGCCCTCGCGAACGACCTGGACGCCCCGGCCGCGCTCGCCGCGGTCGACCGCTGGGCGGCGCTCCAGGAGGAGCGGGGCGGCACGGACGAGGGCGCTCCCGGTGTCGTCTCCCGTGCCGTGGACGCGCTGCTCGGGGTCGCGCTGTAGCACGCGCGTGGGGGCGCTTCGCCGTGGCCGGGAAGCGCCCTCCGCCGGGTCCGGCACCGCGGCCGGATGCTGTCGAGACGCTGTCGAAGGACTGTCGGGGCCTGTGATGCGGGCGGCCCGTGTGGTGGGGTGGAGCGGTAGTTGACCGCTGGACCGGCCACCCGCCGGTCCCCCTCGCGGAAGGGCTCCCCGTGGCTCCCACTCACGGTTCCTTCGCACGTCATCTCACCCGCCGCGGACTGCTGACCGCCGGCGCCGCGGCGACCGGCGCCGCACTCGTCGGCGCCCCCGCCCGGGCCGTCGCCGGGCCCACCGTCATCGCGCTGCCCGACGGCTTCCGTCCGGAGGGCATCACGATCGGCGGCGGGCCGTACGCCTACCTCGGCTCCCTCGGCGACGGCTCCCTCTACCGCGCCGATCTGCGCACCGGATCGGGCTCGATCGTCTCGCCCGGCCCCGGCACGCCCTCGGTCGGGCTCAAACTCGACGACCGGGGACGGCTGTTCGTCGCCGGACGCGGCCAGGGCGCCCGGGTGGTGGACGCCCGCAGCGGCGAGATCCTCGCCTCGTACGTCCTCACCACCACCACCCCGACCTTCGCCAACGACGTGTTCCTGACCCGGCGCGCGGCCTGGTTCACCGACTCCTACCAGCCGGCCCTGTACGCCCTCCCGCTCGGCCGGCACGGTGAACTGCCGGGCGCGGACGAGGTCGTGCGGATCCCTCTCGGCGGCGCCTGGCGCCAGGTGCCCGGCGAGGTCGTCAACGCCAACGGCATCACCCGCACCCCGGACGGTTCGGCGCTGCTCGTGGTGCAGTCCGGGGTCGGCGCCCTGTACCGGGTCGATCCGCGCACCGGCGTCACCGAACTCGTCGACCTCGGCGACGCGGCACCGCTCACCAACGGCGACGGACTGCTGCTGACCGGGCGGACGCTGTACGTCGTGCAGAACCGGCAGAACGCGATCGACGTCTTCACGCTGGCCGCCGACGGCCGCAGCGGTGTCTTCCGGCGCCGGATCACCGACCCCGCCTTCGACGTGCCGACGACGGTGGCCGCGTACCGGGGGCGGCTCTACCTGCCCAACGCGCGGTTCACCACCCCGCCGACGCCCACCACGGCGTACTCCGTGGTCTCCGTGCCGAGGTGACGGATGAGGGCGGTGCGCACCGGCGCACCGCCCTCATCCGCTTACTGGCACGGCCTCAGTCCTCCGACGACTCGTCGTCCTCGGGCCCCGGCTTGGGTGGCTTCGGCGGGCGGGTGCGACCGCTGGGGTTGTCCCGCAGGTAGGTGCCGTCCCCGCCGTCCGTGGCGTGTCCGCCGACCGGCGGGCCGCCGTCCCGGCGCCGCAGATACCGCTCGAACTCGCGCGCGATGGCCTCGCCCGACGCCTCCGGCAGCTCCGCGGTGTCCCGGGCCTCCTCCAGCGTCTGCACGTACTCGGCGACCTCGGTGTCCTCGGCGGCCAGTTGGTCCACGCCCACCTGCCAGGCGCGCGCGTCCTCCGGCAGCTCGCCCAGCGGGATGCGCACGTCGATCAGGTCCTCGAGCCGGTTCAGCAGCGCCAGGGTCGCCTTCGGGTTGGGTGGCTGCGACACGTAGTGCGGTACGGCCGCCCAGAGGCTGACGGCCGGCACGCCCGCGTGCGTGCACGCCTCCTGAAGGACGCCGACGATGCCCGTGGGCCCCTCGTACTTGGTCTCCTCCAGGTCCATCCGGCGGGCCAGATCCGGGTCCGACGTGGTCCCGCTGATCGGGACCGGACGTGTGTGCGGGGTGTCGCCGAGCAGGGCGCCCAGGATGACCACCAGCTCCACGCCCAGTTCGTGCGCGAAGGCCAGCAACTCGTTGCAGAACGAGCGCCAGCGCATGGACGGCTCGATGCCCCGGACGAGCACCAGGTCCCGTGGCTTCTCGCCGCCGACCCGGACCACCGACAGCCGTGTCGTGGGCCACGTGATCTTCCGTACGCCCGCGTCCATCCACACCGTGGGGCGGTTGACCTGGAAGTCGTAGTAGTCCTCGGCGTCCAGCGCCGCGAAGACCTCGCCCTTCCACTCCCTGTCCAGATGCGCGACCGCGGTGGAGGCGGCGTCGCCGGCGTCGTTCCAGCCCTCGAACGCGGCCACCATGACCGGGTCGATCAGCTCGGGAACCCCCTCGAGCTCGATCACCCAGTGCCTCCTTCCGACGTGCCCTCGCCTGACGACCCAACCTTACGGCGTGCGGCGGGGGCGCCCGCAGCCCCCTTGCACGGGGGAGTGAACGGATCACTGCCCCGATCGCCACCCCGGAACACCCCCTCGTCCGGTGGTCCTCACAGGGCGGAGCGCAGCCACTGTTCCACGCTCGCGATGTGCACCGTCGCCCACGAGCGGGCGGCCTCCGCGTCCCCGTCGCGCAGGGCGGTGAGGATCGCCCGGTGCTCGTACAGGGTGCGGCCGACCGCGTCCTGTTGGGTCAGCCCCCGCCAGATCCGGGCACGGGTGGTGGGCCCCGACAGCCCGTCGAGCAGGGAGCACAGCACCGAGTTGCCGGAGGTCCGCACGATCGCCCGGTGGAACTCCAGATCGCAGGCGACGAGTTCCTCCACCGAGGGTGAGGTGCCGAGCCCGTCCAACTGCTCGGCCAGCTCGTCCAGTTGCCGCTCGCTGATGCGGGCCGCCGCCATGGCCGTCGCGGCCGGCTCCAGGATGCGCCGGACGGCCAGGAACTCCAGCACGGTGTCGTCGCGGTGGAAGTCGACGACGAAACTCATGGCCTCCAGCAGCAGTTGCGGATCGAGGCTGGTCACATACGTGCCGTCGCCCTGCCGCACGTCCAGGATCCGGATCAGCGACAGGGCGCGCACCGCCTCGCGCAGGGAGTTGCGGGACAGGCCCAGTCCGGCGGCGAGTTCACTCTCCTTGGGGAGCCGGTCGCCGGGGCGCAGCGCACCGGAGACGATCATGCCCTTGATCTTCTCGATCGCCTCGTCGGTGACTGCCATGACGGCCTCCAGTGTGCTGAGACATCCGATGTCTGAGCACATTATGGAGGCACGTCACCGGCGCCCGCCGCGGGCTACTTCTTGTCGAGCAGGTCCTGGACCTTCGCCCGCACGTCGTCCGAGGCCAGTCCGCGGATCGTCAGCGTCGTACGGCGGCGCAGGACGTCGTCCGCCGTCTCCGCCCACTCGTGGTCGCGGGCGTAGACGACCTGGGCCCAGATCTCCGGGGCGTCGGGGTGGACGCGCTCGGCGAGTTCGGGGTTGTCGTTGGCCAGCCGGGCGATGTCGAAGGCCAGCGAACCGTAGTGGGTGGCCAGGTGCCGGGCGGTGTCGGCGCCCATGCGCGGGCCCGGCGCGGGACCGTCCACCAGGAGGCGGTGCGCGACCGCGCGCGGGTTGGCGACACCGGGCAGCGGGATCTTCTTCGGCAGGGTGCTGATCGGCTCGAAGTCGTCGCCCAGCGGGTGGCCCGGCAGCGCCTCCAGCTTCTTCATGATCGTGCGGCCGATGTGGCGGAAGGTCGTCCACTTGCCGCCGGCGACCGACAGCATGCCGCCGCGGCCCTCGGTGACGACCGTCTCGCGCTTGGCCTTCGCGGTGTCGCCGGGTCCGCCCGGCAGCACCCGCAGACCGGCGAAGGAGTAGGTGATCAGATCCCGGGACAGCTGCTGGTCGCGGATGGAGAACGCGGCCTCGTCCAGGATCTGGGCTATGTCCTTCTCGGTGACGGAGACGTCCGCCGGGTCGCCCTCGAACTCCTCGTCCGTGGTGCCGAGCAGGAGCATGTCCTCCCACGGCAGGGCGAAGGTGATGCGGTACTTGTCGATCGGGGTGGCCAGCGCCGCCTTCCAGGGCGAGGTCCGCTTCAGGACCAGGTGCGCGCCCTTCGACAGGCGGATCGACGGTGCGGCCTTGGGGTCCTCCATGGTGCGCAGGTGGTCCACCCAGGGACCGGTGGCGTTCAGCACCAGGCGGGCGTCGACGCCGAACTCGTCGCCCGACACCCGGTCGCGCAGCTCGGCGCCGGTGACCCGGCCGCGGGTGAAGCGCAGGCCGGTGACCTCGGCGTGGTTCAGGACGGCGGCGCCCGCCTCGACGGCCGCGCGGACCGTCATCAACGCCATCCGGGCGTCGTTCATCTGGTCGTCGCCGTACACGGCCACGGCCTTGAGGTTGTCGGTGCGCAGCTCGGGCACGTCCTGCGCGGCCTTCGCCGGGGAGAGCAGGTGGCCGACGCCGTCACCGAACGCGGAGAGCGCGGAGTAGGCGAAGACGCCCGCGCCGAGCTTCGCCGCGCCGTGCGGCCCGCCCTTGTACACGGGGAGGTAGAAGGTGAGCGGGTTCGCCAGATGGGGGGCCACCTGGCGGGAGACCGCACGGCGCTCGAAGTGGTTCTCCGCCACCAGCTTCACCGCGCCGGTCTGCAGATACCGCAGACCGCCGTGGAGGAGCTTGGAGGAGGCGGAGGAGGTGGCGCCGGCGAAGTCGCCGGCGTCGACCAGGGCCACCCTCAGACCGGACTGCGCGGCGTGCCAGGCGGTGGAGATGCCCAGGATGCCGCCGCCGATCACGAGAAGGTCGTACGACGCCTTGGAGAGCTGCTCCCGGGTCTCGGCACGGCTCGGGTTCGAGCCGGAGGCCGGGCGCGTGCCGAGGGCAGGCACGGACTGGAGGGTGGACTGACTGGTCATTTCGGGTTCTTACTCCTCGTCAGAGCGTGCGGCGAAGCTCCCGGGGAACTCGCTGCCGAGCTCCCCGCGCGCTCCGGTCAGCTGTCGTCGTCGTCGATCCAGCCCATGGTCCGTTCGACGGCCTTGAGCCAGTTCTTGTACTCGCGGTCGCGGGTCTCCGCGTCCATGTGGGGGGTCCACTCGGCGGCCCGGCGCCAGTTGGCGCGCAGTTCGTCGGTGCTGGACCAGAAGCCGACGGCGAGGCCGGCGGCGTAGGCGGCGCCGAGGCAGGTGGTCTCGGCGACCATCGGGCGCACCACCGGCGCGTCCAGGACGTCCGAGAGCGTCTGCATCAGGAGGTTGTTGGAGGTCATGCCGCCGTCGACCTTCAGGGTCACCAGCTCGTCGCCGGAGTCCTTGACCATGGCGTCGGCGATCTCCCGGGTCTGCCAGGCGGTCGCCTCCAGGACGGCGCGCGCCAGGTGCGCCTTGGTGACGTACCGGGTCAGGCCGGCGATCACACCGCGGGCGTCGGAGCGCCAGTGGGGGGCGAACAGGCCGGAGAAGGCCGGCACGAAGTAGGCGCCGCCGTTGTCCTCGACGGAGAGCGCGAGCGTCTCGATCTCGGCCGCGGTGGAGATCAGGCCCATCTGGTCGCGCATCCACTGCACCAGGGAGCCGGTGACGGCGATCGAGCCCTCCAGCGCGTAGACCGTCGGCTGGTCGCCGATCTTGTAGCCGACGGTGGTCAGCAGACCCGCGTAGGAGTTGATGATCTTGTCGCCGGTGTTCATCACCATGAAGGTGCCGGTGCCGTAGGTGGACTTGGTCTCGCCCTCGGAGAAGCAGGTCTGGCCGAACAGGGCCGCCTGCTGGTCGCCGAGCGCCGAGGCGACCGGGATGCCGCCGAGCAGGTCGCCCAGCTTGCCGCCGGTGACCTCGCCGTAGACCTCGGCGGATGAGCGGATCTCCGGCAGGATCGTCAGCGGGACGCCGATGGACTCGGCGATCTTCTCGTCCCACTTCATGGTGTGCAGGTTCATCAGCATGGTGCGGGAGGCGTTGGTGACGTCGGTGACGTGCTTGCCGCCGTCGACCCCGCCGGTCAGGTTCCAGATGACCCAGGTGTCCATGGTGCCGAAGAGGATGTCGCCCGCCTCGGCGCGCTCCCGCAGGCCCTCGACGTTGTCCAGCAGCCAGCGGGCCTTCGGGCCGGAGAAGTAGGACGCGAGCGGCAGGCCGGTCTCCCGGCGGAAGCGGTCCTGGCCGACGTTGCGGCCGAGCTCCCTGCAGAGCGAGTCGGTGCGGGTGTCCTGCCAGACGAGGGCGTTGTGGACGGGCTCGCCGGTGTTCCGGTCCCACAGCACGGTGGTCTCGCGCTGGTTGGTGATGCCGATGGCCTTGATGTCGTCGCGGGTGATGCCGGCCTTGGCGATGGCTCCGGCGACGACCTCCTGGACGTTGGTCCAGATCTCGGTGGCGTTGTGCTCGACCCAGCCCGGCTTCGGGAAGATCTGCTCGTGCTCCTTCTGGTCGACGGAGACGATACGGCCGTCGCGGTCGAAGACGATGCAGCGGGAGGAGGTGGTGCCCTGGTCGATGGCGGCGATGAAGGGGCCGGCGGTGTGGGCGTCGGTCACTGTGTGCTCCTGGAGGGTCCGTGGTTTCAAGGGGACGTGTCTACCTGTGCTTCGGGCGTCCGTGTGAGCTTTAGACGAAAGCGACGTTGTAGATGCCTGCGGCGACGGCCGCGCCGATCAGCGGGCCGACCACCGGGACCCAGGCGTAGCCCCAGTCGGAGCCCCCCTTGTTGGGCAACGGCAGCAGGGCGTGCACGATGCGCGGGCCGAGGTCACGGGCCGGGTTGATCGCGTAACCCGTCGGACCGCCCAGCGACAGACCTATCGAGACCACCACGAGCGCGGTGATCAGACCGCCCAGGGCACCGAGACCGTCGCCGGCCGCGTTCAGGCCCTGCGTGAGGACCGCGAGGATCAGCACCACGGTGCCGATGATCTCGGTGGCCACGTTCTGCCAGGCGACCCGGATCTCCGGACCGGTGGAGAAGACGCCGAGGACCGGACCCGCGCCCTTCTCCCGGGCCTCGACCGCCTTGGCGGTGGTCGTCTCGGCGCCGGGACCGCCGACGATCTCCCTGTCGGTCAGGTGGGCGAGGAACTGGCCGTAGTAGGCGACCCAGACCAGGGCCGCACCGATCATGGCGCCGAGCAGCTGTCCGCCGACGTAGGTCGGGACGTCGCTCCACGGGATGCCGTCGTCCTTGATCGCGAGCCCGAGGGTCACGGCCGGGTTCAGGTGGGCGCCGGACAGGGGCGCCGAGATGTAGACCGCCGTGAGGACCGCGAAGCCCCACCCGAAGGTGATGGCGAGCCAGCCGGCGTTACGGGCCTTGGAGGCCTTCAGCGTGACGGCGGCGCAGACACCGCCGCCGAGCAGGATGAGTATGGCGGTACCGATGGTCTCGCCGATGAAGATGTCGGAGCTGGACACCCGCGACTCCTTTGTCCTTCGTCCAGGGGAAGCCGAACCCCGGGTCCCACCGGTGGTTCGCGCCCTCGGGGATGAGAGCTGTACCGGCCCTTGGCGTTGCCACACTCTAGCGCTTATTGCCGGTAGGTGTTCGACAATGCCGACCGATGGACGGGAGTCTTGCTCCGGCTTCACAGGTGAGTCAAGAGTTCTGTTATCGAAAGCACGATCGTTATTGATCGCCCTGGGCTATCGATGTGCGGAGGGGAGGTTGACGCGAACATCCCCATTTGTCCGTCTCAGGGTAGGCCGAAGACCGGAACGCCGACGGCGCTCCGGTGATCCGGTGGTGAGGTCAGAAGCGCCCGGCGCCCAGATCCCGCGACACCGCGCGGGCGCAGTCCCGTACCGCGGCGATCACCTCGGGGCGTACCTCGCCGTCCTGGCACAGCCGCTCCACGGCGCCCGTGATGCCGACCGCGCCGACCGGCATCCGCCGTCGGTCGTGGATGGGGGCGGCCAGCGAGGCGACGCCCTCCCAGGTCTCCTCGACGTCGGCCGCGTACCCGCGCGCGCGTGTGGTGTCGAGGAGGCGCTCGAAGCTCTCCAGGTCGCACACGGTCCGGTCGGTGAACGCCTTGCGGTCGGCCTCCAGCGCCTCGCTGTGCGCGACCGGGTCGTACGCCGACAGCACCTTGCCCAGCGCCGTGGAGTGCAGGGGCTGCATGGCCCCGATCTCCAGCACCTGCCGGCTGTCGTCGGGCCGGAAGACGTGGTGCACGATCAGCACGCCCTGCTGGTGCAGGACGCCCAGGTAGACGCTCTCCCCGCTGGAGCGGGCCAGGTCGTCGGTCCACACCAGGGCACGCGCCCGCAGCTCGTGCACGTCCAGGTAGGTGGTGCCCAGGCGCAGCAGCTCCGCGCCCAGCTGGTAGCGCCCGGAGGCCTCGTCCTGCTCGACGAACCCCTCCTGCTGGAGGGTGCGCAGGATGCCGTGCGCGGTGCCCTTGGCGAGCCCCAGGGAGGAGGCGATGTCCGACAGGCCGAGCCGGCGCTCGCCGCCCGCGAGGAGCCGCAGCATCGCCGCCGCCCGTTCGAGCGACTGGATGTTCCGTGCCATCGCCGTCCTGCCTCCGTCCCCTCGATCGCCGACCTCGACGACGCCGTTGTTCGGCAATGCCGAACACTACCGGTCCATGCCGACCAACCGCCAATGGTCCGCAGCGATCCGTTGTGTCACTCGTATCCCGCGGGCGGCCCGCCCGTCATCCTCGTCCGTCCCGTGGACGCCCTGACCATCAGGTCCCGGTCCCGGCTACCCTGGCGGCGTGCGCCCACCGCGGAACAGACCGCAAGGGCGCAAAGCCGACAGCCGTCGCACCTCAGGGAGCCCTTTCATGGCCTCGTTGCCACAGACCCCTTCCGCCGACAGCCGGACCCGTGTGTCCGCCCTCCGCGAGGCCCTCGCCACCCGGGTGGTGGTCGCCGACGGAGCCATGGGCACCATGCTCCAGGAGCAGGACCCCACGCTCGAGGACTTCGAGAACCTCGAGGGCTGCAACGAGATCCTGAACCTGACCCGGCCCGACATCGTCCGCTCCGTCCATGACGCGTACTTCGCGGTGGGCGTCGACTGCGTCGAGACGAACACCTTCGGGGCCAACCACACGGCGGCGGCGGAGTACGAGATCGCCGACCGCGTGCACGAGCTGTCCGAGGCCGGTGCCCGCATCGCCCGCGAGGTGGCCGACGAGTACGCCGCCCGCGACGGCCGTACCCGCTGGGTGCTCGGTTCCATCGGCCCCGGCACCAAGCTGCCCACCCTCGGCCACGTCGGCTACACCACGATCCGCGACGGCTACCAGGCGAACGCCGAGGGCCTGCTGGCCGGCGGCGCCGACGCCCTGATCGTGGAGACCACCCAGGACCTCCTGCAGACCAAGGCGTCCGTGCTGGGCGCCCGCCGCGCCATGGAGGCGACCGGCGTCGAGGTGCCCCTGCTGGCCTCCATGGCCTTCGAGACCACCGGCACCATGCTGCTCGGCTCCGAGATCGGCGCCGCGCTCACCGCGCTGGAGCCGCTCGGCATCGACATGATCGGCCTGAACTGCTCCACCGGCCCCGCCGAGATGAGCGAGCACCTGCGCTACCTCACCCGGCACTCCCGCATCCCGCTGCTGTGCATGCCGAACGCGGGCCTGCCGATCCTCACCAAGGACGGCGCCCACTTCCCGCTCGGCCCCGAGGGCCTGGCGGACGCCCAGGAGAACTTCGTCCGCGACTACGGCCTCAGCCTCATCGGCGGCTGCTGCGGCACCACCCCCGAGCATCTGCGCCAGGTCGTCGAGCGGGCCCGCACCCTCACCCCCGGCGAGCGCAACCCGCGCCCCGAGCCGGGCGCCGCCTCCCTCTACCAGACCGTCCCGTTCAGGCAGGACACCTCCTACCTCGCGATCGGCGAGCGGACGAACGCCAACGGCTCCAAGAAGTTCCGCGAGGCCATGCTCGACGCCCGCTGGGACGACTGCGTGGAGATCGCCCGCGAGCAGATCCGCGAGGGCGCGCACATGCTCGACCTGTGCGTGGACTACGTCGGCCGGGACGGCGTCGCCGACATGGAGGAGCTGGCGGGCCGTTTCGCCACCGCCTCCACGCTGCCGATCGTGCTGGACTCCACCGAGGTCGACGTCATCCGGGCCGGCCTGCAGAAGCTCGGCGGGCGTGCCGTCATCAACTCCGTCAACTACGAGGACGGCGACGGCCCCGAGTCCCGGTTCGCGCAGGTCACCCAGCTCGCCCGGGAGCACGGCGCCGCGCTGATCGCGCTGACCATCGACGAGGAGGGCCAGGCCCGCACCCCGGAGAAGAAGGTCGAGATCGCCGAGCGGCTGATCGACGACCTGACCGGGAACTGGGGCATCCACGAGTCGGACATCCTCATCGACACCCTGACCTTCACCATCTGCACCGGTCAGGAGGAGTCCCGCAAGGACGGCATCGCCACCATCGAGGCGATCCGCGAGCTCAAGCGCCGCCACCCCGAGGTGCAGACCACGCTGGGCCTGTCGAACATCTCCTTCGGCCTGAACCCGGCCGCCCGCGTCCTGCTCAACTCCGTCTTCCTCGACGAGTGCGTCAAGGCGGGCCTGGACTCGGCGATCGTGCACGCCTCGAAGATCCTGCCGATCGCCCGGTTCACCGAGGAGGAGGTGCGGACGGCCCTCGACCTGATCCACGACCGCCGCGCCGAGGGCTACGACCCGCTGCAGAAGCTGATGGCCCTGTTCGAGGGCGCCACCACCAAGTCCCTCAAGGCCGGCCGGGCCGAGGAGCTGGCCGCGCTGCCGCTGGAGGAGCGCCTCAAGCGCCGCATCATCGACGGCGAGCGCAACGGCCTGGAGGCCGACCTCGACGAGGCGCTGCAGACCCGCAAGGCCCTCGACATCGTCAACGAGATCCTGCTGGACGGCATGAAGGTGGTCGGCGAGCTCTTCGGCTCCGGCCAGATGCAGCTGCCCTTCGTGCTCCAGTCCGCCGAGGTCATGAAGGCCGCCGTCGCCCACCTCGAACCGCACATGGAGAAGTCCGACGCCGAGGGCAAGGGCACCATCGTGCTGGCCACCGTCCGCGGCGACGTGCACGACATCGGCAAGAACCTCGTCGACATCATCCTGTCCAACAACGGCTACAACGTCGTCAACCTCGGCATCAAGCAGCCGGTCTCCGCGATCCTGGACGCCGCCGCGGAGCACAAGGCCGACGTCATCGGCATGTCCGGCCTGCTGGTCAAGTCCACGGTGATCATGAAGGAGAACCTGGAGGAACTCAACCAGCGCGGCATGGCGGCGGACTACCCCGTCATCCTCGGCGGCGCCGCCCTCACCCGGGCCTACGTCGAGCAGGACCTGCACGAGCTGTACGAGGGTGAAGTCCGCTACGCCCGCGACGCGTTCGAGGGGCTGCGCCTGATGGACGCCCTGATCGGCGTCAAGCGCGGCGTGCCCGGCGCGAAGCTGCCCGAGCTCAAGCAGCGCCGGGTCAGGGCCACCGCCCAGACGGTGGTCGAGGAGCGCCCGGAGGAGGGGCACGTCCGCTCCGACGTCGCCACCGACAACCCCGTGCCCACGCCGCCCTTCTGGGACACCCGCGTCATCAAGGGCATCCAGCTCAAGGAGTACGCCTCCTGGCTGGACGAGGGCGCGCTGTTCAAGGGGCAGTGGGGCCTCAAGCAGGCCCGCACCGGCGACGGCCCGACCTACGAGGAGCTGGTCGAGACCGAGGGCCGCCCCCGCCTGCGCGGTCTGCTGGACCGGCTCCAGACCGAGAACCTCCTCGAAGCGGCCGTCGTCTACGGCTACTTCCCCTGCGTGTCCAAGGACGACGACCTGATCATCCTGGACGACCAGGGCAACGAGCGGACCCGCTTCACCTTCCCCCGCCAGCGCCGCGGCCGCCGGCTGTGCCTGGCCGACTTCTTCCGCCCGGAGGAGTCGGGCGAGACCGATGTCGTCGGCCTCCAGGTCGTCACCGTCGGCTCCCGCATCGGGGAGGAGACGGCCCGGCTCTTCGAGTCCGACTCCTACCGCGACTACCTCGAACTGCACGGCCTGTCCGTGCAGTTGGCCGAGGCCCTGGCCGAGTACTGGCACGCGCGCGTCCGCTCCGAGCTGGGCTTCTCCGGCGAGGACCCGAGCGACGTCGAGGACATGTTCGCCCTGAAGTACCGGGGCGCCCGCTTCTCGCTCGGCTACGGCGCCTGCCCCGACCTGGAGGACCGCGCGAAGATCGCCGAACTGCTCCGGCCCGAGCGCATCGGCGTGCACCTCTCCGAGGAGTTCCAGCTGCACCCCGAGCAGTCCACGGACGCCATCGTCATCCACCACCCGGAGGCGAAGTACTTCAACGCGCGCTGACGCCCGCCGGCCCCCGGCAGGCGAGGCGCCCTCGACCGAGGCTCCGGTGTGCCCCGGGCCACGTCGGTTAAACAGGGCGGCGCAGCGACACACGACGTACACTGGTCGGTCCACTGCAGGCCGGTTCCCCGTGCGGGAACCGGCCTGATCGTCCCTCAAGGAGGTGCGCCCGGATGACCAGCACGGTCCCCGCGCCAGTAACCCGTACGGCGGAAGGCTCCGCCCTCCAGGCCGTACTCCTCGACATGGACGGCACCCTCGTGGACACCGAGGGGTTCTGGTGGGACGTCGAGGCCGAGGTCTTCGCCGGTCTCGGGCACACCCTCGACGACTCCTGGCGCCATGTCGTGGTCGGCGGTCCCATGAGCCGCAGCGCGGGATTCCTGATCGAGGCCACCGGTGCCGACATCACCCTCGCCGAACTCACGGTGCTCCTCAACCAGGGCTTCGAGGAGCGCATCAAACGCTCCCTGCCGCTGATGCCGGGCGCCACCCGGCTGCTGGCCGAACTGGCCGCGCACGAGATCCCCACCGCCCTGGTCTCCGCCTCGCACCGGCGCATCATCGACCGCGTCCTGGCCTCGCTCGGCCCGCAGTACTTCGCGCTGACGGTGGCCGGCGACGAGGTGCCGCGCACCAAGCCGCACCCCGACCCCTATCTGGCCGCCGCGGCCGGACTTGGCGTGGATCCGGCCAGATGCGCGGTCGTCGAGGACACCGCGACCGGGGTCGCGGCGGCGGAGGCGGCCGGCTGCCAGGTCGTGGTGGTGCCCTCGGTCGCCACCATCGCCCCGGCCCACCGGCGGACCGTCGTCGGCTCGCTGGAAGAGGTGGACCTGGCTTTTCTGCGCGGCCTGATGACGGAAATGCGCTAGCCGTTCACCGAGCGTGCAGCCGCGATACAAAGAAAATCCGGCAGGGCGGCGGGCCCCGGGAACTGCCCCGCAGATCAAGGAATTCGGGTCCGCCGGATGGCCGAATTCCGCCGAGCGTCCGGGCTGCCCGCCGGTGTGAGGTTCGCCACCCCGGGCGGCCTCGACAGGCCGCAGGCCGTGTGCTGTTCACCCCCTTTGGGGCGTCATCGGCGTGCCCTTGTGTCCCGATTGGGATGACGCTGCACTAATCCTTCCGCTGTCGGCTTTTCGGTGCGTCCACACCCGGTTTCGCTGCGTGATGGGGGCTCAACTCCGGTGGGCGCCAGGCGTCCTCGGGACGCCGACTAATCTCATCGCGAGAACATCACCCCCTATCGCCGTGATCCGCCGCGACACCCCTGCATGCCGGGTACACGGACGAGACAGCTCTGGAGAAACTCGAGCATGAACCGCAAGACTTTGGTGCTGCCGGCCGTCATCGGTCTGCTCGCCCCGGTCCTCGCCGCCTGCGGCGGATCGGACAGCGGCAGCGGCGGTGGGGACGCGATCGTCGTCGGTACCACGGACGAGTTCACCGCCACGAGCGAGGCACCCGCGCCGCTGGACCCGGCGTACGCCTACGACGTCGGCACCTGGAACATCCTGCGCCAGACCGTGCAGACCCTCATGATCCAGCCGCGCGGCGAGGGCGAGCCGGTCCCCGAGGCGGCCGAGCGCTGCGGCTTCACCGACACCGGCAACGAGCGCTACGCCTGCACCCTGCGCGAGGGGCTGAAGTTCGCAGGCGGCGACACGGTCACCGCCGCCGATGTGAAGTACTCCATCGAGCGCGCCCTCAAGCTCAAGGCGGACAGCGGGGTCTCCGCGCTGCTGTCGACCGTCGACACCGTGGAGACCCAGGGCGAGCGCGAGGTCATCTTCCATCTGAACACCGCCGACGCCACCTTCCCGTACAAGCTGTCCACGCCCGTCGCGGGCATCGTGGACCCGGACGACTACGAGGCCGGCAAGCTCCGCGACGGCTTCCAGGTCGACGGCTCGGGGCCGTACACCTTCGCGGCCGAGGAGGAGGACGGCAAGCTGGTCAAGGCCGTGTTCACCAAGAACCCCTCCTACAAGGGCGCCCTGACGGTGAACAACGACGAGGTCGAGCTGCGCTCCTTCGCCGACGCCGACGCCATGAGCAGCGCCATCGAGCAGGGCGACATCCACCTGATGTCCCGCACGATGTCGCCGGACCAGATCCAGCGGCTGTCCACGGCCTCCGACAGCACGGTCGACCTGGTCGAGATGTCCGGCCTGGAGATCCGCTACCTCGCCTTCAACACCGATGCCCCGGCCGTCGAGAGCAAGGCGGTCCGCCAGGCGATGGCCCAGGTCATCAACCGCGGCGAACTGGTCAGCAAGGTCTACGGCACCCAGGCCGAGCCGCTGTACTCGCTGGTCCCGGCCAGCCTGACCGGCCACTCCAACGCCTTCTTCAACAAGTACGGCGAGCCCAGCACCGCCAAGGCCAAGGCGCTGCTGGCCAAGGCGAACGTCAGCACGCCGGTGTCGATGACGCTGCACTACACCACCGACCACTACGGCTCGGCCACGAAGAAGGAGTTCGAGCTGCTGAAGGAGCAGCTGAACTCCAGCGGTCTGTTCGACGTGAAGATCAAGGGCACCCCCTGGGAGACCTTCCGCCCCGCCGAGCAGAAGGGCGAGTACGAGGTCTACGGCATGGGCTGGTTCCCCGACTTCCCGGACGCCGACAACTACATCGCGCCGTTCCTCGACAAGGACAACTTCCTCGGCTCGCCGTACGCGAACAGCGAGATCCGCAACTCCCTCATCCCGGAGTCCCGTCGTGAGGCCGACCGGCAGTCCGCGGTCGACAGCCTGACGAGCATTCAGGACATCGTCGCCGAGGACGTCCCGGTGATCCCGCTGTGGCAGGGCAAGCAGTACGTCGCCGCGCGCGACGACGTCACGGGCACCGCCTACGCGCTCAACTCCTCCTCCACCCTTCAGCTGTGGGAGCTCGGCCGCGGCGTGAGCGGCTGACGTATCCCGTGCCGGGACGCCGGGACGGCGGCCCGCGATGTCCGACACGACGACAAGGCACCTGCACGTGAACATGCGCAACCAGTGGCCGGTCCTGCCTGTGATGGCGGGGCTGGCCTCCGGCCTGCTGACCGGCTGCGGCACGGAGACCGGCGGCTCCGCGAGCGACAGCTCCTCGGTGGTGATAGGGATGTCCGACGACGTCCTGGCCACCGACCCGGCGTCCGGCTACGACCCGGGCTCCTGGCTGTTGTTCAACAACGTCTTCCAGTCCCTGCTCAGCTTCCCCAAGGGCGGCACCGACCCCGAGCCGGACGCCGCCGAATCCTGCGCCTTCACCGACACCCGGACCAAGGTCTACGAGTGCACGCTGAAGGACGGGCTGAAGTTCAGCAACGGTGACCCGCTCACCTCGAAGGACGTCAAGTTCTCCTTCGACCGCATGCTGAAGATCAACGACGACGCCGGTCCGGCGATCATGTTCCCGATGCTGGAGAAGGTCGAGACCCCGGACGAGAAGACGGTCGTCTTCCGGCTGAACACCCCGGACGCCACCTTCCCGAGCAAGATCGCCTCGGGCGCCGGCTCCATCGTCGACCACCGCCAGTACGACGCGGGCGGACTGCGCGAGGACGGCGAGGCCGTCGGCTCCGGCCCCTACAAGCTGGACTCCTTCAGCGACGACGAGGCCGCCTTCTCCGTCAACGAGCACTACACCGGCAACGCCGAGACCAAGAACTCCGGCGTCACCATGAAGTTCTTCCACGGCGACCGGACCGCCCTGCGGACCGCGCTGCGCGAGAAGCAGATCGACATCGCCTACCGAGGTCTCAGCGCCGCCGACATCGCCGAGATCGAGAAGGCCGACGACAGCTCCAGCTCCGGCGTCGAGATCGTCGACGGCACCGGCGCCGAGGTACAGCACCTGGTCTTCAACATGGACGACCCGGTCGCCGGCCGGCTCGGCGTCCGCAGGGCCATGGCCTACCTGCTCGACCGCGAGGCCCTTGTCGAGGACGTGTACCAGGGCACCGCGACCCCGCTGTACTCGATCATCCCGGCGGGCATCGGCGGCCACAACACCGCCTTCTTCGACACCTACGGCGCCCGCCCCTCCAAGGCCAAGGCCGCGGCGGCCCTGCAGGCCGACGGCATCACCGGCAAGGTGAAGCTGACGCTGTGGTCGACCCCGTCGCGCTACGGCCCGGCCACCGACGAGGAGCTGAAGGCGATCGCCGGGCAGCTCAACGCCAGCGGCCTGTTCGACGCCGAGGTGAAGTCCGTCGCGTACGAGCAGTACGAGAAGGACATCGCCGCCGGCAAGTACGGCGTGTACGTCAAGGGCTGGGTGCCGGACTACCCGGACGCCGACAACTTCACGTCGCCCTTCTTCGGCGAGGGCAACGTGCTGGGCAACAACTACAGCAACGACACCATCACCGGCACGCTGATCCCGCGCACCGGCGCCCAGAGCGACCGCACCGCGACCGAGGACGACTACGGCCGGCTCCAGGACATCGTGGCCGCGGAGCTCCCCGTCCTGCCCATCTGGCAGGCCAAGCAGTACGCGGTCGTCCACGACGGCGTGTACGGCCTGGAGTACTGCCTCGACGCCTCCACGGTGTTCCGCTTCTGGGAGCTCAGCAAGGGCTGAGCCCGCACACGCGCGAGGGCGCCCGCTTCCTTCCGGGGAAGCGGGCGCCCTCGCGTCGGTCCCTACTGCGCGCCGGGGCGCACCAGCCCGCTCTCGTACGCGTACACCGCGGCCTGCACCCGGTCGCGCAGGCCCAGTTTGGTGAGCACGTGCCCGACATGCGTCTTGACCGTGGTCTCGCTGACGAACAGATCGGCGGCGATCTCGGCGTTGGACAGCCCGCGCGCCACCAGCTTCAGCACCTCCACCTCGCGGTCGGTGAGGGTGTGCAGGGTGTCCGGGACGGGCTCCTCGCCGGACGGCAGATGCGTGGCGTACTTGTCGAGCAGCCGACGCGTGATGCTCGGTGCCAGCATCGCCTCGCCCCCGGCCACCACCCGGATGGCCTGCACCAGCTCATTGGCGGGGGCGTCCTTCAGCAGGAAGCCGCTGGCGCCCGCCTTTAGCGCCTCCACCACATACTCGTCGAGGTCGAAGGTGGTCAGCACCAGCACCTTGGCCGGGCCGTCCCGCCCGGGGCCGGTGATCTGCCGGGTCGCCTCCACCCCGTCCATCCGCGGCATGCGGATGTCCATCAGAACCACATCGGGCTGCAGTGCCCGCACCTGGTCGAGTGCCTGAAGGCCGTCTCCGGCCTCGCCCACGACCGCGAGATCCTGCTCCGCCTCCAGGATCATCCGGAAGCCGGTACGCAGCAGCGGCTGGTCGTCGACCAGTAGGACGCGGATGGCCACGTAAGTCTCCTTCGCTAGTCCGGCCCCATTCTGCCCTGCGCGCGCTCACCCGACTCCGCCGCCCTGACCGGTTCCCTTTCAGCCGCCCTGACCGGCAGCGGCTTGTGCTTCCCGGGAGACGCCCCCCGAACCGCGTGAGCCGCCCTCATCGGCGGCGGGCTGTGCTTCCCGGGGACGGCCCCGAACCGCCGTGGGCCCCTGACCGGCAGTCGGTTGTGCTTGCCGGGGGACGCCACCCGCATCTTCGGCCGCCCCCGTCAGCCGCCCTGGCCGGCAGCCGCCTGTGCTTCCTGGGGGACGACGGCCGGACCCCCGGTCGAGCCGTCGTCGGCCGCCCGGATCGGCAGCGGGTAGGGCGGGGGAGTGCCGCCGAATTCCGGGCAGTGTTCCTGGTGGTCGCACCAGCCGCACAGCTTGGTCGGCCTCGGCCGCCAGTCGCCGGTCTCGGTCGCGGTGCGGATCGCCTCCCACAGCGCCAGCAGCTTGCGCTCCACCCGCTCCAGGTCGGCGAGCACCGGGTCGTACGTCAGGACGTCACCGCTGCCGAGATACACCAGCTGGAGCCGGCGCGGCACGACGTTCTTCAGCCGCCACACCACCAGGGCGTAGAACTTCATCTGGAACAGCGCGCCCTCGGCGTACTCCGGCCGGGGCGCCTTGCCCGTCTTGTAGTCGACGATCCGCACCTCGCCGGACGGCGCCACGTCGACCCGGTCGATGATGCCGCGCAGCCGCAGCCCGGAATCCAGCTCGGCCTCGACGAACAGCTCGCGCTCGGCCGGTTCCAGCCGGGTCGGATCCTCCAGCGTGAACCACCGCTCGACCAGCTGCTCGGCCTGGTCGAGCCACCGCGCGAGCCGCTCGCCCTCCGGATCCTCGGCGAACAGCTCCTGGACCTCCGGCCGGGACTCGCGCAGCCGGTCCCACTGCCCCGGGATCAGCGACTTGGCGCGGGGCGCGGTCCGCTCGGCGGCCGGGGCGTCGAAGAGCCGCTCCAGCACCGCGTGCACCAGCGTGCCCCGGGACGCCGCCTCGCTGGGCTTCTCGGGCAGCCGGTCGATCACCCGGAACCGGTACAGCAACGGGCACTGCATGAAGTCACCCGCACGCGAGGGCGACAGCGAGGCGGGCACTATGGCGAGCGGCACGGCCCGCCCGCCGTCCGCCACACCCTGCGCCTGCGATGCCGTAGGGGCCTCGGCCGCCACCGACGGCTCCCCGTCCTCCGTGCTCGTCTCCATGCCCACAGACCTTACGGCCCGGCACTGACAGTCACCCGAGCGGCGTCACGCGAACACAGGGGGTGCCGGGGCGGATCGCGTCGCGCCGGACGCATACCATCGACCAGAGACCCTTCCGCCCGGCAGGCGCGGAAGACGCTTCGAACGAGGGGACACCGTGGACGAGAGCGGCGGGAGCGGGCAGCCGCGGCCCGGCACCGAGGAGCCGGCCAGCCACCACGCAACACCGACGACCCCGCCCGCGAACCCGGCCCCCCAGGAGCCCTCGGACCCGCCCCAGGCCCCCGGGGACGAGACGCCGCGCAAGGATGCGGACCCGCCCCGGCGGACCGCCACCGACACCCCGCCCTCCGACGAGCGGGGCCCCGCCGCGCCCGACCGCCCCCTCGCCCACTCCGGCGCCGGCAAGCCCCCCAAGCCCCCCGCGCCCCGCGGCGGCCTCCTGATGGGCCGCCCCTTCGGCGTACCGGTGTACGTCGCGCCCAGCTGGTTCCTGGTCGCCGCCCTGATCACCTGGGTGTTCGGCGGCCAGCTCGACCGGGTACTGCCCGAACTCGGCGCCGCCCGCTATCTCGTCTCCCTCTTCTTCGCGGTCGCCTTCTACGCCTCCGTGCTCGTGCACGAACTCGCGCACACCGTCGCCGCCCTCCGCTTCAAGCTCCCGGTCCGCCGTATCCAGCTGCAGTTCTTCGGCGGCGTCAGCGAGATCGAGAAGGAGTCCGACACCCCGGGCCGCGAGTTCGTCCTCGCCTTCGTCGGCCCCCTGCTCTCCCTGATCCTGGCCGGCCTCTTCTACGGCGCCATGCAGGCCGTGGAGCCCGGCACCGTGCCCGGCGTGCTGCTGGCCGGCCTGATGATCTCCAACCTCATCGTGGCCGCCTTCAACCTCCTGCCCGGCCTCCCCCTGGACGGTGGCCGGATGCTCCGCGCCGTCGTCTGGAAGATCACCGGGAAGCCGATGAGCGGCACCGTCGCCGCCGCCTGGGTCGGCCGCGCGCTCGCCGTCTCCGTGCTGATCGGGCTCCCGCTGCTCACCCAGTCCGGAGCGCTCGGTTCCAACGCCGAGGACAACGTCGGCATGGACACCGTCATGGACGCCCTGCTGGCCGCGATCCTCGCCGCGATCATCTGGACCGGCGCCGGGAACAGCCTCCGGATGGCCCGGCTGCGCGAACACCTGCCCGAACTGCGCGCCCGCTCCCTGACCCGCCGCGCGGTCCCCGTGGAGGCGGACACCCCCCTCTCGGAGGCCCTGCGCCGCGCCAACACCGCCGGGGCCCGCGCCCTCGTCGTGGTCGACGCCGACGGCACCCCGCGCTCCCTGGTCCGCGAGGCCGCCATCGTCGGCGTCCCCGAACACCGGCGCCCCTGGGTCGCCGTCGGCGGCCTCGCCCAGGACCTCACCGAGGGCATGCGGGTCTCCGCGGAACTGTCGGGGGAGGAGCTGCTGGAGGCCCTCCGGGCGACTCCGGCCACCGAGTACCTGGTGGTCGAGGAGACGGGGGAGATCTACGGCGTACTGTCGGCGGCGGACGTGGAGCGGGCCTTCGTGAAGGCGATGGCCCGGCCTTCCTGATGGTCGGCGGGCCCGGTAAACCCCGGTAGTCTGTTCACATGTCCGAACCGACCGGTGCCGCCCGCAGGCGCGGGCCCTTCAAGGTCGGGGACCAGGTTCAGCTGACCGACCCCAAGGGCCGCCACTACACGTTCACGCTCGAGGCCGGGAAGAATTTCCACACCCACAAGGGTTCCTTCCCGCACGACGAACTGATCGGCGCTCCCGAGGGCAGCGTTGTCCGCACCACCGGGAACGTCGCCTACCTCGCGCTGCGCCCCCTGCTCCCCGACTACGTCCTGTCCATGCCCCGCGGGGCAGCCGTCGTCTACCCGAAGGACGCGGGGCAGATCCTCGCGTTCGCCGACATCTTCCCCGGCGCCCGCGTGGTCGAGGCCGGCGTCGGCTCCGGCTCGCTCAGCAGCTTCCTGCTGCGCGCCATCGGCGACCAGGGCATGCTGCACTCCTACGAGCGCCGCGAGGACTTCGCCGACATCGCCCGGCAGAACGTGGAGCGCTACTTCGGCGGCCCCCACCCCGCCTGGCAGCTCACCGTCGGCGACCTCCAGGACAACCTGTCCGACACCGACGTCGACCGGGTCATCCTCGACATGCTCGCCCCCTGGGAGTGCCTGGACGTCGTCAAGAAGGCGCTCGTCCCCGGCGGCATCCTGTGCTGCTACGTCGCCACCACCACCCAGCTCGCCCGGACCGTCGAGTCCATCCGCGAGATCGGCTGCTTCAACGAGCCGACCGCGTGGGAGTCGATGATCCGCAACTGGCACGTCGAGGGCCTGGCCGTCCGCCCGGACCACCGGATGATCGGCCACACCGGCTTCCTGCTCACCGCCCGCCGCCTCGCCGACGGTGTCGAGCCGCCCATGCGCCGCCGCCGCCCCGCCAAGGGCGCCTACGGCGAGGACTACGCGGGACCCAACGCCGACGGCGGCTCCGGCCGCTGAGGGTGGCCCCCCGCCGCGTACAACGTATCGGCGCCGTGGTCGAGTTCCCCTGGAGCACCGGGAACTCCACCGCGGCGCCGTTGTGCTGACGGCCCGCCATCCGTGGTCCCCATTTCGTCACCGGAACGGCACACCCCCGCCGTTCCCCCGTGGTGTGACGTGTGGCACCATGCCTGGCACCCCCCCCACCGGCACAGCCCTCGCGGGAGACACCCCTAGTGCAGCACTCCGCCGTCCCGGAACTGGCCCACACCCACACCCGTCCGATCCACTGGCTCGCGACCGCCACCGCCCTGGCCGCTGTCGTGGCGCTCTCGTCGGTCCTGCAACCGGACGCGGCCAACGCCGCCCAGGCGGCGGGCCCGCAGTCCAGGACCGCCCCCGCCGCCGTCGCGGCACCCGACCCCGAAGGCGTCGACTTCCCGCTCGAATGCGGCCCGGTGAAGGCGATCGTGGTCAAGAAGGCGTCGGGGGACCTCGATGGCGACGGCCGCCCCGAGACCGTGGTCGTCGTGCACTGCGACGCCCCCATGGGCACCCCGCCGGACGGCGTCTACGTCCTCACGCGCGGGACCGGCAGCGAGCGGCCCCGGGTGGTGGCGACCCTCGTCGACCCGAAGGACCGCCAGACCGTCAGCGAGTTCGCCGTACGCGAGGGGGCCGTCACCGCCACCCTGCTCGGCTACTCGACGGCCGACGTGCCCAGTTGCTGCCCCGACGTCACCGACCGCGCGAAATGGCAGTGGGACGACGGCGCGTTCGCCCGCTCCACCCCGGCCGGCGCCCAGAGCGTCTGACGACCCTCGGCGCCCGGCGCGTCACGGCGCGTCGGGCCCGTACACCTCGACCCGGTCCGCGACCCGGCGGACATGGATGCACTCGCCGGGACACTCCTTGGCCGAGTCCACGACATCCGTGAGCAGCGGCAGCGGCACCCGGGTCGTGGCGCCCTTGTCCTGGAGGAGCTCGTCGTCCGCGCTCTTCACATAGGCGAGCCCGTCGATGTCCAGTTCGAACACCTCGGGCGCGTACTGGGCACAGATGCCGTCGCCGGTACAGAGGTCCTGATCGATCCAGACCTCCAGCGCCTCGCCGACCCCGGCCTCCAGCTCCACGTCCATGTCTCCTGCCATTTCCCACGCCGTCCGACCGGCCCCCTGGCGGGACGGGCCCGCACCGGCGGCCGTTGACCGACTTCGACCCTACCTCCGCTCCACCGCCGGTCGACCGCCGCCCGATCGTCACCCGACCCGCCCGCACGGGCACCCAGGGTCACGGACCCGGGTCACCGGATTCGGCCCCGGCATATGCGGCCCCGACCGGCCCCGCGGCGGCTCTCTCCGTGCCTCCGACCCGCAACTCCAGCCAAACTTGACGGTGTTTGACCACTCCGGCCCGGAACAGGCCGCTTCCGAAAGACGTTGAGTGGGTATCCACACGGCGTGAGAACAGCTCAGGGTGTGGCCGACGACACACCTTGACAGTCTTTGTGATCTAGGGGTTTCAATCGACACCCACCCAGGTAGGGTCTGGAAGCGTCCAGCTCCCCTTGGAGGAGGTGAGGACCGTGGCAGCCCACGACGACGACATGAACCGCGGCATCCGCCCGGGACGAGGGTCCGAAGACCCTGCCGGGCAGATCGCCTACCTTGAGCAGGAGATCGCCGTCCTGCGACGTAAGCTCGCCGACTCTCCGCGACACACGAGGATTCTCGAAGAGCGGATCGTCGAGCTGCAGACCAACCTGGCCGGCGTGTCCGCCCAGAACGAGCGACTCGCCAACACGCTCCGTGAGGCCCGCGACCAGATCGTGGCCCTCAAGGAAGAAGTCGACCGGCTCGCACAGCCGCCGGCCGGCTTCGGTGTCTTCCTCACGGCGAACGAGGACGGCACCGCCGACATCTTCACCGGAGGACGCAAACTCCGGGTGAACGTCAGCCCAAGCGTCGAACTCGACGACCTGCGCCGCGGCCAGGAAGTCATGCTCAACGAAGCGCTCAACGTGGTCGAGGCCATGGAGTACGAGCGCGTCGGGGACATCGTCACCCTCAAGGAGATCCTGGAGGACGGCGAGCGCGCCCTGGTACTGGGGCACACCGACGAGGAACGGGTGGTGCGGCTCGCGGAGCCGCTGCTGGACGTCACCATCCGTCCCGGCGACGCCCTGCTGCTCGAACCCCGCTCCGGCTACGTCTACGAGGTGGTCCCCAAGAGCGAGGTCGAGGAACTGGTCCTCGAAGAGGTCCCGGACATCGGCTACGAGCAGATCGGCGGTCTGGGCAACCAGATCGAGATGATCCGCGACGCGGTCGAGCTTCCGTACCTCTACCCGGACCTGTTCAAGGAGCACGAACTGCGCCCGCCCAAGGGCGTGCTGCTCTACGGGCCCCCCGGATGCGGCAAGACGCTCATCGCCAAGGCGGTCGCCAACTCGCTGGCCAAAAAGGTCGCCGAGGTCACCGGCCAGGCCACCGGCAAGAGCTTCTTCCTCAACATCAAGGGCCCCGAGCTCCTCAACAAGTACGTCGGCGAGACCGAGCGGCAGATCCGCCTGGTCTTCCAGCGTGCCCGTGAGAAGGCCAGCGAGGGTACCCCCGTCATCGTCTTCTTCGACGAGATGGAGTCCCTCTTCCGCACCCGCGGCTCCGGTGTCAGCTCGGACGTGGAGAACACCATCGTCCCGCAGCTCCTCGCCGAGATCGACGGTGTGGAAGGCCTCCAGAACGTGGTCGTGATCGGTGCCTCCAACCGCGAGGACATGATCGACCCCGCCATCCTGCGCCCCGGCCGGCTCGATGTGAAGATCAAGATCGAGCGTCCGGACGCCGAAGCAGCCAAGGACATCTTCCAGAAGTACCTCACCGAGCGCCTTCCGCTGCACCCCGAGGACGTCGGGGAGCACGGCGGCGACCGGGGTGCCACGGTCCAGGGCATGATCCAGACCGCAGTGGAACAGATGTACGCCGAATCCGAGGAGAACCGCTTCCTGGAAGTCACCTACGCCAACGGAGACAAGGAAGTCCTCTATTTCAAGGACTTCAACTCCGGCGCCATGATCGAGAACATCGTCGGGCGCGCCAAGAAAATGGCGATCAAGGACTTCCTGGAGCACAACCAGAAGGGCCTGCGCGTCTCCCACCTCCTCCAGGCTTGCGTGGACGAGTTCAAGGAGAACGAGGACCTGCCGAACACCACCAACCCGGACGACTGGGCCCGGATCTCCGGCAAGAAGGGCGAGCGGATCGTCTACATCCGCACCCTGATCACCGGAAAGCAGGGCGCGGACACCGGACGCTCCATCGACACGGTGGCGAACACCGGTCAGTACCTGTAAAACACAGGGCGGCTGCGGGTGCCCTCAGCGGGTACCCGCAGCCGACTGTTTTGCGGCCACGACCGGAGCAGGGAATGACGCAAATGATCTCCCCACCAGCGCAAAGGCGTTCTAGGCTCTTCCGTACCGCCGAGTCGCGCAGTGCGGGGACGGGCACCGCACACGCACCGGAGCGCCAGCGGTACTTGAGCAGCGCCCCCGACCGAGGGCGCCGCCGGGCAAGGAGGGCCGCATGACCGTACGGCGAGTAATGGGCATCGAGACGGAGTACGGGATCTCCGTCCCCGGTCACCCCAACGCCAATGCCATGCTCACCTCATCCCAGATCGTCAACGCCTACGCGGCGGCGATGCACCGGGCCCGCCGGGCCCGCTGGGACTTCGAGGAGGAGAATCCGCTGCGCGACGCGCGAGGCTTCGACCTCGCCCGCGAGGCCGCCGACTCCAGCCAGCTCACCGACGAGGACATCGGCCTGGCCAATGTCATCCTCACCAACGGCGCGCGGCTCTACGTCGACCACGCCCACCCCGAGTACAGCTCCCCGGAGGTCACCAACCCGCGTGACGCCGTGCTCTGGGACAAGGCGGGCGAACGCATCATGGCCGAGGCCGCGGAACGCGCCGCCCAGCTGCCGGGCGCCCAGCCGATCCACCTCTACAAGAACAACACCGACAACAAGGGCGCCTCCTACGGCACGCACGAGAACTACCTGATGAAGCGGGAGACCCCCTTCTCGGACATCGTGCGCCACCTCACGCCCTTCTTCGTCTCCCGCCAGGTCTTCGCCGGGGCGGGCCGCGTCGGCATCGGCCAGGACGGCCACGAGCACGGCTTCCAGCTCAGCCAGCGGGCGGACTACTTCGAGGTCGAGGTGGGCCTGGAGACGACGCTGAAGCGCCCGATCATCAACACCCGCGACGAGCCGCACGCCGACGCCGAGAAGTACCGCCGGTTGCACGTGATCATCGGGGACGCGAACCTCTCGGAGATCTCCACGTACCTGAAGCTGGGTACGACGGCGCTGGTGCTGTCCATGATCGAGGACGGCTTCATCGCCGTCGACCTGGCCGTGGACCAGCCCGTGCGCACCCTCCACCAGGTCTCCCACGACGCCGGCCTCAAGCGCCTGGTCAAGCTCCGCAGCGGCCGGACGCTCACCGCGGTCCAGCTCCAGATGGAGTACTACGAGCTGTCCCGCAAGTACGTCGAGGAACGCTTCGGGGCCGACGCCGACGACCAGACCAAGGACGTCCTGGCCAGGTGGGAGGACACCCTCAACCGCCTGGAGAACGACCCCATGAGCCTGGCCGGCGAGCTGGACTGGGTCGCCAAGCGGGAGCTCATGGAGGGCTACCGGCGCCGGGACACCCTCGACTGGGACGCCGCCCGGCTCCACCTGGTCGACCTCCAGTACGCCGACGTACGCGCCGAGAAGGGCCTCTACAACCGTCTCGTGGCCCGCGGGCGGATGAAGCGGCTGCTGGACGAGGCCGACGTCGACCGGGCCCGCACCAAGCCGCCGGAGGACACGCGCGCGTACTTCCGCGGCCGCTGCCTGGAGCAGTACGCCGACGACGTCGCCGCGGCATCCTGGGACTCGGTGATCTTCGATCTGCCGGGCCGGGACTCCCTCCAGCGGGTCCCAACCCTCGAACCGCTTCGCGGAACGCGTAATCACGTCAAGGAGCTGCTGGACCGCTGCCGCACCGCGGAAGACCTGGTCAAGGTGCTGTCCGGCGGCTGAGCGGGTACCCGGGGCGAGGCAGCCGGGCAGGGTGGAAAAGCCGCCGTCCGGGAATCATCGAGGTGGCCCCCGCACGTTGTGGAAAGTGCGGGGCCGATGTCAGACCGGGCTTGTAGGGTCTGATCATCACCGATCGGCAGGAATGTCGACCTGGCGACCATGTCGGGCGAACTGAGCGGGGTGAGGGTTATGGCAACCAAGGACACCGGCGGCGGACAGCAGAAGGCCACACGCTCCACCGAGGAGGTCGAGGAGCAGGCCGCAGAGGCCCAGGCTTCCGAGGACCTCAAGGAACGGCAGGAGAAGCTGAGCGACGACGTCGACTCCGTCCTGGACGAGATCGACGACGTCTTGGAGGAGAACGCCGAGGACTTCGTTCGGTCATTCGTTCAGAAAGGCGGCCAGTAGCCTTCGAATCGAAGGTTCATGGGGATCGAATTGGCGAATGAAGAGGGCGGCAAGCGCTGCGTGCGGTGTGGCGAGGACAAGCCGTACGCAGCCTTCGCTCGCAAGCGTTCCAATCTGGACGGTCTGCAGCACCACTGTCGGGATTGCGCATCGGACTATCACCGGCAACAGCAGCTGAGCTTGGGGCGGAAGGTGCGCCCCAAGGTGGGCGTGCCCGAGGGGCACAAGCTCTGTCTCAAGTGCGGTGAGGTCAAGCCGTGGAGCGAGTGGCACCGCAATGCAACGGCCTCGGACGGGTTATCGACGCGCTGCAAGGCGTGTCGAGCCGTCGAGGGGCGCGCAGGCCACCTGAAGCGCCACTACGGCCTCACCGAAGCCGAACGCGACGCGATGGTCGCCTCTCAGATGGGGCTCTGTGTGATCTGTCTGAAGGCTCCGGCCGTTCATGTGGATCACTGCCACAAGACGGGTAGGGTCCGTGGCGTACTGTGCTTCAACTGCAATTCGGCCATCGGCAAGTTGGGAGACGACCCCGACGCCGTCCGCCGGGCCGCCGCTTACTTGGAAGGAATCGCGTGGAAGCCAACACTCGTAGCACCGGGCGTCTACCAGCTGCCTTCCTGACGCCTGGGTCCTCGTCCTTCATGGACTTTCTCTCCGAGCATCAGCCCGAAATGCTGCCCGGCAAGCGTCAACTGCCGCCCGTGCAGGGCGTGATCGAGGCGCCGCACGGGACGACCATCGTGGCCGCCACGTTCCCCGGGGGTGTCGTGCTCGCCGGTGACAGGCGGGCGACGATGGGGAATGTCATCGCCCAGCGCGACATCGAGAAGGTCTTCCCCGCCGACGAGTACTCGGCCGTCGGCATCGCCGGCACCGCCGGTCTCGCCGTCGAGATGGTGAAGCTGTTCCAGCTGGAGCTGGAGCACTTCGAGAAGGTCGAGGGCGCCCAGCTGTCGCTGGAGGGCAAGGCGAACCGGCTGTCGACCATGATCCGCTCCAACCTGGGCATGGCCATGCAGGGCCTGGCCGTCGTGCCGCTCTTCGCGGGCTTCGACGTGGACCGCGGCAAGGGCCGCATCTTCTCCTACGACGTGACCGGCGGCCGTTCCGAGGAGCAGGGCTACGCGGCCACCGGCTCCGGTTCGATCTTCGCTCGCGGTGCCATGAAGAAGCTCTTCCGCAGCGACCTGACCGAGGACGAGGCCACCACCCTGGTGGTGCAGGCCCTGTACGACGCGGCAGACGACGACTCGGCGACCGGTGGTCCCGATGTCGCCCGCCGGATCTACCCGATCGTCACCGTGATCACCGAGGACGGCTTCCGCCGGCTGACCGATCAGGAGTCCTCCGAGATCGCCCGCTCGATCCTGGAGCGGCGCCTGGAGCAGCCCGACGGCCCGCGGGCCGCGCTGCTGTAGGCGGCGGTCCGGTCTTATCAAGGTGATCCTGTGACTCCGACAGAAAGGGACGGATAACCGGTGTCGACGCCGTTCTATGTCTCCCCCCAGCAGGCCATGGCCGACCGGGCGGAGTACGCCCGCAAGGGCATCGCACGCGGTCGCAGCCTGGTCGTGCTGCAGTACGCCGACGGCATCGTGTTCGTCGGCGAGAACCCGTCCCGCGCGCTGCACAAGTTCAGCGAGATCTACGACCGGATCGGCTTCGCGGCCGCCGGCAAGTACAACGAGTACGAGAACCTGCGGATCGGCGGCGTCCGGTACGCCGACCTCCGTGGCTACACCTACGACCGGGACGACGTGACCGCGCGCGGTCTGGCCAACGTCTACGCCCAGACGCTGGGCACGATCTTCTCGTCCGCGGCGGAGAAGCCGTACGAGGTGGAGCTCGTCGTCGCGGAGGTCGGGGAGACGCCCGAGGGCGACCAGATCTACCGGCTGCCGCACGATGGCTCGATCGTCGACGAGCACGGCTCGGTGGCCGTCGGCGGCAACGCCGAGCTGATCAGCACCTACCTGGACCAGCGTCACCAGGACGGCATGACGCTGGCGGAGGCGCTGAAGCTGGCCGTGCAGGCGCTGTCCCGGGAGTCCAACGGCTCGCAGCGGGAGATCCCCACCGAGCGGCTCGAGGTCGCGGTGCTGGACCGGACACGTCCGCAGCAGCGCAAGTTCAAGCGCATCGTCGGCCGTCAGCTCGGCCGGCTGCTGGAGGTCGGCGGCGCGTCCACCGAGGCCGAGAGCGCGGACGGCCCGGACGACACCGACGAGGAGTGACCCCGCCCGGCTGATCCCACCCGCCTGACCCCGCGGTACCCGCCCCGGCCGATCCCTCGGCCGGGGCACAGGCGTCTCAGGAGGCGCGCGGCGGGGCCGTGGAGCCCCGCACGACCAGTTCCACGGGGATGTCGCCCGCCTCGGGCTCACGGCCCTCCAGGACGGCCAGCAGGGCTCGCATGCCGCGTTCCCCGAACAGCTCGGCGTCCAGGCGTACGGTCGTCAGCTCCGGGTCGATGGCGGTGGCGAGGGCGAGGTCGTCCAGGCCGGTGACCGAGAGGTCCTCGGGGACGCGCAGGCCCAGGCGCCGGGCGGCCTTGTAGGCACCGGCGGCAAGTTTGTCGTCGTCGCAGATCAGAGCGGTGGGGCGGGGGCCGGGCGTGGCGAGGGCGGTTTCGGCGGCCCGTTGGGCGCCCTCGATCGAGATGGGTGCCCGGGCGGTGGTCAGTTCGGTGCCCGGGACGGCGGCCACGCGCGCGTGCAGTTCCCGGGCGCGGACCTCGAAGGTCCAGGAGGGCACGTCCGCGGCCAGGTGCAGGAAGCGGCGGTGGCCGAGGCCCAGCAGGTGCTCGGCGACCTGGCGTACGGCGTCGGCGATGTCGAGGTTGACGGTGGCCGCGCCGAGGCTGCCGGCCGGGTCGCTGTCGAGCATCACCAGGGGCAGCTGGTCGCCGCGGATGGCGGTGAGGGCGTCGGCGGCCATGGAGGAGGCGATGACACCGTCGAGGGCGGCCTGGGCGGAGGCGAAGGGGTCGCGGGCGGGGCCGATGCCCTCCGGGGAGGGGTACAGGACGACGCCGAAGCCGTGCGCGGCGGCGACCCGGGCGGCGCCGGTGTAGACACCGGCGAAGAACTCGGTGGTGAGCGCGGGGACGACCAGCAGGACCGTGCGGGTGCGGCCCAGGCGGAGATTGCGGGCGGCCAGGTTGGGCCGGTAACCGAGGTCGCGGGCGGCCTCCCGGACCCGTTCCGCGGTGGCCTCGGAGACCCGGCCGCGCCATTTGTCGCCGAGCACGAGGGAGACCGCGGCCTGCGAGACGCCGGCGGCCTGGGCGACGTCACGGCTCGTGGGGCGCGTACTGCCTCGTACCACCGTGGGCCTGCGCTTTCGTCTGGACGTGTGAACAGCGCACATGGTACGTATGACGAAGGACGTTATACGTAAAACCTCATGGGTCACGGCGAGGAGTGGGCGAACATGGCTGCGGGATACCTGGAGATCCTCAGGGCGAGGCACGCCACGCGCCTGCTCGTCGGCACGCTGGTGGGACGGCTGCCGAACGCCACCGCCGCCATCGCGATCGTGCTGTTCGTCCGTGCCGAGGGCGGCAGCTACAGCCTCGCCGGGGTGCTGGCGGCGGTCTACGGTGTCGCCAACGCCGCAGGGCAGCCGCTGCTCGGCAGGCTGGTCGATCTGCACGGGCAGCCGCGGGTGCAGCTGCCGTCCGCGGTCGTCTCCGCGCTCGCGATGGCCGTGTTCGCCTTCGCGGGCATCGGACCGCTGCCGCTCGCCTACGCGGCGGTCGCGGCCGCCGGACTGTTCACGCCGCCGCTGGAGGGCGGACTGCGGGCGCTGTGGTCCTCGGTCCTGCCCAAGGAGGGCCAGGTGCACACGGCGTACGCCATGGACGCCGTGGCGCAGGAAGTCATGTTCACGGTCGGACCGTTGCTGGTCACGCTGTGCACGGCGCTGTGGTCCGCCCAGACGGCGCTGCTCGTGCTGAACGTCATCGGTGTGCTCGGGGCGCTCTCCGTGGTCGTCTCGCCGCCCTCGCGCGCGTGGCGTTCGGCGCCGCGTGAGGCGCACTGGCTGGGCGCGCTGCGCTCGCCCGGACTGCTGGCGCTGCTGGCCGCTTTCCTGTTCGTGGGCATCGCGCTGGGCTCCATCACGGTCGCGTCCGTGTCGTACGCGGACGACCACGGCGGTGACGCGGTGTACGGCTGGCTGATGGCGGCGCTGGGGCTGGGCGCGCTGATCGGCGGCACCGTGTACGGGGCCCGGCAGTGGGCCGGTGAGCCCGCGCGGCGACTGACGGTCCTGACGGCCCTTCTGGCGGTGTGTTACCTGCCGCTGATGCTGATGCCGGGCACGGTCCCCATGGTGCTGCTGACGCTGCTGTCGGGTGTGTTCCTGGCGCCCTGCATCGCTTGTGCGTTTGTGCTCGTCGACCGGCACGCCCCCCGCGGGACGGTCACCGAGGCGTTCTCCTGGCTGGTGACCACGTTCACCGTCGGCGCGTCGGTCGGAACAGGGCTGACGGGTCCGGTCGTCGAGGCCGGTGGGGCCCTGTGGGGCTTCGCCGTTCCGGGGGCCGCGGGAGGCGTGTCGCTGCTGGTCCTGCTGGCCACCGGGCGGGTCCTCGCGGCGTCCGGGCCGGGAGCGGTCATTGCGGCTTCATCGGAAAATGATCCAAACCGTGCCGTCGAACCCCGTTTCGGCACAGGGGATCGGGCGTAATGTTCAGTCATGGACCGCCGCATTTTCGGGCTGGAGAACGAGTACGGCGTCACGTGCACGTTCAGGGGACAGCGCCGCCTGTCGCCTGACGAGGTGGCGCGGTACCTCTTCCGCCGTGTCGTGTCATGGGGCCGCAGCAGCAATGTCTTTCTGCGGAACGGCGCCCGCCTCTATCTCGACGTGGGCTCACATCCGGAATACGCGACACCCGAATGTGACAACGTGACCGAGCTGGTCACCCACGACAAGGCCGGCGAACGCATTCTGGAAGGGCTACTGGTAGACGCAGAACGACGCCTGCACGAGGAAGGAATCGCGGGCGACGTCTACCTCTTCAAGAACAACACCGACTCGGCCGGCAACTCCTACGGGTGCCACGAGAACTATCTCGTCGCCCGGCACGGGGAGTTCTCCCGGCTCGCGGACATCCTCATTCCGTTCCTGGTCACGCGCCAGCTGCTGTGCGGGGCCGGCAAGGTGCTGCAGACCCCGCGCGGGGCCGTGTACTGCGTGAGCCAGCGCGCCGAGCACATCTGGGAGGGCGTCTCCTCGGCGACGACCCGCTCCCGGCCCATCATCAACACCCGCGACGAACCGCACGCGGACGCCGAGCGCTATCGACGGCTGCACGTCATCGTGGGCGACTCGAACATGTCCGAGACGACCATGCTGCTCAAGGTCGGCGCCACCGACCTGGTGCTGCGCATGATCGAGGCGGGCACGGTGATGCGGGACCTGACCCTGGAGAACCCGATCCGGGCGATCCGCGAGGTCAGCCATGACATCACGGGCCGGCGCAAGGTGCGGCTGGCCAGTGGCCGGGAGGCCTCCGCGCTGGAGGTGCAGCGGGAGTACTTCGAGAAGGCCGTGGACTTCTGCGAGCGCCGCGGGATCCGCACCGGTACCGTCGAGCAGGTGCTGGAGCTGTGGGGCCGCACCCTGGACTCGATCGAGTCCGAGGACCTCGACCGCATCGGCACCGAGATCGACTGGGTCATGAAGTACAAGCTCATCGAGCGCTACCGCGCCAAGAACAACATGACCATGTCGCATCCGCGGGTCGCGCAGATAGACCTCGCCTACCACGACATCCACCGCCGCCGGGGCCTGTACTACCTGCTGGAGAAGAAGGGGCAAGCAGCCCGGATCTGCAACGACTTGAAGATCTTCGAAGGCAAGTCCGTTCCGCCGCAGACCACTCGGGCCCGGCTGCGCGGCGACTTCATCCGCAGGGCCCAGGAACAGCGCCGGGACTTCACCGTCGACTGGGTCCACCTCAAGCTCAACGACCAGGCCCAGCGCACCGTGTTGTGCAAGGACCCGTTCCGTTCCGTGGACGACCGGGTGGAGAAACTGATCGCCGGTATGTGAGCAACGCGTTTCGGCCCCTGTGCCGGAACGCAACACGGGCGCCGTACGTTTCCCGTACGGCGCCCTTCTCACGCCGTAGAGTTGCGCGCACGCCATCTACAAGATCGACCGATTACGAGGCCCCCACCGTGCGCCGACGCTCACTTCTCATTGCCGTACCCGCCGGACTCGCCACGCTCGCCGCATGCGGGGACGAGGATTCCGGATCGAGCGAGGCGAGCGACAGCGCGTCGCCCTCGGCCCCCGAGACCTCGGCCGCGCCGTCGCCGAAGATCGTGGACGGCCCGCTGCCGGCGATCACCGCGGGCGCGAAGCTCGGCGAGAAGCCGACCATCGCCAAGGGCAGCGGTGACCCGTCGAAGGACCTCGCCGTGAAGACGGTGATCGCGGGCAACGGCGGCACCGTCGCGGAGAACGACTACGTCCAGGCCCACTACCTCGGCCAGGTCTGGGCCACGGCGAAGGTCTTCGACAACTCCTACGACCGCAAGACCCCGCTGGTCATCCAGCTCGCCAAGGGCAGCATCATCGACGGCTGGCGCTACGCCCTGGCGGGCAAGAAGGTCGGCAGCCGCGTCCAGATGGCCGTCCCCCCGACCTGGGGCTACGGCACGCAGGGCAACAGCCAGGCGGGCATCAAGGGCACCGACACGCTGGTCTTCGTGGTGGATGTGCAGGGCACCTTCAACGCCAAGAGCTCCGCCAAGGGCACCGAGGTCGCGCAGGACAACGTGGACCTGCCCAAGGTCGGCACCGACACCGACGGCAAGGCGCCCTCCATCGAGGTACCGGACACCGACGCGCCGACCAAGCTGGTGGCGAGCTACGTCCTGGAGGGTGACGGCGAGAAGGTCGGCGCCGAGGACAGCGTGCTGGTGCAGTACAAGGGCGTGCTGTGGGAGGACGGCAAGGAGTTCGACGCCACGTACACCAACAAGCAGCTCGCCTCCTTCTCGCTCCAGCAGGTCGTCAAGGGCTGGGCGCAGGGTCTGACCGGCAAGAAGGTCGGCAGCCGCGTCCTCATCGTCATCCCGCCGGACCTCGGTTACGGCGACAATCCGCCGCAGGGCAGCGGCATCAAGAAGGACTCCACGCTGGTCTTCTCGGTCGACATCCTGGCGAAGATGTGACCCCGCGAGGGATGTAAGACTGTGACCGTTGTCTCTACACCACAAGCATGGAGCTGAACACGTGAGCATCGACAAGCCGGAGATCGACTTCCCGGGTGGCGAGCCGCCGGCGGACCTCGAGATCAAGGACATCTGGGAGGGCGACGGCGAGGTGGCCCAGGCCGGCCAGACCGTCACCGTGCACTACGTCGGTGTCGCCTTCAGCACGGGCGAGGAGTTCGACGCCAGCTGGAACCGCGGTACCCCGTTCCGCTTCCCGCTCGGCGGCGGCCACGTCATCAAGGGCTGGGACCAGGGCGTGCAGGGCATGAAGGTCGGCGGCCGCCGCCAGCTGACCATCCCGGCGCACCTCGCCTACGGCAACCAGAGCCCGACGCCGGCGATCAAGCCGGGCGAGACCCTGATCTTCGTGGTCGACCTCCTGGGAGTCTGATCACTCGCCGTCCGATCACTCGGGGTCTGATCGTCGTACGACCGGACCCGATCACCTGGGGCCCATGCCTGTCCGGGCATGGGCCCTCGGCTTTTGCCGCGCCACCTGGGAGCGGTACGGTCATCGGTCGTAAGCACCATAGGGAAGGCGAAGGGCATCGATGGCCATTGCCAAGGCCGAGCGGCTCATGAATCTGGCGCTGTGTCTGCTCGGGACGCGGCGGCCGCTGAGCAAGCGCGAGCTGCGCGAGTCCATCGAGGCCTATCTGGAAGCCGGTTCGGACGACTCCTTCAACCGCATGTTCGAGCGGGACAAGGACGATCTGCGTGAGCTCGGCCTGGTCATCGAGACCGTGGAGAGCCTGGACGGTGAGGTCGGCTATCTGGCCCGCCGGGACAGCAACCGGCTGCCGCCCATCACCCTGGACGCCGAGGAGGCCGCCGCCCTCGGTCTCGCCGCCAAGGTGTGGCAGCAGGTCCGGCTCGCCGGAGCGGCCAGCGGTGCCCTGCATAAGCTGCGCGCGGCGGGGTTGCCCGAGGACGTCGACCCCTACGAGGCCCATGGCGCGCTGGAGCCGCGGATCCCCGTGCACGAGGCCGCCTTCGAGCCGCTGATGCTGGCCTGCCGCGACCGCCGCCCGGTCGTCTTCGAGTACCGCAAGGCCACCGCCGCGCGCCCCGAGCCCCGGCATGTCGAGCCCTGGGCGCTGGAGTGCTGGCGCGGCCACTGGTACCTGGCGGGCTGGGACCGCGACCGGGGCGCCGAGCGGGTGTTCCGGCTCTCCCGGATCACCGGCAAGGTCCGCTCGCGCGGCGGCAAGTACACCGCCCCGGTGCCGGATGTCGTCACCGTGCGGGAGACCGTCGCCGGCTGGGCGGGGGAGACCGCGGACCGTTCCGCGCTGATCCGGCTGCGGAGCGGCGCCGGGTACCCCTTGCGGGCGAAAGCCACCCGGGTCCGGGAACTCGGCGACGGCTGGGACGAGTTGGAGATTCCGTACGGGCACGGCCTGGACGCCTGGCTGGTGGAGTTCGGTCCCGATGTCGTCGTGCTGGAGCCCGCCGAACTGCGGGCCGACGTGATGGACCGGCTGCGTGCCGTGGCCAAGGGCTGAGGGGGAGCGGACGAGGACTGTGGCAGGCAAACCGGTCAGACCAGTGAACGCCATCGATCAGACCCGGCGGATGCTCTCCCTGGTGACCTATCTCAAGGAGCGGCCCGGCGCCCGGGTCGAGGACGTCGCGCGCGCCTTCGGCATCACCGAGGACGAGCTGGTCTCGGACCTCGATGTGCTGCCGATGTGCGGCACCAGCTTCCGCGGCGGCGATCTGCTGGACATCGACACCGACGGCGAGCGCATCTGGTGGCACAACCCCGACGATGTCGCCGAGCCCCTGCGGCTCGCCTCCGACGAGGCCACGGCGCTGCTGGTCGCCGCCCGCGCGGTGTCCACGCTGCCCGGTCTGCGCGAGGGCGACCGGCAGGCGCTGCTGCGGGCCACCGCCAAGGTGGAGGCCGCGGCCGGCGAGGCCGCCGGGGCCAGCGCCCGCCTTTCGGTGACCTTCGAGTCCGAGGGCGGTGTCTTCGCCGACGTCGACCGGGCGATCTCGGAGCGCCGGCGCCTGTGGATCCGCTACTACTCGCCGGCCCGTGACGAGGTCACCGAGCGCGAGATCGACCCCATCCGCCTGGTCAGCGTGGGCCACACCTATGTGGAGGCCTGGTGCCGCCGCTCCGAGGCGCGCCGCACCTTCCGGCTCGACCGGGTCGCCGAGATCAAGATCCTCGACGAGCCGTCCGCGCCGCCCGAGGTCGAGCTGCGGGACCTCTCGGAGGGGCTGGTGCAGCCCGCCGCCGAGGATCCGGAGGTCATCGTCGAGGTCGGACCGGGCGGGCGGTGGGTCGCGGAGTACTACCCGCACGACAGTGCGGATGAGCTGCCGGACGGCGGGCTGCGTATCTGTCTGCGGACGCCCGACCCGGCGTCGCTGAAGCGCCTCGCGCTCCGGCTCGGCCGTGAGGGCCGTATCGTCGCGCCGCCCGAGCTGGCCGAGAGCGCCCGCCGGGCGGCCCAGGAGGCGCTGGCCGCGTACGACGGGGTCGAGGCGCAGAGCACGCAGGACAACGGCATCCGGGAGTGAGCCGGAGGGGCGCCCCGGCACCGTCCGGGGGCGCCCCGCCAGGCGTACGAGCAGTCAGAAGGGGTGGAGGGGCATGAGTGATTCCGTGGTGCCCGGTGCGTCGGTGGCGTCCGCGTTCGCGGGGATGCGCAGCGTGACCCCGGTGCGGTTCAGGGCCGGCTGCCCGGACTGCCGCGGGCGGTTCGAGCTCGCCGCGAGCGCCCTGCGACTGGCCATCGGTGCCTCCAGCCGTACCACCTTCTACTCCTTCACCTGCCCGGAGTGCGGCGCGTCCGTGCGCAAGCCGGCCGGGGAGCGGATCGTCGAGCTGCTCACCGGCGGCGGGGTCCGTACCCTGCGGCTGCACTCGACCCTCTAGGCTCGGCGTCATGTTCTGGCCGATGTTCGCGATCGCTGTGGGTTTCCTGGGTCTCGCCGTTCTCGGTGTGCTCGCGGTGCGGGTCTTCCTGGAGGCCCAGCGCCTCGGCAGGCAGGTCGCCGACTCCGCGCGGCGCATCAACAGGGCGGCGGAGGATCTGGAACGGGCCGCGGTCAGCACCGCGCGGGCTGTGGACTCCCTGTGAGTCCGGCTGAGAACCCGGTGTGAGTCCTGAGCCGCATGCGTTTTGGGCCACTTCGCCCTGTCAACTTGCCACCAGCGCCAGGTACGCTGCTGGTCGCGGCCCGGAGAACGAGGCCCGGACCGCGGACCGGGAGTACGCACGGGGATTGCCTCACGTTCACCCCTGAGCGTTACGATCGCTGTCAGCACGATCCTTCGGACGCGTGTCCGACCGATCGGACAGCATCCCACCCAAAGCCGCCTCGGTGAGAAGGTAAAGACTTATGTTCGGAAGGCTCGGCGCTCCCGAGATCATTCTCATCCTCGTCGTCATCATCCTGCTGTTCGGCGCGAAGAAGCTTCCGGACATGGCTCGGTCGCTCGGCAAGTCCGCCCGCATCCTCAAGAGCGAGGCCAAGGCCATGAAGGACGAGGGCAAGACCCCCGCCCCGGCCGACCCGCCGAACAACGACGAGCAGCCCCCCGCCCAGCGCGTCATCCAGGCCTCGCCCGGCGACGTGACCAGCTCGCGCCCGGTCACCGAGCCGACGGACACGACCAAGCGCTGACGCAGGGCCGGTGACCTCCGGCCCGCCGCACGAGATGGGAACGTGGGTTGCTGAAGCCTGCCCGCAACACGGAGAAGGATCCCGAGGGGCGGATGCCCCTCGCGGAGCACCTTCGTGAGCTCCGCAACCGGCTCGCGAAGGCACTGCTGGCCATCGTCGCCGTGACGATCGTCGCCGCCTTCTTCTACATGGACATCATCAGCTTCTTCACCAAGCCGATCCTCGAATCGGTCGGCTGTGCGAAGAGCTTCGAGGAACTGGCCAACACCAGCTCCGACGAGCAGTGCGCGCAGATCACCATCAACGGTCTGCTCACCCCCTTCACGCTGGCGCTGAAGGTGTCGCTGATGGCCGGCGTGGTCCTGGCCTCGCCGATCTGGCTCTACCAGCTCTGGGCCTTCGTCGCCCCGGGCCTGCACCGGCACGAGAAGAAGTACGCGTACGCCTTCGTCGCCACCGGCTTCCCGCTCTTCCTGCTGGGCGCCCTCTTCGCGTACAAGGTGCTGCCCACCACCGCGAAGGTGCTGATCGAGTTCACCCCGTTCGGCGTCGACAACCTGCTGCCGCTCGACGATCTGCTCGACCTCGTCACGCGCATGGTGGTCGTCTTCGGCCTCTCCTTCGAGCTGCCGCTGCTGCTGGTCATGCTCAACTTCAGCGGCGCGATCACCGGCAAGCGCATGCTCGGCTGGTGGCGCGGCATGATCATGGGCATCACCGTGTTCGCCGCCATCGCGACCCCGAGCACCGACCCGCTGACCATGCTGGCGCTCGCCGGGCCCATCTGGATCCTGTACTTCGCCGCCGTCGCCGTCTCCCTGCTCAACGACCGCCGCAGACGCCGCCGCGACGCACTGGGCCCCGCCGACGACGAGGCGTCCGAGCTCGATCTCACGCCCGAGGAGATCGGCGAGGTCGAGACCGTCTCCGCCAGCCGGGCGCTGCCCGAGCAGGCGACCACGGAGCGCGTCAACGGTTATGACGACGTGACCTGAGGACCGTGGGGCAGCTCATAGGGTCTGATCCGTGAGCAGCGAGATCACTCTCTTCGTCAATCCCACCGCGGGCCGCGGCCGGGGCGCCCGTGCGGCGCAGCCGGCCGCCGCCGCTTTCCGGGACGCGGGATTCACCGTACGGACGGTCCTCGGGACGGACGCCGAGGACGCCCTGGCACGCGCGCGTGCGGCCGTCGCGGACGGCACCGGGGCGCTGGTCGCGGTCGGCGGTGACGGGATGGCCAACCTCGCGCTCCAGGCCGTCGCCGGCACCCGCACCCCGCTCGGCCTGGTCGCGGTCGGCACCGGCAACGATCTGGCCCGCGCGCTCGGCCTGCCCGTACGGGAACCGGCCGCCGCGGGCCGGGTGATCGCCGAAGGACTCAAGGGCGCCCGGCTGCGCGACATCGACCTCGGACGGGTCGGCGACCGCTGGTTCGGCACCGTCCTCGCCTCCGGGTTCGACTCCCGGGTCAACGACCGCGGCAACCGGATGCGCCGCCCTTCCGGCCGCCTGAAGTACGACCTCGCGATGCTCGCCGAGCTGGCCGCCTTCCGGCCCTTCCCCTACCGGGTCACCCTCGACGGCGGCGAGGTCCGCGAGTTCGAGGCCACGCTGGTCGCCGTCGGCAACGGCCCGTCGTACGGCGGCGGCATGCGGATCTGTCCCGGCGCCGACCTCACCGACGGGCTGTTCGACATCACCATCGTCGGGGACTGCTCCCGCGCCACCCTGCTGAGGGTCTTCCCGAGTGTCTACCGGGGCGGGCACGTCGGCCATCCCAAGGTCACCGTGGTGCGGGCCGCGCAGGTCGAGATCGCCGCCCAGGACATCACCGGCTACGCGGACGGGGAGCCGCTCGGGCCGCTGCCGCTGATCGCGCGCTGCGTACCGGGGGCGGTGCGGGTCGTAGCGCCGTGAGCTGCGCGGATCCGGAGTTTACGGAACCCGGATCCGGATAATGATCGTCCTGTTGTCAGTGCGGCCCGGTACGCTCGAAAGCACGATGACAGAGGACCTCTCACCGGCCGAGCGGTACGCGGCTGCCCGTCTGCGGGCCGCCGAGCAGGCCACCGCGCTCGCCTCCTTCCGCGAGATGTACGACTTCGGCCTCGACCCCTTCCAGATCGAGGCCTGCCAGGCGCTCGAAGCGGGGAAGGGCGTGCTGGTGGCCGCCCCCACCGGCTCCGGCAAGACGATCGTGGGCGAGTTCGCCGTCCACCTCGCCCTGCAGCAGGGCAAGAAGTGCTTCTACACGACACCCATCAAGGCGCTGTCGAACCAGAAGTACGCCGACCTGTCCCGCCGTTACGGCGCCGACAAGGTCGGCCTGCTCACCGGCGACAACAGCGTCAACTCCGGCGCCCCCGTGGTCGTGATGACCACCGAGGTGCTGCGGAACATGCTGTACGCGGGCTCCCAGACCCTCATCGGCCTCGGGTATGTGGTCATGGACGAGGTGCATTACCTCTCCGACCGCTTCCGCGGCGCCGTATGGGAAGAGGTGATCATCCACCTGCCCGAGTCGGTGACCCTGGTGTCCCTCTCGGCGACCGTGTCCAACGCCGAGGAGTTCGGCGACTGGCTGGACACCGTCCGCGGTGACACCGAGGTGATCGTCTCCGAGCACCGGCCCGTGCCGCTGTTCCAGCATGTGCTGGCCGGCCGCCGGATGTACGACCTGTTCGAGGAGGGTGAGGGGCACAAGAAGGCCGTCAACCCCGATCTGGCGCGGCTCGCCCGCATGGAGGCGACCCGGCCGTCGTACCAGGACCGCAGACGCGGGCGGGCGATGCGCGAGGCCGACCGGGAGCGGGAGCGCAGACAGCGCTCGCGGGTGTGGACACCCGGCCGGCCCGAGGTGATCGAACGCCTCGACGCCGAGGGGCTGCTGCCCGCCATCACCTTCATCTTCAGCCGCGCCGCCTGCGAGGCCGCCGTACAGCAGTGTCTGTACGCCGGACTCCGGCTCAACGACGACGAGGCGCGGGAGAAGGTGCGCGCCCTGGTCGAGGAGCGCACCGCGTCCATTCCCACCGAGGACCTGCATGTCCTCGGCTACTACGAATGGCTGGAGGGCCTGGAGCGCGGGATCGCCGCCCACCACGCGGGCATGCTGCCGACCTTCAAGGAAGTCGTGGAGGAGCTGTTCGTCCGCGGTCTGGTGAAGGCCGTCTTCGCCACCGAGACCCTCGCGCTCGGCATCAACATGCCCGCCCGCTCGGTGGTGTTGGAGAAGCTCGTCAAGTGGAACGGCGAGCAGCACGCCGACATCACCCCGGGTGAGTACACCCAGCTCACCGGGCGAGCGGGACGGCGTGGCATCGACGTCGAGGGCCACGCGGTCGTGCTGTGGCAGCGGGGGATGAGCCCGGAGCATCTCGCGGGGCTGGCCGGCACGCGCACGTATCCGCTGCGCTCCAGCTTCAAGCCGTCGTACAACATGGCGGTCAACCTCGTCGAGCAGTTCGGGCGGCATCGCTCCCGCGAGCTGCTGGAGACGTCGTTCGCGCAGTTCCAGGCCGACAAGTCGGTCGTCGGGATCTCCCGGCAGGTGCAGCGCAACGAGGAAGGGCTCGAGGGCTACAAGGCCTCCATGACCTGCCACCTCGGCGACTTCGAGGAGTACGCGCGGCTGCGCCGCGACCTGAAGGACCGGGAGACCGAGCTGGCCCGCCAGGGCGTGGCCCAGCGGCGCGCCGAGGCGGCGGTGGCGCTGGAGAAGCTCAAGCCGGGCGATGTCATCCATGTCCCGACCGGCAAGTACGCCGGACTCGCGCTGGTGCTGGACCCCGGGCTGCCCGCCGGGCGGTCCAACGGCCACCGGGGCTTCGAGCACCACGACGGGCCGCGCCCGCTGGTGCTCACCGCCGAGCGGCAGGTCAAGCGGCTGGCGTCGATGGACTTCCCGGTGCCGGTCGAGGCGCTGGAGCGGATGCGGATCCCGAAGTCCTTCAACCCGCGTTCCCCGCAGTCCCGCCGGGACCTGGCGTCCGCGCTGCGCACCAAGGCCGGGCACATCCCGCCCGAGCGGGCCCGCAAGCAGCGCGCGCAGGCCGCCGACGACCGGGAGATCGCCCGGCTGCGCACCGCGCTGCGCGCCCATCCCTGCCACGGGTGCCAGGACCGTGAGGACCACGCCCGCTGGGCCGAGCGCTACCAGCGGCTGATGCGGGACACCTCCCAGCTGGAGCGGCGGATCGAGGGACGCACCAACACCATCGCGCGGACCTTCGACCGGATCGTCGCGCTGCTGACCGAGCTGGACTATCTGCGCGGCGACGAGGTCACCGAGCACGGCAAGCGGCTCGCGCGGCTGTACGGCGAGCTGGATCTGCTGGCCAGCGAGTGCCTGCGGGCGGGCGTCTGGGAGGGGCTCGGCCCCGCCGAACTCGCCGCGTGCGTCTCGGCCCTGGTGTACGAGTCCCGGGTCGGCGACGACGCGATGGCGCCGAAGGTGCCGTCCGGGAAGGCGAAGGCCGCGCTCGGCGAGATGGTCCGCATCTGGGGCCGGCTGGACGCCCTGGAGGAGGACTTCCGGATCAGTCAGACCGAGGGGGTCGGACAGCGGGAGCCGGATCTCGGGTTCGCCTGGGCCGCGTACATGTGGGCCGGCGGCAAGGGCCTGGACGAGGTGCTGCGCGAGGCGGAGATGCCCGCGGGTGACTTCGTGCGCTGGTGCAAGCAGGTGATCGACGTGCTGGGCCAGATCTCGGCGGCGGCGCCGGGGGAGGGGTCGACCGTGGCGAAGGCCGCGCGCAAGGCGGTCGATCAGTTGCTGCGGGGAGTCGTGGCCTACTCCTCGGTGGGATGACGGCCCGGCCGTACCGGGCTGGGTGAAGGGCGGGGCGGGACACGGGATGCCGTGTCCCGCCCCGCCCTTCACGTTCCACAGGAGCGCGTTCACCCGTCACGGTGAGTGTTTTCGCACCGGCGTACGCCGTGACACGGTGTGTGCGAGTGATTCCCCAGCGTGCAAATGGAGTTGAGAGTACTCCTGCCGCGGGGGTGATTTCAGGTGCTTGCTGAATATGACACGGCGATGATCCGGTCGGACTAAGCTCGCCCGCAGCGCACCGAGTTGAGGCGTATTCGTGCGCTTGTTCCCTAAACCTCCCGTAGATCCAGAACGTTCCATGACGTACCCCCCTGCAAGTTCCCCCGACTCCGAGCCGATTCCTTTCAGAGGGCCCACATGGTGAGTGTTCAACCCCCTCCCGCCCAGCCACGACGGCGTGAACTGCCGTACGCGCGCGTGCTGTTGCCGCCCGCCATACTGATGGCCGCGGCGACCGGAGCCGCCGCCGCCCTGGTGACGGGGCCGGCCCGGACGGCCGTCGGCTGGTGCGGCGCCGTCGCCACGGTCCTGGTGATCGCCACGGCGGCCGAAGTCGTACGCCGCGGCCGCGCCCTGCGCAGCGCGCGCGAGGAGCACGCTCGTGACACCGCGTATCTGGAGCGGCGGGTCGCCGCCCACGAGTACCAGATGGACCGGCTCGCCCGGGAGATCGTGCCCGTCGCGATCGACTACATGCACCGCGGCAATTCCCCCGCAGAGGTGATTCAGCACCTGGGTGAACTCGACCCGTCCTACCGTGAACTCACCCCGCCCGAACTGTCGATGATCGAGCGCGTGCTCTACATCATCGACCACGAGGAACAGCTGCGGGACTCCGCCCAGCGCTCCTTCGTCAACATCGCCCGCCGCGTCCAGGCGATCGTGCACCAGCAGAACAAGGAACTCCTCGAGATGGAGGAGGACCACGGCCGCAACCCCGAGGTCTTCGACGACCTGCTGCGCATCGACCACGGCACCGCGCTGATCGGCCGGCTCGCCGACTCCATCTCCGTCCTCGGCGGTGGCCGCCCGGGCCGTCAGTGGCCCGAACCCGTCGCGCTCTACAGCGTGTTGCGCGGCGCCATGTCGCGCATCCTGGAGTACCGGCGCATCTCGCTCGACAACATCTGCAAGGTCAACATCCGCGGGATCTCCGTCGAGCCGGTCATCCACGCGGCCGCCGAACTCCTCGACAACGCCACCCGCTACTCGCCGCCGCAGACCAAGGTGCACGTCACCGCCAGCGAGGTGCAGACCGGCGTCGCCATCGAGATCGAGGACGCCGGCGTCAGCCTCAGCGAAGAGGCTCGCGCCAAGGTCGAGGGCATGCTGGAGGCCGCCAAGGCCGGCATCGACCTCCAGGAGCTCGGCGACACCCCGCGCCTCGGCCTCGCCGTCGTCGGCCGGCTGTGCACCGCCTTCGACATGCAGGTGTCGCTGCGCACGTCGGCGTACGGCGGCGTCCGCGCCGTCCTCGTCGTGCCGCGCGAGATGATCACCACCGAACCCGCCCCCGGGTACGCCCACGGCATCGGTGCCACCGCCGCCCCCCTGCCGGAGCTCGGCGCGCTCGAAGGCCCCAAGCGCAAGCCCAAGACGCGCCGCCCCACCAACCCGCGCATCCCCGCCGGGCTCTCCCTGGAGGACGACGTCCCGGTCGTCACCGAGTGGACGCCGGGCGGCCTGCCGCAGCGCCGCAGCCGGGTCAAGACCCCGCTCAGCGAGCGCATCGCCCAGCAGGCCAAGCTTGAACGCGAGGACCAGGAGCGCATCGCCCGCGGCGAGAAGCCCGTGTGGGGTGATGCCATCAAGCCGCCCGCCCCCGAGCCGGCGCCGGAGGACGACACGCCCCCCGGACTGTGGGTGGAGGCCTTCTGGGAGGGCCTCAAGCGCGACCCCGATCCCAACGCATTCCGCCAGCCGACCAATGAACCGGCCCACGCCCCGGCCGATGACGAGGGGGACCTCAAGTGATCCAGCAGCGAGCCAACTTCGACTGGATGCTCAAGGATCTGGCCGACGGCGTACCCGGCATCGAGATGATCGTCGTGCTCTCCGCCGACGGCCTGCGCATCGCCCGGCACGGCGGCGACCCCGACGCCGCCGACCGGGTCGCCGCGGCCTGCGCCGGCCTGCAGAGCCTGGCGAGCGCAGTTGCGCACGAGATCCCGGACAGCGACGGCAAGATGAAGCTGGTCATCATCGAGATCAACCGCGGCTACTTCTATCTGATGGCCGCGGGGCCCAACGCCTATCTCGCGGTGCTCTCCGACACGTTCGCCGAACCCGGTCTGATGAGCAACCGCATGCGGGACCTGGTGGACCGGATCGGACCGCATCTGACCAGCCCGCCCCGGCGCAATGGGCAGACCGTATGACTCCTCCGCAACGCCGGCGGCGGTCCCCGAAGCCACCGCCCGTCGCGCAGCCGGCCAAAGAGGGCGAGCGCAGGAACCCCGAGCGGATGTTCGTGGTCGGCGGCGACGGTGAGCTGCGCGCCGACCTCGACCTGGTCACCTTAATCACGGCGCGCGCCGATCCACCGCCCTCCGCGACGCCCGAGCAGACGGCGCTGCTCCGGCTCTGCACGGCCCCCCTGTCGGTGGCCGAGCTGTCCGCCTATCTCAACCTCCCGTTCAGCGTGGTGACCGTGGTGCTCACCGACATGCTGGCGGACGAACTGGTGCAGGCGCACAAGCCGCTGGTGCGGCAGTCGGTCGCCGACCGTTCCCTCCTCGAAGCGGTGATGCATGGACTTCAAAAGCTCTGACACCATCCCGGGACCACGCGCCGAGGACCGGCTGCCGCAGACGGCACAGGCCGCGGTGAAGATCGTGATCGTGGGCGGTTTCGGCGTCGGCAAGACGACCATGGTCGGTTCGGTCAGCGAGATCAGGCCGCTGACCACCGAGGAGACCATGACGCAGGCCGGGATCGGTGTCGACGACAACTTCGGTTCCGACACCAAGACCGCCACCACCGTCGCCATGGACTTCGGCCGCATCAGCATCACCGAGAAGCTGGTGCTCTATCTCTTCGGCACCCCCGGACAGGAGCGCTTCTGGTTCCTGTGGAACGGCCTGTTCGAGGGCGCGCTGGGCGCGGTCGTGCTGATCGACACCCGCCGGCTGGAGGTCAGCTTCGACGTCATAGGGCGACTCGAGGAGCGCGGGGTGCCCTTCGTGGTCGCCGTCAACTCCTTCCCGGACGCGCCCCGTTACCCCGTCGAGGAGCTGCGGCTGGCGCTCGACCTGCCCCCGGAGATCCCCATCGTGGAGTGCGACGCCCGCCGCCGCGCCTCCAGCCGGGACACCCTCATGACCCTGATGCGCTTCCTGCACTCGCTCGCCATGACGGGCGCGCTGACCTGACCGGCGTATCCCGAACTCCCCTGACACCGGATCCACTTCGGAGCGACCACGTGACGCCTGAATCCCACTCCCTGACCGGCACGGACGACCCGCGGTCCGGCCCGCCGCCCGGTTGCCCCGCCCATCGCCTCGGGCCAGGGGGACTGCGCCGGCTCTACGGTCCCGACGCGGAGGACCTGGACGAGCTGTACGAGGAACTGCGCGAGGAGCACGGGCCGGTGGCGCCGGTGCTGCTCCACGACGACGTGCCGATGTGGGTGGTGCTCGGCCACGCCGAGAACATGCACATGCTCCGCACCCCCTCGCAGTTCTGCCGGGACAGCCGTATCTGGACCCCGCTGCTGGAGGGCATGGTCAAGCCCGACCACCCCCTGATGCCGCACATCGCCTGGGAGCCGATCTGCTCCTACGCCGAGGGCGACGAGCACCTCCGGCTGCGCGGTGCGGTCACCGGCGCCATGTCCACCATCGACCACCGCGGCATCCGGCGGTACATCAACCGGTCCACCCAGCGCCTGGTCAACCAGTTCTGCGAGCAGGGCAGGGCGGATCTCGTCGGCCAGTTCGCCGAGCATCTGCCGATGGCGGTGATGTGCGAGATCCTCGGCATGCCCGAGGAGTACAACGACCGGATGGTGCAGGCCACCCGCGACATGCTGCGCGGCACCGAGACCGCCATCGCCAGTCACGCGTACGTGATGGGCGCCCTGCAGCGGCTCACCGAGCGCCGCCGGGTCGAGCCCGCCGACGACTTCGCCAGTCAGCTGATGAGCCACCCGGCCCGGCTCACCGACGACGAGGTCACCAAACACCTCTGGGTCGTGCTGATGGCGGCCTACGAGGCCACGGCCAACCTCCTCGCCAATGTGCTGCGCATGGTCCTCACCGACCCCGGTTTCCGGGCGCAGTTGAACGGCGGCCAGATGACGGTGCCCGAGGCGGTCGAGCAGTCCCTGTGGGACGAGCCGCCGTTCAGCACCGTCTTCGCCTACTACGCCAAGCACGACACGGAGTTGGGCGGCCAGCGCATTCGCAAGGGCGACGGTCTGCTCTTCGGCATCGCACCGGGCAACGTCGACCCGCGGGTCCGGCCCGACCTCGCCGCCAACATGCAGGGCAACCGGTCCCATCTCGCCTTCGGCGGGGGTCCGCACGAGTGTCCCGGCCAGGACATCGCCCGTGGCATCGCCGACGTCGGCGTCGACGCGCTGCTGATGCGCCTGCCGGACGTCCGGCTCGACTGCGCCGAGGAGGAGCTGACCTGGCGTCAGTCGATCTCCTCCCGGCACCTGGTGGAGCTCCCGGTCCGCTTCGAGCCGAAGCCGCAGCAGGACGTGACGATGAAGCCGAGCCTCAACCAGGTGCCGGCCCCGCGTCCGGCGTGGCAGATCAGCACGGGGTCGCGTCCGCTGCCGGGGTCCGTGTCCCAGCAGGCGCCCGTGCTGCAGCCGGGTTCCGTGTCCCAGCCGGCACCCGCACCCCAGCCGGTGCCCGCAGTCCCGCCACCGGTCCCCGCGCCCGAACCGCCCCGCAGGCCGGGCGCGTGGCGCCGCTTGGTCCGCTGGTGGAGGGGTTACTGACCGGCCCAGGTGCCGTACGACGCCCAGGCCCCGAGCACCCGCCCGCTGCGGAAGCGGTGCTCCGCCCCCGTGATCGGATCAATGAACTCCAGTGCCCGCGCGAGCAGTTGCAGCGGGCGCCGGAAGTCACCGGCCGGTGCGGGGGCGGCCACCACCGGATAGAGCGGATCGCCGAGGATGGGGATGCCGAGGGCGTTCATGTGGACCCGCAGCTGGTGGGTCTGCCCGGTGGCGGGCAACAGCCGGTACCGTCCGAGTCCGTCGCCCCGGTGCTCGACCAGCTCGATCCGGCTGACGGCGTTGACCTCGCCCGCCACCTCCCGGGCGGCAAGCTCCCCGCGCTCCTTGAGGATCCGGCTGCGCACGGTCGTGGGCAGGGCGAGGGAGGCGTCGTACGGCGCGACGGCCTCGTACTCCTTGCGGATCCGTTTGTCGCGGAACAGCGTCTGGTAGGCACCCCGTTCCTGGGGGCGCACGGTGAACAGCACGAGTCCGGCGGTGAGGCGGTCGAGCCGGTGCGCGGCGCCGAGCGTCGGCAGCTCCAGCTCGCGCCGCAGCCGGGCCAGCGCGGTCTCCTTGATGTGGCTGCCGCGGGGGGTGGTGGCGAGGAAGTGCGGTTTGTCGACGACGACGATGTGCTCGTCGCGGTGGACGACTTCCAGCGGGAACGGCACGGGTGCCTCGTCCGGCGGCTCGCGGTGGAACCACACGAACATCCCCGGCACATAGGGGGCGTCGCCCTCGACGGGCCGCCCGTCGGCCCCGACGAACAGCCCCGCATCGAACATCCGGTCGATGACCCCGTCCCCGGCGGCGAGCCGCTCCACCAGATGCTCCCGCACGGTGGCCCAGCCACCCCCACCCGGCAACCGCACCCGCACCGGATCGACCCCGTCGCGCTGGGGGAGCGGGGAGGGCGGGGGAGGAATCCGGCGTCGCATCATGATCAAGGGTACGGGTGGGGACGCTGGCGGTGGTGCGGCGGTTGGGTTGGGGGCGGTCGGTGGAAGGCCCCGGCGGTGGTGCGGTGGTCGGGCTGAGGGGGCGGTCCGGTGGAGGCCCCGGTTGTGGGGCTTGGTGGCGGGTGCGCGGTGGGGCTCGGCGGGTCCGTGGTGGGGCTTCGCGGCGGTCCCGGGGTGGGGTTGAGGTGGCTGTCCTGGGATGGGGCTCGGGCGGGGGTGCCGTGGTGGGGCGCGGAAGGCTTGGCTGCCGGGGATCTGGCGGCGGTCCCGTGGTGAGGCTTCGGAGCGGGCCAGTGGTGAGGCTTGGTGGTGGGTGCGCCGGCTGCATCACCGGTGTCCCCGATCCGGCCGACCGGTGGTGGGGCGCGGAGGGCGTGGCCGCGGGAGCATCGGCGGCGACCCGTGGCGGGCTTCGCGGCGGTCCGGTGGTGGTGCTCGCGGCGGCGGGTCCGCGGTGAGGCTGAGGTGGCTGCCCTGGGGCGGGGCTGGGAGGGGGGTGGTCCCGTGGGGGGGGAGTGGCGTGTCGGAGAGGGCTTGGGCGGCAGCGGTCCGGCGGAAGGGCCCGGCGGCGGGGGTGGTGGGGTCTTGCAGCGGGCCCCTGGGTGGGGCTCGGCGGTGGGCTCGTGGAGGGGGTGAGGCGGCTGCCCTGCGGCGGGGCTCTGGCGGTTACCTGTGGCGGGGCGCTAGGGGCCGTCCGCGGTGGGTGAGGCGGCGGGCGTGTGGTGAGGTCTTGCAGCGCCCCGCGTGGGGCTCGGCGGGTGGCCGTGGTGGGGCTGAGGTCGCTGCCCTGCGGTGGGATTCTGACGGTGGTCCCGTGGTGGGGAGGGCGTGGCCGCGGGAGCATCGGCGGCGACCCGTGGCGGGGCTTCGCGGCGGGTCCGCGCGTGCCCGAGGGGCTCAGGCTGCGGTTTCCACGCGGGCGTCTCCCGCGGCGGTCGTGCGGTGGGCGTAAGGCCTGCCCGATGGGCTCATGCAGCGTTTCTATGCGGGCGTCTCCCGCGGCGGTCGTGCGGTGGGCGTAAGGCCTGCCCGATGGGCTCATGCAGCGTTTCTATGCGGGCGTCTCCCGCGGCGGTCGTG
>NZ_JBSFVG010000005.1:0-235498 GCF_053592195.1 Streptomyces sp. NPDC002776 | reverse complement strand
GCGGTGGGCGTAAGGCCTGCCCGATGGGCTCATGCAGCGTTTCCATGCGGGCGTCTCCCGCGGCGATGCGGTGGGGCTCAGGGCAGGGGGCCCGCGGTGGGGTTCAGGGCGGCGGGCCCGCGGTGGGGTTCAGGGCGGCGGGCCCGCGGTGGCGCTCAGGGCGGGGGCCAATGGGGCCCCGTCGCGTCCTCCCCCAGGGATCAGGCGGCCGGTTTGCCTTCCTGTTCTGCTTCGATTCGGGCGTTCCATTCGCGCTTCGAGGCCTGCCAGCCGTCCTCGTTGTGGCCGAGGCGCCAGTAGCCGGAGATCGACAGGTCCTCGCGGGGGATCTCCCGTTCGACGCGGAGCAGGCGGCGGAGGTCCTTCACGAAGGCCGCCTCGCCGTGGACGAAGGCGTGCACCCGGCCCTCGGGGAAGGGCAGCGCGCGGACGGCCTCGGTCACGGCCGCGCCGACCGGGCGGTCCCCGCGGTGCAGCCAGCTCACTGGCACGTCGGAGTCGATCTTCTGCTCCTCCTCCGGGCCCGCGATCTCCACGAAGGCGTACGCCCTGGCGCCGGCGGGCAGCGCTTCCAGGGCGCAGGCGATGGCCGGCAGGGCGCTCTCGTCGCCGACGAACAGATGCCAGTCCGCGGTGGCGTCGGGGGCGTAGGCGCCGCCCGGGCCCATGAACCGCACGGTCTCCCCGGGCCGGGCGCGCAGGGCCCAGGGTCCCGCGAGGCCCTCGTCGCCGTGGATCACGAAGTCCAGCGTCAGCTCGCGGTGCTGGGGATCCCAGGCGCGCACGGTGTAGGTGCGGGTCACCGGCCACTGGTCGCGGGGGAACTCCGCCCGGATCCGCTCCAGGTCGAAGGGCTCCGGGTAGGTGACCCCGTCGGGGCCGAAGAGGAGCTTCACGTAGTGGTCCGTGCAGGTGTCGGCCGAGAAGTCGGCCAGGCCCTCCCCGCCGAGCACCACGCGCTGCATGTGCGGGGTCAGCCGTTCAGTACGGACGACCTGCGCGGCGTGGGGCTTGCGCGGCTTGCGGGCAGGGCGTTCTGCCATGACGGCCTCCCTCGAATAAGCTTAGGGTTACCTAAGTTAGCACCTCGGCCCGTCGAATGGTTCCTGCGGCAAAGCGCGCGAAGGAGAATTCAAGGGACGAATTCCCAGCCCAGTGAACCTCATTCACTCGATGGGGGAACGCCCTTCACGCCGCCAGCGTCGTCAGCAGGCGCTGCAGAGATCCCCCAAGCCCCCAGCGCTCCGCCAGCCCCTGGAGCGCGGCCTGATCCTGCGGAGTGCGCGGCAGCGCGGTGTCCACGTCCGGCAGCGGTACGTCGTCCGCGACCCGCACGACCGTCGGCGCCACCGCTACATACGGCCGTGCCTCGTCGAGCCGCTTGCGCTGCGCCGGGGTCAGCTTCGACTTCGAATCGTCCACCGCCGCCATGATCCCGGCCAGGTCCCCGAACTCGGTCAGCAGCTTGGCCGCCGTCTTCTCCCCGATGCCCGGCACCCCCGGCAGACCGTCGCTCGGGTCGCCGCGCAGCAGCGCCAGATCCACGTACCCGCGGCCGTCGACGCCGTACTTCTCGCGCAGCCACGCCTCGTCGGTGAGCTGGAGCGAGGCCACGCCCTTGAGCGGATACAGCACCCGGATCCCCCGCGCGTCGTCCACCAGCTGGTACAGGTCGCGGTCCCCGGTGACGATGTCCACCGGGCCCTTCGCCCGCGCGGTGAACGTGCCGATCACATCGTCCGCCTCGTACCCCGCGACCCCCACCCGCGCGATACCGAGTGCGTCCAGGACCGCCTCGATCACCGGCACCTGCGGCGAGAGGGTGTCCGGGACGACCTCCTCGTCGGGGCCGGCCTCATGCTCCTCGGCGACCCGGTGCGCCTTGTACGAGGGGATCAGGTCCACCCGCCACTGCGGCCGCCAGTCGGCGTCCATGCAGGCCACCAGGGCGTCCGGGCGGTGGTCCTTCACCAGGCGGTCGATGAAGTCCAGCAGCCCGCGCACGGCGTTCACCGGGGTGCCGTCCGGGGCCTTCACGGAGTCCGGCACGCCGAAGTAGGCGCGGAAGTAGAGCGAGGCGGTGTCGAGGAGCATCAGTCGTCCGGTCACGCCCCGCATCATGCCGTACCCCACTGACAGGGGGCTGTCCCGGCGCAACGGGTTGCGTCAGGCGCGTCGGCTGTGGGCTGGAACACTTGTGCGTTTGTGTCCGACGCGGAAGGGCAGGCGCCGCCCCGGAGCGATGCCGCCTCGTGCGCCGCGTCGCTCTCTCTTTATGGAGCCCTTTGCCGTCGAGAACGAGAAGGTACGCGTGTCAGCCAGGCTGGAAGCCGAACATCTTCACAAGGTGTTCGGGAGACGACAGGACGAGGCAGTGGAGCGGCTCCGAGCCGGGGCCGACCGGGAGGAGCTGCGCGCCGACGGCACCACCGCGGCCGTCATCGACGCCTCCTTCACCGTTGAACCGGGCCAGATCTTCGTCGTCATGGGCCTGTCCGGCTCCGGCAAGTCCACGCTGCTGCGGATGCTCAACGGCCTGCTGGAGCCGACCGCGGGACAGGTCCGCTTCGACGGCCAGGACCTGACCGCGCTCAGCCCCCGCGAGCTGCGCGAGGTCCGGGCCAGGAAGATCAGCATGGTCTTCCAGCACTTCGCGCTCTTCCCGCACCGCAGTGTCGTCGAGAACGCCGCCTACGGCCTGGAGGTCCAGGGCGTGCCCAAGGCGGAGCGGCTCGCGCGCGCCACCGAGGCCCTCGAACTGTGCGGCCTGAAGGGCTGGGAGAAGTCCTGGCCCGACGAGCTGTCCGGCGGCATGCAGCAGCGCGTCGGCCTCGCCCGCGCGCTCGCCACCGACGCCGACCTGCTGCTGATGGACGAGTCCTTCAGCGCGCTGGACCCGCTGATCCGCCGCGACATGCAGGACCAGCTGCTGGAGCTGCAGACGAAGCTGAAGAAGACCATCGTCTTCATCACCCACGACCTCAACGAGGCCATGCGCCTGGGCGACCGCATCGCCGTCATGCGCGACGGCCGCATCGTCCAGATCGGCACCGCCGAGGACATCCTGGTGCGCCCCGCCGACGACTACGTCGCCTCCTTCACCCAGGACGTCGACCGCTCCCGGGTGCTCACCGCCTCCTCCGTCATGAACCGCGAGGTCCGCGGCGACGAGGCCGACTGCGCCTGCGCGACCGCGACGCCCGACACCCCGTTCCACGACTTGTGCGCCCTCAGCGCCCGCCTCTCCCACCCGGTCGCGGTGCTCGACGGACAGCAGCAGCTGGTCGGTGTCGTGCCCCGGCAGCGCCTCGTCGGCTTCCTCGGCGACGAGACCGCCGAACCCGAGCCGTGCCCGGCCCCCCGGGACAAGGACGGAGAGAAGGTGACCGCCCGTGCCTAGGATCCAGTTCGGTTCATGGGTCAACGACGCGGTCGAGTGGCTCACCACCCACATGGGCTGGCTGTTCGACTTCCTGGAGCAGGTCTTCCGCGGCGCCTACGAGGGCGTCGACGCCGTCCTCCAGGCGCCCGAGCCGCTGCTGCTCACCGGCATCTTCGCGGTGATCGCGTGCTGGCTGCGCGGCACCCTCGCCGGGGTCCTCACCTTCGTGGGCTTCGCCTTCGTGATCTCCCTCGATCTGTGGGAGGACGCGATGGTGACCCTGTCGCTGGTCCTCGTCGCCACCCTCATCGCGCTGGTGATCTCGGTGCCGCTCGGCATCTGGGCGGCGCGCTCCAGCCGGGTCAGCGCGATCGTGCGGCCCGGCCTGGACCTGATGCAGACACTGCCGGCCATGGTCTACCTGATCCCGGCGATCCTCTTCTTCGGCAGCGGCGCCGCCGCGGGCATCGTCGCCACCCTCGTCTTCGCGCTCGCCCCCGGTGTGCGCATGACCGAGCTGGGCATCCGCCAGGTCGACAAGGAGCTCGTCGAGGCCGCCGAGGCCTTCGGCACCACCCCGCGCGACACCCTGCTGCGCGTCCAGCTCCCGCTGGCCCTGCCCACCGTGATGGCGGGCGTCAACCAGGTCATCATGCTCGGCCTGTCCATGGCGGCCATCGCCGGCATGGTCGGCACCGGCGGTCTCGGCGGTGACGTCAACGAGGCCATCGGCCAGCTCAACATCGGCCTCGGCGCCGAGGCGGGCATCGCCATCGTCATCCTCGCCATCTACCTGGACCGGATGACCAGCGCGCTGGGCACCCAGGTCTCCCCGCTCGGCCGCCGCGCCGCCGCCCGGGCGCGTGCCGCCCGGGGACTGAGGATCTGGTCGTACCGCCCCCGCGCCTCCGTCGCCGTGGTCGGTGTCGTGGTGCTGGCGCTGGTCGCGGGTGGCATGGGTGTCTTCGGCGGCGCCGACGAGAGCGAGCCCGTCGCGGGCGGAGACAACGTCGGCCAGGGCAAGAAGATCAGCATCGGCTACATCCCCTGGGACGAGGGCGTCGCCTCCACCTTCCTGTGGAAGGAGATCCTGGAGCAGCGCGGCTACGAGGTCGAGGCCAAGCAGTTCGACGCGGGCCCCCTCTACACCTCCCTCGCCCAGGGCGACGTCGACTTCCAGACGGACGCCTGGCTGCCCACCACCCACGAGCAGTACTGGAAGAAGTACGGCTCCCAGCTGGACGACCTGGGCTCCTGGTACGGCCCGACCTCCCTCGAACTGAGCGTGCCCGCCTATATGAAGGGCATCGACTCGCTGGAGGACCTCAAGGGCAAGGCCGGGCAGTTCGACGGCCGGATCACCGGCATCGAGTCCAGCGCCGGGATGATGAGCCTGCTCAAGAGCAAGGTGCTGAAGGAGTACGGCCTGGACCAGGAGTTCAAGGTCGTCGACAGCTCCACGCCCGCCATGCTGGCCGAGCTCAAGCGGGCGTACGCCAAGAAGGAACCGATCGTCGTCACGCTCTGGTCGCCGCACTGGGCGTACAGCGACTACAAGCTGAAGAAGCTCAAGGACCCCAAGGGTGCCTGGGGCGAGGGCGACGGGGTGCACACCCTGTCCCGCAAGGGCTTCGCCGAGGAGAACCCGGTCGTCGGTGAGTGGCTGAAGGACTTCAAGCTCACCGAGGAGCAGCTCACCGGGCTGGAGTCGGAGATGAACAAGGCCGGCAAGGGCCGGCAGCAGGACGCCGTACGGGCCTGGCTGAAGGGTGAGCCGGGGCTCGTCGACAAGCTCGCGCCGGTCAAGGAAACCCAGACCCCGCCCGAGGCGAAGCGCCCGCTGGACGTGGCCTGGTTCCCCTGGGACGAGGACATCGCCGTCACCTACCTGTGGAAGAACGTCCTGGAGCGGCGCGGCTACCGGCTGAACCTCAAGCAGATGGACGTCGGCCCCGTCTACACCGGCCTCGCCTCCGGCGACCTCGATCTCAACTTCGACGCCTGGCTGCCGTACGCGCAGAAGAACTACTGGGACAAGAGCAAGGACAACCTCCACGACCTGGGGACCTGGTACGAACCGACCTCGCTGGAGCTCGCCGTGCCGTCCTATGTGAAGGGCATCGACTCGCTGGCGGACCTGAAGGGCAAGGCGGACACCTTCGACGGGAAGATCGTCGGCATCGAGCCCGGCACCGGGGAGATGAACCTGCTCAAGGCCAAGGTGCTTCCCGGGTACGGGCTGGACGACGAGTACCAGGTCGTCGACGGCTCCACGCCCGCGATGCTGGCCGAGCTCAAGCGCGCCTACGCCAAGAAGGAGCCCATCGCCGTCGTGCTGTGGTCCCCGCACTGGGCGTACAGCGAGTACGAGCTGACCAAGCTGAAGGACCCGCGGAAGTTCTTCGGTGGGGGCAACACGATCCGGACGATCTCCAACAAGGACTTCCCCGAGCGGTACCCCCAGCTCACGAAGTGGATCAAGAACTTCAGGATGAGCGAGGACGAGCTCGGCACCCTGGAGCGTGAGATCAAGGACCGTGGTCAGGGGCATGAGGAGGAGGCCGTCGCCGCGTGGCTCGAGGAGCACCCGGAGATGGTCGACCGCATGACCCCCGCGGCCTGAACCCCCGAATACGGCGGGCGTCCGGCACACCTGACGGTGCCGGACGCCCGCCTTCTCTTTGTGCGCGCTCTTTGTGCGCGATATCCGGCCAAGTAGGGTGAGGGGATGTCGTTCACCGGGCCGACCTGCCGCTTCGCCCGGGACCCGGGCGCCGGTGCGGCGGGCGGTGCCCGCGGCGGCGGGCCGGCCGGGGCCGGACGATGGCGCGAACTGTGAGGTCCGGCTCCCGCCGTGTGTCGTCGATGTGTCGGGCGTGGGAAACGGTTTGCCGAACATGCGTAGGGTGCAGAGAACTCACCAGAGGAGTCGGCACCGGACGACGGGTGAAGGAGGGAGCCGGAGCGATGGGCGACCACAAAGAGCAGCCCCTGCGGGTGGGCGCGGCCGTACGGCGGCGGCGTCGCGCGCTGGAGCTCACCCTCGCCGTCGTGGCCGAGCGCAGCGGCCTGTCGGTGCCCTTCCTGAGCCAGGTGGAGAACGACCGCGCCCGCCCGAGCAGAAGCTCCCTGGAGAAGCTCGCCGACGCCCTGCGCACCACGGCCGTCGAACTCCTCGCCGCGGCCGACCCGGCGTGCAGCGTGGACGTGGTCCGCTCGGAGTGCGCCGAGGTGGCCCCCGAGCCGCGCACGCGGTCCCTGGTGCGCGGTCACCATCAGATGCATGCCTCGGAGTTCACCGGGGACCATGAGGCGGGACGCGAGTTCCAGTACCGCAACGACCAGTTGATGTACGTCGCCGACGGCGCCGTGGAGATCGAGGCGGAGGGACGCGCCTACCGGCTCGGCCGCGGCGACACCCTGTACCTCACCGGCGGGGTCCGCCATCGCTGGCGGGCCACGGTGCCGGAGACCCGGGTGGTGGTCGTCGCGGTGGCCGAGCACATCGAGGCGGTCCAGGACCGGCCGCGCTGATGCGCGTGGTCTCCCTGGTGCCGTCCCTGACGGAGGCCGTGGCCCTCTCGGCCCCCGGCGTCCTGGTCGGCGCCACGGACTGGTGCACGCATCCGGCGGGCCTCGGCGTGGCCCGGATCGGCGGCACCAAGAACCCCGGGATCGAGCGGATCGCCGCACTCGCCCCCGACCTGGTGATCGCCAATGAGGAGGAGAACCGCGCCCCCGACCTCGCGGCCCTGCGGGCGGCCGGGATCGAGGTGCTCGTGACCGGGATCCGCGATGTGCCGGGGGCGTTCCGGGAACTGGACCGGGTGCTCACCGCCTGCGGCACCGGGTCCCGGCCCCGCTGGCTCGACGAGGCCGAGCGGACCTGGTCGGCGCTGCGGCCCTCCGACCGCCGTACGACCGCCGTGGTGCCGGTCTGGCGGCGCCCCTGGATGGTGCTGGGCCGCGACACCTTCGCCGGCGACGTCCTGGCCCGCCTCGGCGTGGACCACCTGTACGCGACGCACGAGGACCGCTATCCGCGCGTCCCGCTGGAGGAGCTGCGGGCGGCGGCCCCCGACGTCGTCGTCCTCCCGGACGAGCCCTACCGCTTCACCCCCGACGACGGCCCCGAGGCCTTCCCCGGCCGGCCCTGCGCGCTGCTCAGCGGCCGGCACCTGACCTGGTACGGCCCGTCTCTGACCGAGGCGCCGGACGTGCTGGGCGCGGCCCTGCGGGCAGTGCGCCGCTGAGCCGCGCCGGGCCTGGCCCCGCGAGCAGTGCGCCGGTGCGGAGGCCGCGTGCGGTGCATACCGTGGCTGTCAGCCAGGCGGTGACCAGGAGGGCGTAGAGCACGGCGGCCAGGCCGTCGTAGACCACCAGGCCGGTGTGCCGGGCCAGGGACTCGGCGCCGGTGACGCAGGTGCCCACCGGGAAGGTGAAGGCCCACCAGGTCATCGCGAACCGCATGCCATGCCGGCGGGCGCGCACGACGTGGGCGGTGGCGAGACCGAGCCAGAGCAGCGCGAAGCCCATGACCGGCACGCCGTACAGCACGGCCAGTACATCGAAGCCCTCGCTGTACGGGGCCGGTACGACGCCCGGCGCGTGATCGGCGAAGTTGCCGACCGCGGTGGTCGACTGGCCCAGCGGACCCAGCACCAGGAACAGGGTGGGGGTCAGTGCGAGCGGCAGCGGGCCGGTGGTGATCAGACGCGCGAAGACCAGCGGCAGCATCAGCAGGGTCGCCAGGAGGCTCAGCCCGAACAGCGCGACACAGGCCAGCAGCAGCGTCGTCCGGGCCTGTCCGGCGGGCAGGTACGGCACCAGCGACGGGCCGAGGGCCGCGGACACCATGGGCGCCACGAGCGGCAGCAGCCAGACCGGCGTGGCCTGACGCGGCTCGACCCGATGCCGTACGGCCATCAGGTACGGGACGGTCACCGCCGCCGCGAGTCCGACAGCCGTGCCGGCCGTGAACAGCACGACGTCCAGCGCGACCGCCGCTCCGATGCCGATCCAGTCCCGGCCGACGGCCAGGGCGCCGCCCCCGACGGCCAGCAGGGCCATGGCGAGGCAGCCGTAGAAGGGGGCCGTCGCCGGGTCCATGAGGTGGGCGCGGGCCTGGTCGCGGTGGTGGACCCAGTGCAGGGCGCGGGCGGCGAGCAGGGCGGCCAGCAGGAGCGCGGAGAGCGCCCACACGGCGGCGCACAGCGGCCGGGGCACGGGAAGCCCGGCGCCGGCGGTGGCGACGATGGCGGTTCCCATCACGGAGGCGTACCAGTTCGGTCCGAGGTGACGGACGGCCGGGGCACGGGGGAGGGTCGGGGCGGCGGTGACCATGCTGCCACCGTCCCGCCCCTCGACGCCCACCACCAGGGAGGACGTCTCTATGAGGACATAAGCTGGCTTTATGAGTAGTGCGGTGACGACCTCCCTGGCCCATCGAGTCCCGGATCTCGGCGCCCTCGAACTGCTGCTGGCGGTGGCCCGGCTGGGCAGTCTGGGCGGGGCGGCCCGGGAACTGGGCATCACCCAGCCCGCGGCCAGCAGCCGGATCCGGTCGATGGAACGGCAGCTCGGGGTGGCGCTGGTGGACCGCTCACCGCGGGGCTCACGGCTGACCGACGCCGGTGCGCTGGTGACCGACTGGGCGCGGCGGATCGTGGAGGCGGCGGAGGCCTTCGACGTGGGCGCGCAGGCGCTGCGGGACCGGAGGGACTCCCGGCTGCGGGTGGCGGCGAGCATGACGATCGCCGAGTACCTGCTGCCGGGCTGGCTCCTGGCCCTGCGCGCGGGCCGCCCGGACACCGCGGTGTCGCTGCTCGCGGGCAACTCGGCCGCGGTGGCCGAACGGCTGCTCGCCGACGAGGCGGACCTGGGCTTCATCGAGGGCCTGACGGTCCCGACGGGCCTGGACTCGGTGGTCATCGCCCACGACCGGCTGATCGTCGTCACCGCCCCCGGCCACCCCTGGGCCCGCCGCCGACGCCCGCTCACCCCCGAGGAGTTGGCGGCCACCCCGCTGATCCTCCGCGAGAAGGGCTCGGGCACCCGGCAGGTCCTGGACACGGCCCTGGGCGGCCTGGCCCGCCCGCTGATCGAGCTCTCCTCCACCACGGCGGTGAAGGCGGCGGCGGTGAGCGGGGCGGGGCCCGCCGTGCTGAGCGAACTCGCCGTCCGCGAGGAGTTGTCCATGCGCCGCCTGGTGAGCATCCCGGTGGCGGACGTGTCGCTGGCCCGGGACCTGCGAGCGGTGTGGCCGACGGGGCACCGGCCGGTGGGTCCGGCGCGGGATCTGCTGCATCTGACGCGGGGCTGAGTGCCGCGCCGGGCTCTCCCTTCAGGGCGTGGCCGTGCGGCTCGCTTCCACCAGTGCCCTCATCACCCGCACGTCCTCACCCATCTCCGGGTGCCACTGCACGCCCAATACCCAGTGCTCCCCGGGCAGTTCCACGGCTTCCAGAGTGCCGTCCGCCGCATGGGCCGACGGGACGAGCCCCGCGCCGAGACGGTCCACCGACTGGTGGTGGTACGTCGGCACACTCGTCTCCTCCGGGGCGATACCGGCGTACAGCGTGCCCGGGACCGGCTTGACCGGGTGCCGGCCGAAGATGCCGACCAGCTCGGCGTGGCCCTCCAGATGCTGCACCAGCGTGCCGCCGAGGGCGACGTTCAGCAGCTGCATGCCCCGGCAGATCCCGAGCAGCGGCACCCGCGCGGCCAACGCGGCCTCGATCAGGGCCAGTTCCCACGCGTCCCGCTCCCGCGCCGGAGGTCCCGTCCGCGGATCGCGCTCGACGCCGTAGCGCACCGGCTCCACATCGGGTCCGCCCGCGATCACCAGCCCGTCGAGCCGGGCCACCGTCGCCGCCGCGTGCTCCGGGACGTCCGGCGGCAGCATCACCGCGAGCCCGCCCGCCCGCTGCACCAGCCGCGGATAGCCGGCCGGCAGCAGCGCCGCCTCCAGCTCCCACACGCCCCAGCGCGCGGCGGTCTCCAGATACGTACTGACCCCGATCAGCGGCCTGTCCGGCATGCCCCGCCCTTTCAATGGACCGTTCTCATACCTTTGCCTCACGTCAGGAACCCCCTGAGCAGGGCCGCGGTTCCCGAGCAGTGCTCCCGCATGATCTCCCGCGCCGCGTCCGCGTCCCCGTCCAGCACCGCCTCCACCAGCGCCGCGTGCTGCCGCTGCGAGTGCTCCAGGTTGCGGACCAGGATCGGGATGCAGTCCAGCAGTTCGTTCACCGTCGCCCGCACCGCCGCGTACTGCGCGGTCAGCGTCGGTGAACCGCACAGCTCGGCCAGCGTGAGGTGCAGCAGCGTGTCCCGGCGCCGGTAGTCGCCCAGCGGCGCGTCCCGGGTGCGGGCCAGCGCGCCGCGCAGCCGCTCCCGCTGCTCCCCGCTCAGCCCGTGCGCCGCGCACAGCCCGGCCGCGCCCACCTCCAGCACCTCCCGGAAGCGCAGCACGTCCTCGATGTCCACCGAGGCGATCCGGCGGCGCAGCTCGTCCTCGCCGGCGGCGTCCGCGCGCGGAAGCACGAACGTTCCGCCGTACCGCCCGCGCCGGGACTCCACCAGGCCCTGGTCCTGGAGCACCTTGAGCACCTCGCGCAGCGTCACCCGGCTGATGCCGAGCCGCTCCGCCAGCTCCCGCTCGGCCGGCAGCCGCTCGCCGCCCGGCACCAGACCGAGCCGGACCACCTGGAGGATCTGCTCCAGCGCCTCCTCGAAGCCGTTGCCCGCCCGCACCGGCCGCAGCACCGGGGTGAGCCGGTCCTCCGGGCCCGGTTCCGTCTCCACCGACATCCGGCCGTGCCCCCTTCCCAAGCAATGGTTCTGAGCAATACCTTATGGCTCCGGAGCTGACCGAAGAAGCCTTAAGGAGGCTTTCCCGTGGCAGACCGCACACCGCCGCTCGGCGTCGAGGAGCTGCACGCCCTCGTCGCCGGCGGTGAGATCGACACCGTCGTCCTGGCCTTCCCGGACATGCAGGGGCGGCTCCAGGGCAAGCGGTTCGCCGCGCGCTTCTTCCTCGACGAGGTACTGCACCACGGCACCGAGGGCTGCAACTACCTGCTCGCCGTCGACACCGAGATGAACACCGTGGACGGCTACGCCATGTCGTCCTGGGACCGCGGCTACGGCGACTTCGCGATGCACGCGGACCTGACCACCCTGCGCCGCGTCCCCTGGAACGCCGGCACGGCCATGGTCATCGCCGACCTCGCCTGGGAGGACGGCTCCCCGGTCGTCGCCGCCCCGCGCCAGATCCTGCGGCGGCAACTGGAGCGCCTCGCCGGGCTCGGGCTCACCGCCCAGGTCGGCACCGAGCTGGAGTTCATCGTCTTCAAGGACACCTACGAGCAGGCCTGGGACGCGGGCTACCGGGGCCTGACCCCGGCCAACCAGTACAACATCGACTACTCCGTCCTCGGCACCGGCCGCATCGAACCCCTGCTGCGCCGCATCCGCAACGAGATGGCCGGCGCCGGACTCACCGTCGAGTCCGCCAAGGGCGAGTGCAACCCCGGCCAGCACGAGATCGTCTTCCGCTACGACGAGGCCCTGGTCACCTGCGACCAGCACGCCATCTACAAGACCGGCGCCAAGGAGATCGCCGCCCAGGAGGGCATGTCCCTGACCTTCATGGCCAAGTACAACGAGCGCGAGGGCAACTCCTGCCACATCCACCTCTCGCTCACGGACGAGGCCGGTGACAACGCCATGGCCGGGCCCGACGGGATGTCCGAGGTCATGCGGCACTTCCTCGCCGGACAGCTGGCGGCCCTGCGCGACTTCTCCCTCCTCTACGCCCCCCACATCAACTCCTACAAGCGGTTCCAGCCCGGCTCCTTCGCGCCGACCGCCGTCGCCTGGGGGCAGGACAACCGCACCTGCGCCCTGCGCGTGGTCGGCCACGGCCGCTCGCTGCGCTTCGAGAACCGTCTCCCCGGCGGCGACGTCAACCCCCATCTCGCGGTCGCGGGCATGGTGGCGGCGGGCCTGTACGGCGTCGAGCACAAGCTCCAGCTGCCCGAGGCCTGCGCCGGCAACGCCTACACCGCCGGGTACCAGCACGTCCCGACCACCCTGCGCGAGGCCGCCGAGCTCTGGGAGAACAGCCCCATCGCCCGGGCCGCCTTCGGCGACGAGGTCGTCGCGCACTACCGGAACATGGCGCGCGTCGAGACCGACGCCTACGACGCCGCGGTCACCGACTGGGAGCTGCGCCGCTCCTTCGAACGCATGTGAGGCCCGCTGTGTCCGACCAGCTCCAGGTACTGAACCCGGCCACCGAAGAGGTGGTCGCCACCGTCCCGGCGGCGTCCGCGGCGGACGTCGACGCGGCCGTCGTACGGGCCGCCCGCGCCCAGACCGCCTGGGCGGCCCTCGCCCCCGCCGACCGGGCCCGGCTGCTGCGCCGGTTCGCCGTCGTCGTGGACGAACACCTCGAAGAACTCGCCGAGTCGGAGGTCCGTGAGGCAGGGCACACCATCGGCAACGCCCGCTGGGAGGCGGGCAACGTCCGTGATCTGCTCGACTACGCGGCGGGCGGCGTGGAGCGCCTGACCGGACGCCAGATCCCGGTCCCCGGCGGCCTCGACGTCACCTTCCTCGAACCGCTCGGCGTCGTCGGCGTCATCGCGCCCTGGAACTTCCCGATGCCCATCGCGGCCTGGGGCACCGCGCCCGCGCTCGCCGCGGGCAACGCCGTGCTCCTCAAGCCCGCCGAGACGACCCCGCTGACCGCTCTGCGACTGGCGGAGCTGGCCCTGGCCGCCGGTCTTCCCGAGGGCCTGTTCCAGGTGCTGCCCGGCCACGGTCCGGTCGCCGGGAACGCCCTGGTGGAACACCCCGGCGTCGCGAAGATCGTCTTCACCGGGTCGACGGCGGTGGGCAGACAGGTGTGGGCGAAGGGCGCCGCGCACCTCAAGCGGGTCACCCTCGAACTCGGCGGCAAGAGCCCCAACATCGTCTTCGCCGACGCCGACCTGGAAACCGCCGCCCGGGCCACCCCCATGTCCTTCCTCGACAACTCCGGCCAGGACTGCTGCGCCCGCACCCGCATCCTCGTCCAGCGGACGGTGTACGACCGCTTCCTGGAGCTGCTGGGCCCGGCGATCGAGGCGGTACGCGTGGGCGACCCCGCGGACGAGACCACGGACATGGGCCCGCTGATCTCCAGGGCCCAGCTGGAGCGGGTGAGTTCCTACGTCGACCCGGACGCGGCCGGCATCCGCGGCAAGGCCCCCGAGGGCCCCGGCTTCTGGTTCCCGCCCACCGTCCTCACCGGCGTCGACCCGCACGCGCGCGTGGCCGTCGAGGAGGTCTTCGGGCCGGTGGCCGTCGTCCTCCCCTTCGCGGACGAGGCCGAGGCCGTCGCGCTCGCCAACGGCACCGACTACGGCCTGTCCGGCTCGATCTGGACCCGGGACGTCGGCCGCGCCCTGCGCGTCTCGCAAGCCGTCCGCGCGGGCAACCTGTCCGTCAACTCCCACTCCAGCGTCCGCTACTGGACCCCCTTCGGCGGCTTCAAGCAGTCCGGCGTCGGCCGCGAGCTCGGCCCGGACGCGCTGACCGTCTTCACCGAGACCAAGAACGTCTTCATCAGCACGGAGGGCCCCGCACAGTGACCTCATCAACCTCAGCAACCGAACAGCCCGTCTGCCGCCGACTGGTCGGCCGTACCGCCGTCGTCACCGGAGCCGGCAGCGGCATCGGTCTCGCCACCGTCCGCCGGCTCGCCTCCGAGGGCGCGCACGTGGTCTGCGGCGACGTCGACGAGCAGCGCGGCAAGGCGGCGGCGGACGAGGTGGGCGGCACCTTCGTCGAGGTCGACGTCACCGACGCCGAGCAGGTGGAGGCGCTGTTCCGGACGGCCCACGACACCTACGGCAGCGTCGACATCGCCTTCAACAACGCCGGGATCTCGCCGCCCGACGACGACTCCATCCTGGAGACCGGCCTGGAGGCCTGGAAGCGCGTCCAGGAGGTCAACCTCACCTCCGTCTACCTGTGCTGCAAGGCCGCGATCCCCTACATGCGGCGCCAGGGCAGGGGCTCGATCATCAACACCGCGTCCTTCGTGGCGCGGATGGGCGCGGCCACGTCCCAGATCTCCTACACGGCCTCCAAGGGCGGCGTCCTCGCGATGTCCCGTGAGCTGGGCGTGCAGTTCGCGCGCGAGGGCATCCGCGTCAACGCGCTCTGCCCCGGGCCGGTCAACACCCCGCTGCTGCAGGAGCTGTTCGCCAAGGATCCCGAGCGCGCCGCGCGCCGCCTGGTGCACATCCCGCTCGGCCGGTTCGCCGAGGCGGAGGAGATCGCCGCCGCCGTCGCCTTCCTGGCCAGCGACGACTCCTCCTTCGTCAACGCCACCGACTTCCTGGTGGACGGCGGGATCTCGGGGGCGTACGTCACTCCGCTGTAGGCCGCGTCCTACAGTGCCTGCATGAGCATGACGCCACCACCCGGCTGGTACCGCGACCCCAAGGCCCCGCACCTGGAGCGCTGGTGGGACGGAACCGCCTGGACCGAGTACCGGCGCACCCCCGAGGTGACGGCGCCGATGCCGGTCGCGGGAGCCTCCGGGCGGTCCAGGGCCGTCGCCGTCACCGCGGCGGCGGTCGTGCTCGTGGCGGCGATCGTCACGGGCGCGGTGGTGCTGGGGCAGGGGGAGGACCAGGGCGGTGCGGAGCTGGAGACGGCGCCCACGTACTCCACCGAGGCCCCTCCCTCGCCGACCCCGACCCAGAGCGAACCGTCCGCCGACGACCCGGCCGTCGTGACCGACGAACTCAACGGCATCACCCTGCCGTTGCTCGACGGCTGGGTCCGGCCGAAGTACGTCGCCGAGGACGACGTCGTCATGACCACGGACGGCACCTACGACTGCCCCGGCGACGACGGCGTCTGCCGCCACGGCCTCGTCATGTCCCGGACGGTCACCGAGAACGACGAGCGGTCCCCGCGGGTGCTGGCCGAGCAGGACATCGAGGACGCCGCCGAGTCCGCGTACGACCGCGACACGATCGGCAGGCGGCCCTACGGCGGCATGGAGTCCCACGAGGTCGTCACGTCGGGCCCGGTCGCGGTGGCGGGCCGGGCCGGCTGGTTCGTGCGCTGGCGGGTCACCACGGCCGAGGGCCCCGGCGGCTACGTCCAGTCGACGGTCTTCCCGTCCCGCGTCGGCACCGAGTCACCGGTCTGCGTGCGCTACGTCTTCGACGCGGGCCCGGATGGACCGCCCCTGGCCGACATGGACCGGATCACCAAGGGCATCCGGTCCTTCGCCGACCCGGACGGCGGCGGGGGAGTGGGCAGCAGCGTGGGCCCCGGCGAGGGGTAGGACCCGGCCGGGGGATGCAGACGCGTCAGAGGAAGGTGTGGCCCTCGCCTCGGTACGTGGGGACGGTCGCCGTCACCGTGTCGCCCTCGACGAGGTGCAGTTGCGCGAAGCGTTCGCACAGCTCGCCCGCCTTGGCGTGCCGGAACCACACCTTGTCGCCGATGAGCAGGTCGTCGGCGGGGGAGCCGAGCAGCGGGGTCTGGACCTCGCCGGGGCCCTCCTGGGGGTCGTAGCGCAGCCCTTCCGGCAGGTACGGCACCGGGAGCCGGTCGGGTCCCGCGGCACCGGAGGCCGGGTAGCCGCCGCCCAGGACGGTGACGACGCCGACGCCGGGGCGCCGGACCACGGGCTGGGCGAACAGGGCGGCCGGACGTCCGCGGAAGGATGTGTAGTTGTCGAAGAGCCGCGGTACGTAGAGTCCCGACCCGGCGCCGATCTCGGTGACGCAGTCCTCGGCGGCGGTGTGCTGGACGCTGCCGGTACCGCCGCCGTTGACGAAGGCCAACTCCGGTGCCACCGCCCGCAAAGCCCGCACCACCTCGGCCCGGCGCCCGGCGAGTTCCCGGCGCGCGGTGGCCTGCATCAGCCGGACGGCACGTGAGCGCAGGGGGTGCCCGGCGACGGAGTCGCCCACGCCGGCGATGTGTCCCTCGTACGCCATGAGCCCGACGACCTCGAACCCCGGCCGGCGGGCCACGAGACGCGCCAGGTCGGCGACTTGGCCCGGGGTGTGCAGCGGGGAGCGGCGGGCGCCGACCCGGATCCGGCCGCCGAGCCGCCTCAGCGAGGTGTCCAACTCCAGGCAAATCCGGACGACTTCACGTCCCCCGTCGCGGGCGTCGTCGATGAGCCGGAGCTGGGCCGGGTCGTCGATCATCACGGTGACGGCGCCGGCGAGCTTGGGATCGCTGGTGAGTTCGGCGAATCCGGCGCGGTCGGCGGACGGGTAGGCGAGCAGGATGTCGTCGAAGCCGGAGCGGGCCAGCCACAGGGACTCGGCGAGGGTGAAGGACATGATCCCCGCGAAGCCGTCGCGCGCGAGGACGCGTTCGAGCAGGGCACGGCAGCGTACGGACTTGCTGGCGACGCGGATGGGCTTGCCTGCCGCGCGACGGACGAGGTCGTCCGCGTTGGCGTCGAAGGCGTCCAGGTCCACGATCGCGAGGGGGGCGTCGAGATGGGCGGTGGCCCGGTCGTAACGGGCCCGGTCGGCGGCGCGCGCAGTCATGAACGAAGCCTGCCAGACTGGATTACCGCAGGGTAGGGGGACGTTCCGGGCTAAAGCGCCGGGCTCGTGGACTGGTTCCCGCGGCGCCGGGGGCAAGCCGTAGAGTGACGCGCACGCATGTGAGGGCCGGGATGCCGGGCTCCGCGTGCGGGTAGATGGTGCCCGGGACACCGGGCTCGGGCGAACGGAACGGGGCCCGCGCAGGACACCAGGCCCGGGTACGAGGAAACGGGGGGCGCATGAACACGGAAGCGCAGCGCGCCTGCCAGCCGACGCCCGGGTCGGGGGAGGGCGAGAGCGCGCCGACTGCGCAGGACTCCCGCTTCCCGACCCTCCGCACCCCCTCCGCCCGCTTCCCGGACACGACCCTTCCCCCCGCGGAGTCGGTCCCGCCCCGCCCGGCGTCAAGCCCGGCTACCCCCGCCGGCGCGGCCCCGCCGCCGGTTCCGGCCACCCCGACATCCTCCGATGGCACGCCTCGGCACCCGGGCGCGGTTCCGCCGTCGGTTCCGTCCGTCCCGACATTTTTCGACGGCACGCCTCGGCGCCCGGGCGCGCCGTCGCCGTCGGTTCCGCCCCGCCCAGCATCGAGCCCGGCTGCCGCCGGTGGCGTAGCCCGCCGCGCGGATGCCGCTTCGCCCTCGGCTCGTCCGACGGCTTCCGACGGCCTGCCCCCGCGTCCGGCTGCCAGCCCGACTGCCTCCCGCGGCGCGGCCCAGCGCCCGGACGCCGCTTCGGCGCGCCCGCCGGTTTTCGAGAGCCCGCTCCGGCGCCCGGCGCCCGAGCGGCCGGGCTCGGCTGTCCCTCGCCCGACGGCTTCCGACGAGGTGTCCCCGCGTCCGGCGTCGAGCCCCGCTGTTGCTGATGGCGGGGCCCACTATCCGGCCTCGGCTCCGCCGCCGGTTCCGCCCCGCCCAGCATCGAGCCCGGCTGCCGCCGGTGGCGCGGGCCAGCGTTCGGATTCTGCTGCGCCCTCGGCTTCAGGTCGCTCGACGGTTTTCGGGGCCCCGCCCCAGCGCCCAGGCGCGGATTCGCCGTCGGTTCCGGCTCAGACTGCTTCCGAGGGCCTCCCCCCTCGCCCGGCCTCCGGCCCCGCTGCCGCAGACGGCGCGTCACAGCGCCCGAGCTCCGCTCCGGTTGGCCCGGCGGGCATGCCCCCGCGCCCGGCGTCTACCCCTGCCGTCGCTCCGGCGCGCCCCGCCACACCCGCGTCCGCTACCCCGCCCCGGCCAGACGCGCCTGCTTCCTCGCAGTCGCATCGCCAGGCCCCGTCCACTCCTTCGCCTGGCGCGCCTGCCGCCTCGCATTGCCCGGCCCCGTCCGCCACCCCGCCTTCGCCTGGCGCGCCTGACTCCTCGCGTCGCACGGTTCCGTCCGCCACCCCGCCTTCGCCTGGCGCGCCTGATTCCTCGCGTCGCACGGTTCCGGCAGCTCCCGCCGTCCCGCCCCGCCCCGCCGCGCCCGGCCCCTCGCAGGGACCTCCCACCGTGCCTCCGCAGGTCACCGGTTCCTCGGCTCACCAGGTCGGGCGTTCCGGTAGCCGTCACCCTGAGGCCGGCTCGGAGACCACTCGGCGATTGCGGCCCGTTCCGGGTGAGGGGGCGGGGCCCGATCCTGCGTTTTCCTGGAGTGCTCCCGTGGCGGCGCCGCGGGAGCGGCCCGTGGTGTCGTTCGGGGAGCCCGAGGGGTACGACGGGGGAGGGCGGACGCGGGGGCGCGGGGGCCGGGTGGCCGCCGTCGCCGCCTGTCTCGTGCTGGGGCTCGGACTCGTCGGGGGAGCCGTCACCGGGAGCTGGCTCGTCGGGGACTCCGAGGCCGCCGGTTCCCGGGACGATTTCGTCGCCGCCCGTAGCCTGTGGCACAGCCTCCCCGTCGATCAGCTGTTCCCGGCGAGCGTCAAGGGGCAGGGCGCCGGCCCGGGCGGCGCCGACCGCACCTGGACCCGGATCGCCGTCGCCCCGGACAGCGGCTGCGCGGACGCCTTCGACCCGCTCCTGCGCAAGGCCCTCGCCCCCGTCGGCTGCCAGCGGCTCCTGCGCGCCACCTACACCGACGCCACCCAGACCTACGTCACCACCGTCGGCCTGCTCTTCACCAAGGCCGACGCCACCGCAATGACCTCCCTCGCCGAGCGGTTCACCGAGGAGGGCCTGGACAGCCGTACCGACCTCATGCCCCGCCCGTACGGCCCCGGCTTCGACAGCGACCAGCGCGCCACCTGGACCGTGTCCGTCCTCACCGACGCCCCGGTCGTCGTCTACTCCGTCTCCGGCTGGGCCGACGGCCGCGACGTCGACGAGCCGCAGCCCGCCGAGGACGCCATGGAGTCCGGCGCCACCACGGCCCCCGCCCAGGCCGGCCTCGGCCACGAGGCGAAGGGCCTCGCCGACCGCGTCGAACGCGCCCTGCGCAAGCACGTCGGCCCCTACGCCACGGAGCCGGCCTCATGACCGCCGCCCGCGCCCGCCGCACGGGCCTGCTCGGTGTCCTCCTCGCCGCCTCCCTCGCCCTGGTCCCGTCCACCGCCGCCCACGCCGACGGCATCCGCGGCCAGCAGTGGGCCCTGGAAGCCATGCACACCGACGAGGCCTGGCAGACCACCCAGGGCGAGGGCATCACCGTCGCCGTCCTCGACACCGGCGTCGACGACGAGCACCCCGACCTCGCCGGCAACGTCCTGCCCGGCAAGGACATGGTCGGCTTCGGAGCGCAACGCGGCGACCGCGCCTGGGCCCGCCACGGCACCGCCATGGCCGGCATCATCGCGGGCCACGGACACGGCCCCGGCAACGGCGGCGGCGTACTGGGCATCGCCCCCGAGGCCAGGATCCTCCCCGTCCGCGTGATCCTGGAGGACGGCGACCCGGCCCGCGCCAAGGCCCGCACCACCCGCGGCAACGCCCTCGCCGAGGGCATCCGCTGGGCCGCCGACCACGGCGCCGACGTCATCAACCTCTCCCTGGGCGACGACTCCAAGTCCGCGCACCCCGAACCCGCCGAGGACGAGGCCGTCCAGTACGCCCTGCGCAAGGGCGCCGTCGTCGTCGCCTCGGCCGGCAACGGCGGCGAGAAGGGCGACCACATCTCCTACCCGGCCGCCTATCCGGGCGTCATCGCCGCCACCGCCGTCGACAAGTTCGGCACCCGCGCCTCCTTCTCCACCCGCCGCTGGTACGCCACGGTCAGCGCCCCCGGCGTCGACGTCGTGATCGCCGACCCGGACCGCAAGTACTACGAGGGCTGGGGCACCAGCGCCGCCGCGGCCTTCGTCTCCGGCGCGGTGGCCCTGGTCAAGTCCGCCCACCCGGGCCTGGACCCGGCCCAGATCAAGAAGCTCCTGGAGGACACGGCCCGCAACGCCCCCGCCGACGGCCGCGACGACTCCCGCGGCTACGGCTTCATCGACCCCGCCGCCGCCATCGCGAAGGCCGCCGGCCTCAAACCGGCGGGCCTGCGGGCCAGGGGACACGGCGACGAGTACTTCGGCCCGGGTCCCGACACCCGTAAGGCCTCGGACGACGCCACGGGCTGGGCGGCCCCCCTGGCGGGCGGCACCGGAGGCGTCCTGCTGGTCGCGGCGATCGTCCTGTGGCGAGGCCGGCGCCCCCGGCAGGACGACCACCGGGCCCGCTTCTAGCCCCGCGAGCACCGAGGCCGCTTCTAGCCCCTCGCCAGCACCGGCACCGCCGCCTTCGCCGCCGCCTCGACCAGCGCGACCCCCGCGGCCTTCGTCGCGTTGCCGTTGGACAGCACGGCCATCAGACACTCCCGCCCGTCCACCGTCACCCGCCCGATGCTGTTGACGTCCCACAGCCCCGTCGTGCTCCGCGGCAGCCACCCGTTCTTCAGCGCCCACCGCGAACCGTCCGCCACCGCCGAGACACCCCACCGCTGATCCACGGCTATCCGCCCCATCAGCCCTCGCAGATACGACCGCGACGCCTCGCCCAGCTCCGACTCCTCCCCGAACACCTGCTGGAGCAGCACGAGTTGATCCGCCGCCGTGGTCTGCGTCAGCCCCCACAGCGTCCCGTCGCCGCCCTCGGTGGCCCGCAGCCCGAACCGCTCGTTCGCGGCGGCCAGCCCCTGCGCCCTGCCGATCGTCTCCCACAGGGCCGACGCGGAGGCGTTGTCGCTGCGCTCGATCATCGCGGTGGCATGCGCCTTCTCCGCCGAGGTCAGCGCCCGCCCCTCGTCCTGGGCCCGGAGCAGCAGCGCCGCCAGGATGTCGACCTTCACGATGCTCGCCGTGTCGAAGGAACCGTCCCCGTACCTGGCGCTCGCGCCGGAGTCCAGGTCCAGCACCGCCACCGACACCTCCGCGCCCTCCGCCACGGCGACGGACTCCATGGCGTCCGCCAGCAGCCCGTCCCGGTCCACCGTCGGCCACGCCACCGATTCCACGGATGCCTCCCCGCTCGCCGCGACCCCGGAGGGCGTCGCCGACGACGATACGGCGCTCCCCGCGCCCGGAGCCGAGTGCGGCTGCGCCGTCATGGCGCCGACCACGGCCGCGGAGGCGAGGGCGACGTACAGCAGGGGCACACGGCGCCGACGCGCTCTGCAGGACTCCATGCCCGTGATCGTCGGGCCGGTGACTGTGTCTCGCGTGAGACGCGGGTCAGATCTGTGTCAGGGATGCCTGAGAAACGCGTGAGCCGGGTGACGGGCGCGTTTCCGGGCCCGCACAAGCGCAGCAGCATCCCCCCGATAGACATCTCAGGGGGCCAAAAAGTCAAGCAGCCTCCCTCGGCAGAGTCGGCTCGTGAGCCATGAACTGGGAGAGGACACAACGTGTGTTCGTCGCCAGCGAAGACAGACGTGAGGTACGGCTGCTGCTGCCAAGGTGTGCTCATGAATACGACACCGGACGGACGGCCGATTCCTCCCGCGCATGCCGACGAGCGGTCCATGCTGGAGGCATGGCTGGACTTTCACCGTGCGACTCTCACCCTGAAGTGTTCGGGCCTCAAAGATGATCAATTACGGCTTGCAGCGGCGTCACCGTCGTCGATGACGCTGCTGGGACTCGTGCAGCACATGGCTGAGGTAGAACGCAACTGGTTCCAGCGTGTGTTCGCAGGTCAGAACGTGCCGCCAGTCTTCGGGGAGAGCAACCATGATGGCTTTGCCCTGAAGTCTGGACGAGGGCTCGACGAGGTGGTGGCCGCGTGGCAAGCCGAGGTCTCCCGCGGCCGTGAGCTGATCGCTGACGCAGGACTGGACGACTCCGGCCACCTGTCCGAACAGGAAGCTGGTCACGTCGGCGATCGGGGAGTCTCCCTGCGCTGGATCATGGTGCACATGATCGAGGAATACGCACGTCACAACGGCCATGCCGACCTCATCCGCGAGCAGATCGACGGCACTACAGGCGCATGAGGTGTGCTCGCGGAGTCAGCAGGTGACCAGGAACCTCCGGCCGACTCCAGGTCACGCGACAGCTTGCAGGAGTGGCGCGAAGGCGCGTTGTTCGTGGAAATGCTGCCGCGTCTGAAGACAGTGGTGGAGTTGGCCGAGGAACCGGTTGAGCAGGTGGCGCTGGGCGGCCGCGTGCCAGTCTCCGTGTTCGCGTCGGCGCCGGTAGTGCGCGTTGGCCCCGGGCGAGGCCTGCAGGGCTGCGAAGGCCCAGAGGAAGCCGGCGTTCATGAGGCGGTTGTTCTTGACGAAGCGGCGGCCGACGAAGTGTTTCCGGCCGGAGGCGCGGGTGATCGGTGCGGAGCCGGCGTAGGACTTCAGCGCTCTGGCGTCGGTGAAGCGGCTGCGGTCGTCGCCGATCTCGGCGAGCACCCGGGCGCCGAGCAAAGGGCCCAGGCCGGGGAAGCTGAGCAGGATCTCGCTGTCGGCGTGCTCGCGGAACGCGGTTTCGACGGCCTCCGCGAGGTCGTCCGCGGCCTGGCACGTGGCATCCAGCTGCCTGAGCAGGGCAAGGAGCTGGTGGCCGAAGGCGTCCTCGACGGCCGGGAGCTGACGGGCGTACTCGGAACGGAAGATGCCCCGCAGCCGCTCGATCTCGGTGTCGAAGGCACGAGTGCGGCCACTGCGCTTCAGCCCGGCGCGCAACTGGGCGAGGGTGAGCTTCGCAGCCTTCGCCGGGGTGGGCGCCATGGTCAGGATGACGCGGGCGTCGGGCCGGGTCAGTCCGCCCTCCTTTCCCTGGAAGGCGTGCAGGGCCGCAGGGTAGTACTCGCGCAGCAGTGAACGGACCTGGTTGGCGACCTGCTGCCGGTTCCAGACCGCGTCCTGCTGAGCCCTGGCCAACACGGTAATGGCCTGGGCGAGTTCGGAGTCGGCCGGCAGCGGACGGTGGGCGTGCATGTCGGTGCGCAGGATGTTCGCCAGGACCAAGGCGTCACCAGGGTCGGACTTCTTGCGGGAGACGCCGTGGCGGTCGCGGTAGCGGGCGGCGGCGAGCGGGTTGATCGCGAAGACCTTGCGGTTGCCGGTGCGCAGGGCGGCCACGAGGAGGCCGTGGCTGGTCTCGATGGCCACCGGTATCGGGGTGGCGGGGCTGTCGCCGTGTTCGGCCAGGAGGTCCAGCAGCTTGTTGTATCCGGCCACGTCGTCGGTGATGCGGGCTTTGGCGAGCAGGGTGCCGGTGTCGTCGACGATGGCGACGTCGTGATGGCGTTCCGCCCAGTCGATGCCGCAGAACACAGTCAAGCTATCCTCCCATATTCGTTCGTTTATGCAGGTCACGAGCACATGCGGGTCACGCGGCGCCCTAATCCCAGGACTCGTCGGTCCGCCATCTCAGTAGCCGTTCGCGACACCAGCGCACTTCAGGGGCCTCGATCTGTCTACAGAGCTCTGGGCTCGCGATGAACAAGAGGTCGACCCTGGAGTGGGCTCGCGCCGTGACGTCAACGTCTGGCCGGCCGCCGTGAGTTTCGTGGTGGTCACGCAGGCACCGGGCCGTGCCGCTCTTGACAGAGGCCTACAACGGCCGGGGGAAACGGAGGCATCAGCCCGGCACCCGCATCACCCCACGAAACTCACGAACACGCGCATGTTCGCGATGGTGCGCAGGCTCCGGGCTGTCGCTCTATCGGGAGGCCTCACGGGCCATGGTCGGATCAGACCTCGCCCAGCGCCCACGCACCACCGGTCAATCGGTGAGCAGCGGCGCCGGTCTCAGAGCGAGCCTCGGGGACTGGAGAGGGCCAAGGCGTCCGCTGCCCGTGCAAGCGTCTCGTCGCATCCTTGCGGGGTCCGCGACGAGCTGCTTACACCCTGGATTAGGGTCGGTGACCGTGGCGAACAAGAACATTCCCGACTCCCCCTTCCCGGACGACGACGGCTCCGCCGACCCCCGGCTGAGCGCGGCGCTCGCCGCCTGGGCCGAGGACCGCACCGCCGTGGCACCGGTGCTCCGGGCGCTCAAGGGCGCCCGGCTGCTCGTCCCCGTCGTGGCCGTCCTCGGGGAGGTCGAGGAGGACGAGAACGGGCTGCGTCACGAGAAGACCAGCGACATGGCCGTACCGACCCTGCGGGCCGGCGACCGCAAGGCACTGCCCGCCTTCACCTCCACCGACTCCCTCGCCCGCTGGGACACCACGGCCCGCCCCGTCGCCGTACCCCTGCACCAGGCCCTGGAGGCCGCCGCGCACGAGAAGGCCGACACGGTCGTGCTGGACCTGGCCGGACCGGTGCCGTTCGAGCTGACGGGACCGGCGCTGCTCGCCCTGGCCGAGGGGCGGACCAGCACCGACCCGCTGGCCGACCCGGCGGTCGTGGCGGCGGTGCGCGCCGCGGTCGCCGACGTGGACGCGGTGCTGCGCGCCTACCTGGGCCCGGGCCGGGCCGACGGCACCCTCGCCCTGGTCCTCCACCCCTCCGTGCCGCAGGACGCCGGTGTCCACGCGGTCGCGCGCCGGCTCGCCGCCGACGAAACACTGAGGGCCCGCCTGGTGCGCGGCTTCGACCTGGCACTGCTGCCGGCCGAGGCCAACCCTCCGGGCGAGCCCTTGTTCGTACGGGAAGCCGGGGCCTAGCCGTAGACCGGCCCGGTGTACTTCTCGCCCGGGCCCTGGCCCGGCTCGTCCGGGACGAGCGAGGCCTCGCGGAACGCCAGCTGGAGCGACTTCAGGCCGTCCCGCAGCGGGGCCGCGTGGAAGGAGCTGATCTCGGTGGTGCTCGCGTCCAGCAGCCCGGCCAGGGCGGTGACCAGTTTGCGGGCCTCGTCCAGGTCCTTGTACCGGTCGCCCTCCTCGGTCAGTCCGAGCTTCACGGCGGCGGCGCTCATCAGGTTCACGGCGACCGTCACGATCACCTCGACGGCGGGGACCTCGGCGATGTCGCGGGTCATCTCGTCGAAGTCGGGCGTCTCGGGGCTGTCCGGGGAAGAGGTGTCACTCATGGCGCCCACGATAGGTGCACGCACCGGCCCGGCCCGACACTGCCTCGGTTAGCCCCGACCGGCGGGAGCTGCTAACCTTGGGTGACGACCGGCCGAACACGCATGTGTCCGGCCCGCAAGTGGAGGCTCCGAACTCCCACCCGACTGTCCTCCGGGACGGCGGGTCACCGGTCAGGCGGCCACCACCGTTCCGTACGGACGGTGGAGAGTCGCCCGAGATTGCGCCCCGCGGTCGACGCGGCGGTGTTCCGGCATCAAAGGAGCCCCGCCTGTGTCCCGTCCGGGGCATTTTTCATGCGCCGCGATGGTTGGTCCTATGTCAATCAGACATACGCGGCTGTCCGCCAGACCGCCGTGTGGTGCTACCGAGGAGGATCCATCAGCGCCGAGCCCCGCATCAACGACCGGATTCGCGTTCCAGAGGTGCGACTTGTCGGTCCCAGTGGCGAGCAGGTGGGCATCGTCCCCCTGGCCAAGGCACTGGAGCTTGCGCAGGAGTACGACCTGGACCTGGTCGAGGTGGCGGCGACCGCCCGTCCGCCTGTGTGCAAGCTCATGGACTACGGGAAGTTCAAGTACGAGTCGGCCATGAAGGCCCGTGAGGCGCGCAAGAACCAGGCGCACACGGTCATCAAGGAGATGAAGCTCCGGCCGAAGATCGACCCGCACGACTATGACACCAAGAAGGGTCACGTCGTCCGGTTCCTCAAGCAGGGCGACAAGGTCAAGATCACGATCATGTTCCGTGGTCGCGAGCAGTCCCGGCCCGAGCTGGGCTACCGACTGCTGCAGCGTCTCGCGGAGGACGTCCAGGACCTCGGCTTCGTGGAGTCGAATCCGAAGCAGGACGGCCGAAACATGATCATGGTTCTCGGTCCGCACAAGAAGAAGACCGAGGCGATGGCCGAGGCCCGTCAGGCGCAGGAAGCCCGCAAGGCAGAAGCGAAGGCCAACCCCGGCAAGTCGCAGAACGCCGCGGAGTCCGACTTCGCCGAGGACGTCGAGGACGCCGAGGCTCCGGCCGAGGCATCCGCCGAGGCGTGATCCCGGGGGACGCGAGTCCCCAAGGATGTATCCGATACCAGAACGACGCTCCACCGTGCCCGGTTTCACGACCGGGCACCGGAGCGCCACCGACGAGGAGAGAACGGCGCTATGCCGAAGAACAAGTCGCACAGCGGTGCCAGCAAGCGCTTCAAGATCACCGGCTCCGGCAAGGTGCTCCGCGAGCGTGCCGGCAAGCGCCACCTGCTCGAGCACAAGTCGTCCCGCGTGACGCGTCGCCTCACCGGCAACGCCGAGATGGCCCCGGGCGACGCCGCGAAGATCAAGAAGCTTCTCGGCAAGTGACGTTCCGGCGCCTCGCCGCCGCACGTCAGGACCGGGACCCAATCGATTTCGGGTCGTGTGAGGACACCCACGGCCCCGCTACAAGGAGTTAACAAGTGGCACGCGTCAAGCGGGCAGTCAACGCCCACAAGAAGCGCCGGGCGATCCTCGAGCAGGCCTCCGGCTACCGCGGTCAGCGTTCGCGTCTGTACCGCAAGGCCAAGGAGCAGGTCACCCACTCGCTGGTCTACAACTACAACGACCGCAAGAAGCGCAAGGGTGACTTCCGCCAGCTGTGGATCCAGCGCATCAACGCCGCTGCCCGCGCCAACGGCATCACGTACAACCGCTTCATCCAGGGCCTGAAGGCCGCCAACGTCGAGGTCGACCGCAAGATCCTCGCCGAGCTGGCCGTCAACGACCCGAACGCGTTCGCCGCGCTCGTCGAGGTCGCGCAGAAGGCCCTGCCGAGCGACGTCAACGCGCCGAAGGCTGCGTGACGCTGCGCTGGCCTGAGCCGACGTGAGTGACGGACCCGTGGGTTGTTTCCTGCGGGTCCGTTGCGTTGCGCGGTGCGGCGGGTTCGGCACCGCCGGAATCCGCCCCTGTGGTTGATCGCCGTTGCGGCGGAAAAGATGGTGAAAGTGAGCTCCATGCCCCCCGTTGCCCCCGACCTGATCTCCCCCCGTTCCCCCCGTGTCTCCGCCGCCCGGCGGCTGGGCAAGCGGAACTTCCGGGGGAAGGAGCGGCTGTTCCTCGCCGAGGGGCCGCAGGCCGTGCGGGAGGCGGCCGGGCACGACGGCACCCTGGTCGAGCTGTTCGCCACGGTCGAGGCCGCGGAGCGGTACGCCGACATCATCGGCGAGGCCCGTACCGCCGGAGCACGGGTGCACCTCGCCTCCGAGGACGTCATCGCCGACATCTCCACCACCGTCACCCCGCAGGGCCTCGTCGGGATCTGCCGGTTCCTCGACACCCCCTTCGAGGAGATCCTGGCCGCCCGGCCCCGGCTCGTCGCGGTCCTCGCGCACGTCCGGGACCCCGGCAACGCGGGCACCGTGCTGCGGTGCGCCGACGCCGCGGGCGCCGAGGCCGTCGTACTCACCGATGCCTCCGTCGATCTCTACAACCCCAAGGCCGTACGCGCCTCCGTCGGGTCGCTGTTCCATCTGCCCGTGGCCGTGGGAGTGCCCGTCGAGCGGGCCGTCGCCGGGCTCAAGGACGCCGGGGTGCGCATCCTCGCCGCCGACGGCGCCGGGGCCGACGACCTCGACGACGAGCTCGACATGGGGACCATGGGCGGGCCGACCGCCTGGGTGTTCGGGAACGAGGCCTGGGGGCTCCCGGAGGAGACCCGCGCGCTCGCGGACGCCGTCGTGCGCGTACCGATCCACGGCAAGGCCGAGAGCCTGAACCTCGCCACCGCCGCGGCCGTATGTCTCTACGCGTCGGCCCGTGCACAGCGCGCCTTCGGAGGGTGCCGCTCCGTCACCGAGAGCTAGTAGGGTGACCAGCTCGGGGCCCCTCGGTCGTTCGAGAGGTGGGGTACGGGGATGAGTGTCGGCACGAGCAGCGCACCGGGAGCACGGGACATGAGCCACCCGCCCGCGCCCCGGTACGGCGACCTCGCCGAACTCGGCATCACCCCCGACGACCTGCCCGACGGCCTCGTCGTCGCCGACGAGCACGGCCAGGTCGTCTGCTTCAACGCCGCGGCCGAGCGCATCACCGCCGTCTCCGCCGCCGAGGCCCTCGGACAGCGTCTGGAGAAGGCCCTGCCGTTAGAGGATCTGGAGGGCCGCCGCTGGTGGCAGGTCACCGACCCGTACGGCGGACTGGCCATCCGCAACCGCCAGCCCGAGCGGAACCTGCTGCTGCCGGGCGGGCGCGAGGTCCTGGTCTCGGTGCGGTACGTCCGGGCCGAGCCCACCGGCCCCGTCCGCCGCGTCGTCGTCGCGCTGCGGGACACCGAGGCCCGCCGCCGCACCGAGCGCAGCCACGCCGAACTGATCGCCACGGTCGCCCACGAACTGCGCTCGCCGCTCACCTCCGTCAAGGGCTTCACCGCGACCCTGCTCGCCAAGTGGGAGAGGTTCACCGACGACCAGAAGCGGCTGATGCTGGAGACCGTCGACGCCGACGCCGACCGCGTCACCCGGCTCATCGCCGAGCTGCTGGACATCTCGCGGATCGACAGCGGGCGGCTGGAGGTGCGGCGCCAGCCCGTCGACATCGGCGCCGCGGTGGGGCGGCACATCCAGGCGTACGTCGCCGCCGGGCAGCCCGCCGACCGCTTCCTGCTCCGCCTGCAGCAGCCGCTGCCCGATCTGTGGGCCGACCCCGACAAGATCGACCAGGTGCTCAGCAACCTGCTGGAAAATGCGGTGCGGCACGGCGAGGGAACCGTCACCATTGACGTCACGCCCACGGCGTCGCCCCGCGAGGGAGAGGACGCCGGCACGTCGGTCACGGTGAGCGACGAGGGGTCCGGCATCCCGGAGGAGTCCATGAACCGCGTCTTCACCCGCTTCTGGCGGGGCAGCAAGCGCGGCGGCACCGGCCTCGGGCTCTACATCGTCAAGGGCATCGTCGAGGCCCACGGCGGCACCATCACGGTCGGCCGCGCCCCCGGCGGCGGCGCCGAGTTCCGATTTACGTTGCCCGTGGCGGCTCCGGCGTATCTCGCCTGACGGCCACGGGCGCATCCGCCTGTCCGCATCCCGTTAGACTCGGCCTTTGGCACCTTTGCGTCCCGGAGACGGCCCACTGAGTCGGTGACGGGGACCTTCAGCCAGCAGATCGGAAGCACGGGAAGAGATGTCGGCACCGAATAAGTCGTACGACCCTGTAGAGGTCGAGGCGTTGAAACCGGAAGAGATCGAGCGCATGCGGGACGAGGCGCTCGCCGCCTTCGCCGCCGCGGACTCGCTCGACAAGCTCCAGGAGGCCAAGGTCGCCCACACCGGCGGCACCTCCCCGCTGGCCCTCGCCAACCGCGAGATCGGCGCCCTGCCCCCGCACGCCAAGGCCGCCGCCGGAAAGCTGGTCGGCCAGGCCCGCGGCGCCGTCAACAAGGCGCTGGCCGCCCGCCAGGCCGAGCTGGAGGCCGAGCGTGACGCCCGGGTGCTGGTCGAGGAGGCGGTGGACGTCACGCTGCCGTTCGACCGGGTACCGGCCGGCGCCCGCCACCCGCTGACCACGCTCTCGGAGCGCATCGAGGACATCTTCGTGGCCATGGGCTACGAGGTCGCCGAGGGCCCCCAGGTCGAGGCCGAGTGGTTCAACTTCGACGCCCTCAACATCGGCCCGGACCACCCGGCGCGCGGCGAGGCGGACACCTTCTTCGTCGAGGGCCCGCAGGGCGGCACCGAGTCCGGTGTCGTGCTGCGCACCCACACCTCGCCGGTCCAGATCCGCTCGCTGCTCGACCGTGAGCTGCCGGTGTACGTGATCTGCCCGGGCCGCGTGTACCGCACCGACGAGCTGGACGCCACCCACACCCCGGTCTTCCACCAGGTCGAGCTGCTCGCGGTCGACGAGGGCCTCACCATGGCGGACCTCAAGGGCACGCTGGACCACATGGTGCAGTCCCTGTTCGGCGAGGGCATGAAGACCCGGCTGCGGCCGAACTTCTTCCCGTTCACCGAGCCGTCCGCCGAGATGGACATGGTGTGCTACGTCTGCCGCGGCGAGTCCGTCGGCAACCCCGACCGGCCCTGCCGCACCTGCTCCAGCGAGGGCTGGATCGAGCTGGGCGGCTGCGGCATGGTCAACCCGCGGGTGCTCACCGCCTGCGGCGTCGACCCGGAGAAGTACAGCGGCTTCGCCTTCGGGTTCGGCATCGAGCGGATGCTGATGTTCCGCCACAACGTCGAGGACATGCGAGACATGGTCGAGGGTGACGTCCGGTTCACCCGGCCGTTCGGGATGGAGATCTGATGCGGGTCCCGCTTTCCTGGCTGCGGGAGTACGTCGACCTGCCGGCCACCGAGACCGGCCGCGATGTGCAGGCCAAGCTCATCTCGGCCGGCCTCGAGGTCGAGAGGGTCGAGCAGCTCGGCGACGGCCTCAAGGGCCCCCTGGTCGTCGGCCAGGTGCTGACCATCGAGGAGCTGGAGGGCTTCAAGAAGCCGATCCGCTTCTGCACCGTCGACGTCGGCACCGCCAACGGCACGGGCGAGCCCCAGGAGATCGTCTGCGGCGCCCGGAACTTCCAGGCCGGCGACAAGGTCGTGGTCGTGCTCCCCGGCGCCGAGCTGCCCGGCGGCTTCGCGATCTCCGCGCGCAAGACCTACGGCCGTACCTCGCACGGCATGATCTGCTCCAGCGACGAGCTGGGCATGGGCGACGACGGCACCAAGGGCATCATCGTGCTGCCGCCGGAGACCGAGGTCGGCAAGGACGCCATCGAGCTGCTGGAACTGTTCGACGAGGTCCTGGACATCGCCGTCACCGCCAACCGCGGAGACTGCCTGTCCATCCGCGGCGTCGCCCGCGAGACCGCCATCGCCTACGGTCTGCCGCTGCGCGACCCGGCGCTGCTCGACGTCCCGGCCCCGAACGCCTTCGGCTACCCGGTGCAGGTCTCCGAGCCCGTGGGCTGCGACCGCTTCACCGCGCGTACGGTCACCGGTCTGAGCGCCGAGGCCCGCTCCCCGATCTGGCTGAAGCGGCGGCTGCAGAAGGTCGGCATGCGCCCGATCTCGCTCGCCGTCGACGTCGCCAACTACGTGATGATGGAGCTCGGCCAGCCGCTGCACACCTACGACCGCAAGCTGGTCCAGGGCGCCATCGGCGTCCGCCGCGCGGCCGAGGGCGAGAAGATCGTCACCCTCGACGGCGTCGAGCGGACGCTGCACGCCGAGGACCTGGTCATCACCGACGACAGCGGCCTCATCGGCCTCGCCGGTGTCATGGGCGGCGCCAACACCGAGATCGCCGACCACGACGATGTCGAGAACGCCTCGACGGACGTGGTCATCGAGGCGGCGCACTTCGACGCCGTGGCGATCGCGCGGACGGCCCGCCGGCACAAACTGTCCTCCGAGGCGTCCCGCCGCTTCGAGCGCGGTGTCGACCCCATGGCCGCCGCCGCGGCCGCCCAGCGCACCGTCGACCTGCTGGTGCTGCTCGCGGGCGGCACCGCCGACGCCGGCGTCACCGAGGTCATCGCCCCGTCCGCGCCGCACACCATCACGGTCGCGGCGGACCACCCGGACAAGGTCGCCGGCGTCGAGTACGGCCGCGAGACCGTCGTACGCCGCCTCCAGGAGGTCGGCTGCGACGTCTACGGACAGGACGAGCTGATCGTCACCGTCCCGTCCTGGCGTCCCGACCTGCTGGAGCAGAACGACCTCGCGGAAGAGGTCATCCGGCTCGAGGGCTACGAGAACCTGCCCTCCACGCTGCCCAAGCCGCCGTCCGGCCGGGGCCTGACCCCCCGTCAGCGGCTGCACCGGCGCGTCGGCCGCGCCCTGGCCGGTGCCGGGTACGTCGAGGCGCCGAACTACCCCTTCGTGGGGGAGCAGGTCTTCGACCAGCTCGGTCTCGACGCCGACGACCCGGCCCGCCGGGTCGTGAAGCTGACCAACCCGCTCAACGACGAGGAGCCCGCGCTCCGTACGTCGCTGCTGCCGGGCCTGCTCGGTGCGCTGCGGCGCAACGACGGACGGGGCTCGCACGACCTGGCCCTGTTCGAGACCGGCCTGGTCTTCCTGCCCCGCGAGGAGCAGCGGGTCGCCGCGCAGCTGCCCGTGGACCGGCGTCCGACCGACGAGGAGATCGCCGCGCTCGACGCCGTCCTGCCCGAGCAGCCGCGCCATGTCGCCGTCGTCCTCGCGGGCGCCCGCGAGCAGGCCGGCTGGTGGGGCGCGGGCCGTCCGGCCGGGTGGGCCGACGCGGTGCAGGCCGCGCGGACCGTCGCCGCCGAGGCGGGTGCGGAACTGATCGTGCGGCCCGGGCAGTACGGGCCCTGGCATCCGGGCCGGTGCGCCGAGCTGGTCGTCACCGTCGACGGTGCCGAGCGGGTCGTGGGCCACGCCGGTGAGCTGCACCCGCGGGTCCTCAAGGCGCTGGGACTGCCCGCGCGCACCTGCGCGATGGAGCTGGACCTGGACGCGCTGGAGCAGGTGGGCGACGGGGTGCCGCAGGCGCCGGGCATCTCCTCGTTCCCGGTCGCCACGCAGGATGTCGCCCTCGTCGTCGACAAGTTCGTGCCGCACGCCGAGGTGGAGGCCGCGCTGGGCGAGGGCGCGGGGGGCCTGCTGGAGGCCATCCGGCTGTTCGACGTGTACGAGAACGCGGAGCAGCTGGGTGACGGGAAGAAGTCGCTGGCGTACGCGCTGCGGTTCCGGGCGCCGGATCGCACGCTGACCGTGGACGAGGCTTCGGCGGCCCGGGACGCGGCGGTCGCCCTCGCGGGCAAGCGGACCGGGGCGGTGCTTCGGGGGTAGGGCCCATGGGATGGGGGACTGCTGTCGATCGGCGCGCCCCCACCCCCCTCATCGGTCACCTCACTCGTTCGAGTGAGAACTGCCGGTGTACTGGTCCTCTTGGGCCATGCGGTCGACAGAATCGGACCGGCCTTTCGGGGTCGGTCCGATTCTGCGTTGACGCGGCCTACTTGGGGGCCACCGGCATGATCCGCATCAAGGCTGTGTTTCCCCGTCGGCTGCTCGCGCTGGGGCTGCCCACCGCCTGGGGCGCGATGGCGATCACCTACAAGCTCACCTGTCCGCTCGCCCAGCAGGACGGCATCGGAGCCCGCGCGGTCACCAGCGCCGTCTTCTTCGCGGTCGGCACCGGGCTGATCCTCCATGTCCGCCAGGTCCTGCTGCGGGAGCTGCGGCAGATCCGCCGGGTCGCCGGGGTCGCGCAGAGCGTGCTGCTGCGGCCGCTGCCGCCGCGGATCGACGGACTGAACATCGCCGCCACCCAGCTCTCCGCGGACCGGGGGGCCTCGGTGGGCGGGGACCTGTACGAGGTCATCGCAACCGAGCACGGGGTGCGCGTGGTGATGGGCGACGTACGGGGACACGGCATCGCCGCCGTCGGCACGGCCGCGGCACTCCTCGGCAGCTTCCGCGAGGCGGTCCACGACGAGCCGGACCTGGGGCGGGTGCTCCGGCGACTGGACCGCGCCCTCGCCCGGCACCTGCGGGAGCGGTACCGGGACGAACCCGAGGCGGCGGAGGAGTTCGCCACCGTCCTGCTGCTGGAGATCGGCCGGGACGCGGAAGTGCGGGCCCTCAACTGCGGCCATCCCTGGCCCTACTTGATCAGCGGCACGCGGGTGGAGCCCCTGGCGCGCGCGGATCCGCTGCCGCCGCTAGGTCCCTTCCCGCTGCCGAGGGAACTGGCGGCCCTTTCGTGCGGACCGTTGCTCCCCGGCGAGTCCCTGACCCTGTACACGGACGGTGCGGAAGACGCGCGGGACGCGCGTGGCCGGTTCTTTTCGCTTCCGGCGGCTCTGCTGGGCGCCTCCCGCACACACCCCGGCTCCCCACAGCTGATCCTCCGTACGGTATTGAGCGCGCTGATGCGTCACGCGGGCGGCACCCCCTCCGACGACATCGCACTACTGATCCTGCGGAACGACCGAACTCACGTGAGGGGCAACTCCATAGGGGCGCGGGGAACTGCGCGACCAGCCACATCGAACCCGCAGCCGACACAGCACCACTAGTGCCACGGTGAACAGTCGCCCGGCGCAGCGAGCGCAGCGTCCCGGCAGGGCCGCCGCACTGTACGAGGGGGAGCCGGCGGCCCGGCCGGCCTCTTGCGAGGCAATTCAGTCAACCGGCTGGAAACTCTCCGCGACAGTGCGCACACTGCGCGGATTCGAGCACTCCGTTCACACCCCGTGTGAAGCCGGAACCACTACTCTGACGGCACCGAGCCACCCGGGGGGCATATATGCAGCCCAACACTCTGCTCGACGCGATCCTGGACGAGGCGGGGATCTCGCACGCGGGGCTGGCAGCACACGTGAACCAGGCCGGACGGGCGCGCGGGCTCGCGCTCAGGTACGAACACACCGCCGTCGCACGGTGGTTGAAGGGGCAGCGGCCGCGCGGTCAAGTCCCCGACCTGATCTGCGAGGTGCTGGCCGGCCGCCTCCAACGCCCGGTCACCCTCGACGACATCGGACTCGGCGTACCCGGCGAGCCCTCCGCCCCGCACGCCACCTCGCTGTCCGGGTTCGTCGAGCGGGCCACCGCCCTTTGGCGCTCCGACGAACAGCAGCGTCCGCACATCCTCGGCGCGCCCGCCGTCACCGGCACCCCCGCCGTGATGCCGGTGTGGGAGTGGGAGAACCCGCCCGAGGACGTGGACGTCTCGCGTGGCGGCCGGCACCGGGTCACGCCCGCCGAACTGGAGATGCTGCGGGCCGCCCGCACCCACTACGAGCAGATGTACCGCAAGGCCGGCGGCATCGCGACCCGCACCCGGATCGTCGGCTTCCTCAACGCCGAGGCCGCACCGCTGCTGCGCGGCAGCTATACCGACGCCATCGGCCGCCAACTCCACCGCGCCACCGGCGGTCTGGTGGCCGTCGCCGGGATCTGTGCCTACGACTCCGACGCGCACGGCCTGGCCCAGCGCTACTTCCACCAGGCGCTGCGGCTCGCGAAGGCCAGCGGTGACCGGGGGCTCGGCGCCTATGTGATCGCCCTGCTGGTCAACCAGGCGCTGTTCATGCGGGAGTTCCGCCAGGCCGTCGCCTTCGCGGAGGCCGCGTTGCGTGCCGCGGGCCGGCACATCACCCCGGCGCTCGCCTCGGATCTGTACGCGATGCAGGCGAAGGCGTACGCACACCTCGGTGACGGCACGAGCGCCCTGTCCTGCATCCGGCGTGCCGAGCAGGCCGCCGAACGCATCCGGCGCGGATACGAACCCGACGAAACGGGCTATGTCCAGCCGGGGCTCGTCAACGTCCAGGTGGCGGAGGCGCTGCTGAGCCTGGGCGAACTCGCGGCGGCCGGCGAGCACGCGGCCGCGGCCGTCGACAATCCCGCCCATGACCGCGGCCGGGTGCACCGGCTCGCCATGCTCAGCACGATCGAGCTGCGTCAGGGCCACGCCGACAAGGCGGTGGCCACCGCGGTGCAGATGGCCGAACAGGCGAGGGGAATGGAGTCCCAGCGGCTGCGCGACAGACTCCGCGCGGTACGCGAATACCTGGTGCGCAGCGGCTGCGCGGGCACCTCCGAGGCCGCCGAACTCATCGACGGCGCACTACGCGTACCGCTGTAGGTCGGTGCTCGACCACCGACAGCTCACAGTCCCTGCTGCGATATTGCCACTTACTCGACGGAAGGTGGCAGAACCGTGCAGTGGGCGAAACAGAGCGAACAAACTGTGTACTCAAATCGCTGGTTCAGCGTCAATCTCGCGGATGTCGAACTGCCGGACGGCCGGCACCTCGACCACTTCCTGATCCGGCTGCGGCCGGTCGCCGTGGCCACGGTGGTCAACGAGGCCAATGAGGTCCTCCTCCTGTGGCGCCACCGGTTCATCACCGACAGCTGGGGATGGGAACTCGCGGCCGGAGTGGTCGAGGACGGCGAGGACATCGCCGTGGCGGCCGCCAGGGAACTGGAGGAGGAGACCGGCTGGCGGCCGGGACGGCTGCACCACCTCATGAGCGTGGAGCCGTCCAACGGACTCACCGACGCCAGGCACCACATCTACTGGGCCGACGAGGGTGAGTACGTCGGGCACCCCGTGGACGACTTCGAGTCGGACCGCCGGGAATGGGTCCCCCTCAAGCTCGTCCCCGACATGGTCGCCCGTGGGGAGGTCCCGGCCGCCAACATGGCGGCCGCGTTACTCCTGCTGCACCACCTCAGGCTCGGGCAGGACGCGTTGCCCTGATCCCCCCGCCGCGCCCTGCGAGTTAATGCCCGAGGGCCTGCCAGATCGCCACGACGAGCGCGCCCAGCGCGGTCAGTACCGCCACCGCGGGCAGCGGCCAGCGGGCGTGCTCCAGGGCGACGATGCGCGCGGACAGATCATCGAGCTCCTTGCATGTCTCCTCGGTGCGATGGCTGAGCAGGGCCAGGCCTCCCTCGACACGGGCATAGGCCACGTCGAGGCGACGCCGTAACTCTGCGAGTTCTCCATGGACCACGGGATGCTCGGGTTCGGCGGTCACGAGTCCGCTCCTTTCCGTAGTCGTCACATCCCTGCGTGCGCTCTTGCATGCGCATGAAGAGTCAACTCCCCTGGTGGGCGCGTGGGGAGAGTGTGCGAAGGGCATATGCGAGCCCGGCGCGCACACGGTGTGTGAATGCCGCGGGCCCGGCGCTCCGAGGAGTGCCGGGCCCGCGCTCGTCGCACTGTGTAATCAGCACCCTGCATCGGGCACTGTGCAATCAGTAGCTGTAGAACCCCGAACCGGACTTGCGGCCGAGGCGGCCGGCGTCGACCATGCGCTGGAGCAGCGGGGGAGCGGCGTAGAGCGGCTCCTTGTACTCCTCGTACATCGAGTACGCGACCGAGGCGACGGTGTCCAGACCGATCAGATCGGACAGCTTCAGCGGGCCCATCGGGTGGGCGCAGCCGAGCTCCATGCCGTTGTCGATGTCCTCGCGGCTGGCGATGCCCGACTCGAACATCCGGATAGCGGAGAGCAGGTAGGGGATCAGCAGCGCGTTCACCACGAAACCCGAGCGGTCCTGGGCGCGGATGGCGTGCTTGCCGAGCACCTTCTCGGTGAAGACCTGGGCGCGGCTGAGGGTGCCCTCGGAGGTGGTGAGCGCCGGGATCAGCTCGACCAGCTTCTGCACCGGGGCCGGGTTGAAGAAGTGGATGCCGATGACCTGGTCGGGCCGCGAGGTGGCGACCGCGAGCTTCACCAGCGGGATGGAGGAGGTGTTCGAGGCCAGGATCGCGTCCGGCCGGGTCACGACCTGGTCCAGCACCTGGAAGATCTCGGTCTTGACCTGCTCGTTCTCCACGACGGCCTCGATCACCAGATCGCGGTCCGCGAACTCGCCGAGGTCGGTGGTGAAGCTGAGCCGCGCCTGCGTGGCCGCCAGCTCGTCCTCGCTGATCTTGCCGCGCTCGGCGGCCTTGGCCAGGGAGTTGAACAGCCGGGTACGGCCGATCTCCAGGGCCTCGCCGGTGGTCTCGGCAACCTTCACGTCCAGCCCGGACCGGGCGCACACCTCGGCGATGCCGGCGCCCATCTGGCCGCAGCCCACCACTCCGACGCGTTCGATGTCGGTCACATCGTCCCTTTCGCTGAACTTCGGCTGTGGCAGGACCCCGGGTCCCGGTGCCTGCTCCGTTCGTGCACGTTACCGCCAAGTATCGATGATCGATCGCCGGGGTGGGGGCATCCTGGGGCGCGAAGACGATCCGTGACCGTGCGGATCCGCAGTGCGATGGGGGTGCGCGAAATGGGCCGAATCACGCGTCGGGCCTTCGCCCTGGCCACGTTGGGAGCCTTCTCGACGGCCTCGGGAGCGTCGGCGGCGCCGGAGCGGCGGCATGCGGCGGGCGGCGAGATGCGGGGCATGTGGCTGGCGACGGTCGCGGGCCGCGACTGGCCCTCCGCCGCGGGCCTCAGCGCGGCGAGACAGCGCGCCGAGCTGATCGCCCATCTCGACACCGCGGTACGGCGCCGGCTGAACACGGTGATCTTCCAGGTGCGGCCGACGGCCGACGCGCTGTGGCCCTCGCCGCACGAACCCTGGTCGGCCGTGCTGACCGGGACGCAGGGCAAGGCGCCGGGCTGGGATCCGCTCGGCACGGCCGTCCGGGAGGCCCACGCCCGCGGCCTGGAGCTGCACGCCTGGTTCAACCCGTACCGGATCGCCAACCACACGGACCTGAGCGCGCTCGTCGCCTCGCATCCGGCCCGGCGGCACCCCGACTGGGTGGTGCGCTACGGCGGGAAGCTCTACTACAACCCCGGGCTGCCCGAGGTCCGCGCCTTCGTGCAGGACGCGATGATGGACGCGGTCGAGCGGTACGCCGTGGACGGCGTGCACTTCGACGACTACTTCTATCCGTATCCGCGGGCGGGCCAGACCTTCGACGACGACGAGGCCTACGACCGGCACGGCGGCGGGTTCTCGGGCCGGGCCGCGTGGCGGCGCCACAACATCGACCGGCTGGTCCAGGAGACGTCGGCCCGGGTCCGGCGGATCCGGCCGGGCGCCCGGTTCGGGATCAGCCCCTTCGGGGTGTGGCGCAACGCGGGCACCGACCCGCTCGGCAGCGACACCCGGGCCCTGCAGGCGTACGACGACCTGTACGCGGACACCCGCAGCTGGGTGCGGCATAACTGGCTCGACTACATCTGCCCGCAGCTGTACTGGCCCATCGGCCACGCCGCCGCCGACTACGCCGTCCTGCTGCCCTGGTGGGCCCGCACGGTCCGGGGCACCGCGACGCAGCTGTACGTCGGTGAGGGGCTGTACCGGGCGGGCGACCCGGCGCAGGGCGCCGCCTGGCAGCAGCCGGCCGAGCTGTCCCGGCACCTCACGCTGGCCAAGGAGCACCCGGAGGCGCGCGGGCATGTCTTCTTCGCCGCCAAGGAGGTGGCGGCGGACCCGATCGGGGCCATGGCGCGGGTGGTCGCCGACCACTACCGGCAGCCGGCGGCGACCCCGCGCCGGCCTACATCGGGGTGATGTCCCGGTGGGGCATCCGCGTGTGCCGGATCTCGGTGTCGGGGCCGGGCGAGCACAGGCCCTCGTGCCCGTCCTCGAAGCGGACGCGGTAAGGCGGATTGCCCTCCTGGCCCAGGACTTCGACGATCTCGCCGACCTTGTCGTGCTGTCCGACCACCCTGCCGTGCTGGACAAGCTGGTCGCCCACGGTTGCACGCATCTGGGGGCCTCCTCGGCATGTGCGGGAGCAGCGGTCCGTGGCCTTGAGCCCACGGCCCGCGGGCGGCGGCGGTAAGGGGGTCGTACGACCCGCTCAACCGCGCGCCCGTTGGGTGACGGCGATGCAGACGAGCACCGCCGCGGCCGTCAGCGGGGCGGCCACTGTCAGATGCTCGCCCAGCAGCAGCACCGACCACACCAGTGTGAGCAGCGGCTGCGCCAACTGCAACTGGCTGGCCTTGGGGATGCCGATGACCGCCATGCCCCGGTACCAGACGACCAGGCCGGCGAACTGCGAGCCGGCCGCGACCCACAGCAGTCCGGTCACGCTGTGCGCGGTGAGCTGGACCGGCTCCTGGGCCAGGGCGAGCACGGCGGCGGGCACGGACACCGGCAGGCAGCACACCAGCGCCCAGCCGATGACGTGCCAGCCCGGCATGACCCGGGCCAGCCGGCCGCCCTCGGTGTAACCGGCCGCGCACACCAGCAGGGCCCCGAAGAGATACAGGTCGGCGGTGGTCAGGGCGCCGCCGCTCTGCTGCACGGTGAAGGCGACGACCGCGGCGGCGCCGGCCAGCGCGGCCGTCCAGAAGGTGCGCGAGGGCCGGGCGCCCATGCGCAGGGCGGAGAGCAGCGCGGTGGTCAGCGGGAGCAGGCCGACGACGACCGCCGCGTGCGCGGTGGTGGACGTCTGGAGCGCGAGCGTGGTCAGCAGGGGGAAGCCGACGACCACTCCGGCCGCCACCACGGCGAGCCCCGCCCAGTGCCGGCGGTCCGGCAGCGGCACCCGCAGCGCCAGCAGGCAGCCACCGGCGAGCACGGCGGCGAGGACACTGCGCACGGCCACCAGCGACCAGGGGCCGAAGCCCTCCAGGCCCCAGGCGGTGGCGGGGAAGGTGAGGGAGAAGGCGGTCACGCCGAGCGCGGCCAGCAGGGTGCCGTACGCCGGTGAGGTGCCGCTCGGGGTATCGACCGCTATCCGGCTCGGAGCGGTAGCGCTACTCTGTGCTCTCATGCAAGAGCGTAGCAGCGTCGGTGAACTGGCGGATCAACTGCGGCGAGAACTCGACCGCTACTCATACGGTGGAAAGCTCCCGTCGAGCCGGGCCCTCGTCGAGCGGTTCCGGGTGAGCCCGGTGACCGTCTCGCGCGCCCTGGCGCAGCTCGCGGCCGAGGGCCTGGTCGTCACCCGGCCCGGCGCCGGAGCCTTCCGGGCCCGGCCGCGGGCGGAGGCGACGCCCGCCGGGGACACCTCCTGGCAGGAGGTGTCGCTGAGCGCGGACAGCGCCGCCGAACTCGTGCCGCGCTCGGTGGACGCCTCCGGTGTCCTCGTGTCGCTCGCCGCTCCGCCGCCCGGAGTAATCGAGTTCAACGGCGGCTATCTGCACCCCTCCCTGCAGCCGGAGCGCGCCATGGCGGCGGCGCTGTCCCGGGCGGGGCGCCGGCCCGGGGCCTGGGGGCGGCCGCCCATGGAGGGGCTGCCGGAGCTGCGCGAGTGGTTCGCGCGGAGCATCGGCGGCGCGGTCACCGCGGCCGAGGTGCTGGTCACCTCCGGCGGCCAGTCGGCGCTCACCACGGCCCTGCGCGCGCTGGCACCGCCCGGGGCGCCGGTCCTGGTGGAGTCGCCCACCTACCCCGGCATGCTGGCCATCGCCCGGGCCGCCGGCCTGCGCCCGGTGCCGGTCCCGGTGGACCCGGACGGGGTGCGCCCCGCCCTCCTCGCCGACGCGTTCCGGGCCACCGGCGCCCGCGTCTTCGTCTGCCAGCCGCTCTTCCAGAACCCGACCGGCGCCGTGCTCGCCCCGGACCGCCGCGCCGAGGTGCTGCGCATCGCGCGCGCGGCCGGCGCGTTCGTGATCGAGGACGACTTCGTCCGACGGCTGGTGCACGAGGACGCCGGGCCGCTGCCGCGTCCGCTGGCCGCGGACGATCCCGACGGGGTGGTGGTGCACGTGTGCTCCCTGACCAAGGCCACCTCGCCGAGCTTCCGGGTCAGCGCGCTGGCCGCCCGCGGTCCGGTGCTGGAGCGGCTGCGCGCCATCCAGGTCGTCGACACCTTCTTCGTGCCCCGGCCGCTGCAGGAGGCGGCCCTGGAGCTCGTCGGCTCGCCCGCCTGGCCCCGCCATCTGCGCGCCATCTCCACGCAGTTGCGGCTGCGCCGGGACACGATGACGGCCGCGCTGCTGAGCGAGCTGCCCGAACTGGCTTTGCCGCACATCCCGTCCGGCGGCTACCACCTCTGGCCCCGGCTGCCCGACGGCACCGACGAGACCGCCCTGGCCGCGGCCGCCCTGCGCGCGGGCGTCGCGATCACCCCCGGCCGCCCGTACTTCAGTGCCGAACCCCCGGCCGCCCACCTGCGCCTGAGCTTCGCCGCGGTGGCGGGGACGGGCGAGATCGCGGAAGGGGTACGGCGGCTGCGGCGGGCCCTGGCGGAGGTCCGCTAGCCGAGGGCGGCCGGTCCTGACCTGCGAGTAAGGCCTTGGGTACGCTGGGTGACTCAGAGGTAACGCCACTTGACCTGCGCACTTCCGGGAATCACCATCTCGGCATGTCACTTCGGGTCACGTTCGTCGCCGCCGCGCGCAGCTCCTCGTTGCTCGCCGAGCGTTTCGAGGACGACCGTCCGCTGGACCAGGCCGGGTGGGACGAGGTGCAGCGCTTCGCCCATGATCTGGTGCCGCTGTCGGCGGCCGAGCTGCGCTACTGCTCGCCCACGCCGCGCAGCCGCGCCACCGGCGACGCCCTCGGGTACGCGCCCCTGGTGCAACTCGCCCTGCGCGACTGTGACATGGGCCGCTGGCGCGGGCTGACGCTCGGCGAGGCGATGGCCCGGGAACCGGCGGCGGTGGACGCCTGGCTCGCGGATCCGCGAGCCACTCCACACGGTGGGGAGTCGCTGTCGGCGTTCATCGGCCGGGTCGGCGGCTGGCTGGACACCCGGCCGGTGGAGGACGGCGGCCGGGTCGTCGCCGTGGCCGAACCCTCGGTGATCCGCGCCGCCCTGGTCTACGCCCTCAAGGCGCCGCCCGCCACCTACTGGAATTTCGACGTCCGCTCGCTGTCGACGACGACCGTCAGCGGTCGGGCGGGCCGCTGGAACCTCCGTTTCGACGGGGCGCCGGTCCAGCCCTCATGGGCGTAGGGGCCGACGCTCCCGGGCGTAGTCGGTGGTCAGGACGAGATCCTTCGCGGGGCCGCGCACCCGCCACACCGTCCGCCAGTGGTCCTCGTCGACCACGGTGAACTCGCCGCGGTAGAGGTCGGCCGAGCAGGGATGGTCCGCCACGTGCCGGCCCGTGGACAGGTCCAGGTCGTGGAAGGGGCGGCCGTCGGCGAAGCGGACGTCGGCCGTGCCGGGCGCGCTCCCGGGCAGGAAGCGCAGGGTCCGCTCGGCGGGCCGGGGCACGCCCTGCCAGACGAATGTTCCGGACTCCTCGTGCAGCAGCCCGCCCGTCTCCAGCGGGCCGAAAACAGTCGTCCCGGTGAACTCGCCCCACGCCTCGCTCGCGTGATCCCGCACGGACCGCCGCACCCGCCATGAGCCCGTCAGGTGCGCCAGCACATCTGGTACTGGCCAGAACTCGCCCATGACGCCGCTGTCTCCGTCCCGTCCGTTCCTGCGCGACCCATTGACGGGCCCCTGCCCCCTCCCTATCTTGCCGTTCGACCTTCTGGTCAACGTCCGATATCCCGAACACTTTCGAGCGACCTGCATCACGACCATCGAGCCGCGGAGTATCCATGTCACGCACCCGCACCCGCTGGAGACTCGGTCTCGCCGCCACCGCCTTCCTGGTGGCGGCCACCGGACTCGTCCCGGCACCCGCGCACGCCGAGGACGTCACCGACTACACGATCACCGTCGACCCGACGGCCCGGGGCGCGGCCATCGACGACACCATGTACGGCGTCTTCTTCGAGGACATCAACCGGGCCGCCGACGGCGGTCTGTACGCCGAGCTGGTGCAGAACCGGTCCTTCGAGTACTCCACCGCCGACAACGGCTCGTACACCCCGCTCACCTCCTGGGCGGTCTCCGGCACCGCCCAGGTCCGGGACGACACCGGCCGCCTGAACGAGCGCAACCGCAACTACCTGGCCCTCGGCGCCGGTTCGTCCGTCACCAACGCCGGCTACAACACGGGCATCCGCGTCGAGCAGGGCAAGCGGTACGACTTCTCGGTGTGGGCCCGCGCCGAGGCCGGCAGCACCCTCACCGTCGGCCTGAAGGACGCCGCCGGCACGCTCGCGACCGCCCGCCAGGTGGCCGTCTCCGGCGGCTGGAAGAAGTACACCGCCACCTTCACCGCGAGCCGCACCAGCTCCCACGGCCGCCTCTCCGTCGCCTCCACCGGAGCCGCCGCGCTCGACATGGTCTCGCTCTTCCCGCGCGACACCTACAAGAGCCAGGCGAACGGCCTGCGCAAGGACCTCGCCGAGAAGATCGAGGCCCTGGACCCGTCGTTCGTCCGGTTCCCGGGCGGCTGCATCGTCAACACCGGCTCCATGCAGGACTACAGCGAGGCGTCCGGCTGGCAGCGCAAGCGCTCCTACCAGTGGAAGGACACCATCGGCCCGGTCGAGCAGCGCGCCACCAACGCCAACTTCTGGGGCTACAACCAGAGTTACGGACTCGGCTACTACGAGTACTTCCGCTTCTCCGAGGACATCGGCGCCATGCCGCTGCCCGTCGTCCCCGCCCTGGTGACCGGCTGCGGCCAGAACCGCGCCACCGACGACGAGGCGCTGCTCCAGCGGCACATCCAGGACACCCTCGACCTCATCGAGTTCGCCAACGGCCCCGCCACCAGCACCTGGGGCAAGAAGCGCGCCGAGATGGGACACCCCAGGCCCTTCGGTCTGACCCACCTCGCCGTCGGCAACGAGGAGAACCTCCCCGACGAGTTCTTCGCCCGCTTCCAGAGGTTCCGGACCGCGATCGAGGCGAAGTACCCGGACATCACGGTGATCTCCAACTCGGGCCCGGACGACACCGGTTCGACCTTCGACCGGGCCTGGGAGCTCAACCGCGAGGGCAAGGCCGACATGGTCGACGAGCACTACTACAACAGCCCGCAGTGGTTCCTGCAGAACAACGACCGCTACGACAGCTACGACAGGAACGGCCCCCAGGTCTTCCTCGGTGAGTACGCCTCCCAGGGCAACGCCATGAAGAACGCCCTCGCCGAGGCCGCGTTCATGACCGGCCTGGAGCGCAACGCCGACATCGTCAAGCTCGCCTCGTACGCCCCGCTGCTCGCCAACGAGGACTACGTCCAGTGGCGGCCCGACCTGATCTGGTTCAACAACCACGCCTCCTGGAACTCCGCCAACTACGAGGTCCAGAAGCTGTTCATGACCAACGTCGGCGACCGCGTCGTCCCGTCCACCGCGACCGGCACCCCGGACGTCAGCGGCCCGATCTCCGGCGCCGTCGGCCTGTCGACGTGGGCGACCAGTGCGGCGTACGACGATGTGTCGGTGACGGCGGCGGACGGAACCCCGCTGCTCGGCGACGACTTCTCCGGTGACGCCTCCCAGTGGGCGCACCACGGAACGGGCAGCTGGGCCGTCCAGGACGGCGCCTACGTCCAGACCGACGAGGCCGCCGAGAACACCCTGGTCACGGCCGGTGACCCCGCCTGGCACGACTACGACCTGCATGTGAAGGCCACCAAGAAGTCCGGCAAGGAGGGCTTCCTGGTCGCCTTCGGCGTCAAGGACACGGGCAACTACTACTGGTGGAACCTGGGCGGCTGGAACAACACCCAGTCCGCCGTCGAGCAGGCCTCGGACGGCGGCAAGTCGACGCTGATCTCCAAGGCCGGGTCGATCGAGACGGGCCGCGCCTACGACATCGACATCAAGGTGCGGGGCCGCCAGGTCACCCTCTACCTCGACGGCCAGGAGTGGGGCAGCTTCACCGACGACAAGCCCGGCGAGCCGTTCCGGCAGGTCGTCACCAAGGACGCGGCGACCGGTGACCTGATCGTCAAGGTCGTCAACGCCCAGTCCGCCGACGCCCGTACGACCGTCGACCTCGGTGGCGCGAAGGTCACCTCCCGGGCCCGGGTGACCACCCTGGCGGGCGACCCGGACTCGGTGAACACGGAGACGAACACTCCGGTCACCCCGGTGACGTCCACGGTTTCCGGGATCGCCTCGACGTTCGAGTACACCTTCCCGGCGAACTCGGTCACCTTCCTGCGGATCAAGCAGAGCTAGCCGAAGATCGTCCCAGGCCCTGCCCCGCCGACGACCGCGTCGGCGGGGCAGGGCCGCGTGGAGCGGAACAGCATTGCATAAACGTGCAGCGAAACGTATAGTCATGCCATCACGGAGGAGGAATCCATGACGGTACGTGCGGCCGTGGCCGGAGCGAGCGGATACGCGGGCGGAGAGCTGCTGCGTCTGCTCCTGACGCATCCGCGGGTCGAGATCGGCGCCCTGACCGGCAACTCCAACGCGGGTCAGCGGCTCGGCGCGCTCCAGCCGCACCTGCTGCCGCTGGCCGACCGTGTCCTGGAGCCCACCACCGCCGAGGTGCTCGCCGGACACGAGGTCGTCTTCCTCGCCCTGCCGCACGGCCAGTCCGCCGCCGTCGCCGAACAGCTCGGCCCGGACACGCTCGTCGTCGACATGGGCGCTGACTTCCGGCTCACCGACCCGGCCGACTGGGAGACGTTCTACGGCTCCCCGCACGCCGGCACCTGGCCGTACGGCCTGCCCGAGCTGCCGGGCGCCCGCGCCGCGCTGGAGGGGTCCAGGCGGGTCGCGGTGCCCGGCTGCTACCCGACCGCCGTCTCCCTCGCCCTCTTCCCGGCCTACACCGCCGGACTGGCCGAGCCCGAGGCCGTGATCGTCGCCGCGTCCGGCACCTCCGGCGCGGGCAAGACCCCCAAGCCGCACCTGCTGGGCAGCGAGGTCATGGGCTCCATGACGCCGTACGGCGTCGGCGGCGGCCACCGGCACACGCCCGAGATGAGCCAGAATCTCAGCGCGGCGGCGGGGCAGAAGGTCACCGTCTCCTTCACCCCGACCCTCGCGCCCATGTCCCGCGGCATCCTCGCCACATGCAGCGCCGCCGCGAAGCCGGGGGTGAGCGCCGAGGCCGTCCGCGCCGCCTACGACAAGGCCTTCGCCGACGAGCCCTTCGTCCATCTGCTCCCCGAGGGCCAGTGGCCCGCCACGGCGTCCGTCCACGGTTCCAACGCCGTTCAGGTGCAGGTCGCGTACGACGAGGCCGCCGGACGCATCATCGCGATCAGTGCCATCGACAACCTGACCAAGGGCACCGCCGGCGGTGCCGTCCAGAGCATGAACATCGCCCTGGGACTCGACGAGACCACGGGGCTGACCACGATCGGAGTTGCGCCGTGAGCGTGACGGCAGCCAAGGGATTCACGGCGGCGGGCATCGCCGCCGGGATCAAGGAGAACGGCAACCCTGACCTGGCCCTCGTGGTCAACGACGGTCCCCGCCGCGCCGCCGCGGGCGTCTTCACCGCCAACCGCGTGAAGGCCGCGCCCGTGCTGTGGTCGGAGCAGGTCATCAAGAGCGGCGAGGTCTCCGCGGTCGTCCTCAACTCCGGCGGCGCCAACGCCTGTACGGGACCCAAGGGCTTCCAGGACACGCACGCCACCGCCGAGAAGGCGGCCGAGGTGCTCGGCCGGGGCGCGATCGAGGTCGCCGTCTGCTCGACCGGTCTCATCGGCGTGCTGCTGCCGATGGACAAGCTGCTGCCCGGCATCGAGACCGCCGCGGCGCAGCTCTCCGAGCACGGCGGCGAGAAGGCCGCCATCGCCATCAAGACCACCGACACCGTCCACAAGACGTCCGTCGTGACCAAGGACGGCTGGACCGTGGGCGGGATGGCGAAGGGGGCCGGCATGCTCGCGCCGGGCCTGGCGACCATGCTGGTCGTCCTCACCACCGACGCCGACCTCCCGAGCGACGTGCTGGACACGGCGCTTCGGGCCGCCACCCGGACGACCTTCGACCGGGTCGACTCCGACGGCTGCATGTCCACCAACGACACCGTGCTGCTGCTCGCGTCGGGGGCGGCCGAGGTCACCCCCGCCCACGAGGAGTTCGCCGAGGCCGTACGGCAGGTCTGCGACGACCTCGGGCAGCAGCTGATCCGGGACGCCGAGGGCGCCAGCAAGGACATCAAGGTCGAGGTGATCAACGCCGCGACCGAGGACGACGCCGTCGAGGTGGGCCGCTCCATCGCCCGCAACAACCTCCTCAAGTGCGCCATCCACGGCGAGGACCCCAACTGGGGCCGGGTGCTCTCCGCGATCGGCACCACGCGGGCCGCCTTCGAGCCGGACCGGCTCAACGTCGCCATCAACGGCGTCTGGGTCTGCAAGGACGGCGGCGTGGGCGAGGACCGCGACCAGGTCGACATGCGCTACCGCGAGGTGCACATCGTCGCCGACCTCGCCGCCGGCGCCGAGACCGCCACCATCTGGACCAACGACCTCACCGCCGACTACGTCCACGAGAACAGCGCGTACTCCTCATGAGCAGCGGATCGACACGCAAGCACACCGCCCTGCCCAAGGCCCAGATCCTCATCGAGGCGCTGCCCTGGCTGGTCCGCCACAACGGCAAGACCGTCGTGATCAAGTTCGGCGGCAACGCCATGATCGACGAGGACCTGAAGGCCGCGTTCGCCCAGGACGTGGTGTTCCTGCACCACGCCGGGCTCAAGCCGGTCGTCGTGCACGGCGGCGGCCCGCAGATCAGCGCCGCCCTCGACCGGCACGGCATCGTCAGCGAGTTCAAGGCGGGTCTGCGCGTCACCACCGAGGACGCCATGGACGTCGTACGGATGGTGCTGGCCGGGCAGGTGCAGCGCGAGCTGGTCAACCTGCTCAACGAACACGGGCCGCTGGCCGTGGGGTTGACCGGCGAGGACGCGCACACCATCACCGCCACCAAGCACCGGCCCGAGATCGACGGCGAGTTGGTCGACATCGGGCGGGTGGGCGAGATCACCGACATCGACACGGGCGCGATCGAGGCACTGCTGGCCGACGGCCGGATCCCGGTCGTCTCGTCGATCGCCCGTAGCCAGGACGACGGACATGTCTACAACGTCAATGCTGATACGGCGGCTGCGGCACTCGCTGCGGCACTGGGCGCCGAAACCCTCATGGTCCTCACCGACGTCGAGGGCCTCTACGAGGACTGGCCGCGCAGCGACGAGGTGATCAGCCGCCTCACCGCCGCCCAACTGGAGAAACTGCTGCCGGAGTTGAGCTCCGGCATGGTGCCGAAGATGGAGGGCTGTCTGCACGCCGTCCGCAACGGTGTGCACACCGCCCGCGTCATCGACGGCCGGGTCCAGCACTCGATCCTGCTGGAGATCTTCACGGACGAGGGCATCGGCACGATGGTCGTGCCCGACGGAACCGATCAGGGGGAGTCATGACCAACCAGGAGCTGACCGCCCGCTGGCAGGGCGCCCTCATGAACAACTACGGCACCCCCCGGCTCGCCCTCGTGCGCGGTGAGGGCGCCAGGCTGTGGGACGCGGACGGCAGGCAGTACCTCGACTTCGTCGGCGGGATCGCCACCAACGCCCTCGGCCACGCCCATCCGGCGGTCGTCGAGGCCGTGAGCCGGCAGATCGCCTCCCTCGGCCATGTCTCCAACCTGTTCATGGCCGAGCCGCCCGTCGCGCTCGCCGAGCGGCTGCTCCAGCTCTTCGGCCGGGACGGCAGGGTCTTCTTCTGCAACTCCGGCGCCGAGGCCAACGAGGCCGTGTTCAAGCTGGGCCGGCTCACCGGGCGGACCCGTATGGTCGCCACCGACGGCGGCTTCCACGGCCGCACGATGGGCGCCCTCGCGCTCACCGGCCAGCCCGCCAAGCAGGACCCCTTCCTGCCGCTGCCCGGCGACGTCACCCATGTGCCCTACGGCGACGCGCAGGCGCTGGCCGCGGCGGTCACCGAGGACACCGCGTTCGTGATCATCGAGCCGATCCAGGGCGAGAACGGCGTGGTCGTCCCGCCGCCCGGCTACCTCAAGGCCGCGCGGGCCATCACCGCCGCGACCGGCGCGCTGCTCGTCCTGGACGAGGTGCAGACCGGCATCGGGCGGACCGGCCACTGGTTCGAGTACCAGGCCCACGAGGGCGTGCTGCCCGACGTCGTCACCCTCGCCAAGCAGCTCGGCGGCGGGCTGCCGCTCGGCGCCACCGTCGCCTTCGGGCGGGCCGCCGAACTGCTCGGGCCCGGTCACCACGGCACGACCTTCGGCGGCAACCCGGTCGCGTGCGCCGCCGGACTCGCCGTACTCGACACGATCGAGAACGAGGGGTTGCTGGAGAACGTCAAGCGGCAGAGCGAGAAGTTGCGGGACGGAATCGAGTCGCTCGGGCATCCGCTGGTCTCCCATGTCCGGGGTGCGGGGCTCCTGCTGGGTATCGTGCTCATCGAGTCGCTCGCACCGCGGGTGCAGCAGGCGGCTCAGGACGCCGGCTTCCTGGTCAACGCGCCCGCCCCCGATGTCGTACGGCTGATGCCGCCGCTGAATCTCGGCGACGACGAGGTGGACGCGTTCCTCCGGGCGCTGCCCGGCGTTCTGGACGAGGCCCAAGGGGTGGACGGATGAGCCGGAGAATGAGACGACGATGAGTCAGGCGCAGGATCACGAGCACGCGGGCGCCGGGCCTGCCGTACCGCAGACCCGGACCGCCCGCCACCGCCGGATCGTGGACATCCTCAACCGGCAGCCGGTGCGGTCGCAGAGTCAGCTGGCGAAACTGCTGGCGGACGACGGGCTGACGGTGACGCAGGCGACGCTGTCCCGGGACCTGGACGAGCTGAACGCGGTCAAGATCCGCAACACCGACGGTGACTTGATCTACGCGGTGCCCAGCGAGGGCGGTTTCCGTACCCCCCGGGCTCCGCTGGGGGGGTCGGCGAAGGAAGAGCGGATGCGGCGGCTCTCGCAGGAGCTGCTGATCTCGGCGGAGGCCTCGGCGAACCTCGTGGTCCTGCGGACCCCTCCGGGGGCGGCGCAGTTTCTGGCGTCGGCGATCGACCAGGCGGAACTGCACGACATCCTGGGGACGATCGCGGGGGACGACACGTTGCTGTTGATCAGCCGGGAGGCGATGGGGGGTCAGGCGCTGGCGGAACATCTGCTGCGGTTGGCTCAGAACGGCCACTGAGAGGGGCGGTTCGGTGCGGGGCCGGGTGCGGGTGCGTGAGGGCTGGTCGCGCGCCGCACTGCGACACAGCCCCGCGCACCTGGGTGGGTGCAGTCGCCGTCAGCCCAGGCGCGCCGCCAGGCCCCCCGTGCAGCGGACCTCGTCGCCTGCCGTGATCAGGAGGGCCTCCACGTCGGGCAGTGTCTCCAGCCAGCGCAAGCCGTCCCGGGAGCCCATCGCGAACGCCGCCGTGGCCCAGCAGTCGGCCCAGGTCACCATGGGGGCCACCACCGTCACCGCCAGCAGGTCCGTCACCGCCGAGCGGCCGGTGCGGGGGTCCACTATGTGCGCGCCCCGCTCCGCCGTACCGGAGGTCGCCACCGCCAGTTCCGCGGCGCCCGCCGCCGAGATCACCGCCGCCAGCCCGCCCGGGCGCAGCGGGTCGGACACCCCTACCCGCCACGGCCGTTGCGGACCGGGCATGCCCAACAGCTGCACGTCCCCGCCGCCGTTGACGCTCACCCCGCTCGCCCCGGCCTCCGCCAGCCGCCGGGCCGCCCGCTCGACCGCCCACCCCTTCACGATCCCGGTGGGATCGAGCCGGCCCTCGTACGAGGTGCTGAACCAGCCGTCGCTGAGCCGCTCGGCCTCCGCGCCCAGCGTCAGGACCTCACCGACCTCCGGTGCGCATTCCGCCACCGTCAGCTCCCCGCGCGCAAGCCGCGAGACCTCGCTGTCCTCCCGGTACGTGCTGAACACCTCGTCGACCCGGTGCAGCCCGGCCACCGCCTCCGTGAGCGCCGCCCGCACCGCCTCCGGATCCCCGCCACGGACGTCGAAGGAGAAGACGGTCCCCATGACCTCCTCCGCATGACGCACCGCGGCGGGAGCCTGCGCCGGATCGGTCACCGACTCAGCCACCGGCCTGGTCCAGCGCCGACTGCAGCGACTGCTGGTAGCCGTTGCTGGTGTACGTCGCGCCGGACACCGCGTCGATGTCGGCACTCCCGGCCGCCACGGCGGCGGCGTTCAGCTTCGGCACGGCACTGCCGTTGATCCGCGTGCTCTGCCCGCCGCTCGGCGCCTGCACGGCCTCCGCCGCCGTGATCTTCCCGCCGCTCACGGTGATCCGCACCTGCACGGGCCCGTACTGCGTCGTCACCGTCTCCCCGGTGACCGTACGGGCGGCGGCCTCGGCGGAACCCCCCGCTTCGGCGGAACCCCCCGCTTCGGCGGAACCCCCGGCTTCGGCGGAACCCCCGGTCCCGGAGTCACCGGCCTCGGCACCACCGGCCGCCTTCTCCATCTTGTCCAGCGCCGACTGCAGCGACTGCTTGTACCCGCTGCTGGTGTACGTCGCTCCGGACACCGCGTCGATCTCCGCGCTCTGGGTCGCGAGCGCCGCCCGGTTCAGCCGGGGCACCGCGGTGTTGGTGACCTCGGTACTGCGGCCACCGCTCGGCGCCTGCACGGCCCGCACATCGGTGACCTTGCCGCCGCTCACGGTCAGCCGCACCTGCACCGGCCCGTACTGCGTCCGCACCGCGTCGCCGGTGACGGTGCCCGCCGGGTCCGCGCTGCCGCCCTGCGCGGACTCCTGGGCGGCCGCGGTCTGCTGCGGGGCCGCGCTGCCCGCCGCCGACGCCGGGTCGGACGCCGGCTTCAGCGACAGCAGCAGCACGATCCCGGACACGGTGGCGGCGCCCGCGAGCACGACACGCCGGATGGGGTGAGTCTTCCTCATCGCTCCTACAGCTCCTGAAGTCCCGTCGCTCACATCTCGAACGACTCGTGATGGATGCGGCGGGCGGGCACTCCCGCGCCGCGCAGTGCTTCGTAGACGGACTGCGCGAAGCCGGGCGGCCCGCACATGAAGACGTCGTGCTGGTCGATGTCCGGCAGCTTCTGCTGCAGCCGTTCGGCCGAGATGTCGGGGCGCTCGCCGTCCGGGCTGTTGACCGCGTACATCAGCCGCGCCCCGCGCTCCTCGGCGATGGCGGACAGCTCGTCCCACAGGGCCAGGTCCTGGGTGCTGTTGGCCCGGTACAGCAGGGTGATGTCCCCGGACGCGCCGGGCAGTGTCTCGAACAGTGCCCGCATCGGCGTGATCCCGACCCCGCCCGCCACCAGCAGCACCTTGCCCCGGCTGCGTCGCTGCGCGGTGAGTGCGCCGTACGGGCCCTCCGCCCACACCTTGGTGCCGGGCTCCAGCTCGCGCAGCCGTGCGCTGTGGTCGCCGATCGCCTTGACGGTGATGCGCAGCATGTCGGGGCGGGGTGCCGCCGACAGCGAGTAGGGGTGGGAGCTGAACCGCATGCCCGGTGCCAGGAACCGCCACCGGAAGAACTGCCCGGCCTCCGCGCCCATCCGGTGCAGCCTGCGCCCGCCGATCAGCACCGACACCACGCCCGGGGTCTCCTCGATGACCGCCTCGACGTACAGCCGGTGACGCAGGTTGAGGCGGATCGGGGTGAGGACGCGGTACCAGACCACCAGCGCGGTGACGGCGCCGTACAGGCCGTACCAGAAGGTCTTCGCGGAGGGTTCCACGGCGAACTCGTTGCCGGTGGTGATCTGGTGCCAGAAGGTCAGGTACACCGCCGCGTACGTCAGCAGGTGCACGTGGTACCAGGTGTCGTACGGGATCCGGCGGCGCACGCCCCCGGCCGACAGGAACGCGATCAGGAACAGCAGCCCGGTGCCGATGGCCGCCTTGCCCATGTCCGGCAGCGTGTTGATCGAGTCGACGGTCTGCTGGACGATGTCGCCGAGCGTCCTGCCCGCCTGGAGCGCGTACGCCCACATGATGAGGAAGACGTGCGCGATGACCAGGCAGATCGTGTAGCGGCCGCTCATCGCGTGCCAGCGCGCGACCCGGTCGGAGCCGACCCGTCGTTCCAGCGCGGGCACCCGGGCCATCTGGAGCACGACCAGCGCCATCAGATAGCCGGCGAGCAGACCGGTGATCCGGCCGGCGGCGAGGATCCTGGCGGTGTTGTCCGCGAGGGACGGCGTGTTGTCCCACCACAGCCACAGCACCGCCGCCGCGCCGGCCCACAGGGCGATCACCAGCGGGACGGCCGGGGAGCGGCGCGGACGGATGCGGCGCATCGTCTGGCGGCGGGCTGCACGGCCGCCTGCGAGCGTGGTGGTCACGGTTCCTCCGGGGACGGACAAGGGGGAGTGGCGTGGTCCCTCGGCCCAGAGGTACGTGCGGGGCGGCCGGTGTGTTCAGTACCGCGTGATCGCGGTCGGTCCGCTCGTCGTTCCGATGGCGATGTGCGGCTTTCGGGCCGGATCGGCCCACCGCAGGATCCGCCGCATGTCCTCGGCGGGCACGGACACACAACCGGCGGTCGCACCCCGCCCGTGGACGTGCAGGAAGATCCCCGCCCCTCGTCCGCGCACCGGCTGCGCGTAGTTGAAGCCGATGACGAGGGCGTGCGCGTACTGGCCGGTGTAGGTGATCAGCTGCTCGGACTCGGCGGCCCGGCAGTCCGCCGGGCGGGGCTCGGTCCAACGGTTGTAGGAGCGCGAGTCGTTGTCCTGGCACCACCATGAATCCCGGTGCACCGGGCGGTACTTGTACGCCGTCCCGGCCGGCGCCGCCTTGATCCCGAAGGCGTACGGCAGGTCGTACAGCCCGGTCGGGGTGGTGCTGGTGCCCTGGCGGCGTGTGGCGCCCTCGACCAGGCCGTTCGCCCCGAAGCGGGCGGCGGCGGTACCGGCCCGCACCCAGCGGCCGTGCCGCAGGTCCCACCAGGTGACCGTGCCGGTGGTGGCGTCCGTCCGGTCGGCGACGGCGGTGATCAGCTGGGTGCCGCCGCCGGTGTCCGCCATCCGCGCCGGCAGCGGCGGGTCACCGGCGGGCGCGGCACCGAGTGCGAGCAGGGAGGCAAGGGCGAGGGCGACGACACCGGGGCGCATGGCTCAGACCGTAGACGGCGGCAGCGGCAACGGCAGCCCGGGTAGGCCGTCCAGGCTGGTGGCGATGTGCTCCTTCTTGGTGAAGTAGGCGTTCAGCGACTCGTCGTCCTCGCGCGCGAACCGCTTCCGGTGCAGGTCGCGCTCGTCGTCGTACGACATGAAGGGCACCGCGTATCCGCAGGTGTCCCGGACGAGTTCGGCCGTCACCACGATGATCGCGCGCAGCCCGTGCGGGCCGGGGTCGATGTCGGGGAAGTGGGCGAGGAGTGCGGCGAAGCGCGGGTCGTCGCGGAAGACCGGCTCACCTCGGCCGTGTACCCGGACGATGTTGGGCGGGCCCTGGAAGGCGCACCACATCAGCGTGATCCGGCCGTTCTCCCGCAGGTGCGCGATGGTCTCCGCGTTGGACCCGGCGAAGTCCAGATAGGCCACGGTCCGTTCGTCCAGGACCACGAAGGAGCCCTTGAGCCCCTTGGGGGAGAGGTTGACCGTGCCGTCCTCGGAGAGGGGCGCGGTCGCGGTGAAGAAGAGGGGCTGTGCCTCGATGAAGGTGCGGAGTCTGCCGTCTATGCGCTCATAGGTCTTTCCCATGATTCATGATTATGCGGGCAAGTATTTCGTTTGTCTAAGGAATTCTTGGCTCCGCCGCCCGGTCATGGCCGCCCCGGCCGGCGTGCAACGGGGCGGCCATGACTGCCTGTCAGCTCACTGATCGAGCGTGCAGGCGGCCAGGGCGCCGAGGCCCTGGGGCTTTTCGGCGGTGCGGCCGATGGAGATGGCGATGCGGTCGATGGCCGCCGTGCGCTTGCTGGCCAGGGGGCCGAGGATGGCGTTCTGGACGAAGTTGGGCCCGCCCTGGCCGACCGTCTCGGTGAGCCGCTTGTCGGCCTCGTCGATCTGGGTCTGGAGGAGGGCGAGGTTCCGGTCGACCTCGGCCTGGGCGGTGGCCGGGATCGCGGGGAGCTGGGAGGCGACGTCCGGGCAGCTGATGGCGCCGGTGCCGCTTCCGCCTCCCTCCTCCGGGGCGGTCGCGGGGGCAGTGGCCTCGACCTCCTCGCCCGTGTCGGCGGCCCCGTCGGCGTTCAGGGTGCAGGCGGCCAGGGCGCCGAGACCTTGGGGCTTTTCGGCGGTGCGGCCGATGGAGATGGCGATGCGGTCGATGGCCGCCGTCCGCTTGCTGGCCAGGGGGCCGAGGATGGCGTTCTGGACGAAGTTGGGCCCGCCCTGGCCGACGGTCTCGGTGAGCCGTTTGTCGGCCTCGTCGATCTGGGTCTGGAGGAGGGCGAGGTTCCGGTCGACCTCGGCCTGGGCGGTGGCCGGGACGGCGGGGAGCTGGGAGGCGACGTCCGGGCAGCTGATCGTGCCGGGGCCGGCCAGGGTGCGCGCGTCGCTGCCGGGCGTCTCCCCGGCGAGCGCGGAGTTGACGATCACCGCTCCGGACAGTGCCAGCGCGGCGGCGCCGCCGATCAGCGCGACACGACGCTTGTGGTACTTCGGAAGAGCCCTGGACATGCGCAAGCCTCACTCGGGTCGGGGGTGTTCGCTCGGGAATCTCGGTACGGACGCGGCGCCTGCGTCCGCCGAGAGATACGGGAAAGCGTTTTCCCCCGTTCAAAGCCCGACCAGATTGACGAATCATGCATGGGTCTGCATACTCATGCATATCAGTCGGGAGCGCAGGTGAGGAGAGCACCGTGACCGAGCGCGTCGTACTCGCCTACTCGGGCGGTCTGGACACCTCCGTCGCCATCGGCTGGATCGCCGAGGAGACCGGCGCCGAGGTCATTGCGGTGGCGGTGGACGTCGGCCAGGGCGGCGAGGACCTGGACGTCATCCGCAAGCGCGCCCTGGCATGCGGCGCGGTCGAGGCCGAGGTCGCGGACGCCAGGGACGAGTTCGCCGAGGAGTACTGCCTCCCGGCGATCAAGGCCAACGCCCGCTACATGGACCGCTACCCGCTGGTCTCCGCGCTCTCCCGGCCGGTGATCGTCAAGCACCTCGTCGCCGCCGCGAAGAAGCTCGGCGCCACGACGGTCGCCCACGGCTGCACCGGCAAGGGCAACGACCAGGTCCGCTTCGAGGCCGGCATCGTCGCCCTCGCCCCCGGCCTGAAGTGCCTCGCCCCGGTCCGCGACTACGCGATGACCCGGGACAAGGCCATCGCGTTCTGTGAGGCGAGGAACCTCCCGATCGCCACCTCCAGGAAGTCCCCCTACTCCATCGACCAGAACGTCTTCGGACGCGCGGTCGAAACGGGGTTCCTGGAGGACATCTGGAACGCGCCGACCGAGGACATCTACGCGTACACGCAGAACCCGGCCGTCGCCCGGGACGCCGACGAGGTGATCGTCTCCTTCGAGGAGGGCGCCCCCGTCGCGATCGACGGCCGCCCCGTCACCGTTCTCCAGGCGATCCAGCAGCTCAACGAGCGCGCCGGCGCCCAGGGCGTCGGCCGGATCGACCTGGTCGAGGACCGTCTCGTCGGCATCAAGTCCCGCGAGGTGTACGAGGCTCCGGGCGCCGTCGCCCTGATCACCGCCCACCAGGAGCTGGAGAACGTCACCGTCGAGCGCGAACTCGCCCGCTACAAGCGCCAGGTCGAACAGCGCTGGGGCGAACTCGTCTACGACGGCCAGTGGTTCTCCCCGCTCAAGCGCGCCCTGGACGCCTTCATCGAGGAGGCGAGCCGGCAGGTCACCGGTGACATCCGGATGACCCTGCACGGCGGCCGCGCGGTGGTGACCGGACGGCGCTCGCAGGCGTCGCTCTACGACTTCGACCTCGCCACCTACGACACCGGCGACACATTCGACCAGGCCGCCGCCAAGGGCTTCATCGACATCTACAGTCTGTCGTCGAAGATCGCCGCCCGGCGAGACCTGTCCTGACCGGCCCGGGCGCCGTGAGCGGCCCCGCCCCCGACGGCCGCCTCCCCGTTCACGCCACGGGGAGGCGGTGCCACATCCAGATCCTTCGAGGAGCACACCAAGTGAGCAGCAACAGCTCAGACGTCCGGCTCTGGGGCGCACGGTTCGCCGACGGGCCCGCCGAGGCCCTGGCCAGGCTGTCCGCCTCGGTCCACTTCGACTGGCGGCTCGCGCCGTACGACATCGCCGGCTCGCGGGCCCACGCGCGCGTGCTGCACAAGGCGGGACTGCTCTCCGACGACGAGCTGACGCGGATGATCGCCGGGCTCGACCAGCTGGCCGCGGACGTCGCCGACGGCACCTTCACCGGCACCATCGCCGACGAGGACGTGCACACCGCCCTGGAACGGGGTCTGCTGGAGCGCCTCGGCCCCGACCTCGGCGGCAAGCTCCGCGCGGGCCGCTCCCGGAACGACCAGGTGGCGACCCTGTTCCGGATGTACCTGCGGGACCAGGCGCGCAGCATCGCCGGTCTGATCGCCGACCTCCAGGACGCCCTGATCGGCCTGGCGGAGGCCCATCCGGACGTGGCGATGCCCGGCCGCACCCATCTCCAGCACGCCCAGCCGGTGCTCTTCGCCCACCACGTCCTCGCCCATGTGCAGGCCCTGTCCCGGGACGCCGAGCGGCTGCGCCAGTGGGACGCGCGGACGGCCGTGTCGCCGTACGGCTCGGGCGCGCTGGCCGGTTCCTCCCTGGGCCTCGACCCGGAGGCGGTCGCCGCCGACCTCGGCTTCGAGCACGGCTCGGTCGCCAACTCCATCGACGGCACGGCCTCGCGTGACTTCGTCGCGGAGTTCAGCTTCATCACCGCGATGATCGGCGTGAACCTCTCCCGGATCGCCGAGGAGATCATCATCTGGAACACGAAGGAGTTCTCCTTCGTGACCCTGCACGACGCGTTCTCCACCGGCTCGTCGATCATGCCGCAGAAGAAGAACCCGGACATCGCGGAGCTGGCGCGCGGCAAGTCGGGCCGTCTGATCGGCAACCTGACGGGCCTGATGGCGACCCTCAAGGCGCTTCCGCTCGCGTACAACCGCGACCTCCAGGAGGACAAGGAGCCGGTCTTCGACTCCTGCGACCAGCTGGACGTGCTGCTCCCCGCCTTCACCGGCATGATCGCCACGCTCACGGTCCACCGGGAGCGCTTGGAGGAGCTGGCCCCGGCGGGCTTCTCCCTCGCCACCGACGTGGCCGAGTGGCTGGTCAAGCAGGGCGTCCCGTTCCGGGTCGCGCACGAGGTGGCCGGCGCCTGCGTCAAGGCCGCCGAGGCGGAGGGCAAGGAACTGGACGAGCTGACGGACGACCAGTTCGCGAAGATCTCCGAGCACCTGACCCCCGAGGTCCGCTCGGTCCTGAACGTCCCGGGCGCCCTGGCCTCCCGCAACGGCCGCGGCGGCACGGCACCGAGCGCGGTGGCGATTCAGCTGGCGGAGATCAAGGCGGACGTGGCGGCACAGCACGACTGGGCGAAGGCAAAGCAGGCCTAGGGGCGCGGGGAACTGCGCGCCGAGCCACGACGCGCCCGCACTCGCCGAGCCACCGCACTCCGACGCGAAGGTCATCGCGGGTTTACGTTGGTCGAAGCCGTACCGGAACGACCGAACGGAGCCCGCGATGCCCTTCGCCCGACTGGCCACCGCCACCACCCCCACCTGCCACATCGGACTGGGCCTCGCCGCCGTCGGCCGCCCCGGCTACATCAACCTCGGCCGGGACCAGGACCTCGGAGAGAACCGCAGTGTCGACGCCCTGCGCACCCGGACGCACGAACTCCTGGACGCCGCCTACGCCCAAGGCGTCCGCTACTTCGACGTGGCCCGCTCCTACGGCCGTTCGGAGGAGTTCCTCGCCGACTGGCTGAACGCCCGCCCCGACATCGACGACGTGGTCATCGGCAGCAAGTGGGGCTACACCTACACCGCGGGCTGGTCGGCCGAGGCCGAGACGCACGAGGTCAAGGACCACAGCCTCCCGACGTACGAGCGCCAGCGCGCCGAGACCGACGCCCTGCTCGGCGACCGGCTCGACCTCTACCAGATCCACTCGGTGACCCCGGACAGCCCCGCCCTCACCGACAAGGAACTGCACGCCCGGCTCGCGGAGGCCGCCGCCCAGGGCCTCAGCGTCGGTTTCTCCACCAGCGGGCCCGCCCAGGCGGACGCGATCCGGGCCGCCCTCACCGTGACGGTCGCCGGCGAGCCCCTCTTCCGTACCGTGCAGTCGACGTACAACCTCCTGGAGACCTCCGCCGCCCCCGCCCTGGCCGAGGCCCGTGACGCCGGGCTCACGGTGATCGTCAAGGAGGCCATGGCCAACGGCAGGCTCGCGGAGCCCCACGCCCCGGACGTCCTGAAGGCCGTGGCCGCCGAGACCTCCCTGGGCGCCGACGCCGTCGCCCTCGCGCACGTCCTGCGCCAGCCCTGGGCCGGGGTCGTCCTCTCCGGCGCCGCGACCGCCCTGCAGCTCGCCTCCAACCTGCACGCGGCCGTCGTGGACCTCGACGAGGACCAGCTGAGCAGGCTGGCGGAGCTGGTGGAGGAACCGGGGGCGTACTGGGAGCGGCGCGGCCGGTTGCCCTGGCACTGACGGACCCAGTTGTCGACTGCGTGACGGCACCGTGAGACGCGCACGCCCACTATGAGACAAGAATGTCTCATGTGGGTTATGGTTGTCTCATGGCTGTCGATCGTGACCACGTGCTGCGCAGCGCAGCCGCCCTGCTCACCCGGAAATCCACGTCCACCATGGACGAGGTCGCCAAGGCCGCCGGGATCAGCCGGGCCACGCTGCACCGCCTCTTCGCCGGGCGCGACGCGCTCGTCCGCGCGCTGGAGGCGCTCGGCATCGCGGAGTGCGAGGCCGCGCTGGACGCCGCCCGCCTGGAGGAGGGCAGCGCCAGTGAGGCCGTACGGCGGCTCGTGCGCGAGATGGAGCCCGCGGCCGGTCTGCTCGCCTTCCTCTACACCGAGAACCAGCTGTTCGAGGGCGACGGGCAGCACGAGGGCTGGTCCCGGCTCGACGTCCGGATCGCCGCGCTGTTCCGGCGGGGCCAGGACCGCGGTGAGTTCCGGATCGACCTCACCCCGGCCTGGCTGACCGAGGCGCTGTACGGCCTGACGGCCTCCGCCGCCTGGGCGGTCCAGGAGGGCAGGGTCGCGGCCAACGACTTCACACACATGATCACCGAGCTGCTGCTCGGCGGCGCACTACGGAGAGAGGAATCATGACCAGCACCCTGCGGCCGGCGGACCCGACCGAGGCGGTGCAGCGTCCGGGCCGGTGGCTCGCGCTGTCCGTCCTGGTGCTCGCCGTGCTGCTGGTGGCCGTCGACGCGACCGTCCTCGGTCTCGCGACCCCCTACATCAGCGAGGACCTGAATCCCTCGGGCACCCAGCTCCTGTGGATCGGTGACGTCTACTCCTTCGTCATCGCCGGTCTGCTCGTCTCCATGGGCAGCCTCGGCGACCGAATAGGCCGCAAGAAGATCCTGCTCGTGGGCGCGACGGCGTTCGGCGCGGTCTCCGTGCTCAACGCGTACGCCACCACCCCCGAGCTGATGATCCTGGCCCGCGCGCTGCTTGGCGTCGCCGGTGCCACCCTGATGCCGGCCACGCTCGCCCTGATCCGCAACCTCTTCCACGACCCGCGCGAACGCAGCCTCGCCGTGGGCATCTGGGGCGCCACCGCCTCCGCGGGTACGGCGGTCGGCCCGATCGTGGGCGGCTTCCTGCTGGAGCACTTCTGGTGGGGCTCGGTCTTCCTGATCAACCTGCCCGTGATGGCGGTCCTGGTGCTCGTCGGCATCAAGATGCTGCCGGAGTCGCGCAATCCGAACCCCGGCCCCTGGGACCTGCCCAGCGTGCTGCTGTCGCTGGTCGGCATGGTCGGCCTGGTCTACGCCGTCAAGGAGGCCGCGGCACACGGACCGGCCCTCGATTCCCTCGCCGTGGGCCTGCTGGGCGCCGCCGCGCTGTACGGCTTCGTACGCCGCCAGTTGACGCTTCCGGCGCCGCTGCTGGACATGCGGCTGTTCCGCAACCGCGGTTTCAGCGGGGCGGTCCTGGCCGACCTGCTGACCATCCTCGGCCTGTCCGGACTGGTCTTCTTCCTCTCCCAGTACCTGCAACTCGTCCAGGGCCGCGGGCCCTTCGAGGCGGGTCTCGCCGAACTCCCCGCCGCCGTGGGCGCGGTGGCGGCGGGCCTGATCGCGGGCCGGACCGCGCGCCGTTACTCCGTGCGCGCGGTGGTCTCCGGCGGCCTGGCGGCGGTGGGCCTGGCCCTGGCCGCGCTGACGGTCCTGGACCAGTCGACCGGTTACCCCCTGCTCGGGGCGGCCCTGCTGGTGGTCGGCATCGGCGCCGGCTTCTCCTTCACGGTGACGGCGGACGTCATCCTGTCCTCCGTACCGAAGGAACAGGCGGGCGCGGCCTCGGCGGTGTCGGAAACGGCGTACGAACTGGGCGCGGCCCTCGGCATCGCCGTACTGGGCTCGATCGTCACGGGCGTCTACCGGGACTTCACGGGCCCGGCGGGCACTCCCGCGGGGGCGCACGAGTCGCTGGGCGGCGCCGTGGAAGCGGCGGCGGGAATGCCGGCGGAGTCCGCGCAGAGCATGCTGGACGCGGCCCGTCAGTCCTTCGTGGACGGTCTGGCACTCGCGGCGGGCGCCGGAGCGACGGTCCTGCTGCTGGCATCGGTGGCGGCGTGGTTCATGCTCCGCCACCAGAAGCTGGACAACCGGGCGTAATGAGGAGCGGCATGGTGGGCTCGGTGGCCTTCGACCGCCGACCGGCGCATCCGCCCCGGCGACCGGAAGGTGACCCGCGCGGCGGCCCCTCGTCGACATCGGCGCCCGACGAGGAACCCGCAGGCACGCGCCGTCTGCAGCGGCCCCCGGGACGACCCGCCGCGTCGAGCACCTGCCCCCCGCCCGGCGAGAAGCCGGAGGAACGCGAACGGCGGGCCGCTCGGGGAGCGGCCCGCCGGGACGGGGGGAATTCGGCTACGCCGCCTTGGCCTTGGTGGCGTACATGTCCACGTACTCCTGGCCGGACAGCCGCATGACCTCGGTCATCACCGAGTCGGTGACCGCGCGCAGGACGTAGCGGTCGCGGTCCATGCCGTCGTAGCGGGAGAACTCCATCGCCTCGCCGAAGCGCACCGTCACCTTGCTGGGGCGAGGCATCCCCGCACCCCCGGGCTGGATCTTGTCCGTGCCGATCATCGCGAACGGCACCACCGGCGCCCCGGTCATCAGGGTCAGCCGCGCGATACCGGTCCGCCCGCGGTAGAGGCGGCCGTCGGGCGAGCGGGTGCCCTCGGGGTAGATGCCGAAGAGCTTGCCCTCCTCCAGCACCCGGCGTCCGGTCATCAGCGCCGCGACACCGCCCCGGCCGCCATCCCGGTCGACCGGGATCATGCCGACGCCGGTGAAGAACCAGGCCATCAGCCGGCCCTTGAACCCCTTGCCGGTGACGTACTCGTCCTTGCCGATGAAGAAGACCTGCCGGTCGCAGACGAGCGGCAGGATCATCGAGTCGATGAACGTGAGGTGGTTGCCGGCCAGGATGACCGGACCGTCGCCCGGGATGTGCTCCGCGCCCTCCACCTGTGGGCGGAACATCAGGCGCATGATCGGTCCGAGCACTGCCTTGATGAGCGCGAAGCGGGACAACGGGCCCTCCGGTGTCAAGGGGTCGATATAAATCTGTGCAGGTGAGGACGATACTCGCGGTCCCCGGGGTGGCGCACATCGGGTTCACGGAGGTCTTACGCACTGTTGACGCAGGTTTACCTGCGGTGCTGTGCCGTCGCCCGCCGGAAACCCGCGCGGAACGGTGTGACCGACATCGCGCCGACCCGGGTGAGGGGGTACGCCTGACGACTACCCTGGAAGCCGCGCCCGATGCCGACGGCTCGTCAGAACTCCGTCCCCACACGACATCCCGAGTCACCCGCGTGTTCGATCAGGGGTCTCCCGCCGGTCATGGGAGGCAACCTACGATCGGCCCGCACTGAAGAGCCGAGGGCTGGAGGGCGCTCATGGGAACGCAGGAGTCGGACGAGCAGGTGCGCGGAACCGGGCGCCGGGCGCTGCTGGGCGCCGCGGTGCTGGGGGCGGGCGGAGCGGTCCTCGGACTGTCCGGTACGGCCCGGGCCGCGGGCGCCGGACACGGAGGCGGCGGGGTGAAGAGCCTGCCCAAGCCCACGATCATCGGCCACCGCGGCGCCAGCGGTTACCGGCCCGAGCACACCCTGGGCGCCTACCAGCTGGCCCTGGACATGGGCGCCCACGTCGTCGAGGCCGGCGACCTGGTGCCCACCAAGGACGGCCATCTGGTCTGCCGCCACGAGCCGGAGATCGGCGGCACCACCGACGTCGCCGACCACCCCGAGTTCGCCGGCCGCAAGACCACCAAGCTGCTCGACGGGGTCGCCACCACCGGCTGGTTCACCGAGGACTTCACGCTCGCCGAGCTCAAGACGCTCCGCGCGATCGAGCGCATCCCGGCCAACCGCCCGCACAACACCCTCTACAACGGCCGCTGGGAGATCCCCACCTTCGAAGAGGTGCTCCGCTGGCAGGAGGAGCAGACCCGCAAGCGCGGCAAGCAGGTCTGGATCTACCCCGAGCTCAAGCACCCCACCTACTTCCGCACGCTGGGCCTCGGCCTGGAGGAGCGGATCGCGAAGGTGCTGCGCAAGTACGGCAAGCACAAGTGGAACTCGCCGGTCATCGTCCAGTCGTTCGAGCCGACCAGCATCCAGCGCCTGCACAAGCTCATCGACAACCCGCTGGTGGTGCTGCTGTCCGGCGCGAGCACGCGGCCGTACGACTTCGTGGACAGCGGCGACCCGCGGACCGTCGCCGACCTGATCAAGCCGGCCGGGCTGCGCGAGATCGCCTCCTACGCCCAGGGCATCGGCCCGACCCTCGACCTGATCATCCCGAGGGACGGAAGCGGCCGGCTCACCACCCCCACCACCCTGGTCGCCGACGCGCACAAGGTGGGCCTGGTCCTGCACCCCTGGACGCTGCGCAACGAGAACCCGTTCCTGCCGGCGGACTTCCGCAAGGGCACGGACGCGGACGCCTACGGCGATGTCTTCGGCGCGTACCGGGCGTACTTCGCCACCGGCATCGACGGTGTCTTCACGGATCACCCGGACACCGGTCTGCTGGCCCGCGAGGACTTCGTCAACGGCTGAGCCCCACGCCCCGGTTGGGGTGACACGCGGCCGCCCGGGCAACCCGCTGCCCGGGCGGCCGCGTCGTGCCGCATATGACATACGACTTTGTTGCCGACGTTCTCGCCCTGCGTCCCCTGCTCACCGCAGAGGCCTCCGCCGAGGCGCACGCCTCCGGCACCGAACCCGGCGACCTGGAGCAGGCGGTCTGGCTCCGCCTCCTGGAGCTCCTCGACGCCCAGGGTCCGCCGCCCGACCCCGAGCGCTGGCTGCGCTCCGCCGTGCGCTCCGAGGTCCGCCGCACCCGCCGCACCCACCGCCTCGAACGGCCGTACGGCGCCGAACCCGCGGACGAGTCCGGCCGCGACCCCGAGCAACTGGCCCTCAGCTCCGCCCGCCACCAGGCCCTGCGCGACGCCGTCCGCCGGCTGCCCGGCCGCTGCCCCGGCCTGGTGGAGGCGCTGCTCTCGCCGAGGGACCTGACATACCGGGAGATCGCGGGGGAGTTGGGTATCTCACAGGGCAGTCTTGGCCCGGAACGTTCCAGATGCCTGGGTTGTCTGCGGCGAATGCTGACGCCGGAGGTTGCGGCTTCCGGAGCACGGGGATAGGAGTGAGGGACAACAGGTGATCAGGTGAGCGGGAGGCGTGCGCACATGGGCATGAGCGTGACCATCTCTGCGGCGACCGAGCAGGACGCGGAGCAGATCTACAAGCTGCAGTACCTGTGCTTCCAGAGCGAGGCGGCGCTGTACGGCAACTACCGCATCGACCCGCTCGTCCAGACGCTGGACTCGGTGCGTGAGGAGGTCGTCCGGGACTGCGTCTTCGTGGCCCGTCTCGGCGACGAGGTGGTCGGTTCGGTCCGCGGCTCGGTCACCGAGGACGGCGCCGCCGCCATCGGCAAGCTCTGCGTCCACCCCCGCCTCCAGGGCCACGGCATCGGTGCCCGTCTCCTCCGGGCGGCCGAATCCGCCCTCGCCGAGGAGCGCGGCGCCAAGCGCTTCCGCCTGCACACCGGCCACCGCAGCGAAACCAGCCTCCGCCTCTACCGCAAGGTCGGCTACACCGCGGTCGGCACCTCCAAGGGCACGGACGGCGTACCGATGATCATCCTGGAGAAGGCGGTCGGCGACTACGCGGCCACGGCCTGACGAACGCGCCTCGAAGGGGCGCGGGGAACTGCGCGACCAGCCACGACCGGCCGGGTGTCGCCCGACGACTCAGGCGGCATCCCCCGGCCGCGCGGCCTTGCGCAGCCAGTAGATCGCCGACAGCGGCAGCAGCACCGGGATGAACAGGTAGCCCATCCCGTAGTCCGACCACACCGTCGCGTCCGGGAACCTCGACGGCTCGACCAGCGTCCAGGTGCCGACCACCAGCACGCCCAGCAACTCCGCGGCGCAGCACACCAGCGCCGCCTTGCGGGCCATCTCCCCGCCCCGGACCAGCGTGTACGTGATGAAGCCGTACACCAGCCCCGCCACCGCCGACAGCGAGTAGGCGAGCGGGGCCCGGTCGAACTCCGTGGCGATCTGCACCGCCGACCGCGACACCGCGCCGACCACCATCACGCCGTACAGCCAGACGAGCAGCATGCCGGGCCCGCTGATGAGCCGGGTGCGCTTCCCCTCCACGGCCGTCATCTCAGCCTCCCCAGATGTCGTAGAGCCGGACCTGGAGCACCGCGAGCACCACGCCCCCGGCCGCGACCGTGATCGACCCCCACTTGGTCCGCTCGGCCAGCGACAGGAACCCCGCGGCCGGCACGCACGCGAACGAGCCCAGCAGATAGGCGACGAAGATCGTCGTCCCCTGCTCGGGGTCCTCGCCGCGCGCCAGCAGCACGATCCCGACCACCAGCTGGACCAGCGCCAGCAGGGTCACCACGGCCATGCCGATGAAGTGCCAGTCCTTCGTCGGCTGGTCGCGGTACGCGGCGAAGCCGCACCACGCGGCGAGCAGCAGGGCGAAGACGCCGGTCACGAGCGTCAGGGCAGCAAGCATGCAGCGACCCTATTACGGGCCAAAAGGCCTGGTGCGGGCGGCCCCGGGTGGCACCGTAGGGTCGAGGGCATGCACATCCACGCCGAAGCCCTGCTGTTCGACAACGACGGCACCCTCGTCTCCTCGCTCGCCTCGGTCGACCGCTGCTGGACGCGGTGGGCGGGGGAGTACGGAATCACCGCCGAGGAGTTCGCCCGTATCGAACTGCACGGCCGGCCGGCCGCCGAGATAGCCGCCGACCTGCTGCCCGCAGGCATCGTGCCGCAGGCCGTGGCCCGGATCGAGACGCTGGAGGTGGAGGACGTGCCCGACGGGGGAGTCGAGCTGCTGCCCGGCACCCGCGCCTTCCTCGACTCACTGCCAGCCGACCGCTGGGCGGTCGTCACCTCCGCCACCCGCCGGCTCGCCGAGGCCCGTCTGGACGCCGTCGGCATCCTGCCCAAGACCCTGATCGCCGCGGACGACATCACCCGTGGCAAGCCCGACCCCGAGCCCTATCTGCTCGCCGCCCGCCGGCTGGGCGTCGACCCGGCCCGCTGCGTCGTCTTCGAGGACGCGCCCGCCGGTCTGCAGGCCGGCCGTGCCGCCGGGATGACCACCGTGGCCTTGGCCACAACCCACCAGGCCCACGAGCTGGACGCAGACCTGGTGGTCACCGACCTCTCGGTCCTGTCCGCGCTGGTCACCGCCCGGGGCGTGGAGATCTCCGTCCGGGGCTGACGCCTGTCCACCGCTGTCCGGATGCCGGACAGCGGTTCTCGCTCACCGCTCCATGTCTGCTTTACTGATCGCATGACCACGACGAGCTGCCGCACCCTTGCGACCGAGGCGACCATGACGCCCGGTGCTCGTTGTATGTGTCGAATGTGCGCCTTCTAGAGGGCCCCCGCACCACTTTTCGAGCCTCGCGCCCCGAAGCGAGCCGCCACGGCCTGTCCGTACGCCTCCAGCCGTACGTGACCCAGCTGCCCCGCGCACCTTTTCCCTCCCGTACCAGGGCACACCCACGCCCGCGTACTCGACAGTGACGGAAACCCCAGTGATCACCACATCGGGCCTGACCAAGGTCTACCGCACCCGAGGTCGAGAGGTCACCGCCCTCGACGGCGTCGACCTGCACGTCCGCGAAGGCGAGGTGTACGGCGTCATCGGCCAGTCCGGCGCCGGGAAGTCCTCGCTCATCCGCTGCGTCAACCTCCTGGAGCGCCCCACCGCCGGCACGGTCACCGTCGCCGGCCAGGACCTCACCGCGCTCGCGGGGCGCGGCCCGCGCGCCGGCCGGGAACTGCGGCAGGCGCGCAGCCGTATCGGCATGGTCTTCCAGCACTTCAACCTGCTGTCCTCGCGGACCGTGCGGGACAACGTCGAACTGCCGCTGGAGATTCTCGGCAGGTCCGGCAAGGAGCGCACCCGCAAGGCGCTCGAACTGCTCGACCTGGTCGGCCTCGCCGACAAGGCCGGGGCCTACCCCGCCCAGCTCTCCGGCGGTCAGAAGCAGCGCGTCGGCATCGCTCGGGCGCTCGCCGGCGACCCCAAGGTGCTGCTCTCCGACGAGGCCACCAGCGCCCTCGACCCGGAGACCACCCGCTCCATCCTCCAGCTGCTGCGCGACCTGAACCGCCAACTGGGGCTCACGGTCCTGCTCATCACCCATGAGATGGACGTCGTGAAGTCGGTCTGCGACTCCGCCGCGCTCATGGAGAACGGCCGCATCATCGAGTCCGGCACCGTCAGCGAACTGCTCGCCACCCCCGGCTCCGAACTGGCCTCCGCGCTGTTCCCGGTGACCGGCGACGCCACCGGCACCGACCGCACCGTCGTCGACGTCACCTTCCACGGCGAGGCCGCCACCCAGCCCGTCATCTCCCAGCTGGCGCGCACCTACAACGTCGACATATCGATCCTCGGCGCGGCCATCGACACCGTCGGCGGCCTCCAGGTCGGCCGGATGCGCATCGAGCTGCCCGGACGGTACGAGGACAACGTCGTGCCGATCGGCTTCCTGCGCGAGCAGGGCCTGCAGATCGACGTCCTGGGCCAGGAGCCCGTTCTGCTGAAGGAAGGTGCCAAGTGACCTGGTCCGAGATGCAGCCGCTGCTGGAGCAGGCGTGCTGGGACACCCTCTACATGGTCGGCTGGTCCACGCTCATCGCCGTCGTCGGCGGCCTTCCGCTCGGCGTCCTGCTCGTCCTCACCGACCGCGGCGGCCTGCTCCAGAACGTCGTCGCCAACAAGGTCATCGGGCAGGTCGTGAACGTCGCCCGCTCGATGCCGTTCATCATCCTGATGGTCGCGCTGATGGGCTTCACCCGCTCCATCACCGGCACGACCATCGGCCGCGAGGCCGCCATCGTGCCGCTCGCCATCGGCGCCATCCCCTTCTTCGCGCGCCTGGTCGAGACGGCGGTCCGCGAAGTGGACGGCGGGCTCGTCGAGGCCGTGCAGTCGATGGGCGGCAACACCTGGACGATCGTGCGCAAGGTCCTCGTACCGGAGTCCCTGCCCTCGCTGATCGCCTCCACCACGACCACGATCGTCGCCCTCATCGGCTACTCCGCGATGGCCGGCACGGTCGGCGCCGGCGGCCTCGGCGACATCGCCATCCGCTACGGCTACCAGCGCTTCGAGACCGAACTGATGTGGATCACCGTGGCCATCCTCGCCGTGGTCATCTCCCTCATCCAGTTCGCCGGCGACTACGCGGCCCGCTCGCTGCACCGCCGCAGCGGCACCTCGGGCCCCGCCCCCAGGCTTCGGCTGCTGAAGGCCGCGACGGCCACCAGCAAGACCGTCTGAAACCCCCCGTACAACCCATCACGGGGTCGCACCACCTCAGGAAAGGCACTTTTCGTGCGTAACACCGCCAAGTTCACCACCGCCGTCCTCGCCGCCGGAGCCCTCACCCTCGGGCTCACCGCCTGCGGCTCCTCCGACGGCGACTCCTCCTCCGACACCAGCGGACCGCTGGTAGTCGCCGCGAGCCCCGTCCCGCACGCCGAGATCCTCACCTACGTGAAGGACAACCTGGCGAAGGACGCGGGCCTGGACCTGGAGGTCCGGGAGTTCACCGACTACGTCACGCCGAACACGGCGACGGAGGACGGCTCGGTCGACGCCAACTACTTCCAGAACCAGCCGTACCTCGACGACTTCAACAAGAAGAACGGCACCCACATCGTGCCCGTCGTCACGGTCCATCTGGAGCCGCTCGGCCTCTACTCCAGCAAGGTCAAGAGCGCCGACGACCTCAAGAGCGGTGCCACGATCGCCGTCCCGAACGACAGCGTCAACGAGGCCCGGGCCCTCAAGCTGCTCGACGCCAACGGCATCATCACGCTCAAGGACGGCGTGGGCAACGAGGCGACCCCGGCCGACATCGTCAAGAACCCCAAGAACCTCAAGTTCAAGGAGCTGGAGGCGGCCCAGACCCCGCGCTCCCTCAACGACGTCGACGCCGCCGTCATCAACGGCAACTACGCCATCGAGGCCGACCTCAAGCCCGCCGAGGACGCCCTCGTCCTGGAGTCCGCCGACGACAACCCGTACGGCAACTTCCTCGCCGTGAAGGAGGGCGGCGAGGACGACCCGCGCGTGAAGAAGCTCGCCAAGCTCCTGACCTCCCCCGAGGTCAAGAAGTTCATCGAGGACAAGTACGCCGGTTCCGTCATCGCCTCCTTCTGACCGCAGCCGTCCGGCGACGCGCCGCAGCACGGGGTCCGCCCTCACCGAACAGGGCGGACCCCGTGGTGCGGTCCGGTGCTTTCATGCTGCATGCTGGGCAGTTCAGCAGGCCGACGGTTTCGAAGGTTACGGAGCGGCGCATGACGAGCACCTTCCCCAACATCTCCATCAGCACGGAGCGGTTGGTGCTGCGTCCCCTGGACGAGGACGACGTGCCCGCCCTGACCGAGATGATGAACGACGAGCAGGTCGCCGCCTGGACGGACGTCCCGCGGCCCTTCACCCGGGCCGGCGCGCACACCTGGATCACCGAGTACGCCCCCGCCCAGCGCACCGGGGGCCACGGTCTCGACCTCGCCGTCACCGAGTTCCTCACCCAGCGCCTGGTCGGCCTCGTCCAACTCGGCAGGACCGACTGGCACATCCGCTCCACCGAGCTGTCGTACATCATCGCCCCCTGGGCCCGCGGCGAGGGCTACGCCTCCGAGGCCGCCCTCGCCACCGCCCAATGGCTCTTCGGTGACCAGAAGTTCGAGCGCATCGAGCTGCGCACGGCCGCCGGCAACACCGCCTCCCAGCAGGTCGCCCAGAAGATCGGCTGCATCAGCGAGGGCGTCCTGCGCAACGCCTGCATAGCGCACGTCCGCGGCGACGACGGCACCTGGAGCGACCTGCGCACCGACTTCATCGTCTGGAGCCTGCTGCCGGAGGACCTGGAAGGCGCGGCGGAGCAGCCGGCCGACTCCGGCGGTTTCACGTCCTACTCCGACTGGAACTGACCCCGGCCGGACGGGATACCCTCAGGCTGCCCCGTCCACCTGCGCAAAACCCCTGGAGACTGACGACGATGGCCGACCGGGTCACGGTGATCGGATGGGACGGCTCGCCGCTGACCGCCGCGGCACGCTCCGCCCTCGGAGCCGCCACGCTGGTGGCCGGTGCCGCGCACCACCTGGCGCTGCCCGAGGTGCCCGCCACCGCCGAGCGCATCCGCCTCGGCAGCGTCGCCCTCGCCGCCCGCCGGATCGCCGGCCATCGCGGCACGGCGGTCGTCGTCGCGGACGGCGATCCCGGCTTCTTCGGAGTCGTACGCACTCTGCGCGCGCCCGAGTTCGGCCTGGAGGTCGAGGTCGTGCCCGGCGTCTCCTCGGCCGCCGCCGCCTTCGCCCGCGCCGGTATGCCCTGGGACGACGCCCATGTGGTCGTCGCACACCCGCGCACCCTGCGACGCGCGGTGAACGTGTGCCGGGCCCACCCCAAGGTCGCCGTTCTCACCTCGCCCGGCGCGGGCCCCGCCGAACTCGGCCTCCTGCTCGAAGGCGTCCACCGCACCTTCGTCATCTGCGAGGAACTCGGCACCGCACGCGAACAGGTCACCGTCGTCACCTCCGACAAGGCCGCAGACCACACCTGGCGCGACCCCAACGTCGTCATCGTCATCGGCGGCCCGGCCGGCGTCGCGGAGGACGGCGGCTGGATCGCCGGCCGCGACCCGTCCGCCACCCCGCGCGGCTGGACCCTGCCCGCCGAGACCTACGGCGGCCTCATGGGCGAGGGCGAGCTGGAACCGCTGCGCGCCGCCCAACTCGCCCGGCTCGGACCGCGCATGGGGGACCTGGTGTGGGACATCGGCTGCGGCAGCGGCGCGTTCGCCACCGAGGCCGCGCGGGCCGGGGCGGCCGTCATCGCCGTCGACCACGACCCACGGGCCTGCGACCGCACCGAGGCCAACGCCCGCGCCCTCGGCGTCCAGCTCCAGGTGGTCCAGGGCACCGCGCCGCACGTCCTGGAGAACCTGCCCGAACCGGACGTCGTGCGCGTCGGCGGCGGGGGAGCGGCGGTCGTCTCCGCGGTCGCCGACCGACGCCCGCAGCGCATCGTCACGCACGCAGCCACCCGCGACGAGGCCGAGATCGTCGGCCGCGACCTGACCGAGCACGGCTACCGGGTGGAGTGCGCCCTGCTCCAGTCCGTCGAACTCGACACCCGGGCCTGGACGGAGCGGGAGCGGAGTGTCGCGTTCCTGCTCAGCGGCCTGCTGCCGGACAGAACGGGCTGACCCCGATCCCGTCCCCGTGATCCTGTTGTCGTACCGCGCGCGGTAGGCTGGCCGATCGTTGCACCGCACTCGGACACCTGACGCTTCGTAGGTCAATGTCCCGAAAACACGCCCGGTTTGGGGTGGGTGTGGTACGGCACAACCGGAGGACGCGCAACGTGGCGCAGTCCACAGCGGGATCGTCGCGGATGAAGCTGTCGTGACGGGGGAACGGCCGCGACAATGCCAGTTAATGGCTTTGTCGTCTTTGTGGACGGGTCGTTCGTGCCGCTGGGCGCGCACGCTCGTTCTTCACTACGGGGCGGTCGGTGCGCCGCTCCGGGTGAGCTGGTCGTGGAAGCACTAACCGATGGGCGAGGGGTACGCATGACCGACACCGGCCAGGTCCCGGGCGAGGGACTGCCGGAGAACGCAGGCATGGTGGAGCAGCCGGGCGTCCCCGCGCCCGGTGCGTACACCTACCTCTCCGAGACCACCGCCGAGGACGACGACCTGTTGCTGCTGCCCGGTGCCCAGGGCGCCTGGGGCAACGAGGTCGCTCCGCCCGCGCCGGAGCCGGTCGTGGAGGCCCTGCACGAACCCGGTGCGCACGAGATGTCCGGCCGCGACAGCGGCTCGGTGGACCTCAGTGCGGTCCGGGTGCCGGGTCCGGCGCCGGTGCCTCCGACGACCCCGCGGCGCCCGCTGCACCTCGGCCCGCCGACCCCGGACGCCTCCGCCAGCCCGGTCCGCTCCCTCGCCGACCGCGGCGCGGTGGGCGCGCCGCCGGTACGGCAGCCGGGGCCGTCCATGGCGGGCCCGTCCGTGGCAAGTCCGTCCATGGCAGGTCCGGAGTACCTCGACATCCCGGGCCCCCAGCCGGCGACGCCCTGGGGCACCCCGATGCCCGTGCCCGCCGCCGCGCCGGTGAGCACCGAGGTCTCGGCTGCGGAAACGGTTGTTCCGGCGCCCGCCCCGGCTCCCGACCCGGCCCAGGCGGCCATGGCCCACGTTGCCCCGGAGACGGTGCCCGCGCCGGAGGACGGCTCGGTCGGCGGTTTCGAGGGTGTGCAGGCCGGGGAGCCGGTCGGGGACGCGGTGCCGGTGGCAGAGCCTGAGGTCGCGCCTGCGGATGGGCAGTCCGTCGAGGCTGTGCAGGCGCCGGGCGACGAGGTGGCGGCGCCGGAGGTCGCGGCTCCCGAAGCGGGGGTCGCGGAGCAGCTTCCGGTAGAGGCGGTTGCCCAGGAGGCTCCGGCGACTGTCGAGTCGGTCGTACCGGACGCGCCGGAGGTTGCCGAGGTCCCCCGGTCGGTCGTTGAGGACGCGCCGCAGACTCCCGAGGCCCCGGAGTCCCCGCAGGCTGCCGAGGTCGCGGACTCCGTCGCTGCGGATGCCCCGCGGGCCACCGAGCTGCCGGAGTCGGTCGTACCGGACGCGCCGGAGGCTGCCGAGTCGGTCGTATCGACCGCGCCGCAAGCCCCCGAGGTCCCGGAGTCCGTCGTACCGGACGCCCCGCAGGCCACCGAGCTGCCCGAGTCGGTCGTGCCGGGCACCCCGCAAGCCCTCCAGACCCCGGAGTCCGTCGTACCGGATGCCCCGCAGACCGCCGAGGCCCCCGAGTCCGTCGTACCCGACGCCCCGCAAGCGCACGAGGCCCCCGCGGCCCTCACCCCCGAGCCGGTCGCGGCCGTGGCCGAGGTGCCGCCCGCCCCGGAGGCCCCGCAGGCGGCACCCGTACCCGCCCCGGAGACCCCCGAGGCCCCCGCCGCCTTCGTGGACGCCCCCGCGGAGCCCTTGGTGGACACCCCCGCCGAGCCCGCCGCGCCCGTCGCAGCAGAGGCCCCGGCCGTCATCCCCGAGCCCACCCCGCACCCCGAGCCTGCCGCGGTCGAAGCGCACCCCGACGCCACCCCCGCCGAACCCCACCCCGTCCCCCCGCTCGCCGAGGCGCCGCAGGCACCCGCACCCGCCCCGCAGCCCTACGTCGCCGACCCGGCCGGGCCCCAGCTGCGGATGCCGGAGGCCGCCGTGCCGAGAGAGCCCGGGCCGGAGCAGCCGCTCGGGCAGTTCGTGCCGGTGGACGGCCAGGTGCCGACCACCCCGCACCTCGCGCCGACCCCGCCGCAGCCGATCGTCCTCCCCGTCGAGGAGGCCCCCGAGGTCCCCGCACCGCGCGCGGGCGACCCCGAACTCGTACAGCACGCGGAGGACCTGGACACCCGGGCCGCCGAGCAGGAAGAGAGCACGGCCCCCGTGGCAGAAGCACGACAGTCCACCGGCCCGGCCGCGCCCGCCTACGACGACGCCGAGCGCGAGGCCGTACTGAAGGTCATGCGCGAGCGCCGTGACATCCGCAACGGCTTCCGCAGCGACCCCATCCCGCACGAGGTGCTGCTCCGCGTGCTGGAGGCCGCCCACACGGCCCCGTCCGTCGGCCACTCGCAGCCCTGGGACTTCGTCGTCATCCGCTCCGCCGAGACCCGGCGGTCGATGCACGAACTGGCGATGCGCCAGCGCGACGCGTACGCGAAGTCGCTGCCCAAGGGCCGGGCGAAGCAGTTCAAGGAACTGAAGATCGAGGCTATCCTCGACACCCCGGTGAACATCGTGGTCACCGCCGACCCGACCCGCGGCGGCCGGCACACCCTGGGCCGCCACACCCAGCCGCAGATGGCCCCGTACTCCTCCGCGCTCGCCGTCGAGAACCTCTGGCTCGCCGCCCGCGCCGAGGGCCTCGGCGTCGGCTGGGTCAGCTTCTTCGACGAGCGCGAGATGGTCCGCGCCCTCGGCCTGCCCGACCACCTGGAGGTCGTCGCCTACCTGTGCGTCGGGTATGTCGACGAGTTCCCGGACGAGCCCGAGCTGATGCAGGCCGGCTGGTCCAAGCGCCGCCCGCTGTCCTGGGTGGTCCACGAGGAGACGTACGGCCGTCGCGCCCTGCCCGGCGAGGACCCGCACGACCTGCTCGCCGAGACCGTCGCGCAGATCCGCCCGCTGGACGCCAAGGCGCTCGGCGAGGCGTGGGAGCGGCAGAAGCGGATGACCAAGCCGGCCGGCGCGCTCGGCATGCTGGAGATCATCTCCGCCCAGCTTTCCGGGCTGTCCCGCCAGTGCCCGCCGCCGATCCCGGAGCCCGCGGCCGTCGCGATCTTCGCCGGCGACCACGGGGTGCATGCCCAGGGCGTGACCCCCTGGCCGCAGGAGGTGACGGCCCAGATGGTCGCCAACTTCCTCGGCGGCGGCGCGGTCTGCAACGCCTTCGCCGGCCAGGTCGGCGCGGAGGTGTGCGTGGTGGACGTGGGCGTGGCGGCGGACCTGCCCGCCACCCCCGGCCTCCTGCCCCGCAAGGTCCGCGCGGGCACCTCCGACATGACCACCGGCACCGCGATGAGCCGCGAGGAGGCCAAGCAGGCCATCGAGGTGGGCATCGAGACGGCCCGCGACCTGGTGGCGGCCGGCAACAAGGCGCTGCTGACGGGTGAGATGGGCATCGCCAACACCACCTCCTCGGCGGCCCTGATCTCGGTCTTCACCGGCGCCGACCCGGCCGAGGTGACCGGCCGCGGCACCGGCATCAACGACGAGACCCTCGCCCGCAAGACCGAGGTGGTCCGCCGGGCCCTCGAACTCCACCGGCCGGACCCGGCCGACCCCATCGGCGTCCTCGCCGCGATCGGCGGCTTCGAGCACGCCGCGATGGTGGGTTTGCTGCTGGGCGGCGCGTCCCTGCGGACGCCGGTGATCCTGGACGGCGTCAGCGCGGGCGCCGCGGCCCTGGTCGCCCGTGCCATCGCCCCGGAGGTCCTGGCCGCGTGCATCGCGGGCCACCGCAGCGCGGAACCGGGCCATGTGGCGGCGCTGAACAAGCTGGGCCTGCGCCCGCTGGTCGACCTCGACCTCCGCCTCGGCGAGGGCACGGGCGCGCTCCTGGCGCTGCCTCTGGTGCAGAGTACGGCGAGAGCGATGCACGAGGTGGCGACGTTCGACTCGGCGGGCGTCACCGAGAAGTAGGCGGCCGGCGCACGGCGTGGGCAGTCGTTCCGCACGGCGGAGCGACTGCCCACATCCCCGACTGCCCCACCCGGCGGTGACGCTGCTCAGCCATCGGACACCCGAGCCGTCCCCCGCACCCGCCCCGTAAAATCCGCACGTCAGGGCATCGCACCACTGCCGCAAAAGGGAGCCAGACCCTCATGGCCGAAAACCCCGCCTACCCCGTAGGCCTCCGCCTCACCGGCCGCCGGGTCGTCGTCCTCGGCGGTGGCCAGGTCGCCCAGCGCCGCCTCCCGGCACTCATCGCGGCGGGCGCGGACCTCCACCTCGTCTCCCCGGAGGTGACCCCCTCCGTCGAGGCCATGGCGGAGGCGGGCGAGCTCACCTGGCACCAGCGGCCCTACGCGGACGGCGACCTCGCGGACGCCTGGTACGCCCTCATCGCGACCAGCGACCCCGAGGCCAACCAGGCGGCCTCCGCCGAAGCGGAGCGGCACCGCGTCTGGTGCGTCCGTTCCGACGACGCCGACCGGGCCACGGCCTGGACCCCGGCCACGGGCACCAGCGAGGGCGTCACCATCGCCGTCCTCACCACCGAGGCCCGCGGCCGCGACCCCCGGCACACCGCCGCCATCCGGGACGCGGTCGTCGAGGGCCTGCGCGACGGCACCCTCGTCGCCCCCCACCACCGCACCCGCACCCCGGGCGTCGCCCTGGTCGGCGGCGGCCCCGGCGACCCGGACCTGATCACCGTCCGCGGCCGCCGGCTGCTCGCCGAGGCCGACGTGGTCATCACCGACCACCTGGGCCCGCGCGACCTCCTCGCGGAACTGCCGTCCAGCGTCGAGGTCATCGACGCGGCCAAGCTGCCGTACGGCCGGTTCATGGCCCAGGAGGCCATCAACAACGCCCTGATCGAGCACGCCAAGCAGGGCAAGTCGGTGGTCCGCCTCAAGGGCGGCGACCCCTACGTCTACGGCCGCGGCATGGAGGAGCTCCAGGCGCTGGCCGAGGCCGGCATCCCGTGCACGGTCGTGCCCGGCATCTCCAGCTCGATCTCGGTCCCGGGCGCCGCGGGCATCCCGGTCACCCACCGGGGCGTGGCGCACGAGTTCACGGTGGTCAGCGGCCACATCGCCCCCGACGACGAGCGCTCCCTGGTCGACTGGCCGTCCCTCGCCAAGCTGACCGGCACGCTGGTGATCCTGATGGGCGTCGGCACCATCGGGAAGGTCGCCGAGACGCTCATCGCGCACGGCAAGTCCCCGGACACGCCCGTCGCCCTGGTCCAGGAGGGCACCACGGCCGCCCAGCGTCGCGTCGACGCGACCCTCGCGACGGCCGCCGAAGCGGTCATCGCCCAGGAGGTCCGGCCACCGGCCGTCATCGTCATCGGCGAGGTCGTGAAGGTCGGCCCGGCGACCTTGCCGTAACCCGAGGTAACTCACCGACTCCCGAGCCGTTGGCACCGCACGCACGACAAGGCAGTATCACCCTGTGGCCGATCTCATCACCGTCGAGGACCCCGCCGACCCGCGCCTGCGCGACTACACGGGCCTGACCGACGTAGAACTGCGCCGCAAGCGCGAGCCCGCCGAGGGCCTGTTCATCGCCGAGGGCGAGAAGGTCATCAGAAGGGCCAAGGACGCCGGCTACGAGATGCGCTCCATGCTGCTGTCCGCGAAGTGGGTCGACGTCATGCGGGATGTGATCGACGAACTCCCGGCCCCCGTCTACGCGGTCAGCCCCGAGCTGGCCGAACAGGTCACCGGCTACCACGTGCACCGCGGCGCGCTCGCCTCCATGCAGCGCAAGCCGCTCCCCACGGCGGCCGAGCTGCTGGGGACCGCCCGCCGGGTGGTGATCATGGAGTCGGTCAACGACCACACCAACATCGGCGCGATCTTCCGCTCGGCGGCGGCCCTCGGCATGGACGCGGTCCTGCTCTCCCCGGACTGCGCGGACCCGCTGTACCGGCGCAGCGTGAAGGTGTCGATGGGCGCCGTCTTCTCGGTGCCGTACGCCCGTCTGGAGAGCTGGCCCAAGGGCCTGGAGTCGGTCCGCGAGGCCGGGTTCACCCTTCTCGCCCTCACGCCGGACGAGAAGGCCAGGTCCCTCGACGAGGCCGCCCCGCACCGGATGGACCGGGTCGCCCTGATGCTCGGCGCCGAGGGCGACGGCCTGTCCCGCCAGGCCCTGGTCGCCGCGGACGAGTGGGTCCGCATCCCCATGGCCCACGGCGTCGACTCCCTCAACGTGGGCGCGGCGGCCGCGGTCGCCTTCTACGCGGTGGCGACCGGCCGCCCCGAGGCGTGACTAGTCCGACGCCTCGAACGTCGACTCGTACCGCTGCGACATGAGCGCCCCGTCCGACGGCTGGTGACCCGGCGCGGGCGAGGCCGACCGCTCCTGCCGTACGACGTCCCGCTGGCCGCCCAGTCCCCGGCTCGGGCCCTGGCAGCCCTGGGCGGCGGCGATGCCGAGCGCGACCAGCAAGGTCACCACGACGAACACGATCAGCCGCTGGCGCAGCAGCTGCGGGTTGGCGGGCCGGCGGCCCGTGCCCGTGGTCCGCGGAGCCGTACGCCGGGTTCCGCTGCGCGGGCCGGGCCGGCTGCCGCTGCCCGTCCGTCCGGTGTTCCGCCCGGTGTTCCGCGAGGTGGGCGTGGGCCGCGGCCCCGACCGGCCGGACGAGGAGGGCGCCGGACCACCGCGCGCGGCGCCGCCCCGGGAGGGAGCGGTACCGCGGGAGCCGGGACCGGTGGCGCGCGGCGTGGGAGTCGTCCCCTGCGGGCGCCGCTGAGCACGGTCCGGGTAGCTCTCCGTGAGCCGTCCGGTCGGCCGGTCCCCGTCCCCGGCGCGGGGCGCGGGCGGACGCAGCTCGGCGACGCCCTGCGCCTCGCGGGCCGCGATCTCCTTGAGCCGCAGCGACAGCTGGAGCGTGGTCGGCCGCTCCTCGGGCGCCTTGGCGAGACAGGCCCGCACCAGCGGCGCCAGCGCGTCGGGCACGCCGTGGAGCTGCGGCTCCTCGTGCACCACGCGGTAGAGCATCACCTCGGAACTGCCGTGCCCGAAGGGCGAGTCGCCCATCGAGGCGTACGCCAGGGTCGCGCCGAGCGAGAACACGTCCGTGGCCGGGGTGACGGCGGCGCCGCGCACCTGCTCGGGCGCGAGGAAGCCGGGCGAGCCCACCGCCGTGCCCACGTGGGTCAGCGTCGAGGCCCCCGTGGCCCAGGCGATGCCGAAGTCGATGATCCGCGGTCCCTTGGGGGACAGCAGGATGTTGGACGGCTTGAGATCCCGGTGGACGACCCCGGCCTCGTGCACCGCGACCAGCCCCTCCGACAGGGCCGCCCCGATCGCGGCGACCTCGGCCGCGATCAGCGAGCCCTCGTCGGCGACCTTGTCGTGCAGGGACGGCCCGGGCACGTACTGCGTGGCGAACCACGGCCGGTCGGCGTCGAGATCGGCGGCGACGAGCCGCGCGGTGCAGCCGCCCCGGATCCGCCGGGCGGCGGACACCTCGCGCGCGAACCGCGACCGGAACTCCTGGTCCTCGGCCAGATCGGGCCGGATGACCTTCAGCGCGACCCGCTGCCCCTTCTTGTCGGAGCCCAGGTAGACCACGCCCATCCCACCCGCGCCCAGCCGCCTGTGAAGCCTGAACGAGCCGACGACGCGCGGGTCCTCGCGCCTCAGGCGCATCATCGCCATGTTCATCCCCGCTGCCCGGTCCTGTGACGAGCCACAGCTTACGTTTCCCCGGCCGCCCGCGCGCAGAGGCCGCGCCCTCTCGGCCCGACGGATTGTCAGTGCCGGGTGGGAGACTTGAGGGGTGGTCAGGGAGCTGGAGAACAGGCCGACTTCGCGTTGCCTGTGATCCCAACCACCCGTCACAGAAGGGGGATTGAACCCGTGAAGGGTGATCGCGTGGAGATAGTGGTGGATGCGGGGGACACGACCCGCACCTATGAGGTGGTGGCGAGCAGGGCGGGCCGCCGGGTGGAGACGGCGGTACGCCGGGGCGTGGTCGAAGTGAGCGAAGTCACCCGCAGCGGGACTGTCGTCCGTACGGCCCGGTTCATGGCGAACCGGGTGCTGGCACTGGTCGAGCAGCCGGTGCCGCGCGAGGACGGCTCGGAGAAAGCAGGGCACACCGGGCGACCCCTCGGGGAAGACCCTGAGACCTAGGACTCCGTCTCCACCCAGGGGAGTACTCAGCGGGTCATGGCTCATCCTCCGGGAGGCCCGGCAATCGGTACGAGGGCATGACGTCCGGCGGGGGCCGCGCCCGTAGATTTGAGGTCAAGCGGCGGGTGCAGCACTCGTCCCCCGAGGTCAGGCACCCGCCGCTGTCACGACAACCGAACGGTCAGGAGAGGGACCATGGCCTACACGGCACCGCGGACCCGCACGGCGCTCCGTTCCCGCCGCGACGGCCGTCGCCACCCGCTGGTGGCGACGCTGATGGCCCTTCCTCTGGCGGCCCTGCTGCTCCTCGTCTTCGACGGCTGGGAGACAGTGGCCACACAAGCGTCGTCCGTGGGAGTGATGCTGGGGCGCTGAGCGGCGACCCCAGGCCCGGATGAGCGGTCCGGGCGGGGACATCCACCCATGAAACCCCGTGGGGACGGGGGTGCGGCGGACGGCACAAATGCCGGCGCAGCTGGGGAGCTGCGCCGGCATTACTGTTGCCCATCTCCTTTACCGGACGGCTCTGCGGCTCCCGCGGGTCGGTCCACAGCCGGCCATGCCGACGCAGTTGGGCACCAGCCGTCTCACCGAAGCCGCTCGCGTTGTCGGAGGTCGTGTCGCCGAAGCCGGCCGGAGCCGTCGGCGGCGGTCTCGCTGGAGCCGCGCGAGTCGTGGCCGCCCAGGCGGCGGGCGGATGCCGGCGCAGCCGTGGGCAGTCGTACCGCCCGTGGCGCCGCCCAGCTTCAGGCGGCCGTTCCGACGTAGCCGCTCGCGCTGCTGAAGTCGTGCCGCCTCGGCTGAGGCACCCGCGCTGCGGTCATCGCCCCAGCCGCGGTCAGACGTGTCGCGGGCCTTGCGAAGCTGTGCCGTCGTAGTCGCCCCAGTCGGCGGGCTGCCTCGGCGCCCGTAGCCCTCGGTAACCGTCTCGCCGAGCCGCCTCAGCTCGTCGTAGTCGCCCAGCCGCGGGCAGTTGTGCCGCCCCACCCGCCCGCCCTGCTGGGCGCCGCCTCGAGCCGCACTAGCTGCGGGCACCCGTGCCACTGGGGCGTCACGGATGGGCGCTGGGGCTTCCTCCGGGGACACCCCGTCCGCGCGATCGAGCGAAACCCACCCCGCCACCCCCACCGCCCTGCACCCACGCTCCCGGCCCCAACTGGCTCCCGGGCTCCACCGACCTGCCCCCACACCCGGCCCGCCGCCAAGCACCCCCCCATACTCGGCCCGCCCGCAAGCACCCGACCCCATCGACCCACCCTCACCAGCCCACCCCCACCCCTGCGTACCCTCACCCCAGACCCACCCCCCCCCGCAGGGAGCCCCGTGACAGTCACCCGCCTCTTGCCTGACCTGGCCCGTGCCGCCACCGTCACCGCCCACGCACGCCGTTCCACCTGCCCTTGCGGGGTCACCGAAACGCTCGCCGATCGCCCCGATGCCGCCGTCGTCCGGCACGCCGACACCGTCGCCAAGGCCCACCCCCCGAACACCGACCCCGCCGACCTCACCCTCCGCCTCGCCACCGCCGCCGCCCTCCCCGGCACCCTCCTGCCCCCGCTCACCCCCTCCCCGGCGCCCCTCCACGACCGTCTGGTGACCTGCTGGCCGTACGGGACCCCCGTAGATCCGCACGACCCCGACACCGCCCCCTGGGAAGCCGCCGCCACCCTCCTCGCCCAGCTCCACCGCCACCCACCCCTCCCGGGGACCCCGCCCATGCGCGGCCCCGCCAAGGCCGCCCAAGCCATCGAGCGACTCAAGGCCACCGCGCCCGCCGGCAGCGAAACCGCCGCCGTCCTCCGCGCCTGGCGCACCCTCCCCACCTGGGCCCGAGCCGAGACCCCGATGCCCGGCGACGCCCCTCGCACCCTCTGCCACGGCGACTTCCACCTCGGCCAGCTCGTCCGGCACCCCGCCCCCCACGGCCCTTGGCGGCTCATAGACGTCGATGACCTCGGCACCGGAATCCCCGCCTGGGACCTCGCCCGCCCCGCCGCCTGGTATGCCTGCGGCCTCCTCGCCCCGGAAGAGTGGACCCGCTTCCTCACCGCCTACCGCGCCGCGGCCGGCCCGGCGGTCCCCCCGCACGGCGACCCCTGGCCCGCCCTCGACCTCGCGGCCCGTGCCCTGACCGTGCAGACCGCCGCGACCGCGACAGCCAAGGCGGCCCACGCCGGCCGTCCCCTCGACGAGATCGAGCAGTCCTTGATCGACGCCTGCGACCGAATCGCGTCCACCCCGCCCGAGTTGACGTACGAATCAGCCAAGTAGGGTGCAACCGACCACAGCCGGACAGAGTCTGTCCTGGCAATACGCGAAGCAGGACCGACCGGCGAGGAGTTGAGCCGACCATGCAGTGTCCGAAGTGTCGTGCCCCGATGCACACCTACAACCGCAACGGCGTCCAGATCGAGCAGTGCAGCGGCTGCCGTGGCATCTTCCTGGACTACGGCGAGCTGGAGGCCCTGACCCGCCTGGAGTCCCAGTGGTCCCAGCCGGCCCCACCCGCGCCCCCGGCCCCGCAGGCGTACCCGGCCGCCCCCGCCCCCGCGGCACCCGCCTGGGGCGCCCCGCAGCACGGCGGCGGTCACTACGGCCACAAGCGCCAGAAGAGCTTCGGCCACATGCTCTTCTCCAGCTGAGGACTGAGCACTGAGCAGCTGAGCGGCAGCACACACGAAGAAGCCCCCGACCACAAGGCCGGGGGCTTCGGTGCGTGCGCGATACTGGGATTGAACCAGTGACCTCTTCCGTGTCAGGGAAGCGCTCTCCCGCTGAGCTAATCGCGCGGGGAACCGTGACCCGGAGATCACGACTGCTGCGTGCGCGATACTGGGATTGAACCAGTGACCTCTTCCGTGTCAGGGAAGCGCTCTCCCGCTGAGCTAATCGCGCGGGTACAGATCTTCGAGAAGATCCAGTGGACGATACTGGGATTGAACCAGTGACCTCTTCCGTGTCAGGGAAGCGCTCTCCCGCTGAGCTAATCGTCCTTGGAGGTGGAGACGGGATTTGAACCCGTGTAGACGGCTTTGCAGGCCGTTGCCTCGCCTCTCGGCCACTCCACCAGGAGTGCGGGGGTTCGGGATGATCCCCCTTGCTCTTCCGAGCGAACGACGAGGTTCGAACTCGCGACCTCAACCTTGGCAAGGTTGCGCTCTACCAACTGAGCTACGTTCGCCTGTCCTTCCGACCCGCTTGCGCGGCCCGGCGACGTGTTGAACTCTAGCGGATTCCTGGGCCAGTACAAAAACGCGTTTGTGCAGCGTGCTGCGCCTCACCCCGGCCCGACCTGGTCCCGGACGTGGTCAGAGCCCCCGCGAGGACATGACCGGGCCACCCCGAAGACACCCGCCATAGACTCGACAGCGTGCTCGACCTCCCTCCCCTGGCCCGATTCGGCGACCGTCTCGCCACCGGCCTCCTCGACGTCACCAGCGACCCCGCGGCCCTGGACTCCACCGGCTTCTGGGCCGTCACCGCGGATTTCGAGGGCCGGCTGACCTGCGCCCGCTTCCGGGACGTCCGGGAGTCGCCCGTGCCCGCCCCGGTGCCCGGCGCCTGGCACGGCCCCGCGGCGGCCGACTGGACCTCCTCCCTCGACCGCGCCGCCTACACCGCGGGCGTGCGCCGCATCCGCGAGCACATAGCGGCCGGCGAGGTCTACCAGGCCAACCTCTGCCGGGTGCTCTCCGCCCCGGTCGCCCCCGACGCCGACGTGGACGCCCTGACCGCCCTGCTGGCCCGCGGCAACCCGGCGCCGTACGCAGGAACGATCCGGCTGCCGGAGCACGGCGTGGAGATCGCCACCGCCTCCCCGGAGCTGTTCCTGCGCCGGGACGGCCGGACCGTGGAGTCCGGGCCGATCAAGGGCACCGGCCGCACCGAGGCGGACCTGCTGGAGAAGGACTACGCCGAGAACGTGATGATCGTGGACCTGGTCCGCAACGACATCGGCCGCGTCTGCGCCACCGGCACGGTCACCGTGCCCGACCTGTGCGCCGTGGAGAAGCACCCGGGCCTGGTCCACCTCGTCTCCACCGTGCGCGGCGAGCTGCGCGCCGGCGCCGGCTGGCCCGAGTTGCTCGCCGCCGCCTTCCCGCCCGGCTCGGTCACCGGCGCCCCCAAGTCCAGCGCGCTGCGGATCATCGCCGCTCTGGAGACGGCACCCCGGGGCCCGTACTGCGGGGGGATCGGGTGGGTCGACGCGGACCGGGGGACCGGCGAGCTCGCGGTCGGCATCCGCACCTTCTGGATCGACCGCGCGCAGGGGGCGCTGCGCTTCGGCACCGGCGCCGGCATCACCTGGGGTTCCGACCCGGAGGGTGAGTGGCGGGAGACCGAACTGAAGGCGTCCCGGCTGCTCGCGGTAGCGTCGGGGGCGTACGAGGTGCACGGCGAGGCACTCACGTACTGTGCTGACCCGGGGAGCGACCCCCGCACCCCCGGCCGGCCCGACGCGCCCGGCACACTCACACGAGGTACTGACCAGTGAAGCTTTGGCTCGACGGCGGGCTCCAGGACATCGAGTCCGCCCGTGTCTCCGTCTTCGACCACGGGCTGACCGTGGGCGACGGCATCTTCGAGACGGTGAAGGCGACGGACGGCAAGATGTTCGCGCTCACCCGGCATCTGCACCGGCTGACCCGCTCCGCGCGCGGACTCGGCCTGCCGGACCCCGACCACGACGAGATCCGCCGCGCCTGTACGGCCGTCCTCGAGGCCAACCCGATGCCGCTCGGCCGGCTCCGCATCACCTACACCGGTGGTCACGGCCCCCTCGGCTCCGACCGCGGCGAGCACGGCCCGACCCTGGTCGTCGCCCTCGGCGAGACCACCCGCCGCCCCGACTCCACGGCCGTGATCACGGTCCCCTGGACCCGCAACGAACGCGGCGCGCTCACCGGCCTGAAGACCACCTCGTACGCCGAGAACGTCGTCGCCCTCGCCCGCGCCCACCAAGAGGGCGGCTCCGAGGCGCTGTTCGGTAACACGGTCGGGCAACTCTGCGAGGGCACCGGGTCCAACGTCTTCGTCGTCCTGGACGGCGAGATCCACACCCCGCCGGTCAGCTCCGGCTGTCTGGCGGGCATCACCCGCGAGCTGGTCGTCCAGTGGACGGGCGCCAAGGAGACCGATCTGCCGCTGGACGTCCTTCAGCGGGCCGACGAGATCTTCCTGACGTCGACGCTGCGGGACGTCCAGGCCGTGCACCGCGTCGACGAGCGCGAACTGCCGGGCGCCCCGGGGCCGGTGACCGCCAAGGCCATGCGGATCTTCGACGAGCGCTCCGGCCAGGACCAAGATCCGTGAACCGGGCGAAAAGAAGCTGACGTGGGCCTCCATCGCGGGTAGAACACCCGTGATGACCACGACCCTGCGGCCGACCGAGCCGCTCCAGCGAGATGCCGACGGGGTGCTGTCGCGCCACTTCCGGGTGTGCGTGAACAGCCGTCCCGTCGGCGCGATACACCTGGCGACGGACCCCCTGTTCGGGCCGGCCGTCGCGCGCATCAGCGACCTGCGCATCGAGGAGCCGGACCGCGGGCGCGGCCGGGGCACCGTGGCCGCGCTCGCCGCCGAGGAAGTGGCCCGCGGCTGGGGCTGCACCCGGATCGACATCAGGGTGCCGGGCGACTGCGGGCCCGCGCTGCGGCTCGCCACCGCGCTGGGCTACGTCCACCGCAACCGCGGCATGGAGAAGCAGCTCGGCACCACCCCGCCCGCCCTGCCGGAGGGCAGCCGGGGGCGGCCCATGACCCAGGGCGAGTACGAGCCGTGGGTGGAGCACGGCAACTCTCACTACGCGCAGAGCTGGATCGACCGCGGCGTGCCCGAGGACCAGGCGTGGGCCAAGGCGCTGAGCGACATGTCGACGCTCCTCCCGCAGGGCCTGGCCACCGAGGGCATGCTGATCAGCGTCCTGGAGCACGTCGGCGAGGCAGTCGGCACGCTGTGGCTGTCGGTGGCGGGGGACAAGGCGTTCGTCTACGACATCGAGGCCGACGCCCGTTTCCGCGGCCGGGGGCACGGCCGCACGCTGATGCTGCTGGCCGAGGGGCAGGCGGTGGCCGCCGGGAAGCGGACCATCGGCCTCAACGTCTTCGCGGACAACACCCCGGCCGAGCGCCTGTACGCGTCCCTCGGCTATGTGCCGGTGGGCTACTCCATGTACAAGAACCTGCTGTGAGAGTGCGAGGACCTGCGCTGAGTACGGGAAAAGGACCCGCGTTGAGTGCAGGAAGCCGCTCCGGGGTCAGCCCTGCCCGGCCTCGGCCAGCAGCCGGTCCACGATCTCCTCGATGCGTTCGCGCAGTCCCTCCTGGCTCTTGCCACCGTCGAGACGCTCGCCGCCGATGACGTACGTGGGCGTGCCGGTCACGCCGATCGCCTTGCCCTCGGCCTGGTCGGCGTCCACGATCAGGATGTGCCGGCCGTCGACGAGCGCGGTGTCGAACTCCTCGGCGTCCAGCCCGAGTTCTCCGGCCACCTGGACCAGGAAGGGCTCTCCCTGACGGTCCAGCTCCTCGACCCGGCCCAGCACCGCTTCGACGTACGGCCATCCCTGGCCCTGCTCCAGGGCCTCCTCGGCGGCCTGCGCGGCGGCGAAGGAGTGCTTGTGCTTCTCCAGCGGGAAGTGCCGCAGCCTGAGCTCCAGCCGGTCGCCGTAGCGGGCGCGCAGGGCTCGCAGGTCATCGAGGGCGGTACGGCAGTCCGGGCACTGGAGTTCGCACCACACGTCGAGGACGGGCGCGGTGGGACGGACGGGGGAGGAGTCGCTCATGGGCTCAGTCTCCCAGCCCGGTACCGTCCGGGCCCAATCAGGGATCCGCGAGCGGACCGGCACCTGCGGAGGAGCCGACCCGGAGATGTCCCTGATGTCCGGCGGGAGCATGGCCCGGCGGGGCCCGGCAGGTGCAGGATGGAGGGGACGAGGGCTCCGCGCCTGACCGAATCCTGTCTGGAGGACCGGATGATTGCCGAGACCGTCTGTTCCGCCGTAGCCGCGGCCGGCCTGGGCATCGCGGCGATCGCGGCGTACCGGAAGCGTTTCCTCTCTGCGGCCCGGATCGCGGCGTACTCCCTCGTCCCGCTGGGCCTGGTGATGACCGGAGTGGTCGAGTGGCTGGCGGACACCGCGTTCAGCCCGGCCGCCTGGGCGGGCTTCGGCGTGCTCGGTGTCTCCTGGGTGCTCTTCGCGAGCACCCGGGCCGTGGAGCGCCGCCGGGGCGGCGGCACCCGCAAGGAGCGCAGGCAGGCCCGGTCCGCGCAGCGCGAGGCGGTGGCCCCGGCGGCCTCGGCGCCCACCCTGGGCTCCGGCTCCCGGCCGACGGCCAGGCCCGCGGCGGCACCGCAGGAGGACTTCAGCGACATCGAGGCCATCCTGAAGAAGCACGGCATATGACGGCCCGCACAAAGGCTGAAACGACACAGGGGGTCGCCGTCCGCGCGTAATCGATCACGACCCGGACCGGACATTGCGGATTAAGGCGAACTACCGCTGCTTCCGGGCGTGTTGATCGCGCCGGGAGGGTTCACTGCGTCATCATCGCCCGCGAGATGCTGGACACGACACAGAGCGAGACCGCGCCGCCGCAGGACGAGCCGCGTGGATGCCTCTTCGCCCTTTCCCAGCCACCGCTGATGATCTTCCTTGCGGTGATCGGGTGTCTGCTGCTCATGGCTGCGCTGCACGACCTGCTGCTGCTCTGAGCCCTACCCGCGGCCCCCGGCGCCACCCGCCGGGGCCCGCGTCGACGCCGGTGCCCGGCCCCGGAGCCCCACGACGCGGGTGTCCGCACCCGCGATCCCGCACAGCGCCGGTGTCCAGCCCTGGAGCCCCCGCGATGCCGGTGTCCGCCCTCGAATCTCGCACGACGCCGGCGTCCGCCCCCGGGACCCCGCACGATGCCGGCGTCCGGCCCCGAAGCCCTCGTGATGCCGGTGTCCGCCCTCGAATCTCGCACGACGCCGATGTCCGCCCCCGAATCCCGCACGACGCCGATGTCCGCCCCCGAATCCCGCACGACGCCGATGTCCGCCCCCGAATCCCGCACGACGCCGGTTTCGCCCCCGCCCCCTAGGCCGCGGGTCCGCCCCTGGAGCCGGCCCGACGCCGGAGGGCTGCCCCCAGGACCCGCACGTGGCCGAGGTCCAGCCTCGGAGCCCACGATGCCGGAATCCGGCCCCGCGGCCTACGACGCGGGCGTCCGCCCCCGGAGCCAGCTCGACGCCGGGGTCTCTCCCGGCGATCCCGCACGACGCCGGTGTCCAGCCCCGAAGCCCTCGCGATGCCGGTGTCCGCCCCCGCGGCCCCCGGAGCCAGCTCGACGCCGGGGTCTGTCTCCGCGGTCTCGCACGATGCCGGTGTCCAGTCCTGGAGCCCTCGCGGTGCCGGTGTCCTGCGGAGCACCCCCCATGACGCCGGTGTTCGCCCCCCGCCCCCGGGGATCTCAGCCCGCCGCCTCCTTGCGTCGAGCCCGGTAGGCGGCGACGTGGAGGCGGTTGCCGCAGGTGCGGCTGTCGCAGTAGCGGCGGGAGCGATTGCGGGAGAGGTCGACGAAGGCGCGACGGCAGTCGGGGGCCTCGCAGCGCCGCAGCCGTTCCTGCTCTCCGGCGACCACGAAGATCGCCAGGGCCATGCCGCCGTCCGCCGCGAGGTGGTCGGCGACCGAGGCGCCGGGCGCGAAGTAGTGCACATGCCAGTCGTAGCCGTCGTGGTCGGTGAGCCGGGGAGTGGTGCCGGCGGCGGCGATCAGCTCGTTGATCAGACCGGCCGCGCTCCGGGCCTCCGGTGCCGCGAAGATCCCGGCGAACCTCGCCCGGATCTTGCGCACCGCGGACAGGTCCAGCTCGGAGAGCACGCCGACATCGCTGATCTCGTGCCGGCGCACGAAGTCGGCGAGGGCCGCGACGTCCGGCAGCGCCTCCTGCGTCCCGTCGTCGTCCGGTGCGGTGTTCACCAGATCCACGACAGCGTCGAGGGCGCACCGGGTGTCGTGGGTGATCAGCACATTTCGCTCCCTGGCCGGAGGGTCGGACGCGGGGGCGCCCGCCGATGCTGGCCGATGGTAGTAGCTTCGCCGACGGCGGGAGGGTCGCGCCAGGTGCCTGGTAGCCGGGGGCAACCGAATGGCGCCCCGGGCGGCGAGATCAGGCCGCGCCGGGGCCGGACCCACGCACGCCGACGCCGCCCCGTGAGTGACTCACAGTGACGGCGTCGGCGCATACCGTATGCAGTTGTTTGTCCTGGGCCCGAGCCGTCTCCCCGAGTCGACGGCGCCGGGCGGCTTCGTGGTGCCCCGCTTCAGCTCTCCGCCAGAATGTGCGAGAGCTCCTGGTCGAGGTCGAAGTGCCGGTGTTCCGTGCCGGGGGGCACGGCGGCGTCTGTTCGCTTCAGGAAGGACTCCAGGGCCCGTGCCGGGGCCTCGAGCAGGGCTTCGCCCTCCGGGGAGCTCAGGGCGATGCACACGACGCCCTGGCCGTGACTGCGCGACGGCCAGACTCGGACGTCGCCGGTCCCGGTGGGTCGGTGCAGGCCCTCGGCCAGAAGGTCGCGGGCGAACACCCACTCGACGGTTTCCTCGGCTCCGGTATGGAAGGTGGCGTGCACGGCGTAGGGGTCGGCCGTGTCGTACCGCAGGCCTGCGGGGACAGGCAGGGAGGACTCGCTCGACACAACGAGGCGCAGGTGCAGCTCGCAGCTGACCGTGGTGTTCATAAGCGCCAGGGCCTTTCGCTCAGTGTGCGCTCGGGGATTCGCACGTCGGCGAAATCGACATGCCACCTACGGTGCCGTTGTAAACCCCTCTGAGTGTTTTGCGTGCCTTTATGTAACTCTTCCGGCCGACGTCCCGTTCGCGAGGTACGACCATTCCGGTGACTCGTTTCTCTCCGGTAGGGTTTGGCCGTATGAACACGGGGAGTAGCGAGCCTGGCGAGGTGGCCATGGCGTCGAACGAGACCGAAGTGGACGGTGCGCGGAGCGAGCGGGCGCTCGGCTCCAGAGCGCCGGAATTCGTCAGGGCCCGCCGTCTGCTGCACCTGAGCTGGCAGGTGGGCGTCTTCATCATCGGCCTGGCGGTCGTCGGGGTCGGCATCGTGATGCTGCCGCTGCCCGGTCCCGGCTGGGTGGTGATCTTCGGTGGCATGGCGATCTGGGCGACCGAGTTCGTCTGGGCCCAGCTGGTGCTGCGCTGGACCAAGCGCAAGGTCACCGAGGCCGCCCAGCGAGCCCTGGATCCGAAGGTGCGCCGCCGCAACATCATCCTGACGTCGATCGGCCTCGTGATCGTGGCCGTCCTGGGCGGGATCTACCTCTGGAAGTTCGGCGTCGTGATGCCCTGGAAGATCAAGGACCAGTGATCCGCCGAGGGGGCGCGGGGGCCGGCCGGTCCATGTCCGTGCTGGTCACAGGCGCCCCCTGACATGGGGTAATGTTCTTCCTGCGCCCGGGCGATTAGCTCAGTGGGAGAGCGCTTCGTTCACACCGAAGAGGTCACTGGTTCGAACCCAGTATCGCCCACCCGGGACGACGGCCCGTCTGCTGCACAGCAGACGGGCCGTCGGTGTTCGGGGCGGCGCCGGACCTCCCGTGCGTGGGGACGACTTCCGGCTGAGCCGCCTTTTTGTCCGATGTCCCGCATTCCGTTCGGCCCGTCGACCCTGAGCGCCCCACCTGCGATGACTTGCCGCAGGGCGCCGCTGCCGGGCTCCGGGCGCGGCCGACCCGCCCGTCGCCTCCGCAAGAAATTCCTGTCCGAATCATTGACGCACCCCGGGGCCCTCCGTAACTTGTGCCAGCAAGCGCTTACTTGAAACGATTCATGCAGGCGGCGATGACGCTGCGGGGAGGTGGCCCAACCATGGGAACCAGCAGGAATGTTGAGAGGCGAACGATCCTGAAGGTGGCCGGTGCTTCGGCGGCCACGCTGGGTCTGGCGGCGACGACGGGGTGCGGCGGCGACAGCGGTTCCGGAGACGGGACGGTGACGCTCCGTTACGCCTGGTGGGGTGGCGAGCCGCGCACCATCGCCATCAAGAAGTCGATCGCGCTCTTCGAGAAGAAGTACCCGAAGATCAAGATCAAGCCGGAATTCACGGACTACGCGGCCTTCTGGGAGAAGTTCCAGACGCAGGCCTCCGGCGGGAATCCGCCGGATGTTTTCCAGAATGCGGTCGGCTTTCTGCGCAAGTACGACAAGCGCGGCGTTCTGATGGATCTCAAGTCGCAGGCGGACTCCGGGAATCTGAGCCTGGAGAACTTCCGCAACGGCGTTCTGGCGAACGGTCAGGTCGACGGCAAGCAGCTCGGCATCCCGGTCGGTGCCAACACCATGGCGCTGGTCATCGACCTCAAGGCCTTCGAGAAGGCAGGCGTTAAGGCGGAGTTCGGCTGGACCTGGGACGACTACTTCGACGCGCTCCAGACCATCCAGGACAAGCTGAAGATCGCCGGTGACACCGGCTACTTCGGCATCATGTACCTCTACGACCTGTATCTGCGTCAGAACGGAAAGGCCTTCTTCACCGACTCCGATCTCGGCTTCACCCAGGACGATCTGACGCAGTGGTGGGAGGACGGCTACAAGCGCGTGCGTTCCGGGCTGGTCGCCGACCCCAAGAAGATCGAGCAGGTCGCGCCCAAGTCCGGCCTGTCCGCGGGACTCGCCGCGTCCGAGTTCACCTGGGACAACTTCTCCATTCGCTACGAGGGTGAGGGCGAGTCGGACTACGGGCTGGCGCCGATCCCCACCACGGACGGCAAGGACACCGGCCAGTACCTCGGCTCCCTGATGCTCAGCGCCTTCTCCGGGACCAAGCACCCCAAGGAAGTCGCCCAGTTCATCGACTTCATGGTCCACGACCCCGAGGTCGGCAAGATCATGGGCTACGACCGCGGCATCCTCCCCACGACCGAGCAGTACGAGGCGTTCACGCCCACCGACGAGACCAACAAGGGCGTCAAGGCGTACGAGGAGGAGGTCGCCGCGGCGGGCGTGCTCGGGAAGATCACTCCGCACCCGTCCGGCGCCGATGTCATCGAGGCGGCGTTCCTGCGGCTCGGCGGTGAGGTCGCCCAGGGCAAGACCAAGCCGGCCGACGCCGCCAAGGCGCTGTTCAGCGAGGCCAAGGCCGCGTTCGCGGGCTGAGGGGACGTACCACCATGACGCTCGTCAAGGAAGCGCCCGTGCGCCCGGCCGGGAAGCGGTCCGCCGCACCCCCCGCCGGGCGGCGCGGGCGGCGCCGCGAGAACCTCGCCGGCTATCTCTTCATGTCGCCGTGGATCGCGGGCTTCCTGCTGCTCACGGCAGGACCGATGATCGCGTCGCTGTACTACGCGTTCACCAGCTACAACCTGTTCACGCCGCCCCGGTGGGTGGGGCTCGACAACTTCACGACGATGTTCCAGGACCCGCGCTGGCAGAAGTCGGTCGAGGTCACACTGAAGTACGTCGTCATCGCCACCCCGCTGAAGCTGCTGCTCGCCCTCGGTGTCGCGCTGCTGCTCGCCCAGAGCCGGCGCGGACAGGGCCTGTACCGGGCCGCGTTCTACATGCCCTCGCTCATCGGCGCCAGCGTCTCCGTGGGCTTCGTGTGGCGGGCGCTGTTCTCGGACGACGCGGTCGTGGACCGCACCCAGAAGATCTTCGGGCTGGACGTGGGCGGCTGGATCGGCAACCCCGACTACGTCCTGTACTCCCTGGTGGCCCTGAGCATCTGGCAGTTCGGCGCGCCGATGGTCATCTTCCTGGCCGGCCTCAAGCAGGTGCCGCGGGAGCTGTACGAGGCCGCCGAGGTGGACGGGGCCGGTCCGCTGCGGCGGTTCTGGAACATCACCCTGCCGATGATCTCGCCGGTGCTGTTCTTCAACGTCCTGCTGGAGTCCATCCACGCGTTCCAGGTGTTCGGCTCCGCCTACGTCGTCTCCGACACCCGGTGCGGGCCCGCCGACGCCACCCTCGTCTACACCTGTTACCTCTACCAGAAGGGCTTCAAGGAGGCCCAGATGGGCTTCGCCTCCGCGATGGCCTGGACGCTGGTGGTCGCGGTGGCGCTGGTCACGGCGGTCCTGTTCTGGTCGCAGAAGAAGTGGGTGCACTACGAGGAGGCCGCCAAGTGACCACCGCCACCAGCCCCGCCGCGCACGCCGCGAACGAGCGACGGCGCACCGGATCGATCGCCTGGCACGTGGGCGCGCTGCTCGTCCTCGCGGTCGTGCTGTATCCCGTGATCTGGGTCGTCGGTGCCTCGTTCAAGCCGAGCAAGGACATCATCGCCAGCCTCGACCTGCTGCCCACCGAGCCGGTCTGGGCGAACTTCTCCGGGCTCGCGGACGGCATCTCCGGCATCTCCATCAGCAGCTTCTTCTGGAACTCGCTGATGTACGCCGGTCTCGCCGTGGCCGGTGTCGTGGTGTCCAGCTCGCTGACCGCTTACGCCTTCGCCAAGATCGGGTTCGCCGGGCGGAACCTGCTGTTCACGCTGATGATCGGCACCCTGCTGCTGCCGTACCACGTGCTGCTCATCCCGCAGTACGTGCTCTTCCGCAACCTCGAACTCGTCGACACCCTGGTGCCGCTCGTCGCGGGCAAGTTCCTCGCGACGGAGGCGTTCTTCGTCTTCCTGATGGTGCAGTTCATGCGCGGGCTGCCGCGCGAGCTGGACGAGGCCGCCAAGCTCGACGGCTGCGGGCACCTGAGGACCTACTGGTCCATCGTGCTGCCGCTGAGCCGCCCGGCCATCATCACCAGCGCCATCTTCACCTTCATCAACGCCTGGAACGACTTCATGGGGCCGCTGATCTACCTCAACACCCCGGAGAAGTACACGGTCTCGCTCGGCCTGATGATGTTCCGCGACCAGGAGGGCATCTCCAACTACGGCAGCATGATCGCGATGTCGCTGGTGGCGCTGGTGCCGGTCATCGCCTTCTTCATGGCCTTCCAGCGGTATCTCATCGACGGTATGGCGACGTCCGGACTGAAGGGGTGACCATGGCCGAGGCCCGCACGAAGGCGCGCCGGGAATCCCTGTTCGGCGAGCGCTTCGCGCTCTTCGCCGAGGCGCTGCTCACCGGCGTGTGGATCGCCGTGGCCTGCCTCGGGGTGATCACCTACCCCGCGGCCTTCGCCGCCGGCGCCCGGCATCTGCGGCGCCGGGCCCGGCACGAGGCCGGTGGCGTGCGGGAGTTCGTCGCGGACTTCCGGGCGGCCCTGCGCGCGGGGTGGGCCGTCGGGCTGGCCGGCTGGGCGGCGGCCGCCGCGGTCTGGGTGGACGTCCAGGCCGCGCGGGCCGGGCTGCCCGGCGGGCCCCTCGTCGGCGCCGTCGGCCTGTTCGCGCTGATCGGCCTGGCCGTGGCCCTGCTGCGGGCGACGGCCCTGTGGGCACCGGGCCGCACCTGGCGGGCGCTGCTCGCGGACGCCGGACGCCGGACCGTGCTCGACCCCGCCGGTTCCTTTCTGATCATCGCCGGGCTCGCCGTGGTGGCCCTGTCCGCCGCGTTCGTCGCACCGCTCGCGATCCCCGTCCTCGGGGCCGTCGCGGCGGCGGCCGTCGCCGTGGAGGAGCGGTACCGGCACCGCTGACCCCGCACAGGTCGGTGCCCCCTGGGCGCCGTACCGCTGTCTGTCATGCCCCTGCCCATCCCCTCCGCACGGAAGGAACGGTCATGTCTCCCATCCCTCGCAGGTCCCTCCTCAAAGCGGCCGCCGTCGCCGGCGCCGCCGCGCAGTTCAGCTGGGCGCTCGGGGCCAAGGACGCGCAGGCCGCGCCCCGCGCCGTAGCCGGTGACGGCGACCCCGTGACCCTGGACTGGCTGGAGGACGGCGGCCTCGGCGCGGCCCCCGGCTCGACCCTCGGCGTGCCCTGGCCGAAGGGCACCTTCCAGGAGGACCAGACCTTCGCGCTGACGGACGCGGACGGCAAGGCGGTGCCCGTACAGACGTGGCCGCTCGCCTACTGGCCCGACGGATCCCTCAAGTGGACCGCTCACGCGGTGAGTTCGGGCGGCGCCGGCAAGCTCACCCTCGCCGCGGGCGAGCCCGCCGCCCCCGCGAAGAAGGTCACCGTCGACAAGAGCGGCGGCACCATCGACATATCGACCGGTGTCATCACCGCGCGGATCGGCACGTCCGGCGCCACGCTGATCAAGTCCGTCACCCGCGGCTCCACCGAGATCGCCAGGAACGGCAGGCTCGTCCTGCTCCGCCAGCCCGAGATCGAGGACGAGGACCAGGGCCAGGTCAGGACCGAGCGCTTCGACGGCGCCATCGCGAAGGTCGAGGTCGAGCAGGACGGCCCGGTCCGCGCGGTCGTCCGCATCGACGGCAAGCACCGCAAGGGCAACCGCAGTTGGCTGCCCTTCTCGATCCGGCTGTACTTCTACGCGGGCGCCGACTCCTTCCGCATGGTGCACACCCTCACCTTCGACGGCACCCAGGAGCCAGGCAAGGCGAGCGGCGACTTCATCCGCGGCCTCGGCGTCCGTTTCACCGTCCCCCTGCGCGACCAGTCCTACGACCGGCACATACGCCTCGGCGGCGAGGGCACCGGCATGCTCCGCGAGGCCGTCAAGGGCATCACCGGACTGCGCCGCGACCCCGGCGCGGCCGTCCAGGCGGCCCAGTTCGAGGGCAGGAAGCTGCCCGACCCGGCCACCTGGGACCAGCGCGTCACCACCCGCCTGCAGTACATCCCCGAGTGGGGCGACTACACCCTCTCCCAGCTGTCCGCCGACGGCTTCACCGTGCGCAAGCGGACCAAGAAGGGCCACGGCTGGATCGCCGCCGGCGGCGGGCGCCGCGCGAACGGCTTCGGGTACGTCGGCGGCGTCAGCGGTGGATTCTCCTTCGGCCTGCGGGACTTCTGGGAGAAGTTCCCCGCCCAGCTCGACATCCGCGACGCCCACACCGACGCGGCCGAGGTCACCCTCTGGCTCTGGTCGCCCGAGGCACAGCCGATGGACCTGCGCTTCTACCACGACGGCATGGGCCAGGACACCTTCCCCGAGCAGCTCGAAGGCCTCAACATCACCTACGAGGACTACGAACCCGGCTTCGGCACCCCCTACGGCATCGCCCGCACCTCCGAACTCCTCTTCTGGGCCAACGAGTCGACCCCCTCGGCGGACGCGCTGGCCCAGCAGGTCGAGGCGGTACGGGTGCTGCCACAGCTCGCCGCGCCGCCCCGGCAGCTCATCAAGGCCGGCGTCTTCGGCCCCGGCCTGTACTCCGAGCCCGACCGCTCCACCCCCGCCAAGGCCAGGATCGAGGACCACCTCGACTTCCTCTTCACCTACTACAAGGACCAGGTGGAGATGCGTCGTTGGTACGGCTTCTGGGACTACGGCGACATCATGCACACCTACGACACCGTCCGGCACCAGTGGCGGTACGACATCGGCGGCTACGCCTGGGACAACTCCGAGCTGTCGCCGGACCTGTGGCTCTGGTTCGCCTACCTGCGCTCCGGACGCGCCGACATCTTCCGCTTCGCCGAGGCGATGACCCGGCACACCGGCGAGGTCGACGTCTACCACCTCGGCGAATGGGCGGGCCTCGGCACCCGGCACGGCGTCCAGCACTACGCCGACAGCGCCAAGCAGCAGCGCATCGCCAACACCACGTACCGCCGCTACTACTACTTCCTCACCGGCGACGAGCGGGTCGGCGACCTCATGCACGCCAATGTCGACTCCGACGAGACGTTCCTCGTCCTCGACCCGATCCGCAAGATCCGCACCGAGCCGTACACGCCCGACCGGCACGCGCTGTCGGTCGGCTTCGGCACGGACTGGAGCGGACTGGTCTCCGCCTGGCTGACGGAGTGGGAGCGCAAGGGGCCCAAGTGGGAGAAGGCCAAGGCGCGGGTGCTGTCGACGATGGAGACCATCGCCGCGCAGCCCAACGGCTTCGTGCAGGGCACCGGCCTCTACGACCTGGACACCGGTCGCTTCGCCGTCGCCGAGAAGCCGGTGGTGGGGGTGTCGCATCTGTCCGCGGTGTTCGGGCTCAACGAGCTGTGCGCCGAGCTCATCGACCTCGTCGACATGCCGAAGTTCAACGAGGCGTACTTCGACTACTGCCGGTACTTCAACGCCACCAAGGCCGAGCAGGCGGCGCGCTACGGGTCCAACTTCGGGAACCTGCTGCTGTTCCAGGGGCACTCGCGGCTGGATGCCTACGCCGCCGTGAAGACGGGGGACGAGAAGCTGGCCAAGCGGGCCTGGGAGAAGTTCTACAACTCCGACGGTTACCGGGAGTCGGCGCCCTGGAAGACCGTGGAGCTGAGCGGGCCGGCGGCATTGGTGCCGGGCAGCGAGGCCGCCTGGGTGTCCACGAATGACACCGCGTTGTACGGGCTGGCCGCCATCGAGAATCTGGCGCTGCTCGGGCACAGGATGCCGTGACAGTGGTGGGGAACTGCGTGCCGGTGGGCGCCGGTCGCGCAGTTCCCCGCCCCTCTGTGGGTCAGTTCATCTTCCCGAGGATTCCCTGCACCCGCCGGACGTCCCTGATGCGCTGCTCGTACGTCGCGCCCAGGGCGAGCAGGAGGAGGCCGGCGAGGGCCGGCGGGGCCCATCGGGGGAGGGCGCCCGCCACCTGGATCAGGTAGGGGGCCAGTTCGTGCAGGGCGTCCAGGAGCAGGGTCGCGCCGCCGAGCAGGAGCGGTGCCTGGAGGTGGTGGCGGGCGCCCAGGAGGGTGACCGTGAGGGCCGCCAGGCCCAGCAGGAGGGGGCGCGTCCAGTGCGGGTCGGCCCAGACCGCGACCAGGCTCGGCAGCAGGGTCGCGGCCAGGCCCGGCCCGTACGCCGTCCAGGACGAGGTCCGTGGGTCACGGCGCCGGCGCAGGGCGCCCACGAGCAGGGCCGGGATCGTCACCGGGAGCGTGTACGCCTCCGGGGTGCCGACTTCCCAGGCCGCCAGGCGGACCCAGGCGGCCAGCACGAAGAGGGCGGCGGACGCGTAGCCGACGAGGCGGCGGTCCGGCCGGAGTGCCGTGGCCGCGGTGATCACGCCGCACAGCGCGAGGACGAGGGCCAGCACGGGCGGGTCGGTGATCGTCAGCGCGATGGCGAGCAGGCCCGCCGCGGCACCCGTCACCTCGACCGGGAGGGCCGCCCCGGCGCCGCGGGCGGCGAGCAGGGCGGCGGCCACCGGAACCGTCAGGACCAGCAGCGCGGTGTGCTGCGGTGCCCAGCCCGCGGCGGCGCCGATCGCACAGGCCAGCGCGGTGGCCCAGACGAGGGCGGCCGGCGCCGCCACGAGAGCGCGGCGCCGGGAGGCCGCCGCGAACAGGAGCGTCAGCGTGGTGAGGACGGCCAGCGTCGCGGACTGCGCGGCCAGGGCCAGGGAGGCCGCGTGCAGGGAGGCGGCCACGGCGAGGACGGTGGCCGTCGGCGCCGCCGGGACCAGGGCGAGGGCCGCCACCGACAGCGCCACCACCAGACCTGCCTCGTAGGGGAGTTGAAGCACCGGCGGCAGCACGAGCGCCGTGGCCCACACCACCACCAGCGCCGCCGTCCTCGCTCCGGGGCGCGCCGAGAGCGCCAGCACCGCGGCGACGGTGGCCAGGACCAGCGGCGCCGTCTGGGACAGCGCGGGCCACGGCACCTCGGCCGTCACCGCGGCCCGGATGTCCGCCGGCGCCCCGGACCAGGGGCGGCCGATCCAGGCGAGCGGGCCCAGCAGGGTGACGGCGACGACCGGTGCCGCCCACAGCACGGCGAGCGCCTGGACCGCCGCGGACGCCTGACCGAGGCCCCGGCGCACCGGCTCGGGCAACCGCCGCACCCGTACCGACGCCAACAGGGCGACTGCGCACGCCAGATGCACCGGTACCGTCCACATCTCCGGCAGCAGCACGCGGGGGACGCCGCCCGCGGCCGCGACCAGGAGCAGACCGCCCACGGGCGCCGTCACCGTCGCCGTGCGCCCGGCCGCCGCCAGGGCGATCAGCGCCGCGAGGAGGAGGAGCGCCGCCGCACGGGCGGCGGCGCTCGGACCGGTGGCCGTCCAGGACAGCCCCCCGGCCGTCAGCACGCCCCCGGCGCCCATGCCGTACGCGCCCACCGCGGCGGCGATCCGTACGGAACGGGCGGGCACCCGGAGCGCCACGGCGGTGTCGAGGCCGGCGGTGACCAGCAGCGCGGCGGCCAGCCGGTACGGCCCGGCGTCCGCCGCCAACGCCCACAGCAGCAGCGGGAGTTGGGCCGAGGCCAGAGCGGCGGGCAGCGGCAGCCGCAGCTCCGCCGTCCTCGGCAGCAGGCCGTACGCCGTCCACAGCGCCGCGAGCACCGCCGCCGCGACCGCCGTATAGCCGACCCCGTCCACCCCGCCCAGCGCGACCTCGTGCAGCGCGTACGCGTCCAGCACCGTCAGCGCCAGACCGAGCCCCGCCACCGCCTCCGCCGTCGAGCGCAGCCCACGGGCCAGCAGCGGCAGGGGTGCCGCGAGCGCCGCCACCGTGATCGCGCCCAGCACCGCGGAGCGACCGACGATGCCCAGGTGCCCCCAGCCGACCAGCGTGAACGCCATCGCGGCGATGGTGAGCAGGGCGCCGCCGAGCAGCAGGAGCACGTTCTGCACCCGCGGCGGTGCTGCCTCGGGGCGCGGCGGTGCGAGAACCGGCGCCGGGCGAGCCGCCTCCAGGGCGGCGACCAGCCAGCCGCGGCGGGCGAGCAACTGGAACCGGCGGGCGTCCAGTTGCCGCAGCTCGGCGTCGAGGAGCCGCAGCTCCTCGACGGGGGACGGAATGTGCGTCATGGCTTGGAGTGTGGTCCCCGTCACGCCGTACGACATGAGTGCGCGTACTCAGAACCTACTCACTTCCGGTGCCACACTCGGCCCATGGACTGGTCCCACTACCGATTCCGCAGCCTGTGGCCCCTGCCCGCGCCGCCCGCCGCCGTCTACACCGCCCTGGAGCGCGCCGACGACTACCCCTGCTGGTGGCCCCAGGTGCGCGAGGTGAACCGGCTCGACGACACCGGCGGCGTGGTGCGCATCCGCTCCCTGCTGCCGTACGACCTGACCTTCACCGCGCGGGAGACGCGGCGCGATCCGGCCGCCGGGGTGCTGGAGATCGCCCTCTCCGGCGACCTGGAGGGCTGGGCCCGCTGGACCGTCACCCCGGACGGCACCGGCAGCCTGGCCCGCTACGAGCAGGTCGTCGACGTGCGCAAGCCGCTGATGCGCGCACTGGCCGTGCCCGGACGGCCCGTCTTCCGCGCCAACCACTGGCTGATGATGCGGGCCGGACGGCGGGGCCTTGCCGCGCACTTGGAAGCGGTTTGAAGGAAACCCGCGAAGGCCTGTATGGTTCAGTGCGTTCCCGGGCGATTAGCTCAGTGGGAGAGCGCTTCGTTCACACCGAAGAGGTCACTGGTTCGAACCCAGTATCGCCCACCGGGAAAGAAGGCCGGTCCGTACGGACCGGCCTTTTCTCATGCCGCCGCCGGCAGATCCGGACGCAGCGGCCACGCCGGGTCCACCGCCTCCTCCGTGCCGCTGCGCGCGAACCACGCCTGGAGCCCCCGGGCCTGCGCCGCGTGCCACACCGCCTGCAGCATGTGCAGTTCGGCGGGTGAGAGCCGCTCGAGCCGCGCCGCGAAACGGCGCCCCACCGCCCGTACGACCTCCAGCGCGGCCAGCGCGTCCGCGCCCGCGTCATGCGCGCCGTCCAGGGCGACCCCGTAGTGCGCGCACAGGTCGGTGAGCGTGCGCCGGCCCTTGCGATAGCGGTCCAGATGCTTGTCCAGCACCCTCGGATCGAGCACCAGCAGCGGAGCCGTCTCGAACCAGTGGTCCAGGGACGACGCCCGATGGCGGCGCAGCTCACGATCGAGGATCGTCAGGTCGAACGGCGCGTTCATCACCACCAACGGGCGGCCCGCCAGGGCCTGTTCGGCCAGTCGTGCGGCTATCTCGTGCATCACCGGCGCGGGCCAGCGGCCGTTGCGCTGCAGATGCTCCTCCGTCAGTCCGTGCACCGCCGTCGCCGCCTCCGGCACCGGCACGCCCGGGTTCACCAGCCACCGGGTCACCCGCGGCCGGGCGCCCGGGGTGTCCTGGACCACGATCGCCGCCGACACGATCCGGTCGGTCTCGACATGTACGCCGGTCGTCTCCGTGTCGAATGCCGCCAGCGGGCCCTCATACCAGCTCGCCATATCTCCACAACCCCTCGCTCACCCACGGCAGCTGACGCACCGTCTTCTGCCGGTTCGGTGATACCCGGGCTGTTTGCGCCGTACGCCCGAAGGACACAACAGGAGTGCGGGTCCTTGCAGTTCAGCGGCCCGGCACGGGGATTCCTTTGGCGTGGAAGGCTGTTCGTCATGGCGATAGCGCAGCCCGAGCGGAGCGGGCTGCTGCCCGAGCGCACGGGCCCCCATCGCGGCACACTCGCCACCACCGCCTGCATGGAGACCTTGCAGGTGGGCTATCTGCACGCCGTCGCGGCGGCCGCCGGGTGCTCGCTGTCGCAGCCGTTCCCGGACAACGGCATCGACTGGCACGTCAGCCACAGCGCACCCGGCCACACGGTCGACGACGAGGTCACCATCAAGGTGCAGCTCAAGGCCACCTACCAGATCCCGCCCAACCCCCCGGGCCGCACCTTCTCCTTCACGCTGGACAACGACCACCTGCGCAAGCTCGCCCGCACCCCGGTCTCCGTGCACAAGATCCTCGTCGTGATGCTCGTTCCGCGCTCACCGGACGACTGGCTGCGCGCCAGCCACGACCGGCTCGACCTCAGGCACTGCTGCTACTGGGTCAACCTCGCGGGGCATCCGGTCACCGGCCGCACCCGGACCACCGTGCGGATCCCGACCGCACGCATCTTCGACGACCGTGCGCTGTGCGAGATCATGACGCGGGTCGGGACGGGAGGCAGACCATGACGCACCGCCCCATCGAGGAGCCCCGGCGGCCGGTCGGGCCGCACCCGGCCGACCCCGCCGGCTGGTACCGGCCCCCCGAGCCCGACCAGGTCGACCCCGCCGTCCTCAGCGCCCTGCTGCGCCGGCACGGCTGGCGGCGCCGCGGCGGCGCCGCGGGACGCTACGGCCGCTGGACCCCGCCCGGACCGGACGGCGGCGGGACCAGCCTGCTCGTACCCGAGAGCCGCGCCTTCCCCGACAGCGACGACCTGCTCGGCGAGGCGCTCGTCGCCCTCGCCCGCAGCGGCACCCCCTCCGCCCGCGAGGTGCTGGTCTGCCTCGCCGTACCGAGCGACGAGATCCGCTGGTGGCGGGACGTGCCCACCGGCCCCGCCGGCACCACCTCCTGGACCGTCGAGGAGCAGCTGCGCGGCGCCGCCCGCCAGACACTCCTCGCCGCCGCCCTCGCCACCCGCGCGCGTGCCGGCTACCACGGCGCCCGGCACCGCCGCCCCGCCGCCGCGATGCTGGAGAACGTCCTGGTCGGCTCCCCGGCCGGCGGCCGGAACCTGACCGCCTTCGTGCCCGTCGGCACCGGCCGCCCGCTCGCCGTACGCCTGCACCAGGCGCTGTACGCCGCCCGCGAGGCCATCGACTACCGGCGCGCCACCGGCGGCATGGACGCCTTCGACGGCGCCGTCGAGGCCGGCGTCAGCCGCGAACTCACCGAGGCTCTGATCGCCCTCGTCCGGGGCACCGAGGGCGCGCGCATCGCGGTGGAGTGGGCGCCCGCCGCCGCGGTCCCCGACGGCTGTGCGGCCGGTGCCGAGGCCGTCGAGTTCTCCCCGGGCGACCTGCCGGTGCTGCGCGAGGCCGGGGCCCGCTATCTGCGCGCGGAACCGTCCGTGGCGGTGCGCGTCACCGGCGCCGTGGTCCGGATGCGCCGGTCGGGGCCGCGCGGCGAGGGGGCGGTACGGCTGCGGGTGCTGGCCGGCGCCGAGATCCCGCACGTCCGGCTGACCCTGGACGAGGAGTCCTACCGGATCGCCGGTCACGCCCACCTGGTCGGACTGCCGGTGCGGGTGCACGGGCGGCTGGAGAGCCGGGGCGGCTTCCGCAAGCTCACCGGCGTCCGTGGCGTCGTACCCGTGCAGGTCGACGAGGCGGAACGGGACCGGCTGATGAAGTCGCTCCAGGAGAATCTCGACTGCTTCGAGGAAGCCTGCGGAGGGGATTGATTTCGCCCTGACCGGGTGCGGGTCGGTACGATCCCGTCATGCGTGCGCTCCCGGTATGGCGCCGCAGCCCCCCTTCAGTCAGGAGAGACCGGTGTCAGACGTCCGTGTGATCATCCATCGCGATTCCGAGCGGGAAGAGCGCGTGGTGACGACGGGCACTACGGCCGCCGAGCTCTTCGCAGGCGAGCGCTCGATCATCGCCGCGCGCGTGGGCGGCGAGCTCAGGGACCTGTCGTACGTCCTGGCCGACGGCGAGGAGGTCGAGGGCGTCGAGATCTCCTCCGAGGACGGCCTGAACATCCTGCGCCACTCCACCGCGCACGTCATGGCGCAGGCCGTGCAGGAGCTGTTCCCCGAGGCCAAGCTCGGCATCGGACCGCCGGTCAAGGACGGCTTCTACTACGACTTCGACGTCGAGAAGCCGTTCACGCCCGAGGATCTCAAGGCCATCGAGAAGAAGATGCAGGAGATCCAGAAGCGCGGGCAGAAGTTCGCCCGCCGCGTGGTGACCGACGAGGCCGCCCGCGCGGAACTCGCGGACGAGCCCTACAAGCTGGAGCTGATCGGCCTCAAGGGCGCCGCGTCCTCCGACGACGGCGCGGACGTCGAGGTCGGCGCCGGCGAGCTGACGATCTACGACAACCTGGACGCCAAGACCGGCGAGCTGTGCTGGAAGGACCTCTGCCGCGGTCCGCACCTGCCCTCGACCCGCCTGATCCCGGCGTTCAAGCTGATGCGCAACGCCGCGGCCTACTGGCGCGGCAGCGAGAAGAACCCGATGCTCCAGCGCATCTACGGCACCGCCTGGCCCTCCAAGGACGAGCTCAAGGGCTACCTGGACTTCCTCGCCGAGGCCGAGAAGCGCGACCACCGCAAGCTGGGCAGCGAGCTGGACCTGTTCTCCATCCCGGAGCAGATCGGCTCCGGCCTCGCCGTCTTCCACCCCAAGGGCGGCATCGTCCGCCGCGTGATGGAGGACTACTCGCGCCGCCGGCACGAGGAAGAGGGCTACGAGTTCGTCTACACCCCGCACGCCACGAAGGGGAAGCTCTTCGAGACGTCCGGGCACCTGGACTGGTACGCCGACGGCATGTACCCGCCCATGCAGCTCGACGAGGGCGTGGACTACTACCTCAAGCCCATGAACTGCCCGATGCACAACCTGATCTTCGACGCGCGCGGCCGCTCGTACCGTGAACTGCCGCTGCGCTTCTTCGAGTTCGGGACCGTGTACCGGTACGAGAAGTCGGGCGTCGTGCACGGCCTCACCCGGGCGCGTGGCTTCACGCAGGACGACGCGCACATCTACTGCACCCGCGAGCAGATGTCGGAGGAGCTCGACAAGACGCTCACCTTCGTGCTCGGGCTGCTGCGGGACTACGGTCTGACCGACTTCTACCTGGAGCTGTCCACCAAGGACCCGGAGAAGTTCGTCGGCTCGGACGAGGTCTGGGAGGAGGCGACCGAGACGCTGCGCCAGGTCGCCGAGAAGCAGGGCCTGCCGCTGGTCCCGGACCCGGGCGGCGCCGCCTTCTACGGCCCGAAGATCTCCGTGCAGACCAAGGACGCCATCGGCCGTACCTGGCAGATGTCGACGATCCAGCTCGACTTCAACCTGCCCGAGCGCTTCGACCTGGAGTACACCGGCCCCGACGGCTCCAAGCAGCGCCCGGTCATGATCCACCGTGCGCTGTTCGGCTCCATCGAGCGGTTCTTCGCGGTGCTGCTGGAGCACTACGCGGGCGCCTTCCCGGCGTGGCTGGCGCCGGTGCAGGCGATCGGCATCCCGGTCGGCGACGCGCACGTCGAGTACCTGGAGAAGTTCGCCGCGGAGGCCAAGCGCAAGGGGCTGCGGGTCGAGGTGGACTCGTCGTCCGACCGCATGCAGAAGAAGATCAGGACGGCGCAGAAGCAGAAGGTGCCGTTCATGATCATCGTGGGGGACGACGACATGAACGGCGGCACGGTGTCGTTCCGCTACCGCGACGGCTCGCAGGAGAACGGCATCCCCTTCGAGGAGGCCCTCGCGAAGATCGCGAAGGTCGTCGAGGAGCGGACGCAGGTCTGATCCGGCTGTCGGGCCCCCGGAGAGTTCAGCTCCCCGGGGGCCTTTCGTCGTCCTCCCGGGAGAACACCTGGATCAGCCACGACGAGAACGAGCCGGTGACCGCGCCGAGCAGGGCCAGGCCGCCCGCCATCATGCCGACGGCGATCAGCCGGCCCCAGAAGGTGACGGGGGTGACGTCGCCGTAGCCCACCGTGGTGAGCGTGGCGCAGGTCCACCAGACGGCGTCCCCGAAGGTGTGCATGGAGGTGCCGGGCGCCCCGCGCTCCTGCTGGTACACCGCCAGGGCGCCCGCGAAGCCGAGCAGCACGGCCGACACCCCCGCGTAGGTGATCACGCGCGCGTACAGCGACAGCCGGGGCTGCCCGTGCCGGCGCTGGACCGCCTCGTACAGCCGGACGATGCGCAGCGGGCGCAGCAGCGGCAGCAGCACCACCAGCGCGTCCAGCCAGTTCGTCCGTACGAAACGCAGCCCCTGGCCGCCGAGGCGCCAGCGGACCGCGTAGTCCACGACGAACAGCGCCCAGGCGCCCAGCATCACCGCCAGGGTCACATCCGGTCCCAACCCGGTCGGACCGGTGGCCAGGACGCGGACCGCGTAGGCGATGAGGAAGGCGACGGACGCCACAGCGAGCGGCACCTCGGTGCGCTGCTCCCAGCGGCCCCGACGGTCGTCTTCGTACACGGGCCCAGCTTCGCCCGAGCCGCCGTCCCGCGAGCCCCGGCGACACGGCTCGAACGGGCGACGCCATATGCTGCATGGCATGACGAGTGAGCCGGAGCAGCAGTGGGGAGTGGGGACGCAGGACGCGTTCCAGCGTCTGTGGACACCCCATCGGATGGCCTACATCCAGGGCGAGAACAAGCCGACCGGCCCCGGGGCCGACGACGGCTGTCCCTTCTGTTCGATTCCGGCCAAATCCGACGAGGACGGTCTCGTCGTCCGGCGCGGTGAGCAGGTGTACGCGGTGCTGAATCTGTACCCGTACAACGGCGGCCATCTGATGGTCGTGCCCTACCGCCATGTCGCGGACTACACCGATCTCACCGACCCGGAGACCATCGAGCTGGCGGCTCTGACCAAGCAGGCGATGACGGCTCTGCGCACCGCGTCCGGGGCGCACGGCTTCAACATCGGCATGAACCAGGGCACGGTCGCCGGTGCCGGGATCGCGGCCCATCTGCACCAGCACGTCGTGCCGCGCTGGGGCGGCGACACGAACTTCATGCCGGTGGTGGGGCACACCAAGGTGCTGCCGCAGTTGCTGGCGGACACCAGGAAGATGCTGGCGGAGGCCTGGCCGGCCGTATGACGTGGGGACGGGCGCCGTCCGCCGGACCGGCGCCCGCCGCCGTCACGCGTCGTACACGTCCGCCTTCCGGGGCGCCGGGTCCTGCACCGCCGTACTGAGGAACGCGGACCGTGCCCCGAACTTCTCGGTGTTCACGCCGTTCTCCTCCAGCACCTTGATCGCCGCCGCGTGCACCACCCGCAGCACCGGAGTGGCCGCCCGCAGGGCGTCGTCGGCCATGAAGCGGTGCCGCCACGGCTTGTCGGCCCAGGCGTGCCGCAGGCCGAACGGCTCCGGCAGGCTCAGGCTGCCGCCGAGCCAGTTCAGCAGCGGCGGGTACCAGCCGAGCGGGGCGCGGGCGGCGAGGCGTACCACCTCGTCGGCGTTGACCAGCGGCAGCTTGATCGTCCGGGTCTCCCAGGGCTTGAGGGACTTGCTGACCTCCCTGGTGGGGGCCTCGGACTTCGAGGTGAACAGCGGGTGCACCGGGCCGAGCGCGTGGCCGGTGACCTCGATGCGCAGGGTCTCGTGCAGCACGGTGACCGTGATCAGCATGGTGATGACCAGCTGTCCGTCCCACAGGGTCCACTGCACGCCCAGGTAGTGCCGGTCGCCCGCGCCGAACTGCTGCTTGTTGCAGATCTCCTGTATCGCGTGCTGCTTGACCTGGTAGGCCTCGACGTCGGTGCCGCCGGGCCGGGCCACCGCCTTGGCGTTCTCGCCGATCGGCGTGACGACCCAGTGCCGTATGGACGGGGTCGGGAAGCCGCCGGTGTTCAGCGGGCCGCGTGCCAGCATCTTCAGCTGGTCGTGGATGGACCGTATGACGTCCCAGCTGCGGAAGGGGTGGATCTCGCGGGTGGGGTCGGCGGAGACGAGATCCTCGGCGAGCTGCCAGCTGCCCCAGCGGGTGCCCATGCCGAGGATGCCCTTGGGGCCGGCGTAGAACACGGAGTTGGACTGCTGTTCGGCGCTGAGCTTGGCCAGGGACTGGCGGAGCTGCTCGGCCGCGTTCTCGCCGGGGCTGCTGGGGACGGCCTCGGGGACCTTGGCGCCGACGCTGCTGCCGGCCAGCAGGCCGTCCCAGCGCTCGCGCAGGTCCGCGGCCGTGCGCTCGCAGATCTGCTTGGCCAGGTACCAGCCGATGACGGGCAGGACGAGCGAGGCGCGCGCATACCAGGCCCAGAAGCCGGTGAACGGCATCTTGACCAGGAAGAGCACGGCGAGGGCGCCGACGGCGACGAGCAGCATGGTGGCGAGCGCGCCGACCCGCCGGTCCTCGCGCCTGGTCATGCTGGTGCGCAGCTGGAAGACGAGCAGCCAGGCGAGCAGTCCGGGCAGGAAGAGGACGCCGCACAGGACCATCACGACGGTCAGGCGGTTGTCGCGATCCTTGCGGATGTTGTTGGCCGCCAGGCAGTGCTCGACGACGACCTGCGGCTCGGCGCCGAAGGACTGGATGAGGGGCTTGCGGCCGGGGCCGATCATGCGGTCGACGACCGCGCGGGAGAAGGCCTCGCCGAGGTTCGGCCGGAACAGCTTGATCTTGCCCGCCTTGACGGCGGACTGGTGCCATTCGCTGTTGGCGTCCAGGATCTGCTCGACGCCGGTGTCGCGGTAGGCCGCCGAGGCCAGCGCGAACGTCGCCGTCTGTCCCTCGTCGCCCGTGCGCGGCACCTGGGGACCGAAGATGTCCCCGTAGCCGCTGTCAACGGTCATTCCCGCCCCCGATCGCCGCCACTGTCGTTCTGCGGCCTTCCCGACTTCCCTGCCCCGCACACCTGTTGATCAGGTCATCAGGGTATCCGCAGCCACCGGCAGTTCGTCGGCGGACGGCCGAAGCCGCCCGCCGGCGCGGAGGGGAGCGCTGCACAAAGGCCTTCCGGGCGGGACCCGTTCGGCCCCGCCCGGCTGGTGCCCGGTACCAACTACGCGGATTCCCGGGTCTGTTCGCGGACCCTCTCAGCGGCCTGCGGCGGCATCGGCTCGTGCCGCGCGTAGCAGCGGTTGAAGCGGGCGGTGCCGTGCGAGAGGGAGCGCAGGTCGACGGCGTACCGGCCGATCTCGATCTCCGGCACCTCGGCGCGGACCAGGGTGCGGTTGCCCGTGGTCTGCTCGGTGCCGAGCACCCGGCCGCGCCGCCCGGACAGGTCGCTCATCACGGCGCCCACGTACTCGTCGCCGACCAGCACACTCACCTCGGCGACCGGCTCCAGGAGGTGGATCCTCGCGTCGGCCGCGGCCTCCCGCAGGGCCAGCGCGCCGGCCGTCTGGAAGGCGGCGTCGGAGGAGTCCACCGAGTGCGCCTTGCCGTCGGTGAGGGTGACCCGGACGTCGATGAGCGGATGGCCGGCCGCGACTCCCTTGGCGGCCTGGGCGCGTACGCCCTTCTCGACGGAGGGGATGAACTGCCGCGGCACGGCTCCGCCGACCACCTTGTCCACGAACTCGATGCCCGAGCCGCCGGGCAGCGGCTCGACCTCGATCTCGCAGATGGCGTACTGCCCGTGCCCGCCGGACTGCTTCACATGCCGCCCGCGCCCGGCCGACTTGGCGGCGAACGTCTCCCGCAGGGAGACCCGGTGCGGTACGACGTCGACCTGGACGCCGTAGCGGTTGCGCAGCCGCTCCAGGGCCACGTCGGCGTGGGCCTCGCCGAGGCACCACAGGACCACCTGGTGGGTGTCCTGGTTCTGCTCCAGACGCATGGTGGGGTCCTCGGCGACCAGCCGGGACAGCCCCTGGGAGAGCTTGTCCTCGTCGGCCTTGCTGTGCGCCTGGATGGCCAGCGGCAGCAGCGGGTCGGGCATCTCCCACGGTTCCATCAGCAACGGGTCGTCCTTGGCGGAGAGGGTGTCGCCGGTCTCCGCGCGATTCAGTTTCGCCACGCAGGCGAGGTCGCCGGCGATGCAGTGGGTCAGGGCCCGCTGCTGCTTGCCGAACGGCCGGGACAGCGCGCCGATCCGTTCGTCGACGTCGTGATCCTCGTGCCCGCGGTCGGCGAGGCCGTGCCCCGAGACATGGACCGTCTGGTCGGGGCGCAGGGTGCCGGAGAAGACGCGGACGAGCGAGACCCGGCCGACGTAGGGGTCCGACGCCGTCTTGACCACCTCCGCGACCAGCGGCCCGTCCGGATCGCACAGCTTCAGCTCGCGCGGCTTGCCGTCGATCGTGGTGACCCGGGGCGCCTCGCGCTCCAGCGGGGTCGGGAAGCCGCCGGTGACCAGCTCCAGCAGCTCGATGGTGCCGAGGCCCTGCCGGGCGCCCTCGGCCGCGGGGGCGGCGGCCAGGACGGGGAAGAAGACCCCGCGCGCGACGGCCCGCTCCAGGTCCTGGATGAGTGTCTTGACGTCGACCTGCTCGCCGCCGAGATAGCGGTCCATGAGGGTCTCGTCCTCGCTCTCGGCGATGATCCCCTCGATGAGCCGGTTGCGGGCCTCCTCGATCCGCGGCAGCAGGTCCTCTCCGGGTTCGGACTCCTTGCGCTCCCCGGAGGAGTAGTCGAACAGCTTCCGCGACAGCAGCCCGATCAGGCCGGTCACCGGCGCGTGCCCGTCCGGTGCCGGCGGGCCGTGCAGCGGCAGGTAGAGCGGGAGCACGGCGTCGGGGTCGTCGGCGCCGAAGGCGTCCGCGCAGATCCGCGTCATCTCCTCGTAGTCCGCGCGCGCGGACTCCAGGTGCGTGATCACGATGGCGCGCGGCATGCCGACCGCCGCGCACTCCTCCCACACCATGCGGGTCGAGCCGTCCACGCCGTCGGAGGCCGAGACGACGAAGAGGGCCGCGTCCGCCGCTCGCAGACCGGCCCTGAGTTCCCCGACGAAGTCGGCGTATCCGGGGGTGTCCAGAAGGTTGACCTTGATGCCGTCCCATTCGACGGGCACCAGGGAGAGCTGTACCGACCGTTGCTGGCGGTGCTCGATGTCGTCGTAGTCGGAAACGGTGCCGCCGTCCTCCACGCGGCCCGCCCGGTTCACTGCCCCCGCGGTGAGCGCGAGGGCTTCCACCAACGTCGTCTTGCCCGATCCGGAGTGGCCGACCAGCACCACATTCCGTACGGACGCGGGGTGGTCGGCCGCTGTTGCCCTGCCGGCGGCTCCGGGGTGTGCGTTCGCCTTGTCGCCCATGGCCTTGCCTCCCGTGCACGGTGAGGTCTTCTGTGGGCGCGGACGTGCGACTCCGCGTTCGGTGGCGGCTCCGGTGACGCCCGCGGTTCTTCGAGCTTTCCACTCCCGTCACGGTGCGTCCATACGGCGGACGCGATCGCGCCCGCCGCTCCCGCCCGCCCCTCCTGCCCGTCCCGTGAACCGGCGCCCGGCCGCCGCGGCCACGCGCGCGTGGCTACGATGGGCCAGCCGGTGGCCAGCAGGGGCCGCGCGGCCACACCGAACCTCGGGAAGGCCATGCTGAACAAGTACGCGCGTGCATTCTTCACGCGTGTCCTCACACCGTTCGCCGCGTTTCTGATCCGGCGGGGCGTCAGCCCTGACACGGTCACGCTGATCGGCACCGCCGGCGTGATGGCGGGCGCGCTGGTGTTCTACCCGCAGGGCGAGTTCTTCTGGGGCACGGTCGTGATCACGCTCTTCGTGTTCTCCGACCTCGTCGACGGCAACATGGCCCGCCAGCTGGGCCGCTCCAGCCGCTGGGGCGCCTTCCTGGACTCCACGCTCGACCGGGTCGCCGACGGCGCGGTCTTCGGCGGCTTCGCGCTCTGGTACGCCGGGGGCGGCGACGACCTCGTCCTGTGCGCGGTCTCCATCTTCTGCCTGGCGAGCGGCCAGGTGGTGTCGTACACCAAGGCCCGGGGCGAGTCGATCGGGCTGCCGGTCGCCGTGAACGGTCTCATCGAGCGGGCCGAGCGGCTGGTGATCTCCCTGGTCGCGGCCGGACTCGCGGGCCTGCACGCCTTCGGGGTGCCCGGCATCCAGTACCTGCTGCCCGTCGCGCTGTGGATCGTCGCCGTGGGCAGCCTGATCACGCTGATCCAGCGGGTCGTCACCGTCCGCCGGGAATCCGCCGAGGCGGACCAGGCGGACGCGGCCGGGAGCACCGGGCAGGGGAGCACCGCGCGGGGGAGCGAGGCCGCGAAATGAGCGCCCGGGAGCGGCTGACGGACGCGCTGTACGGCCTGGGCTGGAGCACCGTGAAGAAGCTGCCCGAGCCGGTCGCGGTACGGCTCGGTCAGGCGATCGCGGACGCCGCGTGGAAGCGGCGCGGCCAGGGCGTGCTGCGGCTGGAGAGCAACTACGCGCGCGTGGTGCCCGACGCGAGCCCCCAGCGCCTCGCCGAGCTCTCCCGCGCGGGCATGCGCTCGTACCTGCGCTACTGGATGGAGTCCTTCCGGCTCCCGGCCTGGAGCGCGGAACGCATCAGGACCGGGGTCGAGATCAAGGACCTGCACCGCCTGACCGAGGGCCTGGCGGCCGGCAAGGGCGTTGTCCTGGCGCTGCCGCACCTCGGCAACTGGGACCTGGCCGGCGCCTATGCGACCACCGCGATGAACACACCGTTCACGACGGTCGCCGAGCGGCTGAAGCCGGAGACCCTCTACGACCGGTTCGTCGCCTACCGCGAGGGCCTCGGCATGGAGGTGCTGCCGCACAGCGGCGGCTCCGCGTTCGGCACGCTGGCCCGGCGGCTGCGCGACGGCGGCCTGGTCTGCCTGGTCGCCGACCGGGATCTGTCCGCCTCCGGCGTCGAGGTCAAGTTCTTCGGCGAGACGGCCCGGATGCCGGCCGGACCGGCGCTGCTCGCCCAGCACACGGGCGCGCTGCTGCTTCCGGCGACGCTCTGGTACGACGGCCCGCGCATGATGCGGGGCCGGGTGCATCCCCCGGTCGAGGTGCCCGAGACAGGTACCCGGGCCGAGAAGACGTCTGTCATGACACAGGCGCTGGCCGACGCCTTCGCCACGGGGATCGCCGAGCATCCGGAGGACTGGCACATGCTGCAGCGCTTGTGGGTGGCCGATCTCGACTCCGCGAAGGGCTCGTCGTGAGGATCGGCATCGTCTGCCCGTATTCCTGGGACGTGCCGGGCGGCGTCCAGTTCCACATCCGGGACCTGGCCGAGTACTTCATCCGCCTCGGCCACGAGGTGTCCGTGCTCGCCCCCGCCGACGACGACACCCCGCTGCCGCCGTACGTGGTCTCGGCCGGCCGTGCCGTCCCGGTGCCGTACAACGGCTCGGTGGCCCGGCTGAACTTCGGTTTCCTGTCGGCCGCGCGGGTGCGGCGCTGGCTGCACGACGGCGCGTTCGACGTCGTGCACATCCATGAGCCGTCCTCGCCGTCCCTCGGGCTGCTGGCCTGCTGGGCCGCGCAGGGCCCGCTGGTCGCGACCTTCCACACCTCCAACCCGCGCTCCAAGGCCATGATCGCCGCGTACTCGATCCTCCAGGCCGCCCTGGAGAAGATCAGCGCGCGGATCGCGGTCAGCGAGTACGCCCGCCGCACGCTGGTGGAGCACCTGGGCGGGGACGCGGTCGTCATCCCCAACGGCGTCGACGTCGACTTCTTCGCCAAGGCCGAGGCCAAGCCGGAGTGGCAGGGTGACACGATCGGGTTCATCGGCCGGATCGACGAGCCGCGCAAGGGCCTGCCGGTGCTGATGAAGGCGCTGCCGCGGATCCTCGCCGCGCGGCCGCAGGCCAGGCTGCTGGTCGCCGGGCGCGGTGACGCGGAGGAGGCGGTGGAGAACCTGCCGCGGGAACTGCGCTCGCGCGTGGAGTTCCTCGGCATGGTCAGCGACGAGGACAAGGCACGCTTCCTGCGCAGTGTCGACCTGTACGTCGCCCCCAACACCGGCGGCGAGAGCTTCGGGATCATCCTGGTCGAGGCGATGTCGGCGGGGGCGCCGGTGCTCGCCTCGGACCTGGACGCCTTCGCCCAGGTACTGGACCAGGGAGCGGCGGGCGAACTGTTCGCCAACGAGAACGCCGACGCGCTCGCCGAGGCGGCGGTACGGCTGCTGGAGGACCCGGCCCGGCGCGCGGAACTGCGCGAGCGGGGCAGCGCCCATGTCCGGCGGTTCGACTGGTCGACGGTCGGCGCGGACATCCTGTCGGTGTACGAGACGGTGACCGACGGAACGACAGCGGTAGCCGCGGACGACCGCACGGACCGGTTCCCGGGGCTGCGGGCACGGCTGGGGTTGGCGCGGGACTGAGCCCGGGGCGCCGCTTGGCAGGGCCGGCCGTGTGTGGAAGCTGGGGCGGCGGTACGGGTATGCGTGCGTAGGTTCGTCGTGAGGCGCGCGTATGGGTGGCGCGGTCTCAGCGGGCGTGCATTGGCGCGGTTTCAGCGGGCGTGCAGAGGGGCGGGGGTGGCTCGGCACGCACAGGTGCTGCGGGGCTCGTCGGGTCGGTGCCCGCATCGTCGTGCGCAGGTCGGGGGCCAGCGGCAAGGCGCGTGCCCGGAGGCCGGAGGAGTGTTGCGGGCACCCTGGGCCGCGTGGCGGCACCCTGAGGGGTCGGGCTGGGGCATGCGGGCGTGCGACTCGGCGCCGTTCTTGGCGTCAGCGCGCGTGGTGCCGGCCGGGGGCGGCGTGGGGTGCCCGGCCTTTGGGCTCCGGTCCGTTTGTGCGGGGGCTTGCCGCGTGGGGGCGTGTGGTCCTGGCCGGGGGGGGGCGTGGGGTGCCTGGCCTTTGGGCTCCGGTCCGTTTGGGCTGGCCCTCGCCGCGTGAGCGCGTGTGGTCCTGGTCGGGGTGGCGTGGGATGCCCGGCTCTTGGGCCCTGGCCTGTTTGGGCGGGGGCTTGCCGCGTGGGGGCGTGTGGTTCTGGTCGGGGTGGCGTGGGGTGCCCGGCTCTTGGGCCCTGGCCTGTTTGGGCGGGGGCTTGCCGCGTGGGGGCGTGTGGTTCTGGTCGGGGGGGGCGTGGGGTGCCCGGCCTTTGGGCTCCGGTCCGTTTGGGCGGGGGCTTGCCGCGTGGGGGCGTGTGGTCCTGGCCGGGGGGGGGGCGTGGGGTGCCTGGCCTTTGGGCTCCGGTCCGTTTGGGCGGGCCCTCGCCGCGTGAGCGCGTGTGGTCCTGGTCGGGGTGGCGTGGGATGCCCGGCTCTTGGGCCCTGGCCTGTTTGGGCGGGGCTTGCCGCGTGAGCGCGTGTGGTTCCGGCTGGGGCGGGACGTGGGGCGCTCGGCCCTTGGGCCTTGGCCCGTTTGGGCGGGCGCTCGCCGCGTAAGTGCGTGTGGTCCCGGCGGGGCGGCGTGGCACGCCTCGCCCTCGGGTCCGGCCCGCTTGCGCGTGGGTGCTCGTAGCGTGCCGGTGGGGTCTCGGTAACCTTGCCGCCCGTGACCGCAACCCTCATCTGGATCCTCGTCGCCCTCGTCGCGATCGGCCTGTATCTGAGCTGGACCGCGGGTCGTCTGGACCGGCTGCACGCCCGGATCGACGCGACCCGTGCCGCCCTGGACGCCCAGTTGCTCAGGCGGGCCTCGGTGACCCAGGAACTCGCCACCTCCGGAGTGCTCGACCCGGCCGCCTCGATCGTCCTCTACGAGGCAGCCCACGCCGCCCGGCAGGCCGAGGAGGAGCACCGGGAGGTCGCCGAGAGCGAACTCAGCCAGGCGCTGCGGGCCGTGTTCGCCGAGGCCCAGCAGGTCGAGGCGGTCCGCCAGGCGCCCGGGGGAGAGGAGGCCGCCCGCGAACTGACCGAGGCGGTGCGCAGGGTGCCGATGGCCCGCCGCTTCCACAACGACGCGGTACGCGCCGCCCGCTCGCTGCGCAGGCACTACAAGGTCCGCTGGTTCCGGCTGGCCGGCCACGCGCCGTTCCCGCTGGCCTTCGAGATGGACGACGAGCCCCCGTCGGCGCTAACGGACCGGTCCGCCTAGGCCGCCGCACCCGAAAAGGATCCACCGCCTGACCATTGGCCCTTGCTGTGGCCTGGCCCATTCGCGTTTCCTCGGTGCAGTAGCAACCCTCTTTTCACATATGTGAGGTCAACCCGTGTCCAGCACCGAGAACCAGGCTCCCGCAACCGGCACCGCCCGCGTGAAGCGCGGCATGGCCGAGCAGCTCAAGGGCGGCGTGATCATGGACGTCGTCACGCCGGAGCAGGCGAAGATCGCCGAGGACGCGGGCGCCGTCGCCGTCATGGCCCTGGAGCGGGTCCCGGCCGACATCCGCAAGGACGGCGGCGTGGCCCGTATGTCCGACCCGGACATGATCGAAGGCATCATCGAAGCGGTCTCCATCCCGGTGATGGCCAAGTCCCGCATCGGCCACTTCGTCGAGGCCCAGGTCCTGCAGTCCCTCGGCGTGGACTACATCGACGAGTCCGAGGTCCTCACCCCGGCCGACGAGGTCAACCACTCCGACAAGTGGGCGTTCACCACCCCCTTCGTCTGCGGTGCCACCAACCTGGGCGAGGCCCTGCGCCGCATCGCCGAGGGCGCGGCCATGATCCGCTCCAAGGGCGAGGCCGGCACCGGCAACGTCGTCGAGGCCGTCCGCCACCTGCGCCAGATCAAGAACGAGATCGCCAAGCTGCGCGGCTTCGACAACAACGAGCTGTACGCCGCCGCCAAGGAGCTGCGCGCCCCGTACGAGCTGGTCAAGGAGGTCAGCGAGCTCGGCAAGCTGCCGGTCGTGCTGTTCTCCGCCGGCGGCGTCGCCACCCCGGCCGACGCCGCGCTGATGCGCCAGCTCGGCGCCGAGGGAGTCTTCGTCGGCTCCGGCATCTTCAAGTCGGGCGACCCCGCCAAGCGCGCCGCCGCCATCGTGAAGGCCACCACCTTCTACGACGACCCGAAGATCATCGCGGACGCCTCCCGCAACCTCGGCGAGGCCATGGTCGGCATCAACTGCGACACCCTCCCCGAGGCCGAGCGCTACGCGAACCGGGGCTGGTGATGACCGCTCCCGTGGTCGGAGTGCTCGCACTCCAGGGCGACGTACGGGAGCACCTCATCGCCCTGGCCGCGGCCGACGCCGTGGCCAGGCCGGTGCGGCGCCCCGAAGAGCTCGACGACATCGACGGCCTGGTCATCCCCGGCGGCGAGTCCACCACCATCTCCAAGCTCGCCGTCCTGTTCGGCGTCATGGAGCCGCTGCGCGCACGCGTGCGTGCCGGACTGCCCGTCTACGGCACCTGCGCCGGCATGATCATGCTCGCCGACAAGATCCTCGACCCGCGCTCGGGCCAGGAGACCGTCGGCGGCATCGACATGATCGTGCGCCGCAACGCCTTCGGACGCCAGAACGAGTCCTTCGAGGCGGCCCTCGACGTGACGGGCATCCCGGGCGATCCTGTGGAGGGCGTCTTCATCCGCGCCCCCTGGGTGGAATCCGTCGGCGCCCAGGCCGAGGTGCTCGCCGAGCACGACGGCCACATCGTCGCGGTCCGCCAGGGCAACGCGCTCGCCACGTCGTTCCACCCCGAACTGACCGGTGACCACCGCGTGCACGGGCTCTTCGTCGAGATGGTGCGCGCCACCCGGGCGGCCGAGTCCTTGTAGGATCTCTGGCGTTCGTTCATAGACGGGTTACGCGAAGGAGACAGGCAGATGTCCGGCCACTCTAAATGGGCCACGACGAAGCACAAGAAGGCCGTGATCGATGCCAAGCGCGGCAAGCTCTTCGCGAAGCTGATCAAGAACATCGAGGTCGCGGCGCGCATGGGCGGCGTCGACCTCGACGGCAACCCGACGCTCTATGACGCCGTCCAGAAGGCCAAGAAGAGTTCGGTCCCGAACAAGAACATCGACTCCGCGATCAAGCGCGGTGGCGGTCTCGAGGCCGGCGGCGCCGACTACGAGACGATCATGTACGAGGGCTACGGCCCCAACGGTGTCGCGGTGCTCATCGAGTGCCTCACCGACAACCGCAACCGCGCCGCCTCCGACGTCCGCGTCGCCATGACCCGCAACGGCGGCAACATGGCCGACCCGGGCTCGGTGTCGTACCTCTTCCACCGTAAGGGCGTCGTGATCGTCCCCAAGGGCGAGCTGACCGAGGACGACGTCCTCGGCGCCGTCCTGGACGCCGGCGCCGAGGAGGTCAACGACCTCGGTGAGTCCTTCGAGGTGCTCAGTGAGGCCACCGACCTGGTCGCGGTGCGCACCGCCCTCCAGGAAGCCGGCATCGACTACGACTCCGCCGAGGCCAACTTCGTCCCGACCATGCAGGTCGAGCTCGACGAGGAGGGCGCGAAGAAGATCTTCAAGCTGATCGACGCGCTCGAGGACAGCGACGACGTGCAGAACGTCTTCGCCAACTTCGACGTCAGCGACGAGATCATGGAGAAGGTCGACGCGTAACCCTGCCGCGGACCGAGCGGATACCGGCGGGCCGGTGGGACACACCCACCGGCCCGCCGCCGTTGTCAGTGCCGGCGGATAGCCTGCACAAACAGGCGATCGAAGGAGGGGCGCTCAGTGCGCGTACTGGGGGTGGACCCGGGCCTGACGCGGTGCGGGGTCGGCGTGGTCGAGGGAGTCGCGGGCCGGCCGCTCACCATGCTCGGCGTCGGGGTCGTGCGTACGCCCGCGGACGCCGAGCTGGGGCAGCGCCTCGTCGCCGTCGAGCAGGGCATCGAGCAGTGGCTCGACGAGCACCGGCCCGAATGCGTCGCCGTGGAGCGGGTGTTCAGCCAGCACAACGTCCGCACCGTGATGGGCACCGCCCAGGCCAGCGCCGTCGCCATGCTGTGTGCCGCCCGCCGTGGCATCCCGGTCGCCCTGCACACCCCCAGCGAGGTCAAGGCGGCCGTCACCGGCAGCGGCCGCGCCGACAAAGCCCAGGTCGGCGCCATGGTCACCCGGCTGCTGCGGCTCAGCGCGCCGCCCAAGCCCGCGGACGCCGCCGACGCCCTCGCGCTCGCCATCTGCCACATCTGGCGCGCCCCCGCCCAGAACCGACTCCAGCAGGTCGTGGCCCTGCACGCATCGAAAGGCCGTACGACATGATCGCCTTCGTCAGCGGCCCGGTCGCCGCCCTCGCCCCCGACTCCGCGGTGGTCGAGGTGGGCGGGATCGGCATCGCGGTCCAGTGCACGCCGAACACGCTCTCCGGGCTCCGCATGGGCCAACAGACGAAACTCGCCACCTCCCTCGTGGTCCGCGAGGACTCGCTGACCCTGTACGGCTTCGTGGACGACGACGAGCGCCAGGTCTTCGAGCTGCTCCAGACCGCGAGCGGGGTCGGACCCCGCCTGGCGCAGGCCATGCTCGCCGTGCACGCGCCCGACGCCCTGCGCAGAGCCGTCGCGACCAGCGACGAGAAGGCACTCACCGCCGTCCCCGGCATCGGCAAGAAGGGCGCCCAGAAACTGCTGCTGGAGCTCAAGGACCGGCTCGGCGAGCCGATCGGCGCCCCCGCCGTCGGCGCACCGGTCACCCAGGGCTGGCGCGACCAGCTGCACGCGGCGCTGATCGGCCTCGGGTACGCGACCCGGGAGGCGGACGAGGCCGTGTCCGCGGTGGCGCCCCAGGCGGAGGCGGCCGAGGGCACGCCGCAAGTGGGGCAGCTGCTGAAGGCGGCCCTCCAGACGCTGAACCGCGCCCGCTAGCTCGTACCGAGGAGAACTGCCGTGAACTGGGACGACACGACCGACACCCCCGCCGAGGAGCGGCTCGTCGGCGCGTCCGCCGACCGGGACGACCAGGCCGTCGAGGCGGCGCTGCGCCCCAAGGACCTGGACGAGTTCATCGGCCAGGAGAAGGTCCGCGAACAGCTCGACCTGGTCCTGCGCGCCGCCCGCGCGCGGGGCGCCACCGCCGACCACGTCCTGCTCTCCGGCGCCCCCGGCCTCGGCAAGACCACCCTGTCGATGATCATCGCGGCCGAGATGGGCGCCCCGATCCGCATCACCTCCGGGCCCGCCATCCAGCACGCCGGCGACCTCGCGGCGATCCTCTCCTCCCTCCAGGAGGGCGAGGTCCTCTTCCTCGACGAGATCCACCGCATGTCCCGGCCCGCCGAGGAGATGCTGTACATGGCGATGGAGGACTTCCGCGTCGACGTGATCGTCGGCAAGGGCCCCGGCGCCACCGCCATCCCCCTGGAGCTGCCCCCCTTCACCCTGGTCGGCGCCACCACCCGCGCGGGACTGCTGCCGCCCCCGCTGCGCGACCGCTTCGGCTTCACCGCGCACATGGAGTTCTACGAGCCGCCCGAGCTGGAGCGCGTCATCCACCGCTCCGCCCACCTCCTCGACGTCGAGATCGACTCCGCCGGCGCCGCCGAGATCGCCGGCCGCTCCCGTGGCACGCCCCGCATCGCCAACCGGCTGCTGCGCCGGGTGCGCGACTATGCCCAGGTCAAGGCCGACGGCGTGATCACGAAGGACATCGCGGCCGCGGCCCTCGCGGTCTACGAGGTCGACGCCCGGGGCCTGGACCGGCTGGACCGGGGGGTGCTGGAGGCCCTGCTCAAGCTGTTCGGCGGCGGGCCGGTCGGCCTGTCCACCCTCGCCGTCGCGGTCGGCGAGGAGCGCGAGACGGTCGAGGAGGTCGCCGAGCCCTTCCTGGTCCGGGAGGGCCTGCTGGCCCGTACACCCCGGGGCCGGGTGGCCACGCCCGCCGCATGGGCGCATCTCGGCCTCACCCCGCCCCGCTCCGCGGCGGCCGGAAACGGACAAGGGGACCTGTTCGGGGCGTAGGACCCCGTGCCGGGGCTCGCCCGGCGCGGGCATTGGCCGGGTCAGGAACCTCGGTGCCATGCTGAGCGTTGTTCCTTGCACGCGGACTCGCTTAGACTCCGCCGATGCCGCCGTTGTCGGCGGCACATACACCCCCAACCATCAGGCCGCTCACCATCGCGGTCGTGTGAAGGAAGTTCCGACCCGTGAGTCTCGTGACCCTCCTCCCGTTCATCGTGCTCATCGGGGCCATGTTCCTGATGACCCGGTCGGCCAAGAAGAAGCAGCAGCAGGCCGCCGACATGCGGAACCAGATGCAGCCCGGTTCCGGCGTCCGCACCATCGGGGGCATGTATGCCACGGTCAAGGAGGTCAACGAGGACACCGTCCTCCTCGACGCCGGCCCGGGCGTGGACCTGCTCTTCGCGAAGAACGCCATCGGCGCCGTCCTCTCGGACGACGAGTACAACCGCATCGTCCACGGCGTCGAGCACGACCTGAAGGCCGACGCCGACATCGTTCCGGACGACGCCTCCTCCCTCACCGAGCCCGACGACGCTGCCGCCGCCTCCGACGAGAAGTCCGTCGACCTCGGGAAGAAGGACGCGGACGCGGAGCCCGCCGACGACGTCGCGGCCGCCGAGGCGAAGGCCGACAGCGAGCCGAAGAAGTCCGACGGCGAATCCGGCGCGAAGTAGCCGCTTCCCGGAGCGCGCGGGCGTGACCCGCGCGCCCCGGGCACGCGTGGCTCTCGAACGGCATCCCGACTACATGGCATGGCCGCCGGCGCCCACCCGGCGAGAGGCGGCCCGAGAGGGAGTACGAGAAGGTGGCAGCACCTAAGAAGGGCCGGAGCGCGAGCGCCCAGAGCAGGCCGGGGCGCTCGCTGGCCCTCATTCTGATCGCCATCGTGGCGCTCACCGGAGGAATGTTCCTCTCCGGGCACACCACCCCGCGCCTGGGCATCGACCTGGCCGGCGGTACGAGCATCACGCTGCGCGCGGAGGCCGAGCCGGGCCAGGAATCCGCGATCAACAAGACCAACATGGACACCGCCGTCGAGATCATGGAGCGGCGTGTCAACGGTCTTGGTGTCTCGGAGGCCGAGGTCCAGACCCAGGGCGACAAGAACATCATCGTCAACATCCCCAAGGGCACGAACTCCAAGGAAGCCCGGGACCAGGTCGGCACCACCGCCAAGCTGTACTTCCGCCCGGTCATCGCCACCGAGGCCGCCGGCGCCGCCGCGACGACCAGCCCGTCGCCGAGCGCCTCCAGCAGCGCCACGGACAAGGCGACCGACAAGGCGACCTCCTCCTCGTCCCCCTCGGCGACCGGCACCCCCTCGGCGAGCGCCACCTCCCAGGGCCGCGCGGTCACCGACGCCCTCAAGGCGGACCCCACCGGATCGGCGAGCCCCAGCTCCAGCGCCTCGCCGTCCGCCAGTGCCTCCGGCGCCGCGGACACCAGCAAGCTCGAAGCCCAGTACGCCGCCCTCGACTGCACCGACGAGACGGCCCGCGCCAAGGCGGGTGACGGCGCCAAGCCCACCGAGCCGACCGTGGCCTGCGGCCAGAGCACGCCGGGCCAGTGGCAGAAGTACATCCTCGGCCCCGCCGAGGTCGACGGCACGGACGTCGCCGAGGCCGAGGCCGCCTTCGCCACCACGACCGGCGCCGGCTGGACCGTGAACATGAAGTTCACGGGCGAGGGCCGCAAGAAGTTCGGTGACATCACCGGCAAGCTGGCGCAGAACCAGCCCCCGCAGAACCAGTTCGCCATCGTCCTGGACAACGAGGTCGTCTCCGACCCGCGCGTCAGCCAGGCCCTGACCGGCGGCAACGCCGAGATCTCCGGCAACTTCGACCAGGAGTCCGCCCAGAGCCTCGCCAACATGCTGTCGTACGGCGCCCTGCCGCTGTCCTTCAGCGAGGACAGCGTCACCACGGTGACCGCCGCGCTCGGCGGCGAGCAGCTCAAGGCCGGTCTGATCGCGGGCGCGATCGGTCTCGCCCTGGTCATCCTGTACCTGGTGGTCTACTACCGCGGCCTGTCGCTCGTCGCCATCGCCTCGCTGCTGGTCTCCGCCGCCCTCACCTACGTGATCATGTCGCTGCTGGGCCCGGCCATCGGCTTCGCGCTGAACCTGCCGGCCGTCTGCGGTGCCATCGTCGCCATCGGCATCACGGCGGACTCGTTCATCGTGTACTTCGAACGCGTCCGGGACGAGATCCGCGAGGGCCGTTCGCTGCGCCCCGCCGTGGAGCGGGCCTGGCCGCGCGCCCGGCGCACCATCCTGGTCTCCGACTTCGTGTCGTTCCTGGCCGCCGCGGTGCTTTTCGTCGTCACCGTCGGCAAGGTCCAGGGCTTCGCGTTCACGCTGGGCCTGACCACCGTGCTCGACGTGGTGGTCGTGTTCCTGTTCACCAAGCCCCTGCTGACCCTGCTGGCCCGCACCAAGTTCTTCGCGAGCGGCCACCCCTGGTCCGGCCTCGACCCCAAGCGACTGGGGGCCGAGCCGCCGCTGCGCCGTACCCGTCGTCCCGCCGGCCCCGTCGACCCGAAGGAGGCGTGAGATGTCGAAGCTCGGCAACCTCGGCGCCCGACTGCACCGTGGCGAGGTCGGCTACGACTTCGTCGGCAACCGCAAGCTCTGGTACGGCCTGTCCATCCTGATCACCATCACGGCGATCGTGGGCCTCGCGGTGCGCGGCCTGAACATGGGCATCGAGTTCCAGGGCGGCGCGGTCTTCACCACCCCGAAGACCTCCGTCTCCGTCGCCCAGGCGCAGGAGTACGCGGAAGAGGCCTCCGGCCACGACGCGATCGTGCAGAAGCTCGGCGACGGCAAGCTGCGCATCCAGGTCGCGGGCATCGAGACCAAGGAGGCCGACCGGGTCTCCGCGGAGCTCGCCAAGGACCTGAAGGTCGACGAGAACGACGTCACCGGCGAGCTGGTCGGCCCCAGCTGGGGTGAGCAGATCGCCAACAAGGCCTGGCAGGGCCTGGGGATCTTCCTGGTCCTGGTGGTGATCTATCTGGCCATCGCCTTCGAGTGGCGCATGGCGGTGGCCGCGTTCGTCGCGCTGATCCACGACATCACCATCACGGTCGGCATCTACGCCCTGGTGGGCTTCGAGGTCACCCCGGGCACGGTGATCGGTCTGCTGACCATCCTCGGCTATTCGCTCTACGACACGGTGGTCGTCTTCGACAGCCTCAAGGAACAGACCAAGGACATCACCAAACAGACCCGCTGGACCTACAGCGACATCGCCAACCGGTCGATCAACAGCACGCTGGTGCGTTCCGTCAACACCACGGTGGTCGCGCTGCTGCCGGTGGCCGGCCTGCTGTTCATCGGCGGCGGCTTCCTCGGCGCCGGCATGCTGAACGACATCTCGCTGTCGCTGTTCGTCGGCCTCGCCGCCGGTGCGTACTCCTCGATCTTCATCGCCACCCCGCTCGTGGCCGATCTCAAGGAGCTCGAGCCGCAGATGAAGTCCCTGAAGAAGCGCGTACTCGCCAAGCGCGCCCAGGCCGCGGCCAAGGGTGAGCCGGTGGGCGACGGTCCGGTCGACGAGCCCTACGACGACGAGCCGGACGATGCCGCGCCCGCGGTCGTCGGTCCTCGCAACCAGCCCGCGTCCCGCACCCGGGGCCGTGGCCGCCCGTCGGGGAAGCGGCGATGACCGGCATCGAGGAGCTGCTGCTCAGCCGTATCCGTGATGTGGCCGACTACCCGGTGCCGGGGGTGATGTTCAAGGACATCACCCCGCTGCTGGCGGACCCGGCCGCGTTCACCGCGCTCACCGACGCCCTCGCGCAGATCGCCGAGCGCACCGGCGCCACCAAGGTCGTCGGCCTGGAGGCCCGCGGCTTCATCCTCGGTGCCCCCGTCGCCGTCCGCGCCGGACTGGGCTTCATCCCGGTGCGCAAGGCGGGCAAGCTCCCCGGAGCCACCCTCGCCCAGGCCTACGACCTGGAGTACGGCTCGGCGGAGATCGAGGTGCACGCCGAGGACCTCACCGCCGAGGACCGCGTCCTGATCGTCGACGACGTCCTCGCCACCGGCGGCACCGCCGAGGCCTCGATCCAGCTCATCCGCAGGGCGGGCGCCGAGGTCTCGGGCCTGGCCGTGCTGATGGAGCTCGGTTTCCTCGGCGGCCGCGCCCGCCTGGAGCCCGCGCTGGCCGGCGCCCCGCTGGAAGCGCTGCTCAGGGTCTGACCCCGCACATCACGGAAACGGCCGCCCCGGCACATCGGGGCGGCCGTTTCCGTGCGCGCCGCGACGCGGAGACCCCTCCCCGGGAATCCGGCGGCAGTCCCTCGCGTTCCTCCGGTATACGGCCCCCACATCGGCCTGAAGGCGATCCCGGGGCGCAGGATCGCTACCATGGGGTATCCGGAGCCTGACCGGGGGACCCGGATCGCGCACGAGGAGCCCTCTTGCCAGACGAGGCCCAGCACCTGACCGCCGCCAAGCCCGACTCCGCCTCGGGCCCCGCGGACAAGCCCGCGCCGAAGACGTCGAACGCGAAGAACGACGCCCGCGGGCCGGTCGAGCACGCCCAGTCCGCGCCCGTCGACAAGTCGGCCGACGAGTCGCGCCCCAAGCCGGTCCCCGCCGAGCGCCCGGCCGCCCCCGTGGTCCGCCCCAACACCGGCCAGCCGCCCCGCACCGGCTCCTCCAACCGCGTCCGCGCCCGTCTCGCCCGCCTCGGAGTGCAGCGCTCCAACCCGTACAACCCGGTGCTTGAGCCCCTGCTGCGGATAGTGCGCAGCAACGACCCGAAGATCGAGACGGCCACCCTCCGGCAGATCGAGAAGGCCTACCAGGTCGCCGAGCGCTGGCACCGCGGCCAGAAGCGCAAGAGCGGCGACCCGTACATCACGCACCCGCTCGCCGTCACCACCATCCTGGCCGAGCTGGGCATGGATCCGGCCACGCTGATGGCGGGCCTGCTGCACGACACCGTCGAGGACACCGAGTACGGCCTCGACCAGCTCCGCCGGGACTTCGGCGACTCCGTCGCCCTGCTCGTCGACGGCGTCACCAAGCTGGACAAGGTCAAGTTCGGCGAGGCCGCGCAGGCCGAGACCGTCCGCAAGATGGTCGTCGCCATGGCCAAGGACCCGCGCGTCCTGGTCATCAAGCTCGCCGACCGGCTGCACAACATGCGCACCATGCGCTACCTCAAGCGCGAGAAGCAGGAGAAGAAGGCGCGCGAGACCCTGGAGATCTACGCGCCGCTCGCCCACCGCCTGGGCATGAACACCATCAAGTGGGAACTGGAGGACCTCGCCTTCGCGATCCTCTACCCCAAGATGTACGACGAGATCGTCCGGCTGGTGGCCGAGCGGGCACCGAAGCGTGACGAATACCTGGCCATAGTGACCGACGAGGTCCAGCAGGACCTGCGCGCGGCCCGCATCAAGGCCACCGTCACCGGCCGCCCGAAGCACTACTACAGCGTCTACCAGAAGATGATCGTCCGCGGCCGTGACTTCGCGGAGATCTACGACTTGGTGGGCATCCGCGTCCTGGTGGACACCGTCCGCGACTGCTACGCCGCGCTGGGCACCGTCCACGCCCGCTGGAACCCGGTTCCGGGGCGGTTCAAGGACTACATCGCGATGCCCAAGTTCAACATGTACCAGTCGCTGCACACGACGGTCATCGGCCCCAACGGCAAGCCGGTCGAACTCCAGATCCGCACCTTCGACATGCACCGCCGTGCCGAGTACGGCATCGCCGCGCACTGGAAGTACAAGCAGGAGGCCGTCGCCGGCGCCTCCAAGGTGCGCACCGATGTGCCCAGGGTCGCCAAGGGCAAGGACGACCACCTCAACGACATGGCGTGGCTGCGCCAGTTGCTGGACTGGCAGAAGGAGACCGAGGACCCGGGCGAGTTCCTGGAGTCCCTGCGCTTCGACCTGTCCCGCAACGAGGTCTTCGTCTTCACCCCCAAGGGCGACGTCATAGCGCTCCCCGCGGGCGCCACCCCGGTCGACTTCGCCTACGCCGTCCACACCGAGGTCGGCCACCGCACCATAGGCGCACGGGTCAACGGCCGTCTCGTCCCTCTCGAATCCACCCTGGACAACGGCGACTTGGTGGAGGTCTTCACCTCCAAGGCCGCCGGTGCGGGCCCGTCCCGCGACTGGCTCGGCTTCGTCAAGTCACCGCGCGCCCGCAACAAGATCCGGGCGTGGTTCTCCAAGGAGCGCCGCGACGAGGCGATCGAGCAGGGCAAGGACGCCATCGCCCGCGCGATGCGCAAGCAGAACCTGCCGATCCAGCGCATCCTCACCGGCGACTCCCTCGTCACGCTGGCGCACGAGATGCGCTACCCCGACATCTCCTCGCTGTACGCGGCGATCGGCGAAGGCCATGTGGCCGCGCAGAACGTCGTACAGAAGCTGGTGCAGGCGCTCGGCGGCGAGGAGGCGGCCTCCGAGGAGATCGACGAGTCGGTGCCGCCCGCGCGCGGGCGCAGCCGCAAGCGGCGCAGCAGCCAGGACCCCGGTGTGGTGGTGAAGGGCGTCGACGACGTCTGGGTCAAGCTCGCCCGCTGCTGCACGCCCGTCCCCGGCGACCCGATCATCGGCTTCGTGACCCGGGGCAGTGGTGTATCGGTTCACCGCAGCGACTGCGTGAACGTGGATTCACTGTCCCGCGAGCCCGAGCGCATCCTCGACGTCGAGTGGGCGCCCACCCAGTCCTCGGTCTTCCTGGTCGCCATCCAGGTCGAGGCCCTGGACCGCTCGCGGCTGCTGTCGGACGTCACCCGCGTCCTGTCCGACCAGCACGTCAACATCCTGTCGGCGGCCGTGCAGACCTCGCGCGACCGCGTCGCCACCTCCCGCTTCACCTTCGAGATGGGCGACCCCAAGCACCTCGGGCACGTCCTGAAGGCGGTCCGGGGAGTGGAGGGCGTCTACGACGTCTACCGGGTCACCTCGGCGCGCAGCCGGTCGTAGGGCCTCGCCCTCTGACGGGACATGACGAGACGGGACATGACGAAAGGGGCTCCCCGCGGGGAGCCCCTTCCCATGTTCCTCGGCGTGGTCAGCCGCCGAACTCCTGAAGGCCCTTCAGGGCCTGGTCGAGCAGCGCCTGGCGGCCCTCGAGCTCACGCTCCAGCTTGTCGGCCTTGGCGTTGTTGCCCTGGGCGCGCGCCTGCTCGATCTGGCCGCGCAGCTTGTCCACGGCGGCCTGGAGCTGGCCGGTCAGGCCCTCGGCACGCGCGCGTGCCTCCGGGTTGGTCCGGCGCCACTCGGTCTCCTCGGCCGCCTGGATGGCCCGCTCGACGGCGTGCATCCGGCCCTCGACCTTCGGCCGGGCGTCCCGCGGCACATGGCCGATGGCCTCCCAGCGCTCGTTGATCTGGCGGAACGCGGCACGTGCGGCCTTGAGGTCCGTCACCGGGAGGATCTTCTCGGCCTCGTGGGCCAACTCCTCCTTCAGCTTCAGGTTCTCGGACTGCTCGGCGTCGCGCTCGGCGAAGACCGAGCTGCGCGCCGCGAAGAACACGTCCTGGGCGCCGCGGAAGCGGTTCCACAGGTCGTCCTCGTGCTCGCGCTGGGCACGGCCCGCGGCCTTCCACTCCGTCATCAGCTCGCGGTATCGGGCCGCCGTCGGACCCCAGTCCGTCGACCCGGACAGCGACTCGGCCTCGACGACCAGACGCTCCTTGGTCCTGCGGGCCTCCTCGCGCTGCGCGTCCAGCGCCGCGAAGTGGGCCTTGCGGCGCTTGGAGAACGCCGAGCGCGCGTGCGAGAAGCGGTGCCACAGCTCGTCGTCCGACTTGCGGTCGAGCCGCGGCAGCCCCTTCCAGGTGTCCACCAGCGACCGCAGCCGCTCGCCGGCCGACCGCCACTGGTCGGACTGCGCCAGCTCCTCCGCCTCGGCGACCAGCGCCTCCTTGGCGTGCCGCGCCTCGTCGGACTGCTTCGCGCGCTGCTGCTTGCGCTCCTCGCGCCGCTTCTCGACGGTCTCCACGAGCTTGTCCAGACGCTGCCGCAGCGCGTCCAGGTCACCGACCGCGTGGTGCGCGTCGACCTGCTGGCGAATGTGGTCGATCGCCACCTGGGCGTCCTTCGCGGACAGGTCGGTGGTCTTCACTCGCTTCTCGAGGAGGCCGATCTCGACAACCAGGCCCTCGTACTTGCGCTCGAAGTAGGCCAGCGCCTCCTCAGGGGAGCCGGCCTGCCAGGAACCGACGACCTGCTCGCCGTCGGCCGTACGCACGTACACGGTCCCCGTCTCGTCGACGCGGCCCCACGGGTCGCTGCTCACAGCGCCTCCTCCACATGATGCCTGCTCGGGGCTTCAGCGCCCCCGGGCATCGTCCACAGTTTCGTCACGGCCAACATAGGCGACCGGCGGGTTGCCTGTCCGCATCCCGCGCGACCGAAATTTCGCAGTTGAGGGGTCAGGATTTGGTGACAGTTGCCTTGTTGATCACCACGGTCGCGTTGGGTGCGGTGTTGCCCGTCGTGGGGTCCGCGGCCTGCGCTCCGGCGGCCGCCAGCTTCTTGAGAACCTTCATCCCCGCCTCGGACACCGTGCCGAACGGGGTGTAGTTGGGCGGCAGCGGACTGTCCTGGTAGACGAGGAAGAACTGGCTGCCGCCGGAGTCCTTGCCCTCCCCGGTCTGGGCGTTGAACTGGTTCGCCATCGCGACCGTTCCCGCCGGGTAGGTGTCGCCCTTGAGGCTCTTGTCCTTGAGGTTCTCGTCCGGGATCGTGTAGCCGGGACCGCCGGTGCCGGTGCCCGTGGGGTCGCCGCACTGGAGCACGTAGATCCCGCTGTCGACCAGCCGGTGGCACTTGGTGTGGTCGAAGTAGCCCTTGCCGGCGAGGAAGTTGAACGAGTTGACGGTGTGCGGGGCGGCCGACGCCTTGAGCGCTATGTCGATCTCACCGCAGGTCGTGTCCAGCTTCATCGTGTAGTCCGCGGCCTTGTCGATGGTCATGGCCGGTTCCTTCTTCCAGCTCATGGTCTCGACCTTGCCCGCGGCCGGCTTCTTGCACGGGTCCGGGACCTTGCTGGTCGGCGCCGCGCTCGGGGTGGCCTCCGCGCTCGCGTTCGACTTGCCGTCGTCCCCGTCGAAGGCGCCGGCCGTATACAGCCCGAGGCTGCCGATGAGTACGACGCCGAGCGCGGACGCGATGACCGCGTTGCGCGTGCGTGACTTGCGCCGCGCGTCCGTGCGCCGCTGCTGCTGCCGCAAGAACTTCTCCCGGGCGAGCTGACGCCGCCGCTGTTCCTGGCTGACCACGGGGTTGTCTCCTCAAGCGTCTGAATGCGTCGACCGGTGCGAGTGCGTCCGGTGGGCCGACCGTCTGCGTGTGCCCCGTACCGTATATGGGTTCGCTGAGGAATCGGCAGCGCCGGTAGGCTCTGACCTCAGGCGCAGCCCACCGACTTGTCACCCGAACCGACACAACGAAGGACGATCGTGCTCATTGCCGGGTTCCCCGCCGGGGCCTGGGGGACGAACTGCTATCTCGTCGCCCCCGCCGCCGGTGAGGAGTGCGTGATCATCGACCCGGGCCACCAGGCGGCCCCCGGAGTCGAGGAAGCACTGAAGAAGCATCGGCTCAAGCCCGTCGCCGTCGTCCTCACCCATGGCCACCTCGACCATGTGGCCTCGGTCGTCCCGGTGTGCGGCGCGCACGACGTGCCGGCCTGGATCCACCCCGAGGACCGGTACATGATGAGCGACCCCGAGCGGGCGCTCGGCCGTTCCATCGGGATGCCGTTGCTGGGCGACCTGACGATCGGCGAGCCGGACGACGTCAAGGAGCTGGCCGACGGCGCGAAGCTGGAGCTGGCGGGCCTGGAGCTGTCCGTCGCCCATGCGCCGGGCCATACCAAGGGGTCGGTGACCTTCAGGATGCCCGAGGCGGCGGACATCCCGCCGGTCTTCTTCTCGGGCGACCTGCTGTTCGCCGGCTCCATCGGACGCACCGATCTGCCCGGCGGTGACATGGCCGAGATCCTCGACTCGCTGGCCCGTGTGTGCCTGCCGCTCGACGACTCGACCGTGGTGCTGTCCGGCCACGGCCCCCAGACGACCATCGGCCACGAGCGTGCCACCAACCCGTATCTGCGGCAGGTGGCCGCAGGCCGCCAGGATCGCGGAGCAGCCCCGCAGGCTCCCCGACGAGGAATGTGACGAGAGACCTCCCGTGAGCACCTTCAAGGCCCCCAAGGGCACCTACGACCTGATCCCGCCGGACAGCGCCAAGTTCCTGGCCGTCCGCGAGGCCATCGCCGCCCCGCTGCGCAACTCCGGCTACGGCTACATCGAGACGCCCGGCTTCGAGAACGTCGAGCTGTTCGCGCGCGGAGTCGGGGAGTCCACCGACATCGTGACCAAGGAGATGTACGCCTTCGAGACCAAGGGCGGCGACCGGCTGGCCCTGCGCCCCGAGGGCACCGCGTCCGTGCTGCGCGCCGCGCTGGAGGCCAACCTGCACAAGGCGGGCAACCTCCCGGTCAAGCTCTGGTACTCCGGCTCCTACTACCGCTACGAGCGCCCCCAGAAGGGCCGCTACCGCCACTTCTCGCAGGTCGGCGCCGAGGCGATCGGCGCGGAGGACCCGGCGCTGGACGCCGAGCTGATCATCCTGGCCGACCAGGCGTACCGCTCCCTGGGCCTGCGTGACTTCCGCATCCTGCTCAACAGCCTGGGCGACAAGGAGTGCCGTCCGGTCTACCGCGCCGCGCTCCAGGAGTTCCTGCGCGGCCTCGACCTCGACGAGGAGACCCTGCGCCGGGCGGACATCAACCCGCTGCGCGTCCTCGACGACAAGCGCGAGGCGGTCCAGAAGCAGCTCGGGGACGCGCCACTGCTGCGCGACTACCTCTGCGACGCGTGCAAGGCGTACCACGAGGAGGTCCGCGAGCTGATCACGGCCGCGGGCGTCGGCTTCGAGGACGACCCCAAGCTGGTGCGCGGCCTGGACTACTACACCCGGACGACCTTCGAGTTCGTCCACGACGGTCTGGGCTCCCAGTCCGCGGTGGGCGGCGGCGGCCGCTACGACGGCCTGTCCGAGATGATCGGCGGCCCCGCGCTGCCGTCCGTCGGCTGGGCCCTCGGCGTCGACCGCACGGTCCTCGCGCTGGAGGCGGAGGGCGTCGAACTCGAACTGCCCTCCACCACCAGCGTGTTCGCGGTCCCGCTCGGCGAGGAGGCCCGCCGGGTGCTGTTCGCCAAGGTGGGCGAGCTGCGCAAGCAGGGCGTCGCGGCGGACTTCTGCTACGGCGCCAAGGGCCTCAAGGGCGCCATGAAGAACGCCAATCGCAGCGGCGCCCGCTACACGGTCGTCGCCGGCGAACGCGACCTCGCCGAGGGCGTCGTCCAGCTCAAGGACATGGAGTCCGGCGAGCAGACGGCGATCGGCGTCAACGAGATCGTCGCCGAGCTGGAGGCCCGGCTGGGCTGAGGGCCGCACGGTCACGGTCACGGGGGCTTCGCGGGAACGCGAGGCCCCCGTTGTCGTGAACCGAACGCTCCTCGTCCCTCGCGAGGGTTCCTTATCTCCAGTGAACGGTGGGGACGGGTCCGTTTGCGGCACAATGACCCCTGCCCGGAGCAGGTCCCCCTCTCAAGTGACGGAATCGGCGTGATGAGCAAGACGACCCTCCAAGACGTCTCCACCGAGCCCGAGCGCACCGTCGAGGCGCCGCGCACGGCGGGCGGCAGCACGGCCTTCGCGCTGATGCTGGTGATCACCGGCGCGGCCGGGCTGCTCGCCGCGTGGGTCATCACGCTCGACAAGTTCAAGCTGCTGGAGGCCAAGGCCGAGGGGAAGACCTTCGTCCCCGGGTGCAGCCTGAACCCCGTCGTCTCCTGCGGCAGCGTCATGGAGAGCGACCAGGCCTCGGTCTTCGGCTTCCCCAACCCGATGCTCGGCCTCGTCGCCTACGGCATCGTCGTCTGCGTCGGCATCAGCCTGCTCGCCCGCGCCCGCTTCCCGCGCTGGTACTGGCTCACCTTCAACGCCGGCACCCTGTTCGGCGTCGGCTTCTGCACCTGGCTGCAGTTCCAGTCGCTGTACCGCATCGGCGCCCTGTGCCTGTGGTGCTCGCTGGCGTGGGTCGCGACGATCATCATGTTCTGGTACGTCACCTCGTTCAACGTGCGCAACGGCTTCCTGCCCGGCCCCCGCCGGCTGAAGGCCTTCTTCGGCGAGTTCACCTGGGTGCTGCCGGTGCTGCACATCGGCGTCATCGGCATCCTGATCATGACCCGCTGGTGGGACTTCTGGACCAGCTGACGGCGCCGGGGGCATTGTCAGTGCGGTGCTGTGCATTCTGGGGGACACCCCCAGACCCCCGGTAGGGTTTCAGGGTGGAGCCCGACCTGTTCACCGCCGCAGCCGAAGAACGCCAGGAGAAGGACCCGGCCGCCAGCCCCCTGGCCGTCCGGATGCGCCCGCGCACCCTCGACGAGGTGGTGGGCCAGCAGCACCTGCTGAAGCCGGGCTCACCGCTGCGCAGACTGGTGGGGGAGTCCGGCGGCGGCCCGGCCGGCCCTTCCTCGGTGATCCTGTGGGGCCCGCCCGGCACCGGCAAGACGACCCTCGCCTACGTCGTCTCCAAGGCCACCAACAAGCGGTTCGTGGAGCTGTCCGCGATCACCGCCGGGGTCAAGGAGGTCCGCGCGGTCATCGAGGGCGCCCGCCGCGCCACCGGCGGCTACGGCAAGGAGACCGTCCTCTTCCTCGACGAGATCCACCGCTTCAGCAAGGCCCAGCAGGACTCCCTCCTGCCCGCGGTGGAGAACCGCTGGGTGACGCTGATCGCGGCGACCACGGAGAACCCGTACTTCTCCGTCATCTCGCCCCTGCTGTCCCGCTCCCTGCTGCTCACCCTCGAATCCCTCACCGACGACGACGTCAGAGGTCTGCTGAGGCGGGCGCTGAGCGACGAGCGCGGCCTCGGGGACGCCCTCGGCCTCCCGGAGGACACCGAGGAGCACCTGCTTCGGATCGCCGGCGGCGACGCCCGGCGCGCCCTGACCGCCCTGGAGGCCGCCGCGGGGGCCGCCCTGGACCAGGGCGAGAGCGAAATCAGCCTCCGGACGCTGGAGCAGACCGTCGACCGGGCGGCGGTGACGTACGACCGCGACGGCGACCAGCACTACGACGTCGCCAGCGCCCTCATCAAGTCCATCCGCGGCTCCGACGTCGACGCGGCCCTGCACTACCTGGCCCGGATGATCGAGGCCGGCGAGGACCCCCGCTTCATCGCCCGCCGGCTGATGATCTCGGCCAGCGAGGACATCGGGCTCGCCGACCCGCAGGCCCTGCCCCTCGCGGTCGCCGCGGCCCAGGCCGTCGCCATGATCGGCTTCCCGGAGGCCGCCCTCACCCTCAGCCACGCCACCATCGCCCTCGCCCTGGCGCCCAAGTCCAACGCCGCGACGACCGCCATCGGCGCAGCCATGGAGGACGTCCGCAAGGGACATGCCGGGCCGGTGCCGGCGCATCTGCGCGACGGGCACTACAAGGGCGCCGCCAAGCTCGGCCACGCGCAGGGGTATGTGTACCCGCACGACCTGGCCGAGGGCATCGCCGAGCAGCAGTACGCCCCGGACGCCCTCAAGGACCGCGAGTACTACACCCCCACCCGGCACGGCACGGAGGCCCGGTACGCGGACGCGGTGGAGTGGACCAGGAAGCGCCTCGGTCGCAAGCGGTCCTGAGCAACCTGTAGACTCCCTCGAAGTGCTGTGTCCCGTGCAGTCAGAACGGGACGGTCAGCCGGAGACCCGGTTCCCAGGAACCGGCTCCAGGAGCGTCGCGCACCGTCGAACGGTGTCGCGGGCAGCCCACCACCACTCGTCGCAGGACGGGACCGGTCGGTGGGCCACTCGCGTGCTGCACGTATGTGCCCAGATCAGGGAGCGGCTGCCCAGCAGGTCCGACCGACCGGACGTGCAGGGTCTCCCCGGCTGCGGATGCGACCTCCCTCAACCCTGACAAGCCGAACACCAGGAAATGAGAAACAAGTGGCGAATCAGCCCCGCCCCAAGGTCAAGAAGTCGCGTGCCCTCGGCATCGCGCTGACCCCGAAGGCCGTCAAGTACTTCGAGGCCCGTCCCTACCCGCCGGGCGAGCACGGCCGCGGCCGCAAGCAGAACTCGGACTACAAGGTCCGTCTGCTGGAGAAGCAGCGTCTGCGCGCGCAGTACGACGTGTCCGAGCGCCAGCTCGTCCGCGCCTACGAGCGTGCCTCGAAGGTTCAGGGCAAGACCGGTGAGGCCCTGATCATCGAGCTCGAGCGTCGTCTCGACGCCCTGGTGCTGCGTTCGGGCATCGCCCGCACCATCTACCAGGCCCGTCAGATGGTCGTTCACGGCCACATCGAGGTCAACGGCCAGAAGGTCGACAAGCCGTCGTTCCGCGTCCGTCCCGACGACGTCGTGATGGTCCGCGAGCGCAGCCGCGAGAAGACCCTCTTCTCGATCGCCCGTGAGGGCGGCTTCGCCCCCGACGGCGAGATCCCGCGCTACCTCCAGGTGAACCTCAAGGCCCTGGCGTTCCGCCTGGACCGCGAGCCGAACCGCAAGGAGATCCCGGTGATCTGCGACGAGCAGCTCGTCGTCGAGTACTACGCCCGTTGATCCGTCAGCGGACGTAGCACCACCTGCGCGTCAGCCCGCCGTCTCGCCGCCCTTCCGGGTGGGCGAGGCGGCGGGTTCGTGCATGTCAGGGGTGGCGGGCGAGTGCCGTACGGGCCCGCGCGGCGCGGGCAGCCCCGCCGGCCCCCCGAGGCGCAGCGCCCGGGCCACCGCCGCCTCCCGGTCGAGCAGCGCACCCGCCCGTACGCACTCCTCGTACCGCTCGTCGCCCAGTCGCTCCCGGGCCATGGCCTCGCACAGCTCGTGCGGGGCGTTGTAGTAGGCCGAGCCGAACAGCGGCAGTCCCACCGACGGCCACATCCGCTCCGCCGCCCCTTGCAGCAGCGCCGCCTCCGCCGCGTCGCCGTCGGCCGCCGTGACCAGGGCCAGCAGCTCCACCGTGAGCACCGCGCCGAGCAGGTCGTGGAAGGAGTGGGCGCCGGACAGGCAGTCGGTCAGCAGCTCGCGCGCGCGTGCCCGGTCGCCCTCGCGCCAGGCGGCGTACGCCAGTACATACAGGGCGTAGCCGCGGGCCCAGCGCTCGCCGTGGTCCTCGCACACCCGGCGCACGTCCTCGCACAGCCGTACCGCCTCGGCCGGATCGTCCTGGAAGGCCCGGGCCATGGCGAGCTCCACCTGGCCCATGAGGACGTTGCTGTTGAGCTCGCCGATCTCCTGGTAGCGGGCCAGCGCCGAGCGCAGCAGCGTTTCAGCACGGGCCATGTCGTCGGTGACCAGGGCGACACAGCCGATGCGGTGCTCGGCGTAGGCCGCCGCGACGGGGTTCGCCGACGCCCGCGCCTCCTCACCGCACTCGTGCAGCGCGGCGAGCGCGGCGCCCGTGTCGCCCTGGAGGACCGCCACGTAACCCAGCACCCACAGCGCCTTCAGCCGGGACTGCTCATGGCCGGAGTCCAGCCGGACGGCCTGGTCCAGCCAGTGCCGGCCCTCCGACAGACGTCCGCAGCCGACCCAGTAGAACCACAGCGAGCCCGCGAGGAGCTGGCCCAGATGCGCCTCGTCGGGCTCGGACAGGCAGTGCTCCAGGGCGCTGCGCAGATTCGGCAGCTCCGCCTCCACGCGCGCGGCGACCTCCGCCTGGCGCGGCGAGAACCAGTCCAGCTCGCACCAGGTCGCCAGGCCCAGGTACCAGTCGCGGTGCCGGCGCCGCAGCCGCTCCGCGTCACCGGTCGCCGCCAGCCAGTCGGCCCCGTAGGCCCGGACGGTGTCCAGCATGCGGTAGCGCACGCCCGACGCGGTCTCCTCCCGGGAGACCACCGACTGGGCGAGGAGTTCCGAGAGCACGTCGAGGACGTCGTCGGCGTGCAGGCCGTGCCCGCTGCACACGTATTCCACGGACTCCAGGTCGAAGCTCCCCGCGAACACCGACAGGCGCGCCCACAGCAACCGCTCCTCGGGCGTGCACAGTTCATGGCTCCAGCCGATCGCCGTGCGCAGCGTCCGGTGCCGCCACAGCGCCTCCCCGCCGTCCCGGGTCAGCAGCCGGAACCGGTCGTCGAGCCGGGCCAGCAACTGCCCGGCGGACAGCGCCCGCAGCCGCCCGGCCGCCAGCTCCACCGCCAGCGGGATCCCGTCCAGGCGCCGGCACAGCTCCCGTACGTCGTCATCGCCGGTGGCCACCTTCGCCCCGTGCAGCGCGGCCCGCTCCGCGAACAGCTCGACGGCCTCGTCCTCGGCCAGCGGCTCCAGCGGGAACAGCCGCTCGCCCCGCACCGACAGCGGCCTGCGGCCCACCGCGAGCACCGTCAGACCCGGCGCCCGGCCCAGCAGCTCGGTCACCAGCTCGGCACAGGCGTCGACCAGGTGCTCGAACCCGTCGAGCAGCAGCAGGAGTTGACGTCCGGCGAGATGGGACAGGAGCGTTTCGCGCGGCGGGCGGGTGGTGTGGTCGGTGAGGCCCAGCGCCGCCACCACCGCGTGGTCGACGAACGCCGGATCGCTGACCGGCGCCAGCTCCACCCGCCACACCCCGTCCGGCGGCGCGCACCGGGCGGCCGCGTGGGCCGCGAGCCGTGACTTGCCCACCCCGCCCGTTCCGCACACGGTCACCAGCCGCGTCTCGCCGAGCGCCTCGGCAAGCCCCGCGAGTTCGGCCGTACGCCCGACGAACGCGTCGAGCTCCAAAGGGAGATTGCCGGCCACCGGAGCGGCCTCACGCTGTCGATCTCGCATGGGATACGGAGCGTACTGAACCGTATTCACTCCGTACAATCGCTTCGTCGAACTCGCGCGCCCGCGGGCCGTAATCCGGTACGGAGCCGCGCGCCCGGCGCGATAGGCTCGACCCACGACTTTTCGATGGTGAGACACGTTTCAGGGAGCGGGTGCAACAGTGTCCGGTGGAGAGGTGGCCGGGATCCTGGTGGCCGTGTTCTGGGCGATCCTGGTCTCCTTCCTCGCCGTGGCACTGGTGAGGCTGGCCCAGACGCTCAGGGCGACCACCAAGCTGGTCGCGGACGTGACCGATCAGGCCGTGCCGCTGCTGGCGGACGCCTCCTCGGCGGTGCGCTCGGCGCAGACCCAGATCGACCGGGTCGACGCGATCGCCTCCGACGTCCAGGAGGTCACCTCCAACGCCTCCGCGCTGTCCAGCACGGTGGCCTCCACCTTCGGCGGCCCCCTGGTCAAGGTCGCGGCCTTCAGCTACGGCGTGCGCCGCGCGATCGCGGGCCGCAAGGACGACGTGCCCGCCAAGGAACCCCGACGTACCGTGATCGTGGGCCGTACCGTTCCGGCCGCACGGCGGAACAAGCGGAAGAAGGGCTGATCCAGCGATGTTCCGCCGTTCGTTCTGGTTCACCACAGGTGTCGCGGCCGGTGTGTGGGCCACCACCAAGGTCAACCGCAAGATCAAGCAGCTGACCCCGGAGCACCTGGCCACCCAGGCCGCCAACAAGGCACTCGAGGCGGGCACCCGCCTCAAGGACCGCGCGGTGGGCTTCGCCCTCGACGTCCGCGACAACATGGCCCAGCGGGAGGCCGAGCTGGAGAACGCGTTGGGCATCGACGCGGACCCCGAACTCCCCGCACTGCGGCGGCAAGCCGCGATCGAGAACCGCACCGAGCCGAAGACGTACGTCATCGACGACACGACGTACACGTACAACCGGAATGAGGACCACTGATGGAGTCGGCTGAGATCCGCCGCCGCTGGCTGAGCTTCTTCGAGGAGCGCGGGCACACCGTCGTCCCTTCGGCGTCGCTCATCGCGGACGACCCGACTCTGCTCCTCGTCCCGGCCGGCATGGTGCCCTTCAAGCCCTACTTCCTGGGTGAGGTCAAGCCGCCCTTCGACCGCGCCACCAGCGTGCAGAAGTGCGTGCGCACGCCGGACATCGAAGAGGTCGGCAAGACCACCAGGCACGGCACGTTCTTCCAGATGTGCGGCAACTTCTCCTTCGGCGACTACTTCAAGGAAGGCGCCATCAAGCTCGCCTGGGAGCTGCTCACCAGCCCCCAGGACAAGGGCGGTTACGGCCTGGAGCCGGAGAAGCTCTGGATCACCGTCTACAAGGACGACGACGAGGCCGAGCGCATCTGGCACGAGGTCGTCGGGGTGCCGAAGGAGCGCATCCAGCGCCTCGGCATGAAGGACAACTACTGGTCGATGGGCGTCCCCGGCCCCTGCGGCCCCTGCTCCGAGATCAACTACGACCGCGGCCCCGAGTTCGGCGCCGAGGGCGGTCCCGCCGTCAACGACGAGCGGTACGTGGAGATCTGGAACCTCGTCTTCATGCAGTACGAGCGGGGCGAGGGCACCGGCAAGGAGAGCTTCGAGATCCTCGGCGACCTGCCGAGCAAGAACATCGACACCGGGCTCGGCCTGGAGCGGCTCGCCATGATTCTGCAGGGCGTGCAGAACATGTACGAGATCGACACCTCCATGGCCGTCATCAACAAGGCCACCGAACTGACCGGCGTGGCCTACGGTGACGCCCACGGCTCGGACGTCTCGCTGCGCGTGGTCACCGACCACATGCGCACCGCCGTGATGCTCATCGGCGACGGCGTCACCCCGGGCAACGAGGGCCGCGGCTACGTCCTGCGCCGCATCATGCGCCGCGCCATCCGGAACATGCGGCTGCTCGGCGCCACCGGTCCGGTGGTCAAGGAGCTGGCCGACACCGTCATCGCGATGATGGGCCAGCAGTACCCGGAGCTGGTCACCGACCGCGAGCGGATCGAGAAGGTCGCCGTCGCCGAGGAGAACGCCTTCCTCAAGACGCTGAAGGCCGGCACCAACATCCTCGACACCGCCGTCACCGAGACCAAGCAGGCCGGTGGCACGGTCCTCGCCGGTGACAAGGCCTTCCTGCTCCACGACACCTGGGGCTTCCCGATCGACCTCACCCTGGAGATGGCCGCCGAGCAGGGGCTGTCCGTGGACGAGGACGGCTTCCGGCGCCTGATGAAGGAGCAGCGGGAGCGCGCCAAGGCCGACGCCCAGTCCAAGAAGACCGGCCACGCCGACATGGGCGCCTACCGCGAGATCGCCGACCGGGCCGGTGAGACCGAGTTCATCGGCTACTCCGACACCGCGGGCGAGTCGACGATCGTCGGCATCCTCGTCGACGGCGTCTCCTCCCCGGCCGCCACCGAGGGCGACGAGGTCGAGATCGTCCTCGACCGCACCCCGTTCTACGCCGAGGGCGGCGGCCAGATCGGTGACACCGGCCGCATCAAGGTGGACTCCGGTGCCGTGATCGAGATCCGCGACTGCCAGAAGCCGGTGCCGGGTGTGTACGTCCACAAGGGCGTCGTCCAGGTCGGCGAGGTCACCGTCGGCGCCAAGGCCGAGGCCGCCATCGACGCCCGCCGTCGGACGGCCATCGCCCGCGCCCACTCGGCCACCCACCTGACCCACCAGGCCCTGCGTGACGCCCTCGGCCCGACGGCCGCCCAGGCCGGTTCCGAGAACCAGCCCGGCCGCTTCCGCTTCGACTTCGGCTCGCCGTCCGCCGTTCCGACGGCCGTGATGACCGACGTCGAGCAGAAGATCAACGAGGTGCTGGCCCGCGATCTGGACGTGCGGGCCGAGGTCATGGGCATCGACGACGCCAAGAAGCAGGGCGCCATCGCCGAGTTCGGCGAGAAGTACGGCGAGCGCGTGCGGGTGGTGACCATCGGCGACTTCTCCAAGGAGCTGTGCGGCGGCACCCATGTGCACAACACCGCCCAGCTCGGCCTGGTCAAGCTGCTCGGCGAGTCCTCGATCGGCTCCGGTGTGCGCCGTATCGAGGCTCTCGTCGGTGTCGACGCCTACAACTTCCTCGCCCGTGAGCACACGGTCGTCGCCCAGCTCCAGGAGCTGATCAAGGGCCGCCCGGAGGAGCTTCCGGAGAAGGTCTCCGCCATGCTCGGCAAGCTGAAGGACGCCGAGAAGGAGATCGAGAAGTTCCGCGCCGAGAAGGTGCTCCAGGCCGCCGCCGGTCTCGCCGAGTCCGCCAAGGACGTCCGCGGCATCGCGCTGGTCACCGGCCAGGTCCCGGACGGCACCACCGCCGACGACCTGCGCAGGCTGGTCCTCGACGTGCGTGGCCGCATCCAGGGCGGCCGGGCCGTCGTAGTCGCCCTGTTCAGCGTGGTCAACGGCAAGCCGCTGACGGTCATCGCCACCAACGAGGCCGCCCGCGAGCGCGGCCTGAAGGCCGGCGACCTGGTCCGTACGGCGGCCAAGACGCTCGGCGGCGGCGGTGGCGGCAAGCCGGACGTCGCCCAGGGCGGCGGCCAGCACCCGGCCGCGGTCGGCGAGGCCGTGGACGCCGTGGAGCGCCTGGTCGGGGAGACGGCCAAGTAATGCGCAGAGGACGTCGGCTCGCCATCGACGTCGGGGACGCCCGGATCGGGGTCGCCTCGTGCGACCCCGACGGGATCCTCGCGACCCCGGTGGAGACGGTGCCCGGCCGGGACGTCCCCGCGGCCCAGCGGCGGCTGAGGCAACTGGTCGAGGAGTACGAGCCGATCGAGGTCGTCGTCGGTCTCCCGCGTTCCCTCAAGGGGGGCGAGGGCCCGGCCGCGGTCAAGGTCCGCGGCTTCACCCAGGAACTGGCGCGCCTGATCGCGCCGGTTCCGGTGCGGCTCGTGGACGAACGGATGACCACGGTGACGGCCAGTCAAGGACTGCGCGCCTCGGGCGTGAAGTCGAAAAAGGGCAGATCGGTCATTGACCAGGCAGCGGCTGTGATCATCCTCCAGCAGGCACTGGAATCCGAACGGGTGTCAGGTAAAGCTCCCGGCGAGGGCGTCGAAGTGGTCATCTGATCGCGATACGGTAACGTTCCGCGCGATGCGGCGGTGTTCGAACAGCCGCCGCACAAAGAGAGGCGGAACGGAAGCCGGGCCCCACCCCGCGCGACCGCCGCCTCGCGGCTCTAGGGGATCGATGACTGAGTATGGCCGGGGCCAGGGCTCCGAACCGTGGCATCCCGAGGACCCGTACCACGGGGACGGTGGATGGGAGGGACAGCAGGCCCAGGCGGGCCAGCAGTCCCCTTACGGCGGCCAGCCGCAGCACTATCCGGAGCAGCAGCAGCCGCAGGAACCCCAGCAGCCGCAGCAGTACGGCGACTGGGGCACCGGCCAGCAGGGCGGATACGGTCAGGCGCAGCAGCAGTACCCGCAGCAGTACGACCAGCAGCAGTACCAGGACCAGGGCCAGCAGGGGTACGACAACAGCGGCTGGGGCACCGGCACGCACGGGCAGGTCCAGTACACCGATCCCGCCGACCCCTACGGCCAGCAGAACGCCGCCTACGGCGAACAGCAGTCGGACTTCTACGGCACTCCCGAGGCGTACCCGCCGCCGGAGCCGCCGAGCCGACGACAGGCCGAGCCGGAGCCGCGCACCGACTGGGACCCGGGTCCCGACCAGGGCGAGCACGCTTTCTTCGCGGGCGGCGACGATGACGACGACGTCGACGACCTGGGGAGCCGCCGCGGCCGAGGCGACCGGCGGGGCCGGGGCGGCAAAGGCGGCAAGAAACGCCGTAGCGGATGCGCCTGTCTGGTCGTCCTGCTGGTGTTCGGCGGAGGCATCGGCGGCGTCGGATATTTCGGCTATCAGTTCTACCAGGATCGTTTCGGCGACGCCCCGGACTATGCGGGCAGCGGCAACGGCGAGCAGGTGACCGTCGAGATCCCCGAGGGCGCCGGCGGCTATTCCATCGGCCAGGAGCTGAAGTCGAAGGGCGTGGTCAAGAGCGTCGACGCGTTCGTCGCCGCCCAGCAGCAGAACCCCAAGGGCAACACGATCCAGGCCGGTGTCTACACGCTGCAGAAGGAGATGTCGGCCAGCAGCGCGGTCGACCTCATGCTCAGCCCGAAGAGCCAGAACAACCTGATCATCCCCGAGGGCACCCGCAATGTCGCGGTCTACAAGCTGATCGACGCGCGCCTCGAACTCGACAAGGGCACCACGGCGGAGATCGCCGAGGAGAAGGCGGACAGCCTCGGCCTTCCCGAGTGGGCGACGGGCCACAAGGACGTCAAGGACCCGCTGGAGGGCTTCCTCTACCCGTCCAGCTACCCGGTGGCCAAGGGCCAGAAGCCCGAGGCCGTCCTCAAGCGGATGGTCGCCCGGGCCACGGAGAAGTACGAGGAGCTCGGCCTGGAGAAGAAGGCCGCCGACCTGGGCCTGGAAAGCCCCTGGCAGCTGCTCACCGTGGCGAGCCTGGCGCAGGCCGAGGGCACCAGCCACGACGACTTCCGCAAGATGGCCGAGGTGGTCTACAACCGCCTCGAGCCCGGCAACCCCGAGACCTACGGCTCGCTGGAGTTCGACTCCACGTACAACTACATCAAGAACCAGAGCAAGATCGACCTGACGATCGCCGAGCTGCGGGAGTTCGACAACCCGTACAACACCTACTTCGTCAAGGGACTGCCGCCCGGCCCGATCGACAACCCGGGCGAAGAGGCGCTGAAGGGCGCGCTGAACCCGACGGACGACGGCTGGTACTACTTCATCTCGCTGGACGGCAAGACCAGCAAGTTCACCAAGACGCTCGCCGAGCACGAGAAGCTGGTCGAGCAGTTCAACGCGTCGCGGAACAACGACTGACGGCTCAAGGACAGGTGCAATGACAGGTCAGGGCACAGACGCCCGCCGGGCCGCCGTGCTCGGTTCGCCCATCGCCCACTCCCTCTCGCCGGTGCTGCACCGCGCCGCCTACGAGCAGCTGGGGCTCACCGGCTGGACGTACGACCGGTACGAGGTGGACGAGGCGGCGCTGCCCGGGTTCTTCGCCGAGCTCGGCCCCGAGTGGGCCGGACTGTCGCTGACCATGCCGCTGAAGCGGGCGGTCATCCCGCTGCTCGACGAGATCAGCGAGACGGCCCGCTCGGTCGAGGCGGTCAACACCGTCGTGTTCACCGAGGACGGCCGCCGCACCGGCGACAACACCGACATCCCCGGGATGGTCGCCGCCCTGCGCGAACGCGGCATCGAGCAGGTCGACTCGGCCGCGATCCTGGGCGCGGGTGCCACCGCCTCCTCCGCGCTGGCCGCGCTCGCCCGCATCTGCACCGGCGAGGTCGTGGCCTACGTCCGCAGCCCTGCCCGCGCCGCGGAGATGCGGCAGTGGGGCGAACGGCTCGACGTCGAGGTGCGGACGGCGGACTGGGCGGACGCCGCCGAGGCGCTGCGCGCGCCCCTGGTCGTCGCGACCACTCCGGCCGGTACGACCGACGAGCTCGCCTCCGCCGTACCGGAGCGCCCCGCCACGCTGTTCGACGTGCTCTACGACCCCTGGCCCACCCCGCTCGCGGCCCGCTGGTCCATGTTCGGCGGGGCCGTCGTCAGCGGGCTCGACCTGCTGGTGCACCAGGCGGTGCTCCAGGTCGAGCAGATGACGCGGCGCACTCCGGCCCCGCTGGACGCCATGCGAAAAGCGGGCGAACACGCGCTCGACGCCCGCTAAGATCCTTCCGGTTCCGCAGGGGGCGGGACCGGGAGGGGAATTCGTTCGATGTCCACAGGTCAGCCGCTGGCGTCCGGCAAGAGCCAGATCTTCGAGAGCCTGCTGTGGTTCCTGCCCGACTGGGTGCAGAACACCGTGCTGGTCCTGATCGTGCTCGCCCTGCTGGCCACCTGGACCATCAGGCTGCGCAACAAGATCGCCCGCCGCCGCGCGCTGCGTCAGCCGCAGCCTGTCCCGGCGGCTGCGCCCCAGGGCCAGGGGAGCGGGGCCGACTACCTGGGCCCGTACGCCCCGCAGCGGCGCCCGGAGGACAGCTCCGCCTGATGGCGCAGCCGCGTCGCGGCCTGACACATTCGCGTCCGACTGATGGACCGGCGGCCGGGGACCGCACCGGGACGTGGGAGGATCGGAAGCGGCGGGCCGGGGCCGCGCACCTGGTCGTGCCGACGCCGTACGCGAGGACACGCGTACGAAGGGCAGTACCAGGGCGCGAGCACTGAGGAGCATCGTTGAGCAGGTTGCGCTGGCTGACCGCGGGGGAGTCCCACGGCCCCGCACTCGTGGCGACGCTGGAGGGCCTCCCGGCCGGCGTGCCGATCACCACGGAGATGGTGGCGGACCACCTGGCCCGGCGCCGGCTCGGCTATGGCCGCGGTGCGCGGATGAAGTTCGAGCGCGACGAGGTCACCTTCCTCGGCGGCGTCCGGCACGGCCTCACCCTGGGCTCCCCGGTGGCGATCATGGTCGGCAACACCGAGTGGCCCAAGTGGGACCAGGTCATGGCGGCCGACCCGGTCGACCCGGAGATCCTCGCCGGGCTCGCCCGCAACGCCCCGCTGACCCGGCCCCGCCCCGGCCACGCGGACCTCGCGGGCATGCAGAAGTACGGCTTCGACGAGGCCCGGCCGATCCTGGAGCGCGCCTCGGCGCGTGAGACGGCGGCCCGGGTGGCGCTCGGCGCGGTGGCGCGGTCGTACGTGAAGGAGACCGCCGGCATCGAGATCGTCAGCCACGTGGTCGAGCTGTGCTCCGTGAAGGCCCCGCAGGGCGTGTACCCCACCCCGGCCGACGTCGAGAAGCTGGACGCCGACCCGCTGCGCTGCCTGGACGCGGACACCTCGAAGGCGATGGTCGCGGAGGTCGACCAGGCCCACAAGGACGGCGACACCCTCGGCGGCGTGGTCGAGATCCTGGCCTACGGCGTCCCCGTCGGCCTCGGCTCGCACGTGCACTGGGACCGCAAGCTGGACGCGCGGCTCGCCGGTGCGCTCATGGGCATCCAGGCGATCAAGGGCGTGGAGCTCGGCGACGGGTTCGAGCTGGCGCGGGTGCCGGGCTCCAAGGCGCACGACGAGATCGTCAACACCCCCGAGGGCATCAAGCGCGTCTCCGGCCGCTCCGGCGGCACCGAGGGCGGTCTGACCACCGGTGAGCTGCTGCGGGTCCGGGCCGCGATGAAGCCGATCGCGACCGTGCCGCGCGCCCTGCAGACCGTGGACGTCACCACCGGCGAGGCCGCCGCCGCCCACCACCAGCGCTCCGACGTCTCCGCGGTCCCGGCCGCCGGCATCGTCGCCGAGGCCATGGTGGCCCTCGTCCTCGCGGACGCGGTGGCGGAGAAGTTCGGCGGCGACTCGGTCGCCGAGACCCGGCGCAATGTGCGCTCCTACCTCGACAACCTGGTGATCCGGTGAACCCGGTGGTGGTGCTCGTCGGCCCGATGGGCGTGGGCAAGTCCACCGTCGGGCGGCTGCTCGCCGAGCGGCTCGGCGTCGGCTACCGCGACACCGACGACGACATCGTCGCCGAGCAGGGCCGGGCCATCGCCGAGATCTTCGTCGACGAGGGCGAGCCCGCCTTCCGCGCGATCGAGAAGCAGGCCGTGCTGCGGGCACTGGCCGAGCACGAGGGCGTCCTCGCGCTCGGCGGCGGCGCCATTCTGGACGAGGACACGCGCACGGCGCTGGCCGGACTGCGGGTCGTCTACCTCTCGATGGACGTCGAGGAGGCGGTCAAGCGCACCGGCCTGAACGCCGCCCGCCCGCTGCTCGCGGTCAACCCCCGCAAGCAGTGGCGCGAGCTGATGGAGGCCCGCCGTCATCTGTACGAGCAGATCGCCACGGCGGTCGTGGCCACCGACGGCCGTACGCCCGACGAAGTCACCCGAGCCGCCCTGGACGCACTGGAGTTGAAGACTGCATCCCCCGGGGGGCAACCCCCGGACCCCCGGCCGGAGGACGTCATGGCAAGCCAAGTCACCAGGATCCAGGTCGGCGGCACGGCGGGCAGTGAGCCGTACGAGGTTCTGGTGGGCCGTCAACTCCTGGGCGAGCTCGGCGGGTTGATTGGTGACCGGGTCAAGCGGGTCGCCGTCATCCACCCCGAGGCCCTCGCCGAGACCGGCGAGGCGCTGCGTGCCGACCTCGCCGGGCAGGGCTTCGACGCCGTCGCCATCCAGGTGCCGAACGCCGAGGAGGCCAAGACCGCCGAGGTCGCCGCCTACTGCTGGAAGGCGCTCGGCCAGTCCGGCTTCACCCGCACCGACGTCGTGGTGGGCGTCGGCGGCGGCTCCACCACCGACCTCGCCGGGTTCGTGGCCGCGACCTGGCTGCGCGGGGTGCGCTGGATCGCCATCCCGACGACCGTGCTCGCCATGGTCGACGCGGCCGTCGGCGGCAAGACCGGCATCAACACCGCCGAGGGCAAGAACCTCGTCGGCGCCTTCCACCCGCCCGCCGGTGTCCTGTGCGACCTGGCCGCACTGGACTCCCTCCCGGTCAACGACTACGTCTCCGGGCTCGCCGAGGTCATCAAGGCCGGCTTCATCGCCGACCCGGCGATCCTCGACCTCATCGAGTCCGACCCCGAGGCCGCCCGCACCCCGGCCGGACCGCACACCGCCGAGCTGATCGAGCGCTCGATCCGGGTGAAGGCCGAGGTCGTCTCCTCGGACCTGAAGGAGTCGGGCCCGCGCGAGATCCTCAACTACGGCCACACCCTCGGCCACGCCATCGAGAAGAACGAGCGCTACAAGTGGCGGCACGGCGCGGCGGTGGCCGTCGGCATGCACTTCGCCGCCGAACTGGGCCGCCTGGCCGGGCGGCTCGACGACGCGACCGCCGATCGGCACCGCACGATCCTGGAGGCGGTCGGCCTTCCGCTGCACTACCGCTACGACCAGTGGCCCAAGCTGGTGGAGAACATGAAGGTCGACAAGAAGTCCCGCGGCGACCTGCTCCGCTTCATCGTCCTGGACGGCCTGGCCAAGCCGACCGTCCTGGAGGGCCCGGACCCGGCCGTGCTGCTCGCCGCGTACGGAGAAGTGGGCCAGTAAGTCCGCCGGGGCGCCGTACGCCCGATTTTCCCTGTGCGCAGGGGCACTTCGGACCGCCCCCGGCCGTTCACCAAACAGTGGCCGGGGGCGGTACCGTTCGGTAGGGAGCGGGGCTCGCCCCTCGCTGCCAGCGCCAATGTCCCGTACGAGATGGAGTGGCACCGGATGCAGCACGCAGTGGGTTCTCCGCTGCCGCCGCCCCACCAGCCGGGGCACGGACCGGCCGTCGGCTGGTCCCCGGCCGCACACCACCCGGGTCCGCCGCACCCGGGCCCGCACCAGGGGGCCGCCCCGGTGCCCCCGCCGGCGCCCGGCTTCACCGGGCCGCCCCCGGGCCCGGTTCCGCCGACGCCCCCGCACGTCCCGCAGCCCCCGGCCCCGGACACCACCGGCCATGTGCCGCTGCCCCCCGGCGGCCCGGTCGCCATGCCGCCCGTCCCCGCCCCGGGCGCGCCCGATCCGTCCGGCACGACCCTCGCGGTGCTGCTCATCGGCCCGGCGGGTGCCGGGAAGACCAGCGTCGCCAAGTACTGGGCCGACCACCGTCGGGTGCCCACGGCCCACATCAGCCTCGACGACGTCCGCGAATGGGTCCGCTCCGGCTTCGCCGACCCCCAGACCGGCTGGAACGACCACTCCGAGGCCCAGTACCGCCTGGCCCGCCGCACCTGCGGCTTCGCCGCCCGCAACTTCCTGGCCAACGGCATCTCCTGCATCCTCGACGACGCGGTCTTCCCCGACCGCCCGGTCGTCGGCCTCGGCGGCTGGAAGCGCCATGTGGGCCCCGGCCTGCTGCCGGTGGTCCTCCTGCCGGGCCTGGAGATCGTCCTGGAGCGCAACGCGGAACGCTCCGGCAACCGCCGCCTCACCGACGAGGAGGTGGCCCGCATCCACGGCCGCATGGCGGGCTGGTACGGCTCGGGCCTGCCGATCATCGACAACTCCCAAATGGACGTGCAGCAGACGGCCCAGGTCCTGGACGACGTACTGGCCCGGTCCATAGCGAGCCCGCCGAGCTGGTAAAGGGCTCCTTGTGACGCAGGGGACCGGTCCCACCCCAGGGGCGCGGGGCTGTATCGATGTGCGGCTCCGCCGCGCGGGCGCGACAAGCCCCCACAGCCCCGCACCTGGCGCAGCAACCGCAACCACCCCCCACTCGGCCCTCCCGACCGGCGCCGCGCCTACAAGACTCCTACGCTCGTGTCATGTCAGAGGTGTACGCCACGCGAAGATCCCGCCTACGGGACCACTGCCAAGCCGGCGGCAGCCACTCCGCTCTGGTCACCCGCCCCGCCAACGTCCGCTACCTGGCGGGCGCGGCCCCCCAGAACGCCGTCCTGCTGATCGGCCGTACCGAGGACGTCCTGGTGTGCACCGGCCCGCCGGACGACCGCCCCGCCGGGGGCCGCCCGGACGAGGCGCTGCGCGTGCACCGGCTCCCCGGCGCCGGAGGCGATCCGGCGGTGGCCGCCGCCGATCTCGCCGGAGGGCAGCGCGCCGAATCCCTGGCCGTGGAGGAGCATCACCTCACCGTCGCCCGGTACCGGGCCATCACCTCCGTCGCGCCCCGGCTGCGCCTCGCGGGGCTGGGCGGAGCCGTCGAACAGCTGAGGGTGGTGAAGGACGAGGAGGAGATCTCCTGTCTGCGCATCGGCGCCGAGATCGCCGACCAGGCCCTCGGCGAGCTCCTGGAGTCCATCCTCGTCGGCCGCACCGAGCGGCATCTCGCCCTGGAGCTGGAGCGCCGGCTCGTCGACCACGGGGCCGACGGCCCCGCCTTCCCGACCTCTGTGGCCACCGGCCCGAACTCCGGCCGCCGCGGCCACCGGCCCACCGACCGACGGGTCGAGGAGGGCGACTTTCTCTCCGTCTGCCTGGGCGCCACCTACCGCGGCTACCGCTGCGAGATCGGCCGCACCTTCGTCATCGGCACCTCGCCGGCCGACTGGCAGATCGAGCTGTACGACCTCGTCTTCGCCGCTCAGCGCGCCGGCCGGGAGAGCCTGGCACCCGGCGCCGCCTACCGCGACGTGGACCGGGCGGCCCGCCAGGTGCTGGACTCCGCGGGGCATGCGGAGGGGCTGCCACCGCTCACCGGCCATGGCGTCGGACTCGAAATCGACGAGGACCCGCAGTTGGCTCCCGCGGCCATGGGTAAACTGGACGCTTGCGTGCCGGTCACCGTCGAACCGGGGGTTCACCTCCCGGGCCGGGGCGGCGTCCGGATCGATGACACGCTCGTCGTCCGCCCCGAGGCGGACGGCGGACCCGAGCTACTCACCATCACGACCAAGGAGCTGCTCGCGCTGTAGGAGTGCGTGCGCCGGGGTCGTCCACGTCAGTCCAGGAGATTCCGCAACCGTGGCTTCCACGAACGACCTCAAGAACGGCATGGTGCTCAAGCTCGAAGGCGGCCAGCTCTGGTCCGTCGTCGAGTTCCAGCACGTCAAGCCCGGCAAGGGCCCGGCCTTCGTGCGCACCAAGCTCAAGAACGTGCTCTCCGGCAAGGTCGTCGACAAGACGTTCAACGCCGGTGTCAAGGTCGAGACGGCCACTGTCGACAAGCGCGACATGCAGTTCTCGTACATGGACGGCGAGTACTTCGTCTTCATGGACATGGAGACCTACGACCAGCTGATGGTCGACCGCAAGGCCGTCGGCGACGCCGCCAACTTCCTGATCGAGGGCTTCACCGCCACCGTCGCGCAGCACGAGGGCGAGGTGCTCTTCGTCGAGCTGCCGGCCGCCGTCGAGCTCGTCATCCAGGAGACCGAGCCGGGCGTCCAGGGCGACCGCTCCACCGGTGGCACCAAGCCCGCCATCCTGGAGACCGGCCACCAGATCAACGTCCCGCTCTTCATCACCACCGGTGAGAAGATCAAGGTCGACACCCGCACGAGCGACTACCTCGGCCGGGTGAACAGCTAACCGTGGCTGCCCGCAACACGGCCCGCAAGCGCGCCTTCCAGATCCTCTTCGAGGGCGACCAGCGCGACGCCGACGTCCTGACGGTCCTCGCGGACTGGGTCCGGCTCTCCCACGCCGACACCCGCCAGCCGCCGGTGAGCGAGTACACGATGCAGCTCGTCGAGGGCTACGCGGAGCACGCGCGCCGGATCGACGACCTGCTCGCGCAGTACTCGGTCGGCTGGACGCTGGACCGGATGCCGGTCGTGGACCGCAACATCCTGCGGCTCGGCGCCTACGAGCTGATCTGGGTCGACGAGACCCCGGACGCCGTCGTGCTCGACGAGATGGTGCAGCTGGCCAAGGAGTTCTCCACGGACGAGTCGCCCTCGTTCGTGAACGGCCTCCTCGGCCGTCTGAAGGAGCTCAAGCCGACGCTGCGCCGGGAGGCGTAGGCGGCGGTACGACGAACGCCGGGGGCCTGCAGCGCGCTTGCTGCGGGCCCCCGGCGTTCGTGCGCCCAGGGGGGCGGGGTGGTGCCGCCGCTTGCGGCCCGGCGGTGGTCCGTGGCTGGTCGCGCAGTTCCCCGCGCCCCTGCCCGGCGTTGCCGTGGCCGGAGTCGTCACCGCGCCGGAACACGGAAAACACCGCCGGGGTGGCGGGAGCCACATAGCTCCTACCACCCCGGCGTTACGTTTCTGCTCAACCCGCGGAGCGTTCAGCTGTCCTCGTGGGACACCGCGCGGCGGGCGTCGGCGTCCAGCACGCCCCAGCTGATCAGCTGCTCGGTGAGGACCGAGGGGGACTGGTCGTAGATGACGGCGAGTGTGCGCAGGTCGTCCTGGCGGATCGAGAGCACCTTGCCGTTGTAGTCACCGCGCTGCGACTGGATCGTCGCGGCGTAGCGCTGGAGGGGGCCCGCCTTCTCGGCCGGCACGTGGGCCAGCCGCTCCAGGTCCAGGACCAGCTTCGGCGGCGGCTCGGCGGCCCCGCCCGGCGTGGTGCCGGGCAGCAGCTCCTGCACCGGAACGCCGTAGAAATCCGCCAGCTCGGCAAGGCGCTGCACGGTCACGGCACGGTCGCCGCGCTCGTACGAACCGACCACCACGGCCTTCCAGCGTCCCTGGGACTTCTCCTCGACACCGTGGAGGGAAAGGCCCTGCTGGGTGCGGATGGCCCGGAGCTTGGCCCCGAGCTGTTTGGCGTATTCGCTGGACATATAGCTCCCCGGACACTGTGTCGACGCGGCCGGCCGTCTTCCTGCCGCGCGGCTGGTAACTCACTGTGAGGTTACGCAGCGTGACTCTCGTGCGTCAAGCCGAATGGTCCACACCGACTCTTCCGTGGTCGCGGCGGTCGGTTGGGCCAAGGGGGTGATCCGAGTCCGGTTCCCGGCCTGCTACGGTGGATGACGCAAACCCGACGTCCTTTAAGGTCCGTCCCGTGAGGCGGAGAAGGAGGTCCTTTTCCCATGGACACGCAAGCGTCCGATGCGCGGCCCGTTCTCGAGGGCCCCGACATCGCGCGGGTACTGACCCGCATCGCCCACGAGATCGTCGAACGCGCCAAGGGCGCCGACGACGTGGTGCTCCTCGGCATTCCCACCCGGGGCGTCTTCCTCGCCCGGCGGCTGGCCGAGAAGCTCGAAGAGATCACCGGCGGCAAGATCCCGGTCGGCTCGCTCGACATCACCATGTACCGCGACGACCTGCGCATGCACCCGCCGCGCGCGCTCGCCCGTACGGAGATCCCCGGTGACGGGCTCGACGGCCGGCTGGTCGTCCTCGTCGACGACGTGCTCTTCTCCGGCCGCACCATCCGTGCCGCCCTCGACGCGCTGAACGACCTCGGCCGCCCCCGCGCCGTGCAGCTCGCCGTGCTCGTCGACCGCGGCCACCGCGAACTGCCCATCCGCGCCGACTACGTCGGCAAGAACCTCCCCACGTCGTTGCGGGAGACGGTCAAGGTCCAGCTCACCGAGGAGGACGGTCGCGACACCGTGCTGCTCGGTGTGAAGCCGACCTCGTAGCAGCCGGACCGCGTACGCCCTGTCGGTGCGCCCTCGCCTGCCCGGAATCTCCCGATACCTGAACTGCCTTACGGAGCCTGACAGATGCAGCGTCATCTCATCTCGGCCGCCGATCTCACCCGCGACGACGCCGTCCAGATCCTCGACACCGCCGAGGAGATGGCCCGGGTGGCCGACCGGCCCATCAAGAAGCTGCCGACCCTGCGCGGCCGCACCATCGTGAACCTCTTCTTCGAGGACTCCACGCGCACGCGTATCTCCTTCGAGGCCGCCGAGAAGCGCCTGTCCGCGGACGTCATCAACTTCTCGGCCAAGGGATCCAGCGTCTCCAAGGGCGAGTCCCTCAAGGACACCGCCCAGACCCTGGAGGCCATGGGCGTCGACGCCGTGGTCATCCGGCACGGCGCCTCCGGAGCGCCGTACCGGCTCGCCAACTCCGGGTGGATCGACGCGGTCGTCATCAACGCCGGTGACGGCACCCACCAGCACCCCACCCAGGCCCTGCTGGACGCCTTCACCATGCGCCGCCGGCTCGTCGGCCGGGACGCCGGGATCGGCCAGGACCTGGCCGGCAAGCGGATCACGCTGGTCGGCGACGTCCTGCACAGCCGGGTCGCCCGCTCCAACGTCGACCTGCTGCACACCCTCGGCGCCGAGGTCACCCTGGTCGCCCCGCCCACCCTGGTCCCGGTCGGCGTCGGCACCTGGCCGTGCGAGGTGTCGTACGACCTGGACGCCGTGCTCCCCAAGTCCGACGCCGTGATGATGCTCCGCGTCCAGCGGGAGCGCATGAACGCCGCGTTCTTCCCCACCGAGCGCGAGTACTCGCGCCGCTACGGCCTCGACGGCGACCGCATGGCCAAGATGCCCGAGCACGCCATCGTGATGCACCCCGGGCCGATGGTGCGCGGCATGGAGATCACCGCCGAGGTCGCCGACTCCGAGCGCTGCACCGTCGTCGAGCAGGTCGCAAACGGAGTCTCCATCCGGATGGCCGTCCTGTACCTGCTGCTGGGCGGCAACCAGCCCGCCGTCAGCCACACCCGCATCGAGGAGAAGTAAGACAGATGAGCAAGATCCTGATCCGTGGTGCGAAGGTGCTCGGGGGCGAGCCGCAGGACGTCCTGATCGACGGTGCGACCATCGCCGAGGTGGGCACCGGTCTGAGCGCGGAGGGCGCCGAGGTCGTCGAGGCGGCCGGCAAGGTGCTGCTGCCGGGCCTGGTCGATCTGCACACCCATCTGCGCGAGCCCGGCCGCGAGGACTCCGAGACCGTCCTGACCGGCACGCGCGCGGCGGCCGGCGGTGGCTACACCGCCGTGTTCGCCATGGCCAACACCTTCCCCGTCGCCGACACCGCCGGCGTGGTCGAGCAGGTCTACCGGCTCGGCCAGGAGCACGGCTACTGCGACGTCCAGCCCATCGGTGCCGTCACCGTCGGCCTGGAGGGCAAGAAGCTCGCCGAGCTGGGCGCCATGCACGAGTCGGCGGCCGGTGTCACCGTCTTCTCCGACGACGGCAAGTGCGTCGACGACGCCGTGATGATGCGCCGGGCGCTGGAGTACGTGAAGGCCTTCGGCGGCGTTGTCGCGCAGCACGCGCAGGAGCCGCGGCTGACCGAGGGCGCCCAGATGAACGAGGGCGTCGTCTCCGCCGAGCTGGGACTCGGGGGCTGGCCCGCGGTGGCCGAGGAGTCGATCATCGCCCGGGACGTCCTGCTCGCCGAGCACGTCGGCTCCCGCGTCCACATCTGCCACCTGTCGACCGCCGGGTCCGTCGAGATCGTGCGCTGGGCCAAGTCCCGCGGCATCGACGTCACCGCCGAGGTCACCCCGCACCACCTCCTGCTCACCGACGAGCTGGTGCGGACGTACAACCCGGTCTACAAGGTCAACCCGCCGCTGCGCACCGAGCGTGACGTCCTGGCGCTGCGCGAGGCGCTCGCCGACGGCACGATCGACATCGTCGCCACCGACCACGCCCCGCACCCGCACGAGGACAAGGACTGCGAGTGGGCCGCGGCCGCCATGGGCATGGTCGGCCTGGAGACCGCGTTGTCAGTGGTCCAGGAGACCATGGTGGACACCGGGCTCCTCACCTGGGCCGGGGTCGCCGAGCGCATGTCCGTCAAGCCCGCCGAGATCGGGCGGGCGACGGGACACGGCCGCCCCGTCTCGGCTGGTGAGCCCGCCAACCTCACGCTCGTCGACACGGAATACCGTGGGTCCGTGGACCCCGCGGGCTTCGCCTCGCGCAGCCGCAACACTCCGTACCAGGGGCGTGAGCTGCCGGGCCGTGTGACGCACACGTGGCTCCGGGGCAAGGCCACGCTCGTCGACGGGAAGCTCACGTGACACCTGTAACTCTGCTCGCCGAACAGAAGTCGGCCGAGGTGACCGACTGGGCCGCCCGGATCGGCTGGCTCGTCGGACTGGCCCTCTTCGTCGCGCTCGTCTACTGGCTGATGCGCGAGGGCTGGAAATGGCGCGGCACCCTCCAGGGCGACCTGCCCGAGCTGCCCGGCGCGCCGTCCGAGCCGGGCGAGGCCACACTGACGATGAGCGGCCGGTACCACGGCTCCACGACCGCCGGGCAGTGGCTCGACCGCATCGTGGCGCACGGCCTGGGCACCCGCAGCCGGGTCGAGCTCACGCTGACGGAGGCGGGCCTGGACGTCGTACGCCCCGGGGCGAGCGACTTCTTCGTCCCGGCCGGGCAGCTGCGCGAGGCCCGGCTCGACAAAGGCATCGCCGGCAAGGTCCTGACCGAGGGCGGACTGCTCGTGGTGACCTGGGCGCACGGCGACCGCCTGATCGACTCCGGCTTCCGCTCGGACACGGCGGCCGAGCACACCGAGTGGGTCGACACCCTGAACCAGATGATCAACGACACGGAAGGCGCACGATGACGACCTCCACCAGGGGAGCCACCAGGGTTCCCGCCGTCCTCGTCCTGGAGGACGGCCGGATCTTCCGCGGCCGTGCCTACGGGGCCGTGGGGGTGACCTTCGGCGAGGCCGTGTTCTCCACCGGGATGACCGGCTACCAGGAGACCCTCACCGACCCGTCGTACCACCGCCAGGTCGTCGTGATGACCGCCCCGCACGTGGGCAACACCGGCGTCAACGACGAGGACTCCGAGTCGAAGCGGATCTGGGTCGCCGGATACGTCGTGCGCGACCCCGCGCGCGTGCCGTCCAACTGGCGCTCCCGGCGCTCGTTGGACGAGGAGCTGCGCCGGCAGGGCGTCGTCGGGATCTCCGGCATCGACACGCGCGCGCTGACCCGCCATCTGCGCGAGCGCGGCGCCATGCGCGTCGGCATCTTCTCCGGCAACGCCCTGCCCGACGAGGGCACCATGATCTCCGAGGTGCGCCAGGCCCCCGAGATGACGGGCGCCGACCTCTCCGCAGAGGTCGCCACCACCGAGACGTACGTCGTCCCGGCGATCGGCGAGAAGAAGTTCACCGTCGCCGCCATCGACCTCGGCATCAAGGGCATGACCCCGCACCGGATGGCCGAGCGCGGCATCGAGGTGCACGTCCTGCCGGCGACCGCGACCCCCGAGGACGTGTACGCGGTCCGGCCCGACGGCGTGTTCTTCTCCAACGGCCCGGGCGACCCGTCCACCGCCGACCACCCTGTCGCCCTCATGCAGGCGGTCCTGGAGCGCGGCACCCCGCTGTTCGGCATCTGCTTCGGCAATCAGATCCTGGGCCGCGCGCTCGGCTTCGGCACGTACAAGCTGAAGTACGGCCACCGCGGCATCAACCAGCCCGTGCAGGACCGTACGACCGGCAAGGTCGAGGTCACCGCGCACAACCACGGATTCGCCGTCGACGCCCCGCTCGACAAGGTCTCCGACACCCCCTTCGGCCGCGCCGAGGTCTCCCACGTCTGCCTGAACGACAACGTGGTGGAGGGCCTGCAGCTGCTCGACAAGCCGGCCTTCAGCGTCCAGTACCACCCCGAGGCGGCGGCCGGCCCGCACGATGCCGCCTACCTGTTCGACCGCTTCACGTCTTTGATGGAGGGCCAGCGTGCCTAAGCGCACCGATATCCAGTCCGTCCTGGTCATCGGCTCCGGCCCGATCGTCATCGGCCAGGCCGCCGAGTTCGACTACTCCGGCACGCAGGCGTGCCGCGTGCTCAAGGCCGAGGGCCTGCGCGTCATCCTGGTCAACTCCAACCCGGCGACGATCATGACCGACCCGGAGATCGCCGACGCCACCTACGTCGAGCCGATCACCCCCGAGTTCGTCGAGAAGATCATCGCCAAGGAGCGCCCGGACACCCTGCTGCCCACCCTGGGCGGCCAGACGGCGCTCAACACCGCCATCTCGCTGCACGAGAACGGCGTCCTGGAGAAGTACGGCGTCGAGCTGATCGGCGCCAACGTGGAGGCGATCCACAAGGGCGAGGACCGCGACCAGTTCAAGGTGGTCGTCGAGGAGGTCCGCAAGAAGATCGGCCACGGCGAGTCCGCCCGCTCGGTCATCTGCCACACCATGGACGACGTCCTCAAGGGCGTCGAGACCCTGGGCGGCTACCCAGTCGTCGTCCGCCCGTCCTTCACCATGGGCGGCGCCGGATCCGGCTTCGCCCACGACGAGGAGGAACTGCGCCGCATCGCCGGGCAGGGCCTCACGCTCTCGCCGACCACCGAGGTGCTCCTGGAGGAGTCCATCCTCGGCTGGAAGGAGTACGAGCTGGAGCTGATGCGCGACAAGCACGACAACGTCGTGGTCGTCTGCTCCATCGAGAACTTCGACCCCATGGGCGTGCACACCGGTGACTCGATCACCGTCGCCCCCGCGATGACGCTGACCGACCGCGAGTACCAGGTGCTGCGCGACGTCGGCATCGCGATCATCCGCGAGGTCGGCGTCGACACCGGCGGCTGCAACATCCAGTTCGCGGTGAACCCCGAGGACGGCCGGGTCATCGTCATCGAGATGAACCCGCGCGTGTCCCGGTCGAGCGCGCTCGCCTCCAAGGCGACCGGCTTCCCGATCGCCAAGATCGCCGCCAAGCTCGCCGTCGGCTACACCCTCGACGAGATCCCGAACGACATCACCCAGGAGACCCCGGCCTCCTTCGAGCCCACGCTCGACTACGTGGTCGTCAAGGCCCCCCGGTTCGCCTTCGAGAAGTTCCCGTCCGCCGACTCCACGCTGACCACCACCATGAAGTCGGTCGGCGAGGCCATGGCCATCGGCCGCAACTTCACCGAGGCGTTCCAGAAGGCGCTGCGCTCGCTGGAGAAGAAGGGCAGCCAGTTCACCTTCGTGGGCGAGCCCGGCGACAAGGCCGCGCTGCTGGAGGAGTCCGTCCGCCCCACCGACGGCCGGATCAACACCGTCATGCAGGCCATCCGCGCGGGCGCCACGCCCGAGGAGGTCTTCGCGTACACGAAGATCGACCCCTGGTTCGTCGACCAGCTCTTCCTGATCAAGGAGATCGCCGACGAGCTCGCCGAGGCGCCCGAGCTGACCCCCGAGCTGCTCGCCGAGGCCAAGCGGCACGGCTTCTCCGACCAGCAGATCGGCGAGATCCGCGGCCTGCGCGAGGACGTCGTCCGCGAGGTGCGGCACGCGCTCGGCATCCGCCCGGTCTACAAGACGGTCGACACCTGCGCCGCCGAGTTCGCCGCGAAGACGCCGTACTTCTACTCCTCCTACGACGAGGAGACCGAGGTCGCCCCGCGCGAGAAGCCCGCGGTGATCATCCTCGGCTCCGGCCCCAACCGGATCGGCCAGGGCATCGAGTTCGACTACTCCTGCGTCCACGCCTCCTTCGCGCTGAGCGACGCCGGGTACGAGACCGTGATGGTCAACTGCAACCCGGAGACCGTCTCCACCGACTACGACACCTCCGACCGCCTGTACTTCGAGCCGCTGACGTTGGAAGACGTGCTGGAGATCGTCCACGCGGAGGCGAAGGCCGGTCCGATCGCCGGCGTCGTCGTGCAGCTCGGCGGGCAGACGCCGCTGGGCCTGGCGCAGGCGTTGAAGGACAACGGCGTCAAGGTCGTCGGTACGTCCCCGGAGGCGATCCACGCCGCCGAGGACCGCGGCGCCTTCGGCCGCGTCCTGAAGGAGGCCGGCCTCCCGGCGCCCAAGCACGGCACCGCCACCACCTTCGCCGAGGCCAAGGCCATCGCCGACGAGATCGGCTACCCGGTCCTCGTGCGGCCGTCGTACGTCCTCGGCGGGCGCGGCATGGAGATCGTCTACGACGAGACCCGGCTGTCGTCCTACATCGCCGAGTCGACCGAGATCAGCCCGACCCGGCCGGTCCTCGTCGACCGCTTCCTGGACGACGCGATCGAGATCGACGTGGACGCGCTCTACGACGGCGAGGAGCTCTACCTCGGCGGCGTGATGGAGCACATCGAGGAGGCCGGCATCCACTCCGGCGACTCCGCGTGCGCGCTGCCCCCGATCACCCTCGGCGGCTTCGACATCAAGCGGCTCCGGGCGTCCACGGAGGCCATCGCCCGCGGCGTCGGCGTCCGCGGCCTGATCAACATCCAGTTCGCGATGGCGGGTGACATCCTCTACGTCCTGGAGGCCAACCCGCGCGCGTCCCGTACGGTCCCCTTCACCTCGAAGGCGACCGCGGTGCCGCTGGCGAAGGCCGCCGCCCGGATCTCGCTCGGTGCGACCGTCGCCGAGCTGCGGGCCGAGGGGCTGCTGCCGCGCACCGGGGACGGCGGCGAGCTGCCGCTGGACGCGCCGATCTCCGTCAAGGAGGCCGTCATGCCGTGGTCGCGCTTCCGCGACATCCACGGCCGCGGTGTCGACACCGTCCTCGGCCCGGAGATGCGCTCCACCGGCGAGGTCATGGGCATCGACTCCGTCTTCGGCACGGCGTACGCCAAGTCGCAGGCCGGCGCGTACGGCCCGCTGCCCACCAAGGGCCGCGCCTTCATCTCGGTGGCCAACCGCGACAAGCGCTCGGTGATCTTCCCGGCCCGTGAACTGGTCGCGCACGGCTTCGAGCTGCTCGCCACCTCCGGCACCGCCGAGGTCCTCAAGCGCAACGGCATCAACGCCACCGTGGTGCGCAAGCAGTCCGAGGGCACCGGCCCGAACGGCGAGAAGACCATCGTCCAGCTCATCCACGACGGCGAGGTCAACCTCATCGTCAACACCCCCTACGGCACGGGCGGCCGCCTGGACGGCTACGAGATCCGTACGGCCGCCGTGGCGCGGTCCGTGCCCTGCCTGACGACCGTGCAGGCGCTGGCCGCCGCGGTGCAGGGCATCGACGCCCTCAACCACGGCGATGTGGGCGTCCGCTCGCTCCAGGAACACGCCGAGCACCTGACCGCGGCCCGCGGCTAGCAGCCCTGAGGGGGACACCGGAAACGGTGTCCCCCTCTTGGTGAGGACACCGGACACCCCTTCCTGGTGCGGACACCACATTCCTGGTGAGGACCATGTACAAGATCTTCTTCAACCTCGTCTTCAAGCGGATGGATCCCGAGCGGGCGCACTACCTGGCCTTCCGCTGGATCCGGCTCGCCGTGCGCGTCCCGGTGCTGCGCACGTTCATCGCCGCCGCGCTCGCGCCCCGCCACAAGGAGCTGCGCACCGAGGCCTTCGGGCTGCGGATGCACGGGCCCTTCGGGCTCGCCGCCGGCTTCGACAAGAACGCGGTCGCCATCGACGGCATGTCGATGCTCGGCTTCGACCACGTCGAGATCGGCACCGTGACCGGGGAGGCGCAGCCCGGCAACCCCAAGAAGCGGCTGTTCCGGCTCGTACCGGACCGGGCGCTGATCAACCGCATGGGCTTCAACAACGAGGGCTCGCTGGCCGTCGCCGCCCGGCTGGCCTCCCGCAACCCGGTCTTCAGGACGGTCGTGGGCGTGAACATCGGCAAGACCAAGGTGGTGCCCGAGGCCGAGGCGGCCGGTGACTACGTGAAGTCGACCGAGCGGCTGGCGCCGTACGCCGACTACCTCGTCGTGAACGTCTCCTCGCCGAACACGCCGGGGCTGCGCAACCTCCAGGCCACCGAGGCGCTGCGCCCGCTGCTGAGCGCCGTGCGCGAGGCCGCCGACCGCACGGTCACCACGCGCCGCGTCCCGCTCCTGGTCAAGATCGCTCCGGACCTCGCCGACGAGGACATCGACGCCGTCGCCGACCTCGCGGTCGAGCTCGGCCTGGACGGGATCATCGCCACGAACACCACCATCGCGCGCGAGGGCCTCGGTCTGACCTCCGAGCCCGCCCTGGTCAAGGAGGCCGGCGGACTGTCCGGCGCCCCGCTCAAGGCCCGCTCCCTGGAGGTGCTGCGGCGCCTCTACGCGCGCGTGGGCGACCGCATCACCCTGGTGGGCGTCGGCGGCATCGAGAACGCCGAGGACGCCTGGCAGCGCATCCTGGCCGGCGCCACGCTGGTCCAGGGATACAGCGCCTTCGTCTACGAGGGGCCCTTCTGGGGCCGCGCGATCCACAAGGGCCTCGCCGCCCGCCTGCGCACCAGCCCGTACGCCACTCTCGCCGACGCGGTCGGCGCCGACGTGAGGAAGGCCGCATGACCCAGGAACCCTTCGGCGCGCGGCTGCGCCGTGCCATGGACGAGCGGGGCCCGCTCTGCGTCGGCATCGACCCGCACGCCTCACTGCTCTCGGAGTGGGGCCTGGACGACGACCTCGCGGGGCTGGAGCGCTTCAGCCGTACCGTCGTCGAGGCCATGGCCGACCGGGTCGCCGTCCTGAAGCCGCAGAGCGCGTTCTTCGAGCGCTTCGGCTCGCGCGGGATCGCCGTGCTGGAGAAATCGGTGGAGGAGGCGCGGGCGGCCGGGGCGCTGGTCGTCATGGACGCCAAGCGCGGCGACATCGGCTCGACCATGGCCGCGTACGCCGAGTCCTTCCTGCGCAAGGACTCCCCGCTGTTCTCGGACGCGCTGACCGTCTCGCCGTACCTCGGCTACGGCTCGCTCTCGCCCGCCGTGGCGCTGGCGCGGGAGAGCGGCGCGGGGCTGTTCGTGCTGGCGCTGACCTCCAACCCGGAGGGCGGCGAGGTCCAGCACGCGATCCGCGCGGACGGCCGGAACGTCGGCGCGACGATGCTGGCCCACCTGGCCGCCGAGAACGAGGGGGAGGAGCCGCTCGGCTCCTTCGGGGCGGTCGTCGGCGCCACGCTCGGCGATCTGTCCTCCTACGACCTGAGGATCAACGGCCCGCTCCTGGCGCCCGGCATCGGCGCCCAGGGGGCCACTGCGGCCGACCTTCCCCGGGTCTTCGGGGCGGCGGTGCGAAATGTGGTGCCGAACGTAAGCCGGGGAGTGCTGCGCCACGGTCCCGACGTCGGGGCGCTGCGCGCGTCCGCCGAGCGGTTCGCGGAGGAGATCCGGACGGCCGTGACCGCCGGGTGAGTCCCGCGGGGACACCGATCGGGAGTATTTAGACGCTTGATCGGCAGTATTTAGACGCTTGTTCGAGTCCGCCGATGAGTGACCGCGGGTCGACTTGAGTCTGAATACATCCTCAAATCCAGGGCAATATGTCTTAAATGTCCGTCCTGACGGAGGCTGACCAGGACTTTTCCGCTGTTCTCGCTGACTCTGGCGGACTTGCCCGCTAGTCTCCGAGCAGAGAACGGGCAAGCGTGTTGCTCGTACTCCGCAGGTGTGGGGCGACTAGGTTCCTCACCGGTCCGTATCCGACAGTCAACATCCGAGGTGACGTAGGCGTGGCTCTTCCGCCCCTTACCCCTGAACAGCGCGCAGCCGCGCTCGAAAAGGCCGCCGCGGCTCGCCGGGAGCGGGCCGAGGTCAAGAATCGACTCAAGCACTCCGGCGCCTCCCTTCACGAGGTCATCAAGCAGGGCCAGGAGAACGACGTCATCGGCAAGATGAAGGTCTCCGCCCTTCTTGAGTCGCTGCCGGGCGTGGGCAAGGTCCGCGCCAAGCAGATCATGGAGCGACTCGGTATCTCCGAGAGCCGCCGTGTGCGTGGCCTCGGCTCCAACCAGATCGCTTCCCTGGAGCGTGAGTTCGGCAGCACCGGCTCCTGATCCCGGGCACTGCCGGGAAGGGAGTCCCGGGCACCCCGGGATTGCTGGAATAATCGCTGCATGAGTGAACGTCCGCGGCTGACCGTGCTCTCCGGCCCCTCTGGGGTCGGCAAGAGCACGGTCGTCGCCCATATGCGCAAGGAACACCCCGAGGTCTGGCTCTCGGTGTCGGCGACGACCCGCAAGCCCCGACCCGGCGAGAAGCACGGAGTCCACTACTTCTTCGTCACCGACGAGGAGATGGACAAGCTGATCGCCAACGGCGAGCTGCTGGAGTGGGCCGAGTTCGCGGGCAACCGCTACGGCACGCCGCGCGCGGCCGTGCTGGAGCGCCTGGAGGCGGGCGAGCCCGTCCTGCTGGAGATCGACCTCCAGGGCGCCCGGCAGGTCCGCGACTCCATGGAAGAGGCTCATCTGGTGTTCCTGGCTCCTCCCTCCTGGGAGGAGCTGGTGCGCAGGCTCACCGGCCGCGGCACCGAGCCGCCCGAGGTGATCGAGCGCCGGCTCCAGGCGGCGAAGGTCGAACTGGCCGCCGAGCGGGAGTTCGACGAGACCCTGGTCAACACCTCCGTCGAGGACGTGGCGCGCGAGCTGCTAGCCTTGATGGACGTTGTGTGATCGTCTCTGATCGCCTGACTTAATCTTTCCCATCCATCGGAAGGTAGAGCGTGTCCTCTTCCATCTCCGCGCCCGAGGGCATCATCAACCCGCCGATCGACGAGCTCCTCGAGGCCACCGACTCGAAGTACAGCCTCGTGATCTACGCGGCCAAGCGGGCCCGCCAGATCAACGCGTACTACTCGCAGCTCGGCGAGGGCCTCCTCGAGTACGTCGGTCCGCTCGTCGACACCCACGTCCACGAGAAGCCGCTCTCGATCGCCCTCCGGGAGATCAACGCGGGGCTGCTGACGTCCGAGGCCGTCGAGGGCCCGGCGCAGTAATATTTCCTGCTTGCAGCAGTCTTTTCCACAGGCCCGGCAGTCATGCTGCCGGGCCTGTGGTGTGTCATGGGGTTGTACGTGTTCCGAGCGTTTCCGAGCCGGGGAGAGACCGTGGACAAGCCGAGGGTCGTGCTGGGGGTCAGCGGTGGCATCGCCGCGTACAAGGCCTGTGAGCTGCTGCGCAGGCTGACCGAGTCGGGACATGACGTCCGTGTGGTGCCCACCTCCTCCGCGCTGCACTTCGTCGGCGCCGCCACCTGGTCGGCCCTGTCCGGCAACCCCGTCTCGACCGAGGTGTGGAACGACGTCCACGAGGTGCCGCACGTCCGCATCGGCCAGCACGCCGACCTGGTGGTGGTCGCCCCGGCCACCGCGGACCTGCTCGCCAAGGCGGCACACGGCCTCGCCGACGACCTGCTGACCAACACCCTGCTCACCGCCCGCTGCCCGGTCGTGTTCGCCCCCGCCATGCACACCGAGATGTGGGAGCACCCGGCCACCCAGGAGAACGTGGCGACCCTGCGCCGCCGGGGCGCCGTCGTCATCGAGCCCGCCGTCGGCCGCCTCACCGGCGTCGACACCGGCAAGGGCCGGCTGCCGGACCCCGCGGAGATCTACGAGGTCTGCCGCCGGGTGCTGGCCCGGGGCGTCACCGAGCCCGACCTCACCGGGCGGCACGTCGTGGTCAGCGCCGGCGGCACCCGCGAGCCGCTCGACCCGGTCCGCTTCCTCGGCAACCGCTCCTCCGGCAAGCAGGGCTACGCCCTCGCCCGCACCGCCGCCGCGCGCGGTGCCCGGGTCACGCTGATCGCCGCCAACACCGGGCTGCCGGACCCGGCGGGCGTGGACGTCGTCCAGGTCGGTACGGCCGTACAGCTGCGGGAGGCGGTGCTGAAGGCGGCCGCCGACGCCGACGCGGTGGTCATGGCCGCGGCGGTCGCGGACTTCCGGCCGGCCGATTACGCCGCCGGGAAGATCAAGAAGAAGGACGGCCAGGACCCGGACCCGATCGTCCTGGTGCGGAATCCGGACATCCTCGCGGAGATCTCCGCCGACCGGGCCCGCCCCGGCCAGGTGGTCGTCGGCTTCGCCGCCGAGACCGACGACGTGCTGGCCAACGGCCGCACCAAGCTGGCGCGCAAGGGCTGCGACCTGCTGGTGGTGAACGAGGTGGGGGAGCGCAAGACCTTCGGCGCCGAGGAGAACGAGGCCGTGGTGCTGGGCGCCGACGGCACCGAGACGCCGGTCCCCTACGGCCCCAAGGAAGCGCTGGCCGAAACCGTGTGGGATCTGGTGGCCGTCCGGCTCGACTGACCGTCGCATTCGCCGCAGGGCCTGCGAAACCGCGCACATTGGGGCGTGGCGCCCCTGGCCAAGGCCACGGAGGATTGGGCAGAATGCCCGTGCCGCAGGTCACAGCGCTCCCGAGAGGCGAGACGGGTGGGCCCGCGGGTGAGCGCGACCGATAAACTGTTCACGGACGACGCCGGGCGCAGCCCCCGTCCCGTCCACCAATGATCAGCCAGCAGCCGCTGCAACCCCAGGGAGCGTTGTGTCCCGTCGCCTGTTCACCTCGGAGTCCGTGACCGAGGGTCACCCCGACAAGATCGCTGACCAGATCAGCGACACCATTCTCGATGCGCTCCTGCGCGAGGACCCGACCTCCCGGGTCGCCGTCGAGACGCTGATCACCACCGGCCTGGTGCACGTGGCCGGCGAGGTCACGACCAAGACGTACGCGGACATCGCGACGCTGGTCCGCAACAAGGTCCTCGAGATCGGCTACGACTCCTCCAAGAAGGGCTTCGACGGCGCCTCCTGCGGTGTCTCCGTCTCCATCGGCGCGCAGTCCCCTGACATCGCGCAGGGCGTCGACACGGCGTACGAGACCCGGGTCGAGGGCGACGAGGACGAGCTGGACCGCCAGGGCGCCGGTGACCAGGGCCTGATGTTCGGCTACGCGACCGACGAGACGCCGACGCTGATGCCGCTGCCGATCTTCCTGGCGCACCGCCTGTCGAAGCGGCTGTCCGAGGTCCGCAAGAACGGCACCATCCCCTACCTGCGCCCCGACGGCAAGACGCAGGTCACCATCGAGTACGACGGCGACAAGGCCGTCCGCCTCGACACGGTCGTCGTCTCCTCGCAGCACGCGAGCGACATCGACCTGGAGTCCCTGCTCGCCCCCGACATCCGCGAGTTCGTCGTGGAGCCGGAGCTGAAGGCGCTCCTGGACGAGGGCATCAAGCTGGACACGGAGAACTACCGCCTGCTGGTCAACCCCACCGGCCGCTTCGAGATCGGCGGCCCGATGGGCGACGCGGGCCTCACCGGCCGCAAGATCATCATCGACACGTACGGCGGCATGGCCCGCCACGGCGGCGGTGCCTTCTCCGGCAAGGACCCGTCCAAGGTGGACCGCTCGGCCGCGTACGCGATGCGCTGGGTCGCCAAGAACGTCGTCGCGGCGGGCCTCGCCTCCCGCTGTGAGGTCCAGGTGGCGTACGCCATCGGCAAGGCCGAGCCGGTGGGTCTGTTCGTCGAGACCTTCGGCACCGCCAAGATCGACGCCGAGAAGATCGAGAAGGCCATCGACGAGGTCTTCGACCTCCGCCCGGCCGCGATCATCCGCGACCTCGACCTGCTCCGCCCGATCTACGCCCAGACGGCCGCGTACGGCCACTTCGGCCGCGAGCTGCCCGACTTCACCTGGGAGCGCACGGACCGCGTGGACGCGCTGCGGGCGGCGGCGGGGCTGTAAGGCTCCGCATCCGGTACGGCTGACGAGGCCCGGCGCCCCTTCGGGGGTGCCGGGCCTCGCGTATGTCCGGGTGGCGCCGCTGTCAGTGGCATTTGGTAAGAATGCAAGCGTGAGCAGCGAGGACGGGCAGGTCGGGGGTGGGGCCGAGGGGGCGCCGCCCGAGCAGCTCGCGTTCATTCGGGAGAGTGTGCGCAAGGCCAAGGGGCCGCGGGCCAAGCCGCGGACCTGGCGGGGGGCCGCGCTTGCTCCCGAGCTGCCGGTCGCGCGGGTGCTGGTGGACAAGGGGGTGCTGCACCTCGACCGGTACTTCGACTACGCGGTGCCGGAGGAGCTGGACGCCGACGCGCAGCCCGGGGTGCGGGTGCGGGTGCGGTTCGGGGCCGGGCGGCACCGGGTGCGGGACGGGCGCCGTGAGGGCGGGGGGCTGATCGACGGGTTCCTGATCGAGCGGCTGGCCGAGTCGGACTACTCGGGGCCGCTCGCCGCGCTGGCCCAGGTGGTGTCGCCGGAGCGGGTGCTCGACGAGGAATTGCTGGGCCTGGCCCGGGCCGTCGCGGACCGGTACGCGGGGAGCCTGGCCGATGTGCTGCAGCTGGCTGTTCCGCCGCGGAGCGCCCGGGCCGAGCAGCGGCCCTCGCCGGAGCCGTTGCCGGTACCGGCGGCGCCCGAGGCGGGGTCCTGGGAGCGGTACGAGCACGGTGGGACGTTCGTGCGGGCGCTGGCCTCGGGCGGGGTGCCTCGGGCCGTGTGGAACGCCCTTCCCGGGCCCGAGTGGAGCGAGGAGATCGCCCGGGCGGTCGCGGCGACGCTGGCGTCCGGCCGGGGGGCGCTGGTCGTGGTGCCGGACGGGCGGGCCGTGGCGCGGGTGGATGCCGCGTTGACGGCGCTACTGGGGGAGGGGCGGCACGCCGTGCTCACCGCCGATGCCGGGCCCGAGAAGCGGTACCGGGAGTGGCTGGCCGTGCGCCGGGGGGCCGTGCGAGCCGTCGTGGGGACGCGGGCGGCCATGTTCGCGCCGGTGCGGGATCTTGGGCTCGTGGTCATCTGGGACGACGGGGACGACAGTCACAGCGAGCCGCACGCTCCTCAGCCGCATGCGCGGGACGTGTTGCTGCTGCGGGCCGCGCAGGACAAGTGCGCGTTCCTCCTGGGGGCTTGGAGCTGCACCGTCGAGGCCGCCCAGCTGGTGGAGAGCGGGTGGGCCCGGCCGCTGGTCGCCGGACGGGAGCAGGTGCGGGGGGCCGCGCCGCTGGTGCGGACGGTGGGTGACGGGGACCTGGCCCGGGACGAGGCCGCTCGCGCCGCGCGGCTGCCGACGCTGGCCTGGCAGGTCGTCCGGGACGCGGTGCGGCAGGGGCCGGTACTGGTGCAGGTGCCCCGGCGGGGGTACGTGCCGCGGCTGGCGTGCGCCAACTGCCGGGCGCCCGCTCGGTGCCGGCACTGTTCGGGGCCGCTGGAGGCGCAGGACGCGGGGGCGCTTCGGTGCGCGTGGTGCGGGCGGGAGGAAGGCGCCTGGCACTGCGCGGAGTGCGGGGGGTTCCGGCTGCGGGCGCAGGTCGTGGGGGCTCGGCGGACCGCGGAGGAGCTGGGGCGGGCGTTTCCGGCCGTGCCGGTGCGGACGTCCGGGCGGGAGCAGGTGCTGGACACGGTGCCGGGGGTGCCAGCGCTGGTGGTGAGTACCCCGGGGGCCGAGCCGGTGGCCGAGGGCGGTTACGCGGCGGCCCTGCTCCTGGACGGGTGGGCCATGGTGGGGCGGCCCGATCTGCGGGCCGGTGAGGACGCGTTGCGGCGATGGATCGGGGCCGCGGCGCTGGTGCGGCCGCAGGGGGACGGGGGGACCGTGGTGGTGGTGGCCGAGCCGACCCTGCGGCCCGTGCAGGCGTTGGTGCGGTGGGATCCCGTGGGACATGCGGTGCGGGAGCTGGCGGAGCGAGCCGAGCTGGGGTTTCCGCCGGTGTCCCGGATGGCCGCGGTGTCGGGGACGGCGGAGGCTGTGGGGGAGTTTCTGGGGGCCGTGGAACTGCCGGGGGAGGCGGAGGTGCTGGGGCCGGTCCCGGTGCCGGTCACCGCCCCTGGGCGGCCTCGGCGGACGGGTGGGCCGCCGCCGGGGGAGCGGTGGGAGCGGGCGTTGATCCGGGTGCCGCCGGGGAGGGGGGCGGCGCTGGCCGCCGCGCTGAAGGCTGCGCAGGCTGCCCGGATGGCTCGGGGTGGGGCCGGTGGGGAGGCGGCGGTTCGGGTGCGGATCGATCCGCCGGATATTGGGTGACGGGGGTGGGGTGCGGGGTGCGGTGGGTTTGCCTGCCGTGCGTCGGTGCGGGTGCGCGTGCGGTGGGGTTCGCGTGTACGTGCGCTGGTGCGGTTCCGGTTGGTTTGTGGCGCCGGGGGGTGGGTGCGCTCCCCCCTCTGGCGGGGTGCCTCCCCCAGAGGGGGGGACCCCAGCCCACCCGTGCCGCCCCAGCGGCGGCGGGCGGGGGATGAGGGCCGGTGTGCGGGGGGTGCCGTAGCCGTAGCCGCAGTGGCAGGGGTTTCGGGGCGCTTGCGCTGCCGGGCTCCTGGGCGGCTGAGCGCTCCATCAGCACGCCTCCTGGCAGCCGCGGCGGATGTGTCGGGTGCCGTGAGGAGTGGCTTGCGTGCGGGTCGATGGCGGCGATGAGGCGTGAGCGTCCGCTGGGGCGCGTAGCCCCGCAGCCGTGGGGATGGGTGCCGCAGGGGCAGGGGCAGGGGCAGGGGCAGGGGCAGGGGCAGGGGTTTGAGGGCTTCGGAGGTCCCGCGCTCGCGGGGTGAACCGGTGCGGAGATGTTTGTGCCCCCGGCCTCCCGGTGTCGGTGGGGGAGGGCGGGGGCGTGGGGGCGGGGGTGTCAGCCGTTGCGGGGGGACGGGAAGGCTGGGGGGCGGGGGTCTTCTCGGAGGGCGGGGGTCGTGGCCGTGGGCTGGGTGGGCATCGACCGTGCCGCGGGGACCGTGGGGACCGACGGGATGCCGGTGTTGACGCTCACCGTGCGGGTGGCCGTCGTCTCCGTCGTGCGCTCGGCCTCGGCCGCCGCCTGGGTCACGGCGCGGCGGGCGCCGTAGCGGCGGTGGACCGCCTGCTTGGTCACGCCGAGGGCGGAGCCCACCGCGTCCCACGAGAAGCCGAGTGAGCGGTCGAAGTCCACGGCCGCCGTCACCAGGGTCTCGACGCTGTCCCGCAGCTCCTGGGCGAGGCGTACCGTCGGGGCGGGAGCGCGTCCGTAGACGACGAAGCCCGTGGACGGGCCGGAGCGGCGCGGGCGGTAGACGTTGCCCAACTGGGCGGTGAGCGTGCGCAGTGCGTCCACCTGCCGGCGGACCCGCTCGATGTCCCGCACCAGCAAGTGCAGGCTGGCCCGAGCCTGGGCGTCGTGGGTTGCGTGGTCGGCCATGAACAAGCCTCTCGAACCGGCGTTGAAAAGGAGCGGGCCGCGCGATGTGCGGCCCGTTGGGGTCAACTCTTTCTTGACCAACGCGTAGACGCTCCGCTGGTCACGCAGAGGGGGCGTACCGGCATATGCGTGCGCCGGGGGTGCGGGGCTGCCGACGGCCCTCCCCTCGGCGGCCGCTTTCCCCCAATAGACTGGTGCGCTGCCCGACCCATCCCGACCGAGAGGCCCGCACCCACCCATGAAGCTCGTCTTCGCCGGTACCCCCGAGGTCGCCGTTCCCGCTCTGGACGCTCTTCTCGCCTCCGGGCGGCATGAGGTGGCCGCTGTCGTCACGCGGCCCGACGCTCCCGCCGGGCGAGGGCGCAGGCTCGTCGCCTCGCCGGTGGCCGAGCGGGCCGAGGAGGCCGGGATCGAGGTGCTGAAGCCCGTCAAGCCGCGGGACCCGGAGTTCCTGGAGCGGCTGCGGGAGATCGCGCCGGACTGCTGTCCCGTGGTCGCGTACGGCGCGCTGCTGCCGCGCGTCGCCCTCGACATCCCGGCCCACGGCTGGGTCAACCTGCACTTCTCCCTGCTGCCGGCCTGGCGCGGGGCCGCGCCGGTGCAGCACTCCATCATGGCGGGGGACGAGATCACCGGTGCCTCCACCTTCCTCATCGAGGAGGGCCTCGACTCCGGGCCCGTCTACGGCACCGTCACCGAGACGGTCCGGCCCACCGACACCAGCGGCGACCTGCTCACCCGGCTCGCCTTCGCCGGCGCCGGGCTGCTCGCCGCGACCATGGACGGGATCGAGGACGGCTCCCTGAAGGCCGTACCGCAGCCGGGCGAGGGCATCAGCCTGGCGCCCAAGGTCAATGTGGAGGACGCCCGCATCGACTGGAGCGCCCCCGCCCTGCGCGTCGACCGGGTCGTCCGCGGCTGCACCCCGGCGCCCGGCGCCTGGACCGTCTTCCGCGGGGAGCGGCTCAAGCTCATCCAGGTCCAGCCGGTGCCGGACCGGACCGACCTCGCCCCGGGCGCGCTTGCCGTGGGCAAGAACAGCGTGCACGTCGGCACCGGTTCGTACGCCGTCGAGCTGCTGTGGGTGCAGGCCCAGGGCAAGAAGCCGATGCGGGCGGCCGACTGGGCGCGCGGGGTGCGGATCGCCGACGGCGAGCGGCTCGGGGCCTGACCGGCCGCGCACCGGGCGCCCGGTGCGACGTACGCTGGACACGCACGTCCAGCACATGTCATCCAGCAACGCGGAGCACCTTTTTCGTGAGCGAGACCTCCCGTCGGCCCCGTAAACCCGGCAAGCCCTACCGGCGGCCCCAGAAGGACCCCGTCCGCTTTCTCGCCTTCGAGGCCCTGCGGGCGGTGGACGAACGGGACGCGTACGCCAACCTCGTGCTGCCGCCGCTGCTGCGCAAGGCGCGCGAGCAGGGGGACTTCGACGGGCGGGACGCGGCGCTCGCGACCGAGCTGGTGTACGGGACGCTGCGCCGGCAGGGGACGTACGACGCCGTCATCTCCGCGTGCGTCGACCGGCCGCTCAGGGAGGTCGACCCGCCGGTGCTCGATGTGCTGAGCCTCGGGGCGCACCAGCTCCTCGGCACCCGGATCCCGACGCATGCCGCCGTGTCCGCCTCCGTCGAGCTCGCCCGGGTCGTCCTCGGCGACGGGCGGGCCAAGTTCGTGAACGCCGTGCTGCGCAAGGTCTCCCAGCACGATCTCGACGAGTGGATCGAGCGGGTCGCGCCGCCCTACGACGACGACCCCGAGGAACATCTCGCCGTCGTGCACTCGCATCCGTGCTGGGTCGTCGCCGCGCTGTGGGACGCGCTCGGCGGGGGACGCGCCGGGATCGAGCGGCTGCTGGCGGCCGACAACGAGCGGCCCGAGGTGACCCTGGTCGCCCGGCCCGGGCGGGCCACCACCGAGGAACTGCTCGGCGAGGACGCGGCGGTGGCGGGGCGCTGGTCGCCGTACGCGGTGAGGCTGGCCGAGGGCGGTGAGCCCGGCGCCATCGAGGCCGTACGCGAAGGGCGGGCCGGGGTGCAGGACGAGGGGAGCCAGCTCGTCGCCCTCGCCCTCGCCCACGCGCCCCTGGACGGGCCCGACGCCAGGTGGCTCGACGGATGCGCCGGGCCCGGTGGCAAGGCGGCGCTGCTCGCTGCGCTCGCCGCCGAGCGCGGGGCCGTGCTGCTCGCCGCCGAGAAGCAGCCGCACCGGGCCGGGCTGGTGGCCAAGGCGCTTGCCGGCAACCCCGGGCCGTACCAGGTCATCGCCGCCGACGGGACCCGGCCGCCGTGGCGGCCCGGCTCCTTCGACCGGGTGTTGATGGACGTACCGTGCACCGGTCTCGGCGCCCTGCGGCGGCGGCCGGAGGCCCGGTGGCGGCGCAGGCCCGAGGACCTCGACGGGTTCGCGCCGCTCCAGCGGGGCCTGCTGGGCACCGCCCTCGACTCCGTGCGGGTCGGCGGGGTCGTCGGCTACGCCACCTGCTCCCCGCATCTCGCCGAGACCCGTGCGGTCGTCGACGACGTGCTCAAGCAGCACCCGGGCGCGGAGCTGATCGACGCCCGCCCGCTGCTGCCCGGCGTACCGGACCTGGGCGACGGGCCCGACGTCCAGCTGTGGCCGCATCTGCACGGGACCGACGCGATGTATCTGGCGCTGATCCGCCGCACGGCTTGACCGGCCGGGCGGTTGCCCCGGCCCGGCCCTCCTGCCGAGACTCGTGAGGACCGAGCCGTGCCGGGAGGCTGATGTCCTTGACCGAGGATCCGGATGTGTGGGCCGACGAGGACGGGCATGACGTCGTACGGCTGCGCCCCTGGAAGGGGGAGTGGACCGAGGCCGATCCGCACGCCGCCTTCAAGTCGGACGTGGTGGGGTACGGCCTGCTCGACCCGCTGGCCACGGTGCGCGGGATGTCCCGGAACCTGGACATCCCGGTCGGCGCCCTCGTCCGCTACGTCCTGGCCCGCTGGGCCTCGGGCGGCAGCGGGGGGCTGCTGGAGGTGGGGCCCGTCATGGTGCCCCGGCTGTGGGAGCCCGTCGCCGCCGCCGAGGAGGCGGACAGCGACGAGGAGCGGCTGCGCGCCTACCACCAGCTCCGCCAGATGATCGCCTGGCTCAAGGTCCCGCTGGACGAGCCGTCGGTGTATCCGCCGCAGCGGGACTGACCGAGCCGTCCTCCTTGGCCGGCCGGTGCGGCCACCACACCTTCGGGCCGACGTCCATGAACAGCGCCGGGACCAGGATCGAGCGCACGATGAAGGTGTCCAGGATGACGCCGAGCGCGACCGCGAAGCCGATCTCCGCGAAGGCGACCATCGGGAGCGTGCCGAGGGCGGCGAAGGTCCCGGCCAGGACCAGGCCGGCCGAGGTGATGACCGCGCCCGTCGCGGCGAGGCCGGTCACCACGCCCGCCCGGGTGCCCTGACGGGCCGCCTCCTCGCGGATCCGGGTGGTCAGGAAGATGTTGTAGTCGATGCCCAGGGCGACCAGGAAGACGAAGACGAACAGCGGGAAGTCCGTGGACTCGCCCGCGTAGTGGAAGAGGTGGCGGAAGGCGAGCGCGCTGAGGCCCAGGGCCGCCGCGAAGGACAGGATCACCGTGCCGATCAGCAGCAGCGGGGCGATCAGGGCGCGCAGCAGGACGCACAGGATCAGCAGCACGACGATCAGCACCAGCGGGATGATCAGCAGGTTGTCGTGCGTGGTCGCCCGGTCCATGTCCAGCAGGGCCGCCGTACCGCCGCCGACCTGGGCGTCGGCGTCCGGCACCGCGTGCACGGCGTCCCGGACCCGCTCCACCGTCTGCTGGGCCGCCTCGCTGTCGGCCGGGTCGGACAAGGTGGCCTCGAACAGCACCTTGCCCTCGAAGGACGGTTTCGTGCCCGGTGGCAGGCCCAGGGACTCCGGGACCACGCCCGGGGTCCGGGCGACCGCCTGGCCGACCTCCTCGGCCCGGTCCCGGTTGCTGATGACGACGAGCGGATCGCCGCTGCCCGCCGGGAAGTAGCGCTCGGAGACCTGCTGGCCGGTGATGGAGTCCGGGGTGCCGGTGAAGGCGTCCGCGTTGCCGATGCCCTCGGCGCGCAGCTGGATCAGGCCGAGGGAGCACAGCGCGAGGACCGCCGCCGTGACCGCCCACACCATGCGCGGCCGCACGGAGATACGGCGGCCCATGCGGGCCCAGATGCCCCGCTCGTGCGGGTCGGGGGCGCCGACGTGCGGGATCACCGGCCAGAAGATCCACCGGCCGCAGATCACCAGCAGTGCCGGGAACAGCGTCATCATGGCGAGCAGGCCGACCGCGACCCCGATCGCGGCGACCGGTCCGAGGCCGCTGGTGGAGTTCATCTCGGCGGCCAGCAGCACCAGCATGCTCAGCACGACGGTGGCGCCGGAGGCGATCACCGCGGGGCCCGCGCGGTGCAGGGCCAGTGCCATCGCCTCGTGCCGGTCCTCGTGGGAGCGCAGCTCCTCGCGATAGCGGGCCACGAGCAGCAGGGCGTAGTCCGTCCCCGCGCCGAAGACCAGCACGGTCAGGATGCCCGCGCTCTGGCCGTTCACGGTCAGGCCCGCGTGCTCCGCGAGGAAGTAGATGAGCGCCTGCGCGGTGAGCAGGGCGGCGATCACGGCGAGCAGCGGGATCACCAGCAGGGTCGGGCTGCGGTAGGTGATCAGCAGCATCACGATGACGACCGCCATCGCCGACAGCAGCAGGGTGGAGTCGATGCCCTCGAAGGCCTCGGCGAAGTCCGCGGACGTACCGCCCGGGCCCGTGATGTGCACGGCGAGGCCGCCGCCGCCCTCCCCGGTCACCGCCTGGATGTCGTCGACCGCGGGCGAGATCTGCTCCCAGCCCTTCTCGTCCATCGTGATCGGCACGTACACCTGGGCCGCCCGCGGATCGGTCTCCCGATCGTAGGCGGGCCCCCGGGTCTCGTCGCCGCGGATCCCGTGCGCGGTGAGCCGCTTCAGCTCCCGCACGTCCTCCGCGATCGCGGCCCGGTCCTCCGCCGTGAGTCCGCTGTCCCGGGCGTAGATGACGATGGCGGGGATCTGCTCCGGCCTGAAGTCCTCGGACATCTGCAGGACTTGGGTGGACTCGGCGGAGCCGGGCAGCCAGGAGGCGGCGTCATTGTCCTGGGCGTCGGTGAGCTTCTGGGCGAACGGCGCCGTAAGGAAGAGCACGATGAGCCACAGCACCAGGACGACCCACTTGGCCCGCCGCCCGCAGACGCGATGCGCAATCCCGCGCTTTCCGGTCATCGCCACCCCCGGGGCCGAGAGGATGCCGTGCACTGGAGCCCCCGGTAAGGGGCGCCACGACGATCCCCCGCGGGGCGTGGCAGAGTTGGGTCATGGCCGTGCAGATCAACCCCAGCATCCTGTCCGCCGATTTCGCCCGCCTCGCGGACGAGGCGAAGGCGGTCGAAGGAGCCGACTGGCTCCACGTCGACGTCATGGACAACCATTTCGTCCCGAACCTCACGCTCGGCGTGCCGGTCGTAGAGTCGCTGGCCCGTGCGACGGACACTCCGCTGGACTGCCATCTGATGATCGAGGCCCCCGATCGATGGGCGCCCCAGTACGTAGAAGCGGGGGCCGGTTCGGTCACCTTCCACGTCGAGGCGGCCGCCGCTCCGGTGCGTCTGGCCCGCGAGATCCGGGCCAAGGGTGCGCGAGCCTCCATGGCGCTGAAGCCCGCGACGCCCATCGAGCCGTACGAGGACCTGCTCCCCGAGCTCGACATGTTGCTGATCATGACGGTCGAACCCGGTTTCGGGGGACAGGCGTTCCTCGACATCATGCTCCCCAAGATTCGCCGCACCCGCGAGTTGATCAGCAAGCACGGACTTGAGCTGTGGCTTCAGGTGGACGGCGGGGTCTCGGTCACGACGATCGAGCGGTGCGCGGAGGCGGGCGCGGACGTCTTCGTGGCCGGCTCCGCGGTGTACGGGGCGGCGGATCCCGCCGAGGCGGTCCGCGCGCTGCGGGCACAGGCGGAAGGAGTGACCAAGTCCGCGGCCTGGGCATGCGACCACTGAACCAAGGGAACGTGAACGGCGCCCATCAGGGCGGACCCGGTGCGCCGGATCTGCAAGGATGAACGGCGAATCCAGAGTGTGAACAGTAGTGAGGAGATCGCCGTGTCGGGTATGTCGGCGGGCCGGTCAGCCATGCGGATGGGACCCGCTGAGCTGGTGCAGGCGGCGGCCATGGCCCGCCGCTTCTACCTCGAGGGGAAGTCCAAGATCCAGATCGCCGAGGAGTTCGGCGTCAGCCGCTTCAAGGTGGCCCGGGTCCTGGAGACCGCCCTCGAAAGGGATCTCGTGCGTATCGAGATCCGCGTCCCCGCCGAGCTGGACGCCGAGCGCTCGGACGCGCTGCGGGCCCGCTACGGCCTCAGGCACGCCGTCGTGGTCGAGTCGCCGGCGGAGGCCCAGGACTCTCCCGACCCGGAGAACCTGGGAGAAGTGGCGGCCGATCTGCTCGGCGAACTGGTGAACGAAGGTGATGTCCTGGGCCTGGCCTGGGGCCGCTCCACCATCCACATGGCGGCCGCGCTCGACCGGCTGCCGCCGTGCACCGTGGTGCAGCTGACCGGCGTGTACGACGCCGGGACCGCCGAGCGCGGCTCGGTGGAGGCGGTGCGCCGGGCGGCCCAGGTCTCGGGCGGCGACGCGCACCCGATCTACGCGCCGATGCTGCTGCCGGACGCGGCCACCGCGGCGGCGCTGCGCAACCAGACCGGGATCGCCCGGGCCTTCGAGTACTTCGACAAGGTCACGGTCGCCTGTGTCTCCATCGGTTCCTGGGAGCCGGGCATCTCCACGGTGCACGACATGCTCAGCGACCAGGAGCGGGCGCACTACGCCTCGCTCGGAGTCGCCGCCGAGATGTCGGCGCACCTCTTCGACGCCGATGGCCGCCGGGTCGGGCGGGACCTGGGCGAGCGGTGCATCACCGTCAAGGCCGACCAGCTCCGCCGTATCCCCGAGGTGGTCGCCATAGCGGGCGGGTCGCGCAAGGCGTCCGCGATCGACGCCGTGCTGCGGTCGGGGCTCGTCACCAGCCTGGTGACCGACACCTCGGCGGCGGACGTGCTGATGACGGCCGGGCCGACGCCCAAGCCCGCGCTCAACAGGTCTGATCCGGACGGAATCTGACGGAAGGTCAGGAGGGGATGGCCGTGGCCGCGGCGACGGAATGCCGCCGCGGTCCGTCCCCGCCGTGGCCGATGATCACCACGACTCGTTCCGGACGGTACTGAGATGGCGGAAGTGCTGGCCACGCTGGACCTCACCGGGGTCACCGACAAGGCGGGCCTGATGGACCGGTGCCTGCGGGACCTGGGACTGCCGGACTACTTCGGCCGCAACTGGGACGCGCTGGCCGACGTCCTGTCCGATCCCGGCCTGTGGCCCGAGGGCCCGGCCATGGTCCTCGTACGGAACTGGGAGCCGTACGCCGAGGCGCGCCCCGAGGAGTGGGCGACCGCCCGTGAGGTTTTCTCGACCGGCTCGGCCGTCACCGTGGCGCTCGTCCTTGGAGGATCCTCCTAAGCGCCTCTGACCAGCCTGGATGAACAGACCGTGTATGGCGTACCGGTCGTCATGGGAGAATGAAGTACGTGCTCTTTCCCCCTGGCTGACCTGTCCGGGGGCCACCTCTGATCGACTGGGATGTGCAGCACGTGCGTTTCCTCAATGACATCCAGCCCCCGTACGACCTGACGTACGACGACGTCTTCATGGTGCCGAGCCGCTCCGCGGTCGGTTCCCGGCAGGCGGTGGACCTCAGCGCCCCCGACGGCACGGGCACCACGATTCCGCTCGTCGTCGCCAACATGACCGCCATCGCCGGCCGCCGCATGGCGGAGACGATGGCCCGGCGCGGCGGTCTGGTGGTCATCCCGCAGGACATCCCGATCGACGTCGTCACCGAGGTCGTCACCTGGGTCAAGAGCCGTCACCTGGTCCTCGACACCCCCATCGTGCTGGCCCCGCACCAGACGGTCGCCGACGCCCTCTCCCTGCTGCCCAAGCGCGCGCACAACGCCGGGGTCGTCGTCGACGACGACTTCAGGCCGGTCGGCGTGGTCACCGACGCCGACCTGAGCGGCGTGGACCGCTTCACCCAGCTCGAGGTCGTCATGTCCCGCGACCTGCTGCTGCTCGACGCCGACATCGACCCGCGCGAGGCCTTCAACACCCTCGACCACCACAACCGCCGCTACGCCCCCGCCGTCGACGCGGAGGGCAAGCTGGCGGGCATCCTGACGCGCAAGGGCGCCCTGCGGGCCACCCTCTACACCCCGGCCGTGGACGCCGACGGCAAGCTGCGCATCGCCGCCGCCGTGGGCATCAACGGCGATGTGGCGGGCAAGGCCAAGCAGCTGCTCGACGCGGGCGTGGACACGCTCGTCATCGACACCGCGCACGGCCACCAGGAGTCGATGATCAGCGCGGTCAAGCTGGTGCGCGCACTCGACCCGCAGGTGCCGATCGTGGCCGGCAACATCGTCGCCGCCGAGGGCGTCCGCGATCTCATCGAGGCCGGTGCCGACATCATCAAGGTCGGCGTCGGACCCGGTGCCATGTGCACCACCCGCATGATGACCGGCGTCGGCCGGCCGCAGTTCTCCGCGGTGCTGGAGTGCGCCGCCGAGGCGAAGAAGTACGGCAAGCACGTGTGGGCCGACGGCGGCGTCCGGCACCCGCGCGACGTGGCGATGGCCCTCGCGGCCGGTGCGTCCAACGTCATGGTCGGCTCCTGGTTCGCGGGCACCTACGAGTCCCCGGGCGACCTCCAGCACGACGCCCAGGGACGCGCCTACAAGGAGTCCTTCGGCATGGCCTCCGCGCGCGCGGTGCGCAACCGTACGTCGGAGGAGTCGGCCTACGACCGGGCCCGCAAGGCGCTGTTCGAGGAGGGCATCTCCACCTCGCGGATGTTCCTCGACCCGGCCCGTCCGGGCGTGGAGGACCTGATCGACTCGATCATCGCGGGCGTCCGCTCCTCCTGCACCTACGCCGGTGCCGGCTCCCTGGAGGAGTTCGCCGAGAAGGCCGTCGTCGGCGTCCAGAGCGCCGCCGGCTACGCCGAGGGCAAGCCGCTGCACGCCAGCTGGAGCTGACTGCCCCTGCCTCACGTACGGCCCCCGTCGTTCCCCGCCCGGGAACAGCGGGGGCCGTTCTGCGTGCCCCCCGAAAACTCCCGTCAAAAGGCCCCGGCGAAGGTCATCGCGCAACGGTCGAAAGCCGCCGTGCAACGAACACCCACCCAGGCCGGAAGTACGCAATGATCATGCGGGTATGCGCAAGGTTGCTGCATTTCATCAGCAACGCCCCACCTCATAGGCTGTCGCCTCGTACGTGGCGTGGCGGGGACCCCGCTCGGTGGGTCCCTGCTTCGAAGGGGTACCGCCTGTCCCTGCCGCCCTGACCGGCAGCGATGAAGGAGCCAGCGCGTGCTCGACCAAGGCGCACCCCCGCACGACCCAAGCCAGACCGCCCCCGCGTCCCCGGGGCTCGGCGCGCGCCTGATGCGACGCAAGCCCGTGGAAGCCCTGGTCGAGGAGGGTGGCCAGGGCGAGGGAGGTTCGCTGCGGCGCTCCCTGGGCCTGTGGCAGCTCACCATGATCAGCATCGGTGCCACCCTCGGCACCGGCATCTTCGTCGTCCTCGGCGACGCCGTCCCCGAGGCCGGTCCCGCCGTCACCCTGGCCTTCGTCATAGCGGGTCTCACGGCACTGTTCTCGGCCCTGTCCTACGCGGAGCTCGCGGGCAGCATCCCGGTCGCCGGATCCTCGTACTCGTATGCGTACGCAACGATGGGCGAACTCGTCGCCTGGGTCTGCGGCTGGTGTCTGGTGCTGGAGTACGGCGTCTCCGTGGCCGCCGTCGCGGTCGGCTGGGGCGAGTACCTCAACGAGCTCCTCGACGGCACGATCGGCGTCACCATCCCCTCCGCGCTCTCCTCGGCGCCCGGCGAGGGCGGCATCATCAACCTGCCCGGGCTGCTCGTCGTCGTGCTGGCGATGGTCTTCCTGCTCGGTGGCGTCCGGGAGTCGGCCCGCGCCAACACGATCATGGTCGCGGTGAAGATCGCCGCACTGGTGCTGTTCTGCGCGGTCGGCTTCATCGGCTTCAAGTCCGGCAACTACGAGGACTTCATGCCGCTCGGCATGGCGGGCGTCAGCGCCGCCGGTGCCACCCTGTTCTTCTCCTACATCGGCTTCGACGCCGCCTCCACCGCCGGTGAGGAGGCCAAGAACCCCAAGAAGGACCTGCCGCGCGCGATCATGCTCTCGCTGATCATCGTCACCGCGCTGTACGTCCTGGTCGCCGCCGTCGCCGTCGGCGCCTGGAACTGGACCAAGTTCGAGGGCTCCGAGGCCTCCCTCGCGGCGATCATGAACGACGTCAGCGGCCAGTCCTACTGGGGCACCCTGCTCGCGCTCGGCGCGGTCATCTCCATCGCGTCGGTGGTCCTCACCGTGCTGTACGGCCAGACCCGCATCCTCTTCGCGATGTCCCGCGACGGCCTGGTGCCCAAGGCGCTCGGCAAGGTGGACCGCAAGACCGGCACCCCTCGTCTGAACACGGTCCTTGTCTCGCTGTTCTGCGGTGTCCTCGCCGCGCTGATCCCGCTCGGCAAGCTCGTCGACGCCACCAGCATCGGCACGCTGTTCGCCTTCGCGCTGGTCAACATCGCGGTGATCGTGCTGCGCTACCGGCGCCCGGAGCTGGAGCGGACCTTCAAGGTGCCGTTCGGTCCGGTGTTCCCCGTCCTGGGCTTCGCGTTCTGCGCGTACAACATGTTCAGCCTCGACACCGTGACCTGGGTGGTCTTCGGGTGCTGGATGGCGGCCGGTCTCGTGTTCTACTTCCTGTACGGCTACCGCCGGTCCCGTCTTGCCGTGTCAGAAGTGAAGTGAACCACCCGCAGTGCTGAACGATCTCGACGAACGCATCGTGCACGCCCTCGCCGAGGACGCCCGTCGCTCCTACGCGGACATCGGGCAGCTCGTCGGCTTGTCCGCGCCCGCCGTGAAGCGGCGCGTGGACCGGCTGCGCGCCACCGGAGCCATCACCGGATTCACGGTGCGGGTGGACCCGTCGGCGCTCGGCTGGGAGACCGAGGGGTTCGTCGAGATCTACTGCCGGCACAACACCTCGCCGGACACCATCCGGCGAGGGCTCGAGCGCTATCAGGAGGTCGTGGCCGCGTCCACCGTCACGGGTGACGCGGACGCGGTCGTGCAGGTCTTCGCCTCCGACATGCGCCACTTCGAGCGGGTGCTGGAGCGGATCGCCGGGGAGCCGTTCGTGGAGCGGACCAAGTCGGTGCTGGTGCTGTCACCACTGCTGAGGCGCTTCTCCTCGGGCTCGCCCACCTAGCCGGGGCGCCCTTCCGCGGCCTGTGGTGCGGCGGTGGCGTCCCTCCCGGAAATCTCCGTGCACGGGAGGACCGGACCGGCCTACTATCGAGCCATGACCTGGCGACATTGATCCATAACCCGTCGTGCCTCCCGAGGGCCGCCTCGGACGCCGTACCCCGCGTCCGATCCGCCCCTCAGGGAAGGCCTCATGACACTTTCACCCGCGCGCGTGCCCGCCACCGGCAGCCTTCGCCGGCTCACTCGCACGCTGTACGGTTACGCGTTCCTCGACGATCTCGTCCTGCTCTACCCGCTGTACGCCCTGCTCTTCGCCGACAGCGGGCTGTCGCTGTGGCAGATCTCCTCGCTGTTCGCCCTGTGGTCGCTCACCGGCGTCGTCCTGGAGGTGCCCTCCGGCGCCTGGGCCGACGCCGTCTCCCGCCGGGCGCTGCTGTGGCTGGGCCCGCTGCTCAGCGCGGCCGGCTTCGCCCTGTGGGTGCTCGTCCCCTCGTACTGGGCCTTCGCGGCCGGCTTCGTCCTGTGGGGCATCAGCGGAGCGCTGGGCTCCGGTGCGCTGGAGGCCCTGGTCTACGACGAACTGGACCGGCTCGGCGCCGCCGACCGCTACGCGCGCGTCATGGGCCGGGCCCGGGCGGCGGGGCTGCTGGGCGTCATGGCCGCCATGGCGGCGGCCGGTCCGGTGTTCGCGCTCGGCGGCTACCAGGCCGTGGGCGCGGCCAGCGTCGCCGTCTGTCTGCTGGCCGCGCTGACGGCGAGCCGGTTCCCGGAGGACCCGGCCCGGTCCAGCGACGGCGAGGGCTGGGCGGCGACCCTGCGCACCGGCCTCACCACCGCCCGCCGGGACCGCTCGCTGCGCGGCGCGCTGCTGCTCGTCCCGGCCGTGGCCTGCGTGTGGAGTGCCCTGGACGAGTACTCACCGCTGCTGGTCCGCGAGACCGGCGTGCCCGACGGGTTCGTGCCCTACGCCCTGCTGCTGATCTGGGCCGCGGTCACCGCCGTCAGCCTGCTGGCGGGCCCCGCCGAACGGCTCGGCACGACCGGCTTCACCTGGTTGATCGCGGCCTCCGCCCTGGCCCTGGCGCTCGGCGCGCTCACCCGCACCCCGGCCGGCCTCGCGCTGATCGCCGTGGCCTTCGCGGGCTTCCAGCTGGCGACCGTCCTCGCCGACGCCCGCCTCCAGCACCGCATCGAGGAGGGCGGCCGAGCCACCCTCACGTCCGTCGCGGGCCTGGGCACGGAACTGCTGACGGTCCTGGTGTACGGCGCCTACGCGGCGGCCGGTGACCACGCCTCCCACGGCACGGTGTTCGCCCTGTTCGCGCTGCCGTACCTGGTGGGGGCGCTGATCCGAGGGGCGGCCGCCAAGGCCCGGCGCTGACCGGAGGCCGCGCAACGAATCGCCGCGCCCGGCCCGGAGCACGCAACGTTCCGCTCACGAGCGCGCAACGGCTCCTGCTTGTCCGGCCGAGCGCGGCGACCGTACCGTCTAGAGGACCCCTTGAACCCCCTTCCGCCCGGTGAGGATCACGCATGCGCACCGCCCTGCTCCAGAGCTCCGGCCGTCCCGGCTCGGTCGTCGAGAACCTCAAGGTGCTCGACGAGGCCGCGGGCCGTGCCGCCGCGGCGGGCGCCGGGCTGCTCATCACGCCGGAGATGTTCCTGACCGGGTACGCGATCGGCGAGGACATCGCGCGGCTCGCCGAGCCCGCCGACGGGGACAGCGCGGACGCCGTCGCGGAGATCGCCTCGCGGCACGGTCTCGCCCTCGCCTACGGCTACCCCGAGCGGGACGGCGAGACCGTGTACAACTCCGCGCAGCTGATCTCCGCCGACGGCACCCGGCAGGCCAACTACCGCAAGACCCACCTCTTCGGCTGCTTCGAGCGCGACCACTTCACGCCGGGGGAGCGGCAGGTGGTGCAGGCGGAGCTCAACGGCCTGCGCGTCGGCATCCTGATCTGCTACGACGTCGAGTTCCCGGAGAACGTGCGCGCCCACGCCCTGGCCGGCACCGACCTGCTGGTGGTGCCCACGGCGCAGATGCACCCCTTCCAGTTCGTCGCCGAGTCGATGATCCCGGTGCGCGCCTTCGAGAACCAGATGTACGTCGCCTACGTCAACCGGGCCGGGCAGGAAGGGGAGTTCGAGTTCATCGGCCTCTCCGCCCTGGCCGGTCCCGACGGTGTCGCCCGCGCCCGCGCCGGACGCGGTGAGGAGCTGGTGTTCGCCGACACCGACCCCGCGTTCCTCGCCGCCGCCCGCGAGGCCAACCCGTACCTGAAGGACCGCCGCCCCGGCCTCTACGGGTCCCTCGTCTGAACCTCCCCCTCCCAGCTTTCTCAGCTTTCGCAAGGAGTCCGTACCCCATGACGTCCACGGTGCCCACCGCCGTCCAGCACGCCGACGAGCAGCAGCCGCCGATCACCATGTTCGGGCCGGACTTCCCGTACGCGTACGACGACTTCCTCGCCCACCCCGCGGGCCTCGGCCAGATACCCGCGACCGAGCACGGCACCGAGGTCGCGGTGATCGGCGGCGGTCTGTCCGGCATCGTGGCCGCCTACGAGCTGATGAAGATGGGCCTGAAGCCCGTCGTCTACGAGGCCGACCAGATCGGTGGCCGGCTGCGCACCGTCGGCTTCGACGGCCCGGGCACGGAAGGCCTCACGGCCGAGATGGGCGCGATGCGCTTCCCGCCCTCCTCCACCGCCCTCCAGCACTACATCGACCTGGTGGGCCTGGAGACCCGGCCCTTCCCCAACCCCCTGGCCGAGTCCACCCCTTCGACGGTGGTCGACCTCAAGGGCGAGTCGCACTACGCCGAGACCGTCGACGACCTGCCCCAGGTGTACCGGGACGTCGCCGCGGCCTGGAACAAGTGCCTCGAAGAGGGCGCCGACTTCTCCGACATGAACCGCGCGATGCGCGAGCGGGACGTCCCGCGCATCCGCGAGATCTGGGCGCAGCTCGTCGAGAAGCTCGACAACCAGACCTTCTACGGCTTCCTCTGCGAGTCGGAGGCCTTCAAGTCCTTCCGGCACCGCGAGATCTTCGGCCAGGTCGGCTTCGGCACCGGCGGCTGGGACACCGACTTCCCCAACTCCATCCTGGAGATCCTGCGCGTCGTCTACACCGAGGCCGACGACCACCACCGCGGCATCGTCGGCGGCTCCCAGCAGCTGCCCCTGCGCCTGTGGGAGCGCGAGCCGGAGAAGATCGTGCACTGGCCCTACGGCACCTCGCTGGCGAGCCTGCACGACAACGGCGCGCCCCGCCCGGCGGTGACCCGCCTCAACCGCACCGCGGGCAACCGGATCACGGTGACCGACGCCAACGGCGACATCCGCACCTACCAGGCCGCGATCTTCACCGCGCAGTCCTGGATGCTGCTCTCCAAGATCGCCTGCGACGACTCGCTCTTCCCGATCGACCACTGGACCGCCATCGAGCGCACCCACTACATGGAGAGCTCCAAGCTGTTCGTGCCTGTGGACCGGCCGTTCTGGCTGGACAAGGACGAGGAGACGGGCCGGGACGTCATGTCGATGACGCTCACCGACCGGATGACGCGCGGGACGTACCTGCTCGACGACGGCCCGGACAAGCCGGCCGTCATCTGCCTCTCCTACACCTGGTGCGACGACAGCCTGAAGTGGCTGCCGCTGTCCGCGAACGAGCGGATGGAGGTCATGCTGAAGTCGCTCGGCGAGATCTACCCCAAGGTCGACATCCGCAAGCACATCATCGGCAACCCGGTGACCGTGTCCTGGGAGAACGAGCCCTACTTCATGGGCGCGTTCAAGGCCAACCTGCCCGGCCACTACCGCTACCAGCGGCGCCTGTTCACGCACTTCATGCAGGACCGGCTGCCCGAGGACAAGCGGGGCATCTTCCTCGCCGGTGACGACATCTCCTGGACGGCCGGCTGGGCCGAGGGAGCGATCCAGACCGCGCTGAACGCGGTGTGGGGCGTCATGCACCACTTCGGCGGCGAGACCGACGCCACCAACCCCGGGCCCGGCGACGTGTACGACGAGATCGCCCCGGTGGAGCTGCCGGAGGACTGACCTGCCGGAGGACTGACCGCCCGGGGTCAGTCCGGCAGGGGGGTGAGCAGCATGCGGCCCGCGAACCCCACCGCCGCGTCCAGCCGCTCGGTGAACTCCCCGGCCAGCTCGGGGAGTCGGCGCAGCGCCCACAGCGCCCGGGCCGCCGACCAGGTGGCGTCCCGGGCCCGCTCCAGGCTCCACGAGCCGAGCAGATGCGTCAGCGGATCGGCGATCTGGAGCAGGTCCGGGCCCGGCATCAGATCCTCGCGGATGCGCTCCTCCAGCGAGACGAGGAGATCGCCCACCCGATCGAACTCGTCCTCCAGATCGGTGGGTTCGCAGCCGAGGGTACGACAGGCGTCCACGACGGCGAGCGCAAGATCGTGACCGATGTGCGCATTGATGCCCGCCAGCGCGAACTGCAGCGGTCGTACGCCGGGATGGCGGCGGAACTGGAACAGCGGCCGCCAGCAGGCGGGCGGGCGGCGCTCGTCGGCGACCGTGCCGACCGCCGCGAGATAGTGCTCCGCGAACCGCACGTCCAGCGTGATCGCGGCCCCCGGATCCGCGAAGTGGCCCGCGTCGATCCGCCGGTCCACCGCCTCGGTCACCGCCAGGTAGACACGGTTGAAGACGGCCACGCCGTCCCGGGCGGGCAGGGCCGCGTCCAGGGCGCGCATCCGCGAGACGACCGCGTCTACGGGGGTGGTGAGTTGTTCGCATTGCGCCATGGGGGCAGAGTCGCAGCTTTAGGGTGACGGGAGGGTCTGCGGGCCGATCCTTCCCCAGAACGGGGGAACGCGCCCGCCACGGGGGGAGTGAGCAGTGGCAGGGCAACGTGCCCGGCGTCAGGCCGCGCGCAGGTCGGTGCGGCGACGGTCCGCACGGCGGGGAGCCATGGTCGTGGCGGCCTCCGTCGTGGTCGCCATCGCTACCGCGGCCGGGATGATCTCGGCGCTGGAGGAGGAGGGCGGCTCCGACGAGGCCCGCCCCGAGGTGACGCACTCGCCGCGCCTGCAGTCGCTGCCCGTGCGGCCGCCGGTGTCCGCGTCGCCCAGCGCGTCGCCCTCCGCCACACCCTCGCCGACGGAGAAGGCGAAGAAGAAGCGGGCGGCGAGCCCCACGCCCTCGCCCACGAGGACCGAGCCCGAGCGGCGCACGGCCGCCGTGTCCACCCGGCTGTACCGGCACCCCGAGTCCCAAGTGCTGGACTGGGTACGGGAGAACACCGGCGATCCGCGGCACGGCGTCATACAGTCCCGGATCGCCGCCCAGCCGGCCGCGGTGTGGTTCGCCGACTTCACCCCGGACACCATCACCGCCCGGGTCCGCGCGGTCACCTCCGGCGGCGCCGCCCTCGGCCGGGTGCCGGTCGTGGTGGCGTACGCGATACCGGACCGCGACTGCGGAGGGGCCAGCCAGGGCGGGGCGCCCGACCTCGACGCCTACGACGACTGGATCGACCGCTTCGCCGCGGGCCTCGGCTCCGGCGATGTCATCGTCGTCCTGGAACCCGACTCCGTCGCCCAGGCCGAATGCCTCTCGGGCGGCCAGCGAGCCGACCGCTTCGCCTCGCTGGCCCGTGCGGGGCGCGTCCTGAAGGAGGCCAACCCGAGAGCACGCGTCTACTACGACGCCGGCCACTCCGGCTGGCACGCCCCCGCCAAGCAGGCGGGCTGGCTGAAGCAGGCCGGAGCCGCCTCACCCGCCTCCTCCGACGGCATCTTCAGCAACGTCTCCAACTTCCACACCACGGCCGACGAGAGCGCCTACGACCGACAGGTCCTCGACGCCCTAGGCGGCCCCGCCTCGCTCGGCGCCGTGATCGACACCAGCCGCAACGGCAACGGCGCCCCGGCCGACGGCGAGTGGTGCGACCCGGCGGGACGGAGGATCGGCCGGGCGCCCACCCTGAGCACGGGAGAGGCACGGATCGACGCCTACCTGTGGGTCAAGCTGCCGGGGGAGTCCGACGGCTGCAAGGGGACGCCGGGGACGTTCAGCGCCTCGTACGCCTACGACTTGGCCTCGTCGTAGGAGGACGTGCCCTCGTCCAGCTCTTCAGGTGGGCCGGGCGAACGACCGAGGAGGCGGTCGATCCACCGCAGGGCCAGTGCGAGCACCGCGCCGATCGTCAGCACCACGGCGACGTTCCGCAACGCCACCGGGTAACCGAGGGCACCGACGTCGAGGAACGGGTACGGGTACCAGCCCGTCGTCGCGCCGCGCACCAGGGTGTATCCGATCCACCCCAGCGGCCAGGCGAACGACCACGCGAGCGTGCGCCCGTCCGTCTGCCCCCGTGGGCCGAACACCAGCCAGCCCAGGAACGTGGCCGGTGGTGCCACGTAATGGAATGCGATCGTGCACCACAGCGCGGCACCCGACAGGTGCACCTTGGACGCCAGCACGGTCACGAACACGAGCCCCGTGATCAGGATGGCGAGCAGCGAGGTCAGCCGCAGCGCCCGCCATACCCGCCCGTCCCGGTCCGGACCGAGTGCGAGTCCCACGCAGGCCATCGCGACCAGCACATTCGAGTCCACCGTGAAGAAGGAGAAGACCCGCACCAGACGCGAGGCGACACTGGACTGTGGGTCGACCCGGCCCGAGTTGGCGTCCGCTCCCCCCAGGACCAGGAGAACGATCTGAGTCACCAGCGCCGCAATGATCACCGCGGCCAGAGCGCCATGCCAGACCCGCGACGCCGTCAGATACCCAGAACTGGTCGCGCAGCCCGCGCGGTATGAAGCCCCACAGTGGCCGTCTGCTCCGGTTTGCCCCTTTGGTTCCACCAGGCAAGTACACCACTATCCCCGCCTGTGCCCCGATGGCAGCGCCATGGCCGGGGTGGTGAACGCAGCCGGTGCGCGCCCCCCTTCGTGCGCTCGCGCTATCCGGCTCGACCCTGACTCATCCACTAGCGGCACCCGACACCCGGCGCCCTCGGATGAGAGTGCGCCGCGGTCGATTCCGGTTCTGCACCACGGAAAGGGAACTCCGCATGCTCACTCGTCTTCGCGCTGTCCTCGGTGTGCTGGCGGCGGCTCTGCTGCTCGGCCTCACCGTGGGTGCGGCTCCCGTCCAGGCCGATCCCGCCAACGCCAACACCGCGACGGTGCAGGATCCGACCGGCACCTTCGGACTCAGCGTCACACCCGCCAGCGCCTCGGTGGGTGACACGGTGTACGTGACCCTCGACTACACGAACAAGGGGTCCGCCACGGTCCAGACGAACTTCGGCTACACCGGCTCCCCTGTGGGTTCCTACGCGATCGGGGCCCCCACCGGTGACACCGCGGTCTGCGGCGGCCCTCTGATCGTCGAGGGCGGCTGCACCTACCTGCTGGTTCCGGGCGGCGACTCCCGGCGCGCCACCTGGCCCGGCCAGTCGTTCTACTTCCTCCCGCCGCTGGTGCTCTGCGTCCACTGACGCGCAGCCAGTTGCTTTCAGGGCCGGGGGTCGGGCACGGCCGCGTCCGGGTGGCTGATCCGGGTGGACTTGCGCTCCGCGGTGCGCAGGACGCCCGCGAAGCCGGCGAGGCCGGTGGACAACAGCGTCACCAGGGCGAACGACACCACCAGGCTGGTCAGCTGGGCCAGCCCCCCGATCGCGCTGGGCGCGACCAGACCGGAGGTGTACGTGATGGTCGCGACGCCCGCGATGGCCTGACTGGGGTTGGGGCCGCTGCGGCCGGCCGCAGCGAAGCACAGCGGCACGACCACCGCGATGCCGAGCCCCATCAGCGCGAACCCGGTCATCGCCACGGCGGGATGGTCCGCCAGGACGATCAGCAGACCGCCGAAGGTGGCGAGGACACCGCCGGAGCGGACGGTGCGCACGGCGCCGTACCGGTCCACCACCTTGTCGCCCGCGATCCGGGCGATGGCCATGGTGAGCGTGAACCCCGTGGTGCACGCGGCGGCGAGCCCGGCCGAACTGCCCAGCTCGTCGCGGAGGTAGACGGCCGACCAGTCCAGGCTCGCCCCTTCCGCGAACACCGCGCAGAACCCGACCGCGCCGATGAGCAGCGCCGAGCGCGGCGGCAGCGCGAACCGGGGCGGCGGTTCCTCGTCCTGGGCGGGCTGGAGGTCGAGCACCCAGGTGCACGCGACTATTCCGGAGACGGTCAGGACTGCCGCCGCCAGCGCGTGGTGCACCCGGGCGTCCGTGCCGAGGTGCGCGGCGAGCGTGCCGCCGAGCGAGCCGAGGACCGCGCCCGCGCTCCACATGCCGTGCAGCCCGGACATGATCGACCGGCCCAGGCGGTTCTCCACCTCGACGCCGAGCGCGTTCATCGCCACGTCGGCCATGCCCGCCGTGGCGCCGAAGACGAACAGGGCGAGGCAGAGGGTGAGCAGGTTCGGGGCGAGGGACGGCAGCACCAGGGCGAGCGTCCACAGCGCCATCAGCGCGCGCAGGGCGGCGCGGGCGCCGAAGCGGTGGGTGATGCTGCCGGCGAGCGGCATCGCCACCGAGGCACCCAGCGCGGGGAAGGCCAGGGCCAGCCCCAACTGGCCCGCGCTCACCGACGCGTGGTCCTGGATCCACGGCACCCGGGTCGCGAACGACCCGGCCACGGCTCCGTGCACGGTGAAGACCGCGGCCACGGCATAGCGCGCCCGCTTCACCTCGCGTCCGTCGTAGACCCCGTCACTCATGCTCAGGCCCCTCCCTGTGGCTGCCGATGCCGTAAACTATCAGGAAGCCTGCCTGATAGATAGGGGATTACATGGCCGCGCCCCGCACGGCCCCGCCGATCTGGAAGGATCCCGGCATGTCCGCATCCCCCAGCACCGCCCGGGCCATCAACGACCGGCTCGCCCTGCGCCTGCTCCAGCAGGAGGGCCCCCTGACGGCGGGGCGGCTGAAAGAGCTGACCGGACTGTCCCGGCCGAGCGTCGCCGACCTCGTCGACCGCCTCATCGCGGCCGGACTGATCGAGGTCGTGGGGGAGTCGGGGGAGCAGCGCCGCGGCCCCAACGCCAAGGTGTACGGCATCGTCGCCGCCCGGGCCCATCTCGCGGCCCTCGACGTGCGCACCGAGGGCGTCGCGGTGGCCGTGTCCGACCTGGTCGGCGTGGTGCTGGCGGAGGCGTCGGCGCCGATCGACGGCGGCGTCGGCACGGGCCCCGCGGTCGAGCAGGCGGTGGCCCTGGTGGAGCGGGCGGTGAAGGAGGCCGGCGTGGACCGGCCGCACACGGTGGGCATCGGCACCCCGGGCCTGATCGACCCGGCGACGGGTGAACTGCGCCGCACCACAGGGCTGCCGGAGTGGCACCGGCGTCTGGTGGCGGCGCTTCAGGAGCGGCTGCCCGAGGCGCGGGTCAGTGTCGAGAACGAGACGAACATGGCGGCGCTGGCCGAGCAACGGGACGGCGCCGCGGCGGACCGCGACACCTTCGTCCTGCTCTGGCTCGGCATGGGCGTCGGCGCCGCCGTGGTGCTGGACGGCGTGCTGCGCCGGGGCGCCTCGGGCGGTACGGGCGAGATCGGCTTCCTGCCGGTGCCGGGCACCACGGGCCTGCCGTCCGCGACGGACTGCGACGGCGGCTTCCACTCGCTGGCGGGGGCGGCCTCGATCGCGGAACTGGCGGCGCGGCACGGAGTGACGGCGCCGGAGAGAGCGGGCGAACCGCATGCGGCGACGCTGGTCCGCACGGCGGTCCAGGCCGCGGACCCGGCTGCGCACGCAGGCTTCCTGGACATCCTCGCCGACCGCCTGGCCCTCGGCGCCGCGGCGGTCATCTCGGTCCTGGACCCCGGCTGCGTGGTCCTGGGGGGCGAGGTCGGCCGGGCGGGCGGGGCGGAGCTGGCCGCCCGGGTCCAGGACCGCCTGGTGCGCATGTCGCCGCTGCCCACGGAGGTGCGGGCGAGCACCCTGGGCGGGGCGGCGGTGCTGAGGGGCGCGCTGCTGACGGCACGGGACCGGGCCCAGGAGGAGCTGTTCGCTCCACCGGCCCGTTAAATCGACTCAGCGACTCAGCGACTCAGCGACTCAGCGGCTCGCGCGCAGCGGCTCAACGGCTCAGATCCGCTCATCGGCTCGGAACCCCTCAGCGCCCGAAGCGCACCGCCAGATACTCCTCGAAGGTCCCCGTCCCCACCGCCCGCTCCGGTGCCAGATGCCCGCCCGCCTTGAAGGCCCGGTACGCCTTGCCCGCCAGGGGGAGGTTCACCACCCGGCGCTTTCGGCCCGTGGCCTTCAGATAGGCGCGGGCCAGGGAGTCGAACGGCCGTACCTCCGGGCCCGCCATGTCCGGGACCCGGCCCGCGGGAGCGGCCAGTGCCAGTTCCACCAGACGGTCCGCCACCTCGGCCACGTCGACCGGCTGGTCCCGCACCCCGGCCGGCACCAGCATCACCGGAGGCTTGGCCAGGATCTCGAACACCCGCGCCAGCAAGTCGTGGAACTGGGTGGCCCGCAGGATCGTCCAGCCGAGGCCCGACTCCTCGATCAGCTTCTCCACCGCGAGCTTGCTCCGGTAGTAGCGGAACGGCACCCGGTCGACCCCGACGATCGAGATGTAGGCGAGGTGTCCCACCCCGGCCCTGCGCGCCGCCGCGATCAGCTGCGCCGCCGCCTTGTCGTCCCCACCGCCCGGCGTGCTCGCGCAGTGCACGATCGCGTCCACGCCCGACACGGCCGCGTCGAGCACGGGCCCGCCCTTGCGCAGGTCCACGGCGTACGGCTGAGCGTGCCTGCTGAGCACCCGCACCTCGTGCCCGTCCGCGAGCAGTCGCTCCGCGACGAGCCGGCCGAGGGTTCCGGTACCGCCGGTCACCAGGATCGTTGTCATGTCCGGCATCCTGCCAGAGCAGGAGGTTGAAGGCCCGGCGGCGGGCAAGGGCCGTCGTCACCGCCGCCGGGCCGGTCCGAGCGCGGGGCTCAGCAGGCGCCGAGGTCCTGCCACACACCCCATTCACCGGTGGTTCCGGGCTCCTCGCCCTTCGTCCACCACTTCGCCTTCCACGAGTGCCCCTTGTGCGCGACCTGACTACCGCCGCCGTACTCCGTGGCGGAGTTCCAGCCGGGCGCGGTGCAGGCACCGGGCGTCGGGGTCGGCGTGGGAGTCGGGTTCGTCGGGTCCGGGGCGGGCCCGGTGCCCGATCCCGGTTCCACCAGCGTGGTGCCGCGGGCCAGGTCGCCGGCGAGGGCGTACGTCGTCCCGTTGATGTTCACCGTCCAGTTCCACGGCGTGGACACCGGCAGGTAGTAGTTGAACGACAGCTCCACCGACGCGCCCGGCGCCACCGACTGCCAGCTCGGCAGCTTCAGCGAGACCCGGTGGAAGTCGCCCTTCAGCCCGCCCACGTTGGAGCCGGTGTGGTCGCTGCTGATCACCTTCGTGCCGAAGCCCGACTGGTCGGAGGCGTTGGCCGGAGCGGCGGTCGCGTAGTCGAACTGGAACTCCGTACCGCCCGGCAGCGTCGACTTGGTGCGGTTGGTGATCTTCACCTTGGGCGTGATCGGGTAGTTGGAGTCACCGAGCTTGAACTCCCCGAACTCCACGCCGATGTCGACGGCCTTCGCGGGCAGCGCCTTGTTCGAGACCCGCGCGCCGTACGGGGAAGCGGACTTGAACTTCTCGTACATCGCGGTCGTCAGCGTCGACCCCGGCTCGTACTGGCCCTTCGCCGCGTTCCAGCGGTAGTCCCCGGCCAGCTCCCACACCATCGTGCCGCCGATGCCGTTGCGGACGACGTAGTCGGCCTTGGCGTTCACCGACTGCTCGTCCTCGGTGGACAGGAACACCTTCTTCTCGGCGTTCCACAGCCACGGCGCGACCAGCGTGGAGTCGTACTTGCGGGCGTACGTGCCGGTCAGCTTCGTGTCGGCGGGGAAGCCGTACTTGGTGACGTAGTCGCCGACGACGCCCTTCTCCAGGTTCTTGGCGTGCCACATCGGGTTCGAACCCGCGGGCGACTCCTTGCCGTTGGTGTCGAGGTCGTGCCAGAGGTTGTCGATCCCGGTGGCCCCGTCACCGCACTTGGTCAGCCCGGACCCGGCGGGGCAGTTCGTGGACGTAGCCCTGCCCCACAGCCCGTCGGTCCCGCCGGTGACGTTCTTGAACCCCCGGGTGTAGTAGGGGAGTCCGATGTTGATGCGCCCGGCCGGCATCGAACCGCGGAAGTAGTGGTACGCCCAGTCGGTGTTGAGATACCCGATTCCGCCGTACTGGGAGGCCGAGTACACGCCCGCGGCGGCCAGTTCGGCGTCCTTGCCGTCGTCGAAGAGCGAGGCGTTCGGGCCGACGTACTCGTTCCAGGCGCCGTGCAGGTCGTACGACATGATGTTGACGTAGTCCAGGTACTTCTGGACCTGGAAGGTCTCCATGCCGCGCAGCAGGTAGCCGGAGGAGGGGGCCGCGACCGAGAGCAGATAGTGCTTGCCGTCCGCCGCGCCCGCCCGGTCGAGCTTCTCGCGCAGGGTCTTCATCAGGACCGCGTAGCCCTTGACCAGACCGGCCCTGCGGGCGTTGGCGAGGGACCAGTCGAGCGGGTTGCCCGCGTCCTTCATGGTCGTCGGGTACTCGTAGTCGATGTCGACGCCGTTGAAGCCGTACTTCCTGATGAAGTCGACGGCGGACGTCGCGAAGGTGTCGATGCCCGCCTGGTTGACCGAGCCGTCGGCGTTGGTGGCCATCGAGTAGAAGCCGCCCGAGTTCACCCGCGTGCCGTCGGCCGCGAAGTAGCCGCCGGTCTCGGCCCAGCCGCCCACCGAGATCAGCGTCTTGACGTTCGGGTGCTGCTTCTTGAACTTGTTCAGCAGGTTGAAGTGGCCCTTGTAGGAGAAACCGGGGTCCATCTCCGCCCCGCTCACCCCCGGCCAGGTCATCCCGGTCGCCGGGTTGGTCGCGCCGTCCGCGCCGACCGAGAGCTTGTTGGCGCCGTCGACGTGCGCGAACGCGTAGTTGAGGTGGGTGACCTTGCCCCACGGGATGTTTGGGGCGAGGTAGGCGGGGGTGCCGTCCTTGCCGGTGCGCCAGCCGGTGAAGTAGCCGATCACCCGGCGCTGGTGGTCGGCGCCCATCTTCTCCCGGCCCTCGGCGTCGTAGACCGAGCAGTAGGGGACGTCGACGCCGGGCGTCTTGTAGAGGCCGTCGGGGCGGCAGGACTCCTGGTCGGCGGCGTGCGAGGCGGTGGCCGGGAGCCCGGCGAGCACCAGGCCGGCGACCGTGGCCGCCGCGGCGAACAGGGCGGGTCTCGCTCGGTTGCGTGACAGCAAGTCGGTTCCTCTCCAAGGAAGTTGCGCAGACCCTAGGGAGGACTAGACCAATGCGTCAATAGGTATGGACCAATTAGGGTCGAGGAGACGTCCGGCCGGGCCGCCTGTGAGCCACCCCACAACCGTCACCCGCATGGACGTCGTCGCGGCGTGGCAGACTGGCCCTGTACCAGTAGCAGCGCACTCCGGGGTCGGTGAAAGTCCGAACCGGCGGTTACAGTCCGCGACCCGGTCGCCTCCAGCGACCGGTTGACCAGGTGAAATTCCTGGACCGACGGTTAAAGTCCGGATGGGAGGCAGTGCGCGGCGGGCGGGCATTCGTGCGCGCCGCCGATCTGAGCTCGTCCTTTGCGGACGGGTTTTTTCCGGCGTCGCTCCCGGTGTCGTCGTCCGCGGTCTCTGTCGTTCCGCGACAGCCCCCGGAGTCCGTGCCCCGATGTGGCAGGAGGACCCGGGACGTGTTCACCGGAATCGTCGAAGAGCTGGGCGAGATCACCGCCGTCGAGAACCTCGGCGACGCCTGTCGCTTCCGGCTGCGCGGCCCCGTCGTCACCGACGGCGCCCAGCACGGGGACTCCATCGCGGTCAACGGCGTCTGCCTCACGGTCGTGGACCACGAGGGCGACGAGTTCACCGCCGACGTGATGGCCGAGACCCTGAACCGCTCCAGCCTGGGCGCCCTCGGCGTCGGCTCCCGCGTCAACCTGGAGCGCCCCACCGCGGTCGGCGCCCGGCTCGGCGGGCACATCGTGCAGGGCCATGTCGACGGCACCGGCGAAGTGCTGGAGCGCAAGCCGTCCGAGCACTGGGAGATCATCAAGATCTCGCTCCCCGGTGACCTCGCCCGGTACGTCGTGGAGAAGGGCTCGATCACCGTCGACGGCATCAGCCTCACCGTCGTCGACGCGGGCCCCGACCACTTCACCGTCAGCCTCATCCCCACCACCCTCGCCCTGACCACGCTCGGCCACAAGCAGCCCGGCGACCCGGTCAACCTCGAGGTCGACGTCATCGCCAAGTACGTCGAGAGCCTCCTCGGAGCGGCCAAGTGAACTGGCTGAACTCCGAGGCGTTCGTCCTGTTCGGCCAGCACATCATCTGGTCGGACATGGTCGGCAACATCCTGGGCCTGATCACCCTCGCCCTCGGCTTCCGGCGCTCCCTGTGGACCTGGCCGGTGCAGTTCCTCTCCGGCCTCGTCCTCTTCGGCGCCTTCTACGGCCATCTGACCGGCAGCGCCGGCAAGCAGGTCGTCGTCATGGCCGTCGCGCTGTACGGCTGGTGGCAGTGGAACCGCGGCACCGCCCGGGCCGCGGACGGCAAGGTCGCCGTCCGCTTCGCCACCTGGACCGAGCGCGCCGTGATGGCCGCCGCGGCCGCCGCCGGCACCGTCGGGGTGGCCCTGCTCTTCAAGGCGTACCCGAGCCTGTCCTGGGACCCTTGGCCGGACGCCTACATCTTCGTCGGCACCATCGTCGCGATGTACGCCCAGGCCCGCGGCATGGTCGAGTTCTGGTTCGCCTGGCTCCTCGTCGACCTCGTCGGCGTCCCGCTGAACTTCGCGAACGGCTACGCCTTCTCCGGCTTCGTCTACGTCATCTACGGCGCACTCGTCCTGTGGGGCATGCGCGACTGGTGGCTGCGCTCCCGCAGGGACACGCGGCCCGTCCTGGAAGGAGCGCCCGCATGAGCAGGGTCCCTGTCCTGTACAGCAGCGACAACATCGAGAACTGGTCGCTCGACCCCATCGAGCAGGCCATCTCCGACATCGCGGCCGGCCGCCCGGTCGTGGTCGTCGACGACGAGGACCGGGAGAACGAGGGCGACCTCGTCATCGCCGCCGAGAAGGCGACCCCCGAGATCGTCGCGTTCATGATGAGCGAGTGCCGCGGTCTGGTCTGCGCCCCCATGGAGGGCGAGGAGCTGGACCGGCTGCGCATCCCCCAGATGGTCGAGAACAACACCGAGTCCATGAAGACCGCGTTCACCGTCTCCGTGGACGCCTCGGGCGCCCACGGGGTGACCACCGGCATCTCGGCCGCGGACCGCGCCACCACGCTCCAGCTGCTCGCGAGCGGTGAGGCGGCAGCCGACGACTTCGTGCGGCCCGGCCATGTCTTCCCGCTGCGTGCCAAGCCCGGCGGCGTCCTGGCCCGCAACGGCCACACCGAGGCCGCCGTCGACCTGGCCCGCCTCGCCGGTCTGCGCCCGGCCGGCGCCATCGTCGAGATCGCCGGCGAGGACGGCCGGATGCTCCGCCTGCCCGAGCTGATCCCCTTCGCCCGCAAGCACGGCCTGACGATCATCTCCATCGAGGACCTGATCGCCTACCGCCGCTCCGCCGAGCCCACCGTCCGCCGCGAGGCCGAGGTCCACCTGCCGACCTCGCACGGCACCTTCACGGCGTACGGCTACCGCTCCACCGTCGACGGCGTCGAGCACGTCGCCCTGGTGCACGGCGCGATCGGCGACGGCGAGGACGTGGTGGTCCGCGTCCACTCCGAGTGCCTCACCGGCGATGTCTTCGGCTCCCTGCGCTGCGACTGCGGCCCCCAGCTGGACGCGGCCATGGACCGCATCCAGAGCGAGGGCCGGGGCGTCGTGGTCTACCTGCGCGGCCACGAGGGACGCGGCATCGGCCTGCTGTCCAAGCTGCGCGCCTACGAGCTCCAGGAGCGCGGCCGCGACACCCTGGACGCCAACCTGGAACTCGGGCTGCCCGCCGACGCGCGGGACTACGCGGCCGGGGCTCAGATCCTGGCTGACCTGGGCGTGCGCAGCGTCCGCCTGATGACCAACAATCCCGACAAGACCGACGCGCTCGTCCGGCACGGCATCAAGGTCACCGACCGGGAGCCGATGCCCGTCACCGCGGGCGAGCACAACCTCCGGTACCTGCGCACCAAGCGGGACCGGATGGGACACGACCTGCCCTGGCTGGAGGCGGCCCCCGTCTCCGCGTGCGGCAACCAGTAAGCAAGGGACACCGAGGAGAGACGTGAGCGGCAAGGGTGCACCGGAACTGTCCGTACAGGGCGTGGGCGATCTGCGGGTCGCCGTCATCGCGGCGCAGTGGCACGAGAAGGTGATGGACGGCCTGGTGGACGGCGCCCTGCGCGCCCTGCACGACCTCGGCATCGACGAGCCGACCCTGCTCAGGGTCCCCGGCAGCTGGGAGCTCCCGGTCGTCGCCAAGGTCCTCGCGGGCCGCGGCTACGACGCCGTCGTCGCGCTCGGCGTCGTCATCCGGGGCGGCACCCCGCACTTCGAGTACGTCTGCCAGGGCGTTACCCAGGGCCTCACCCAGGTCTCCGTGGAGACCGGCGTCCCCATCGGCTTCGGCGTCCTCACCTGCGACACCGAGGAGCAGGCCCTGGACCGGGCCGGGCTGACCGGCTCCAGCGAGGACAAGGGGCACGAGGCGGTGACCGCGGCGGTCGCGACCGCGGCCACGCTGCGTTCAGTATCCGAACCCTGGCGCTGACGAACCGGGTGCGTGGCATAGGCTGAGCGTCACCATGTCCAAGAAGACGTTCGAGGAGCTCTTCACCGAGCTCCAGCACAAGGCCGCCAACGGCGATCCCGCCACGTCCCGCACCGCGGAACTGGTCGAAAAGGGTGTCCACGCCATCGGCAAGAAGGTCGTCGAAGAGGCCGCCGAGGTGTGGATGGCCGCCGAGTACGAGGGCAAGGACGCGGCCGCCGAGGAGATCTCGCAGCTGCTGTACCACGTCCAGGTGATGATGGTCGCGCGCGGGATCTCCCTCGACGACGTCTACGCCCACCTCTGAGCCGCTGCCGCACCCCCCGTACATCTCACGCAAAGGAAGCCGACCTCATGCTGCGCATCGCCGTCCCCAACAAGGGTTCCCTGTCAGGCCCTGCGGCGGAGATGCTGCATGAGGCCGGCTACCAGCAGCGCCGCGAGTCCAAGGAACTGCGCATCGTCGACCCGGAGAACGAGGTCGAGTTCTTCTACCTCCGCCCCCGCGACATCGCGATCTACGTCTCCTCGGGCCGCCTCGACATCGGCATCACCGGCCGTGACCTGCTGATCGACTCCGCCGCCGACGCCGAGGTGATCCTCCCGCTCGGCTTCGCCCGCTCCACCTTCCGCTTCGCCGCCAAGCCCGGCACCGCGCAGGACGTCCAGGACCTGAAGGGCAGGACCGTCGCCACCTCCTACGAGGGCATCGTCGAGGGATACCTCGCCGACCAGGGCGTCGACGCCTCCGTCGTCCACCTCGACGGCGCCGTCGAGACGGCCATCGAACTCGGCGTCGCCGAGGTCATCGCCGACGTCGTCGAGACCGGCACCTCGCTGCGCAACGCGGGCCTGGAGGTCTTCGGCGAACCGATCATGAAGTCCGAGGCCGTCGTGATCCGCCGTACCGGCGCCGACGCCGAGGACCCCAAGGTGCAGCAGTTCCTGCGCCGCCTCCAGGGCGTCCTGGTGGCCCGGACGTACGTGATGATGGACTACGACTGCCGAGTCGAGCAGCTGGAGAAGGCCGTCGCCCTCACGCCCGGCCTGGAGTCCCCGACCGTCTCCCCGCTGCACAACGAGGGCTGGGTCGCCGTCCGGGCGATGGTCCCCGCCAAGGAGGCCCAGCGGATCATGGACGACCTGTACGACATCGGCGCGCGGGCCATCCTCACCACGGCCATCCACGCCTGCCGCCTCTGAAAGCACACCAGATGTCCGACCTCCCCGCACTCCCCGTCACCTTCCGGCCCGGCCGCACCCGTGCGGTCCTGCTCACCGCCGGGGCCGCGATCTTCGTGGTGATCACCGCGGTGGCCCTGCTGCTGGAGAACCTCGGCCCGGGTGAGCGCCTCAGCTTCATCCTCACCGGGGCGCTCATGTTCGGCGTCCTGGCGCTGCTCGCCCGGGTCAGGGTCGTCGCCGACGACACCGGCGTCACCGTGGTGAACATCGCCGGCAGGCGCCGGCTGGAATGGGCCGAGATCATCCAGGTGAACCTCCGGCCCGGCGACCCCTGGGTCTTCCTCGACCTCAGCGACGGCACCAGCCTGCCCGCCCTCGGCATCCAGCCCGGCATCGCCAAGCAGCAGGCCATCGCCGACGCCCGCGCGCTGCGGGCGCTCGTGGAGGCCCGCGGCACGAGGGATCTGCCCTAGACGGCCCGGTCGTGATTAATCTGTTGGCGGAGGCGTTCTCGTGACGCCTCCGCCGCTGATGTTCCTGCTACCCGAGGAGTGACTCCCTCCAGCGATGGACGGATCGTCCTGTAGTACCTGCGCCGCCCCCTCCCGGGATACCGAGGCGGCGGCATGACCACCCCCCTGCTCCTGCTCGCTGCGGCCTTCCTGCTGATCCTCGCCAACGGCTTCTTCGTGGCCGCCGAGTTCGGCCTGGTGACGGTCCAACGCCCCGACGCCGAGAAGGCCGCCGCCGAGGGCGACCGCCGCGCCCGTACCGTCGTCGAGTCGCTGAAGGAACTCTCCTTCCAGCTCTCCGGCACCCAACTCGGCATCACCATCACCTCCCTCGTGGTCGGCATGCTCGCCGAACCGGCGCTCGCGGAACTGCTCAACGGCCCCGTCACCGCCGTCGGCATCCCCGACGCCGCCGTCTCCGGGGTCGCCGTGATCGTCGGCATGCTGCTGGCGTCGGCCGTGCAGATGGTGATCGGCGAACTCGTCCCCAAGAACTGGGCGGTCTCCCGCCCCTTGCAGGTCGCCCGGTTCGTCGCGGGCCCGCAGCACCTGTTCGCGCGGGTCTTCCGGCCGGTGATCGCCGCCCTGAACTCCGTGGCCAACCGGCTCGTCCGCGCGCTCGGCATCGAGCCCACCGAGGAGCTGGCCTCCGCCCGCACCCCCGGTGAACTCGTCTCCCTGGCCCGCCACTCCGCCCGGGCCGGCACCCTCGAACAGGACACGGCCGACCTCTTCGTACGGACCCTCTCGCTCGGCGGGCTCACCGCCCAGCATGTGATGACCCCCCGGGTGAAGGTCAGCGCCCTGCAGTCGTCGGCGACCGCCGAGGACGTGGTCAACCTGACCCGCGCCACCGGCCTGTCCCGCTTCCCCGTCTACCGGGACCGGATCGACGAGGTCGTCGGCATGGTCCACCTCAAGGACGCCCTCGCCGTCCCCGCGGCCGACCGGCTGCGCACCCCGGCCGGCCGGATCGCCCGGTCCGCCCTGCTGGTCCCCGAGACCCTGCCGGTCCGGCCGCTGCTCGCCCGGCTGCGCAGCGAACAGCCCATCGCCGTCGTCGTCGACGAGTACGGCGGCACCGCCGGGGTCGTCACCCTGGAGGACATCGTCGAGGAACTCGTCGGTGAGGTCCGCGACGAGCACGACGGCCAGGACATCCCCGAACTCGCCGCCGCCCCGGCCGAGGAGGGCCGGCCCGCCTGGGACGCCGAGGGCAGCTGCCGCGTCGACATCCTCCGGCGGATAGGACTCGACGTGCCCGAGGGCCCGTACGAGACCGTCGCCGGTCTGGTCGCCGACCTGCTCGGCCGGATCCCGGTCCCCGGTGACAGGGCCGAACTGCCCGGCTGGCGGCTCTCGGTGCGCCAGGTCGGTCACTACCGCGCCGAGCGGGTCCGCCTCGTGCGCACCGCCCCCGTGGCGGAGGCCGCCCGATGAGCGTGCTCCAACTCCTCTTCGCCGCACTGCTCGTGCTCGCCAACGGCTTCTTCGTCGGCGCCGAGTTCGCCCTGGTCTCCGTCCGCCGCAGCCAGATCGAACCGCTCGGCACGGCCCGCGCCCGGCAGGTGCTGTACGGCCTGGAACATCTGCCGCAGATGATGGCGGCGGCCCAGTTCGGCATCACCGTCTGCTCGCTGACCCTCGGCGCGGTCGCCGAACCGACGGTCGCCCACCTCCTGGAACCCTTCTTCGCGTGGGTCCATCTCCCGCACGCGATGATCCACCCGCTGGGGTACGTCATCGCCCTCGCGACCGTCGTCTTCTTCCACCTCGTCGTCGGCGAGATGCTCCCGAAGAACCTCGCGATGGCCGCGCCCGAGAAGGCCGCTCTCTGGCTCAGCCCGGGCCTGGTCGCCTTCGCCCGCCTGTGCCGGCCTCTCACCGCCGCCCTCGGCGCCTGCGCCCGGGGCATCCTGCGGCTCTTCCGGGTCGAGCCCAGGGACGAGGTCGAGGCCGTCTTCACCAGCGAACAGCTCAACCGGCTGGTGGAGGACGCGGGACAGGCGGGCCTGCTCGACCCCGAGGAGCAGGAACGCCTGGAGGACGCCCTGGAACTGGGCTCCCGCACGGTGACGGACGTCCTGCTGAGCCGCGAGTCCCTGATCACGGTGCCGCCCTCGGTCACCCCGGGCCGGATCGTCGGCCTGACCGCCCGCACCGGCTACTCCCGCTTCCCGGTGGTAGCGGACACGGGCGCCTTCATGGGCTACCTGCACGTGAAGGACGTACTGGACCTGGAGGACTCGGAGCGTGCGGTGCCCCAGCAGATCTGGCGCCCGATGACCACGCTGCGCCCCGAACTCCCCCTGGACGACGCCCTGACGGTGATGCGGCGGGCGGCCACCCACTTGGCGCAGGTCGCGGACGCGTCCGGCCGGGTGCTGGGCCTGGTCGCCCTGGAGGACGTCCTGGAGCTGCTGGTCGGCGAGGTGACGGACCCGGCGCACCGGGAGGTGCCGAAGCAACCGGAACCGGAACAGGTACTGGCGTCCTAGCGGGTGCGGGTGGGCACGGGGTCCGTCCCCCTCACAGGGTCGGCGGATCCTGCGGCCCGCGCCCCGACAGCACCTCTCCGTACGCCTGCATCAGATCCGGCAGCCGCAGCGTCGACAAGTCGTCCCGGGTCAGGGTCCCCGGGTACGTCGACAACCGCAGATCCCGGTACGCGCAGCTCTTCTCGTACAGCGTCCGCAGGAAGCGGCCGTTGCCGAGCTCGTCGATCCACCCCTGGTCCACGACGTGCCCGGCGATGGAGCGCAGCTCGTCCAGGGCCTCCTCGTCCCAGACGTCGCCGTTGTCGCCGGCGAGCACCTCGCCGATGGAGGTGAGCTCCTGGGGCCGGTAGGAGGGGAAGTCCACGCGGGTGGTGAAGCGGGAGGACAGACCGGGGTTGGCGGCCAGCAGGCGGTCCATGCCCTCGGGGTAGCCGGCCAGGATCACCACCAGGTGGTCCCGGTTGTCCTCCGCCCGCTTCAGCAGCACCTGCAGGGCCTCGTCGCCGTAGGCGTCGCCCTTGCCGTAGCCGGTGTTGGACAGCGAATACGCCTCGTCGACGAAGAGCACCCCGCCCAGTGCGGAGTCGATCAGCTCGTTCGCCTTCACGGCCGTCTGGCCGAGGTACTCGCCCACGAGATCGGCCCGTTGCGCCTCGACCAGGTGGTCACCGCCGAGCAGCCCGAGGGCGTAGAAGACCCGGCCCAGGATGCGCGCGACCGTGGTCTTGCCGGTGCCGGAGGGGCCGGAGAAGACGAAGTGCCGTTTCGGCGGCTGGACCGGCAGCCCCTGCCCCGCCCGCAGCCGTGCCATGTTCAACTGGGCGGACAGCGCCTTGACCTGGCGCTTGACCGGCTCCAGGCCCACCATGCGCTCGAGTTCGGCGAGCGCCTCTTCGAGTAACCCGGGGTCCGTGGGGCCCGCGAGCGGCGGCTGCCCGGGCAGGCCCGCCCGCTCGCGCACCGCCGGGTCGGGCACGGGCGGCAGCGGGCCGGGCGACGGCAGATCCGGCCCGGAGAGCTTCAGCTCACGCCCCTCGCCGAAGAACGGGTCGAGGGTGTCGGGGCCGTCGACGGAGTCCTGGCCGAACCCGGTGAGGGTGATCGGCGCGAGATCGCCGGCCTCGTCGTACCCGTCGCCCTCGGCGATGGCGGCGAGCCGGGCCGAGGTGTCCATGAAGGCGGGGTCGACCCGGTGCACGGCCCGGTACAGGGGGAGTGCGGCGGCCGACCGGCCGGTGCCCTCGTGCGCCCGCGCCAGCCAGTACCGCAACTCCTTGCGCTGCGGCTGCTCGCTGCGGCAGCGCATCAAGGCCGCCGAGAGCAGCGGTTCGGCCTGGCCGTACATCTCCAGCCGGACCCGGGCCATGCCGCCGAACAGTCCGGCCTCGATGCCGAGCATGGGGTCGTCGAGCAACGGGTCGGTGTGCCGGACGAGTTGCTCCCAGTCCTTGACCAGATAGGCCCGGCAGGCGTGCAGGAAGCGGACCTGGGCGTCGGCGTCCACCGGCGGCAGTCCGGCGAGCGCCCGGTCCAGCTCCGGCACATGCCGGCCGTCCAGCCAGTGCGAGGCGTGCGCGAGCAGCAGATCGCGCGGGCTCTCCAACACCGGCTGCACCCACCAGCCGAGCCAGTACCAGGAGTTGAGGGTGCGGCGGTGCCGGGCGCGCTGTTCGCCGAAGCGGTCCCGGTGCCGGAACATCCGCAGCAGCGCGGTCGTCGTGTCGACGCGCAACGCGTGCAGGCCGAGCCAGCCGTCGGCCATGCCCGGATCCATCCGCACCGCGGTGCGGAACTCCTCCTCCGCCTGCGGATAAGCGCCCATGGTGTAGGCGTCCACGCCTCGCAACCAGGCGAGGTCGGCCGGGGCCTCCGGGCCCTGCGTGCCGAAGTCCATCACGTCCCCCACAAACCGTGCCCCCGTCGGTTGACCACCGGGCCGTCGCCCGTCGGCCTCGAGAACAGAACCGCCGTACTGCGGACCGGAGTTGCAACGGTGCGTGGAGCTGCAGTCCCAGGTCGCACCGAGGGCATCGTACCTGCGGGGGTGCGGCCCGCCCCAGGGTGCCGCACCGGCCGTTTGGCGAGGTGGGAGCAGTCGGGGGCGCGGCGGCCGGTAACCGAGGGTGAGCGAAACACGGCTCGGCGCGGCCGGAAAACGGGGGTGAGGGCAGAACGAAGCCCCCGATCACGGGGGAACAACCGGGGGCTTCGCGTCTGGCGGGCGGTCCGCATCGACCGCACATTGAGAACGTAAGACCTGTACGGCCCTTGGGTCAAGCGGAGTTGGGGCCCTGCGGCGAGTTCTCGCCGACCCCTCTTCACCACTTCACCACAGTGCGGAGGGGTCCTCACTCAGCGTGATGGCGTGGTCCGTTTTCAGGGTCCCGGCGGGTCCGGAACGCAGCTCGTACCCCTGGGCGCACTGCCGTACCAACCCGTCCGCGAAGGGTCGTGAGGGGTCCTCGGTGAAGTGTTTCTCTTCCGCTGCGACCCAGCCGTCCCAGAACTCCCGCTGCTCCTCACCGTCCCGCGACCGGCCGCGCGACCAGGCCTCGGCCGGCGGCAGCTCCATCCACAGCAGAAAGGCCAGATATGGCCGTAGCGCGCGCCGCCCGGCGCCGACGCCCTCGACGAGGACCACCGGGGCGGGCGGCAGGGGCACGGGGTCCCGGAAGCGGCGGGCGTGCCAGTCGTAGGGGGCGTAGTGGGCGGTTCCGCCGCGGGAGAGGGGCTCGATCACCTGGGACACGAGCCGGCCCGTCCAGTCGAAGAGCTCGTCATGGCAGGCGATGTCGTCGAGCCGCAGCACCGGCGCCCCGCCCAGCGCCCGCGCCAGCCGCCCGGCGAAGGTCGACTTCCCGGAGCCGGCGTGCCCGTCGATCCCGATCAGCCGGACGGGACCGCAGGACGCGGGGAGGCGGTGGAGGAGTGCGGTGAGGTGGTGGATGGCGGTTCCCGGGGTGAGTGGGGCGGGCACCGGAAGTCTAGTGACGCGGCACCCCGGGTGACGTCAGTGGTCGAGGCCAATATTGCTGGCGCGGCATGCCCGGAAGTGCTGGCAGGAGGCGTCGGCTGCGGCCATAGTTGGCGCACACACCGTGCACTGGACCTGCCCCGACTCGGACACCTGGGGGTCTTTCGCCCATGAGCAGATCCGAACAGCCGTCCCGCAGAACCGTCCTGACCGCCGCGGTCGCCGCGGCCGTGACCGGCACAGCGGGCGCGGTCCCGGCCGTGGCCGCCCCCACCGGAGCGGCCGGCCCCGCGCACTCCGCGGCCGGCCAGATCGACAACCGCGCCTGGACGACGTACACCGACTGGCGCTCGGGCACCGGCAAGGGCACCCGTGCCGTCGCGGGCCCCCGTCCCGGCGTGGCGATCGGCGCCCCCGTCGGCCTCGCCGACTACACCGACCCGCACACCGGCACCACCGCCACCTGGGAGTACGCGACCTGGACCTCGCCCGTCCACCGGCTCGCGGTGCCCTCGACCGAGGCCATCGCCTCCTGGAACGCGCACACCCCGGACGGCACCTGGCTCCAGGTCGAGCTGAAGGGCACCTACTCCGACGGCACCGACACCCCCTGGTACGTCATGGGGCGCTGGGCCGCCGGTGACCAGGACATCAGGCGGACCTCCGTCGACGACCAGACCGACGACAAGTCCACGATCTGGACCGACACCTTCGCCATCGACGACCCGGCGACGGGCCTGCGGCTGACCTCGTACCGGCTGCGGCTGACCCTCTACCGCAAGCCGGGCACGAAGCGGACCCCGACCGTGTGGCGGCTCGGCGTCATGGGCTCCGACGTCCCGGACCGCTTCACCGTCCCGGCGAGCACGCCCGGTCTCGCCCAGGAACTGGCCGTTCCGCGCTACTCGCAGGAGATCCACGTCGGCCAGTACCCCGAGTACGACAACGGCGGCGAGGCCTGGTGCAGCCCCACCTCCTCGCAGATGATCATCGAGTACTGGGGCGGCCGGCTCACCGAGGAGCAGCTGGCCTGGGTCGACCCGGGCTTCGCCGACCCGCAGGTGTGCCACGCCGCCCGGTTCACCTACGACTACCAGTACGCGGGCTGCGGCAACTGGCCCTTCAACGCGGCCTACGCGGCCACCTTCAAGGACCTCCAGGGCGTGGTCACCCGGCTCGGCTCGCTGACCGACCTGGAGACGCTGATCGCGGCCGGGATCCCGGCCATAACGTCCCAGTCGTTCCTGAAGGAGGAGCTGACGGGGGCGGGCTACGGCACCTCGGGGCACCTGATGACGGTGATCGGCTTCACCGCCGAGGGCGATGTGATCGCCAACGATCCGGCCTCGCCGAGCAACCCGGCGGTGCGGCGGGTGTACCGCAGGCGGGAGTTCGAGAACATCTGGCTGAGGACCAAGCGGTACAACGCCAGCGGCAAGGTCGCCTCGGGCACCGGCGGCGTCTGCTACCTGTACTTCCCGGCGCGTCTGTCCGCGCGGCAGTGCGCGGCGCTCGCGGCGGTGGGTGTGCGCTGAGACGTCGTAGGACGGCCCCCGGACTCCCCCCGGGGGCCGTTCGCTGTGACCAAGCTCTCGGCCACAAAAGCCCTGCTCGGTGGCAAGGTGGACGGATGACCACGAATGCAGCCACGGTCGCCCGCGTCCGCACCGGCGGCCCCACGGAAGACGGACCGAAGATCCTCGAACACGTCATGGGGTGGACCCTCGTCGTGGTCGTCGCGATGCTGGTGACCCAGCTCGGCCTGCTCTGACTTGATGTGATCTGACACATATTCGAACCTGCCATACTGCGGGGGTCCCGCCGCCCCGCTCGAGACCAGGGTCGACATTGAAGAGTGAGCAGCACGCTGCCGTCCTCCGCCCCCGGGCGCGCGGCACCGAGCGATCGGCGGCCCGCCGCGCCGAACTCATCGCCATCGGGCGGAGGTTGTTCGCCGACACCTCCTACGACGCCCTGTCGATGGACGACATCGCGCGGCAGGCGCAGGTGGCCAAAGGGCTGATCTACTACTACTTCCAGTCCAAGCGCGGCTACTACCTGGCGATCATCAAGGATTCCGTCGACGACCTGGTCACCTACGCGGCGAGCGGCGTCGAACTGCCCCCGGTGGACCGGGTCCACCGCACGATCGACAGCTATCTGCGCTACGCCGAGCACAACCAGGCCGCCTACCGCACGATCGTCAGCGGCGGGGTCGGCTTCGACACCGAGGTGCACGCCATCCGGGACGGGGTGCGCGAGGCGATCGTCGCGACCATCGCCGAGGGCGCGTACGGCCGTACCGACATCTCCCCGCTCGCCCGGACGGGCCTGCTGGCCTGGGTGTGCGGCGTCGAGGGTGCCGCCCTGGACTGGACGGGCCGGCCCGGCCTCTCCCGTGACACCATGCGCGAGCTGCTGGTGAAGACCCTGGGCGGCGCCCTGCGCGCCATCGAGGAGCTGGACCCCGCCTACCCGGCCCCCGGGCCCGCTCGCCGCGAGGCATGACGAAGGGGCGGAGTCTCGTGGTCTCCGCCCCCAGGCCCCCCGTGTCAGGGGTCAGTTGATCGCCTTGATGAGCTCACCGTTCGCGGTGTCCCCGCTGAGCTCCCAGAAGAAGGTGCCGGCCAGCCCCTGCCGGTTCTTGTACGCCATCTTGGCCGCGATGGTCGCCGGGGTGTCGTAACTCCACCAGTCGGAGCCGCACTTGGCGTACGCCGTGCCGCCCACGGTGCCGGTCGCCGGGCACTTGGACTTCAGGACCTTGTAGTCTTCGATGCCCTGCTCGTACGTACCCGCCGCCGGGCCGGTCGCGGTGCCGCCGGGGGCCGACTGGGTCACTCCGGTCCAGCCGCGGCCGTAGAAGCCGATGCCGAGCAGGAGCTTGGAGGCGGGGATGCCGAGGCTCCTGAGCTTGGCGATGGTCGCCGAGCTGTGCATGCCGGCCTTCGGGATGCCCGGGTAGGAGGTCAGCGGGGAGTGCGGAGCCGTCGGACCCTTGGCGTCCCAGGCGCCGAAGTAGTCGTAGGTCATGGGGTTGTACCAGTTGACGTACGGGGCCGCGCCCGCGTAGTCGGCGGCGTCGATCTTGCCGCCGGCGGTGGCGTCGGCGGTGATCGCCGCGGTCACCAGGTTGCCGGTGCCGAACTTCGCGCGCAGCGCCTGCATCAGGTTCCTGAAGGCCGCCCGGCCGCTGGTGTCGCAGGTCAGGCCGCAGGCGTTCGGGTACTCCCAGTCGATGTCGATGCCGTCGAAGACGTCCGCCCACTTGGAGTTCTCGACCAGGTCGTAGCAGGACTGGGCGAACGCGGCCGGGTTCTGGGCCGCCTGGCCGAAGCCGCCGGACCAGGTCCAGCCGCCGAAGGACCACAGCACCTTGAGGTTCGGGTGCTTCTTCTTCAGCTCGCGCAGCTGGTTGAAGGTGCCGCGCAGCGGCTGGTCCCAGGTGTCGGCGACGCCGTCGACCGACTCGGCCGCGGTGTAGGTCCGCTCGGTGGCCGCGTAGGAGTCGCCGATCGCGCACTTGCCGCCGGTGACATTGCCGAAGGCGTAGTTGATGTGCGTGAGCTTGGCCGCGGAACCGGACGTCTCGATGTTCTTGACGTAGTACTTGCGGTCGTAGGTGCCCCATTCGGTGAAGTAGCCGATCACCTTGGAGCCGGCCCCGGCCCCGGGAGCGCTCGCTTTCGAGGGGGCCGCAGCGGGGGCCGACGCGGTGGCCGAACCCGCCCCGGCGAGCAGTCCGGCGCCGAGGACGGCCGCACAGGCGGCGGAGACCAGCGCCCGGAACCGGGTGCGGTGGGGAATGTGCATCGGGTGTCTCCTCGTGGGGGAGAGGGGGACGTGCGCCGATTGGCATGAACGCGGTAAGCGTTGCCCGCACAGTAGGAGGACTAGACCAGTCGGGTCAATGGTTCGGACCAATTTCGCGCGGCTTGAGTTTTCTTGGAGTAAGCGGTCGTTAACTGGTGACTCGGTGCCTCCGATCGGGCATACTCACAGCGCACAGCCGCTGGTCAGCAGCTTCCGCGACCCGGGAGTGCGAGCCGTCGGCCGCACCATGTGAGACCTGGCGGAGCCGCCCCACCCAAGGCGCACGTCCGCCGATGCGCCCGACAAGGGAGGAGAGCGTCGCCATGCCCGACCGCGCCCCGCAGCCGGTGGACCGGCAACTGCCCACGGACGAGGCCCGGGATCTGATCTCGCTCGTCCGCGACATCGCCCAGCGCGAGATCGCCCCGAAGGCGGCCGAGGAGGAGGACGCCGGACGCTTTCCGCGCGAGGTCTTCTCCCTGCTGTCGGAAGCGGGCCTGCTCGGACTGCCCTACGACGCCGAGTACGGCGGCGGCGACCAGCCCTACGAGGTCTACCTCCAGGTCCTCGAAGAGCTCGCCATGGCCCGGCTCACCGTCGGCCTCGGCGTCAGCGTGCACACCCTGGCCTGCTACGCCCTCGCCGCCTACGGCACCAAGGAGCAGCAGGTCGAGCACCTGCCCGCGATGCTCGGCGGCGGCCTGCTCGGCGCCTACTGCCTGTCCGAGCCGTCCTCCGGCTCCGACGCCGCCTCCCTGCGCACCAAGGCGGTGCGCGACGGCGACCACTGGGTGATCACCGGGACCAAGGCCTGGATCACCCACGGTGGCATCGCCGACTTCTACACGGTCATGGCCCGCACCGGCGAGGAGGGCCCGCGCGGAATCACCGCCTTCCTGGTGCCCGGCGACGCCGAGGGGCTGAGCGGGGCCGCGCCCGAGAAGAAGATGGGCATGAAGGGCTCGCCGACCGCACAGGTCCACTTCGACGGAGTGCGGGTGCCGGACGAGCGGCGGCTCGGCGAGGAGGGGCAGGGCTTCGCCATCGCGCTGTCCGCGCTGGACTCCGGGCGGCTCGGCATCGCGGCCTGCGCCATCGGCGTGGCCCAGGCGGCGCTGGACGAGGCGGTGGCCTACGCCTCGGGGCGGCGCCAGTTCGGGCGGCCGATCTCCGACTTCCAGGGGCTGCGCTTCATGCTGGCCGACATGGCGACCCAGATCGAGGCGGGCCGGGCGCTGTACCTGACGGCGGCCCGGCTGAGGGACGCAGGGCGGCCGTTCGCCAAGCAGGCGGCCATGGCCAAACTGCACTGCACCGACACCGCGATGCGAGTGACCACGGACGCCGTGCAGGTCCTCGGCGGGTACGGCTACACCGCCGACTTCCCGGCCGAGCGCTACATGCGCGAGGCCAAGGTGCTCCAGATCGTCGAGGGCACCAACCAGATCCAGCGCATGGTCATCGCCCGTCACCTAGCGGGTCCCGAAGGGCGCTGAACTCACCCGGCCGCACCGTCGGCGCCGCCAGCCGGATCCACTCCGGGTCGTGGCGGCCCGGCAGCGTGCGGCCCCGGTCCGCCCAAGTGCGCATCAGATCCCGGTAGATGGGCGGGTCCTGAGGCGGCGGCGGAACCGATTCTGCGGGGGGCGGCACGAAGACGCGCCGCGGACGCCCGGTCGTCGAATAGGTGGGGGTCATACCGGGGCAACGCGGCGGCGACCGGACAGGTCACCGATCCGGCGAATCGGCTCTGCGTTCGCCCATGTCCCTGCCTCCGCGGGCACACCAGTCCCGCACCACGGCAACCTGCGCGCGGGGTGCGGGACTTCGGTGTGCTTCCGGTACGAGGACCGCTCAGGCGGCGTGGCGCCGCATCACCGGCACGCGCATCGGGCGGGAGCCCGGGCCGCCGACGTGCGAGAAGGGCTGCGTCCGCCAGTCGAGTCCCTGAGGGAGCGTCAACAGCAGGGCGGTGTCCTGCTCCTGGGGTTCGGCCGACTCGTCCGCGGGGCGGGCGTCGGCGGCGCGACGGCCGGTGCCGGCGCACACCGTCAGACCGAAGGGGTTCCACGGCGAGGCGCACAGCGCGTGCTCGGGCAGTACCTCCTCGTCCGCCAGCAGCGCGATGGGCTGCGCGCAGTCCGGGCAGATCACCCGGTACATCTCGAAGGTGTCGTACGCGTCGAACTCCTCGTCGGCGAAGTCGGCGTCGGGTTCGACGCCCTCCGGCTCGGGCTCGATGACAAGCTGCGGGCGCTTGGGTGCGGTACGACCAGGGCGCTTAAGACTCTGCATGGGATTCTCCCCCTCGGGCTGGGCCGTTCAGGCACTGCGGCCTCGACCACAGCAAGCACTTCCCGTCCCGCCTGGGCGGTAATCACGAGAACATCACGGAGCCGGTCCGAGGGCTGTGGTGTTCGTCACATGCCGCTCGCAGGTGCCCGAGGCGGCCGGTTTGTCCCCTCGGGCGGCTCACCGGCCGCTCCCGGTCACATCACGAACCGGGTATGACTGGGGCCGCTCAGGTATCCGAGGAGGTCAGGGGCACTGTAGGTTCTAGCGCCATGGAGGAGCTGGACCGACAGATCGTGCAGCTGCTCGTCAAGGACGGGCGGATGAGCTACACAGACCTGGGCAAGGCCACGGGCCTGTCCACGTCGGCCGTGCACCAGCGGGTGCGACGGCTCGAACAGCGTGGCGTCATCCGTGGCTACGCCGCGGTCGTGGACCCCGAGGCCGTCGGGCTGCCCATGACGGCGTTCATCTCGGTGAAGCCGTTCGACCCCAGCGCGCCCGACGACATCGCGGAACGGCTGGCCGGGGTTCCCGAGATCGAGGCCTGCCACAGCGTCGCCGGCGACGAGAACTACATCCTCAAGGTGCGGGTGTCCACGCCCCACGAGCTGGAGGAGCTGCTGGCGCGGGTGCGTTCGCTGGCGGGGGTGTCGACCCGGACGACGGTCGTGCTGTCGACTCCGTACGAGGCCCGCCCGCCGCGCATCTGACCCCACCTGCGTGCCGGGCGGCCGGGGCGAGGCGGGAGACTGTTCCCCATGAGTGAGCGCAGCCCCGAGCCCCAGACCGTCCTGCTCCGCCAAGGAGAGGTCCACAGCCCCGCCGACCCCTTCGCCACCGCGATGGTCGTCGAGCGCGGGCAGGTCGCCTGGGTCGGGTCCGAGGGGGCCGCCGACGCCTTCGCGGACGGGGTCGACGAAGTGATCGACCTGGACGGCGCGCTGGTCACCCCGGCCTTCACCGACGCCCATGTGCACACCACCGCCACGGGCCTCGCCCTGACCGGCCTCGACCTGTCCGCCGCCCCCACCCTGGAGGCGGCCCTGGACCTCGTACGGGCCTTCGCCGCCGCCCGCCCGGACGACCGCGTCCTGCTGGGCCACGGCTGGGACTCCGCCCGCTGGCCCGGCGGCCGTCCGCCGACCCGGGCCGAACTCGACGCGGCCACCGGCGGGCGGCCCCTCTACCTCTCCCGGATCGACGTCCACTCCGCGGTCGTGACCACCGCCCTGCTCGACCTGGCGTCCCTGAGCCGGGTCGACGGCCCCCTCACCGCCGACGCCCACCACGTCGTACGCGCCGCCGCGCTCGGCGCGGTCACCCCGGCCCAGCGCGCCGAGGCGCAGCGCGCGGCCCTCGCCCACGCCGCCTCCCTCGGCATCGGCACCCTCCACGAGTGCGCGGGCCCCGAGATCTCCTCCGAGGACGACTTCACCGGGCTGCTGCGGCTCGCCGCCGAGGAGCCCGGCCCCCGGGTCGTCGGCTACTGGGCCGAACAGAACGTCGCCAAGGCGCGGGAACTCGGCGCGGCCGGTGCCGCGGGCGACCTCTTCGTCGACGGAGCCCTCGGCTCGCACACCGCCTGTCTGCACCAGCCCTACGCCGACGCCGGGCACACCGGCATCGCGTACCTGGACGCCGCCGACGTCGCCGCCCATGTCGTCGCCTGCACCGAGGCGGGGCTCCAGGCGGGCTTCCACGCGATCGGCGACGCCGCCGTGACGGCCGTCGTCGAGGGGGTACGGGCCGCCGCCGAGCAGGTCGGCCTCGCCCGCGTCCGGGCCGCCCGGCACCGGGTGGAGCACGCCGAGATGCTCACCCCCGAGACGATCGCCGCCTTCGCCGAGCTAGGCCTCACCGCCTCCGTGCAGCCCGCCTTCGACGCCCTGTGGGGCGGCGAGGACGGCATGTACAGCGCTCGTCTGGGCGCCGAGCGGGCCCGCACCCTGAATCCCTTCGCGGCCCTGCTGCGGGCCGGTGTGCCGCTCGCCTTCGGCTCCGACGGCCCCGTCACGCCGCTGGACCCGTGGGGCACGGTCCGCGCCGCCGCCTTCCACCGGACGCCCGAGCACCGCGTCTCGGTCCGGGCGGCGTTCACCGCGCACACGCGGGGCGGCTGGCGCGCGACCGGACGGGACGACGCGGGGGTGCTGGTCCCCGGCGCACCCGCCGACTACGCCGTCTGGCGCACCGGCGAGCTGGTGGTGCAGGCCCCGGACGACCGGGTCGCCCGCTGGTCGACCGACCCCCGCTCCGGCACCCCCGGCCTGCCCGACCTCACCCCGGGCCGTGACCTGCCCGTCTGTCTGCGCACGGTGGTGGGCGGACGGACGGTGTTCGTACGGCCGGGCGAGTGATCTCCCGGGCGGTGCGTGCCGCGGATCCGGTGCCGCCGCGTCGTCGGTCGACCCCGGCGTCCGCCGCGCTGACCAGGGCATTGAGGGACGACCCGCAGGTCGAACGGCTGTTGACAGCCGACGGCAGGGGGCCGGTAGGTTCGGCCGAGTCCACCACCGGACGCCCGACCAGGAATGCGTGAACGTTCCGGTAACTCGTCGCTACGCCGCTGGGTCAGGGACGGTGTGCCGCACCGGGGCACCGCCACTGGCAGCCAGGCTCAGCGCCCGCACCACGGCGAGGGAACGTTCCGGCCGGTCGGGGAGGTGTGACCCGGGTGGGGCCCGGGCGCTCAGTAGACAACGGCTTTCGGTCGACCCGCAGCCAGCGGGCCCCAGGTCGGCCCGAAGGGCGCCGGGCCCCCATCCGCAGCGTGCGCACATGATCCGAAAAGCACATACGTACCCCGCTCTTGTGGAATCGACACCACCATACGAACGTGATGTCACGTAATCGCAGGCCGCGCCCACTATGGTGGACGTCTGCGGACGCACACGAAGGGGCAGTAGTGAACGACGGCGACGGGATCCGTGAGACGGAGGTCTCGGGGAGGCGGTTCGGTCCGCTCGGCACCGCGTTGGTGATCATTCCGACCTACAACGAGGCGGAGAACATCAAGGCGATCGTCGGCCGGGTGCGCTCGGCCGTGCCCGAGGCGCACATCCTCGTGGCCGACGACAACAGCCCCGACGGCACCGGCAAGCTCGCCGACGAACTGGCCGCCGGGGACGACCACGTCCAGGTGCTGCACCGCAAGGGCAAGGAGGGCCTCGGCGCCGCCTACCTGGCCGGATTCCGCTGGGGTCTGGAGCACGGCTACGGCGTCCTGGTCGAGATGGACGCCGACGGCTCGCACCGCCCCGAGGAACTGCCCCGGCTGCTGACCGCGCTGAAGGGCGCCGACCTGGTCCTGGGCTCCCGCTGGGTGCCCGGCGGCCGCGTCGTGAACTGGCCCAGGAGCCGTGAGTTCATCTCCCGCGGCGGCAGCCTGTACTCCCGGGTGGCCCTCGATCTGCCGCTGCGCGACATCACCGGCGGCTACCGCGCCTTCCGCCGCGAGACCCTGGAGGGCCTCGGTCTCGATGACGTCGCCTCGCAGGGCTACTGCTTCCAGGTCGACCTCGCCCGCCGCGCGGTCAAGGCCGGCTACCACGTCGTCGAGGTGCCCATCACCTTCGTCGAACGCGAGCACGGTGACTCCAAGATGAGCCGCGACATCCTCGTGGAAGCCCTGTGGCGGGTGACCACCTGGGGCGCCCAGGAACGCGCGGGCAAGCTCCTCAGCCGGGCGAAGCCGCAACCGCCCCGGTCCTCCTAGTGCTACGGCCGCTCAAGCCCCGTTGATCGTGCCCTTATCCCGCGCTGAGCCGGGTCCAGGCACACTGGACGCATGACGACTGGCGCACCGACTCCCACGCACCCCGCCCGGCCCCGGCGCTCCCGGCTGCGCACCTTTCTGCCGCTGGGCATCGTCGCCTGGCTGGTGCTGGAGATCTGGCTGCTGACCCTGGTCGCGGGGGCGGCGGGCGGCCTGACCGTCTTCCTGCTGCTGCTCACGGGTCTGGTGCTCGGCACCATGGTGATCAAGCGGGCGGGTCGGCGCGCCTTCCAGAACCTCAACGAGGCGCTTCAGCGGGGCGGCACCCCGGCCCCCTCCGGCGGGGGCAACGGCCTGATGATGCTCGGCGGTCTGCTCCTGATGCTGCCCGGCCTGATCTCGGACGCGCTCGGTCTGCTCCTGCTGATCCCGCCGGTGCAGAAGGCCCTCGGGCGGTACGCGGAGCGCACCTTCGACCGCAAGCTCCGCGAGGCCGGGGCGGGCTCCCTGGGCGGCGCCTTCCAGCAGGCTCGCATGCAGCGGCCCGGCGGGAAGGTCGTGCAGGGTGAGGTCATCAGGGACGAGCCCGGGGACACCCGCGAGGGGCCGCGCCCGCCGCTGACGTACTGAGCCGGGGGCACGCGGAAAACCGCGGGCGCCGTACGAAGAACGTACGGCGCCCGCGGTTCATTGCTGTCTTGTGCTGGATCGGGGTTCCGGCCCCGGGGGGACTAGGCCGACTTGCGGCTGTCCCTCGGGTGGACCGCGATGTTCATCGCGCCGGAACGCAGTACGGCCAGGCGCTCCTCGAGGACCTCTTCGAGCTCCTCACGGGTGCGCCGCTCCATCAGCATGTCCCAATGGGTACGCGCGGGCTTGGCCTTTTTCTCCTCAGGGCCGTCGCCGTCCACGAGGAGTGCCTGGGCCCCGCAGACCTTGCACTCCCACTCCGGCGGAATCTCCGCCTCGACCGAGAAGGGCATCTCGAAGCGATGTCCCTTCTCGCATGCGTACTCCACGGCCTGGCGCGGGGCCAGGTCGATGCCGCGGTCCGTCTCGTAGCTGGTCACCACGAGGCGCGTGCCGCGAAGAGCTCGCTCACTCATGAATCGTGCCTCCCGGGCTTGTCGCCCACAGGACAGGTGTCGCTGTCGTCGTCATCCGGTCAACGTCCGGTCGGCGGTAAAGATTCCCGTTCCGGGGTCATGCGTCGCCGTCGTAGCCGCCCCTTGTTGTACCCACCTGCGCCCGGTTTGTCACATCTGCTAGCAGATGTCACCCAGCGTTTCGGCATCTTTGACGCGCAGTAACGGTACGCCTGGCAGGCCAAACGCGTACACTACAGCCCTTTCGCGCCGAACGCTAAATCCTCGCCGGAACCGGGTTCCCCGCGTCGCTGATCGCCTGCCGCACCGGAACCCGCGCGAGCAGCACGAACCCGAGCGCGAAGAAGGCCACCAGCGAGATGATCGCGTCGCGATAACTCCCGGTCAGCTGATAGGTGAGCCCGAACAGCAGCGGCCCGAGCCAGCTCGTCCCGCGGTCGCTCACCTCGTACGCCGAGTAGTACTCGGCCTCCTTGCCCGGCGGTACGAGATGGGAGAACAGGGAGCGGGACAGGGCCTGGCTGCCGCCGAGGACCAGGCCGATCCCGGCGGCCAGCACGAAGAACCACACGGGTGCCCCGGCGGGCAGGAAGTACCCGGCGGCCAGGGTCACCGTCCAGGCGACCAGTGACCCGAGGATGGTGCGCTTGGCGCCGTACGTCCGGGCGAGGCGGCCCATGAGCAGCGCCCCCGCCACCGCCAGCACCTGGACCAGCAGCACCGCGCCGATCAGCGTGGACTGGCCGAGCCCCAGCTCCTTGGCGCCGTAGATCGAGGCCTGGGAGATCACCGTCTGGATGCCGTCGTTGTAGACGAGGTAGGCCAGCAGGAAGGCGAGGGTCAGCGGGTGGCGGCGCATGTCCCGCAGGGTCGCCGCGAGCTGCCGGAAGCCGGGGGCGGTGGTGCGCTCGGCGGGGGAGGAGCGGCGGTCGCGCAGTCGGCGCAGCGGCACCAGGGTGAAGGCCCCCCACCACAGGCCGGCCGCGGCCAGGCAGATCCGCACGGCCGTGGTCTCCGAAACGCCGAAGGAGTCGTGCGCCAGATACACCACCAGGTTCGCGACCAGCACCAGGGCGCCCGCCGCGTACCCGAAGGCCCAGCCCCGGGAGGACACCGCGTCACGCTCCTCGGGCGGGGCGATCTGCGGCAGATAGGAGTTGTAGAGCATCATCGCCACGGACTGGGCCGCGTTCGCGACGATCAGCAGAGCGCCGCCGAGCAGGTACCGGTCGCCGTCGAGCAGGAACATGCAGATCGTCGCCGTGGCCCCGGTGTAGGCGGCCGCGGCCAGCAGCGGCTTCTTCCGGCCGGAACGATCGGCGGCGGCGCCGACCAGGGGCATCACCAGGACGGCCACGATGACCGACAGGGACACCGAGTAGGCGAAGAAGGACCCCGCGCGCACCGGGATGCCGAGCGGGTGGACGAAGCCGTCCGCGTCGGCGGCCGCCTCGGCCACCGAGGTCAGATAAGGCCCGAGGAACACGGTGAGCACGCTCGTCGAATAGACGGAACACGCCCAGTCGTAGACGTACCAGCCGCGCTGCTCGCGCCGCCGCCCCGCGGCCTCCTCGGCCGCCGTCGTCACCGTGGTGCCGGTGTCCACCCCGCGCCCTCGCTTCCCCGTCCGGGCGCGGGTCGCAGAGGTCTCAGACCCAGACGCCCCGGTCCTCCATGACCTTGCGCAATGTCTCGATGTGATCGGTCATGATGCCATCGACCCCCAGGTCCAGGAGCCGGTGCATCCGGTCCTCTGCGTTGACCGTCCACACATGCACCTGGAGCCCGTACGCGTGGGCGGCGCGCACGAAGCGGTGGTCGACGACCTGGATGCCGGACTGCGTCTCGGGTACCTGCGCGGCGATCGCCGACCGGCGCACCGCCGCGGGCATCCCCCAGGAGCGCAGCCGCAGACCGAGCACCCCGCGCGTGCCGTACGACGTCGCCAGCCGGGGACCGGCCAGCCGCTGGGCCCGTACGACCCGTGCCTCGGAGAAGGAGCCGAGGCAGACGCGGTCCCAGGCGCCGGTGCGCTCCACCAGGTCGAGGAAGGGCAGCAGCGCGGACTCCGCCTTGACGTCCACGTTCCAGCGGGCCTCGGGGAAGGCCTCCAGCAGCTCCTCGAACAGCGGCACCGGCTCCTGACCGGCCACGCGCGCGTGCCGTACGTCCGCCCAGGGCAGGTCGGCGATCCGGCCGGCGCCGTCGGTCACCCGGTCCAGCGTGGCGTCGTGGAAGGCGACCAGCTTGCCGTCGCGGGTGCAGTGGACGTCGGTCTCCAGGTACCGGTAGCCCAGGTCCACCGCGCGCCGGAACTGGCGCAGGGTGTTCTCCAGACCGGCCGCCGCCCCGCCCCGGTGGGCGAAGGCGAGCGGACCGGGGTGGTCGAGATAGGGGTGGCGTATCGGCGTGCTCACCGTCGCAGTATCGCGCGCGGGGGTTGACCGGTGGCAACGACGGTGCTGCCGCCGGGTGCCGTGGGGACGGCGAAGACGCGCAGGAAGAGCTGGGCGAGCGGGCCGATGGTCAGCGCGTACAGCAGGGTGCCGACCCCGATCGTGCCGCCCAGGAGGAAGCCGGTGACGACCACCACGACCTCGACGCCGGTGCGCATCAGCCGGATCGAGCGGCCGGTGCGCCGGTGCAGGCCCGTCATCAGGCCGTCGCGCGGCCCCGGTCCGAAACGGGCGGCGATGTAGAGGCCGGTGGCCACGCCGTTGAGGACGATGCCGGCGAGGAGAAGGGGTATCCGGACGGTGAGGGTGTGCGCCTCGGGAAGGGCGGCCAGTGTGCCGTCCATCGCGATGCCGACGACGAAGACGTTGGAGACGGTGCCGAGGCCCGGCCGCTGGCGCAGCGGGATCCACAGGAGCAGGACCGCGGCACCGACGACGATCGACACGACGCCGATCGTCAGACCGGTCAGCTCGGCCAGGCCCTGGTGCAGCACGTTCCAGGGTTCGAGGCCGAGGCCGGCTTCGACGAGCAGCGCCGAGCTCGCCCCGTAGAGCGCGAGACCCGCGTACAGCTGGATCAGCCGTCTCCCGAGACGGTCCGTAGTGGACAAGAGGGTCCCCCTGTGGTGGTAGTGGCCTGCCTCATGACACCCTGTGGCTTGAGGAGAACGGCCATCCAGGGCCAATCCGGGGAAGGTGGACTGATTTCCATGGCGCAGTGGACCTCAGCGGTGGGACCGGCTCAGCTCGCCCGGCTGCTCAGCTCCCAGCAGGACCGCCCGGCGGGCCCCGGCACGCGCCGCCCGCCCGCCTACCGGGCGCTCGCCGACGGGATCCGGCTGCTGGTCCTGGAGGGGCGGGTACCGGTCGCGGCGCGGCTGCCCGCGGAGCGTGAACTGGCGCTCGCCCTGTCCGTGAGCCGTACGACGGTCGCCGCGGCCTACGAGGCGCTGCGCGCCGAGGGCTTCCTGGAGTCGCGGCGCGGGGCGGGCAGCTGGACCGCGGTCCCGGCCGGGAACCCGCTGCCCGCGCGCGGGCTCGAACCGCTGCCGCCCGAGGCCCTCGGGTCGGTGATCGACCTCGGCTGCGCGGCGCTTCCCGCCCCCGAGCCGTGGCTGACCCGGGCCGTGCAGGGCGCCCTGGAGGAACTGCCGCCGTACGCCCATACGCACGGCGACTATCCGGCCGGGCTGCCCGCGCTGCGCGCGATGATCGCCGAGCGGTACACCGCGCGCGGGATCCCCACCATGCCCGAGCAGATCATGGTGACGACCGGGGCGATGGGCGCCATCGACGCCATCTGCCATCTCTTCGCCGGACGGGGCGAGCGAGTCGCCGTGGAGTCGCCGTCGTACGCCAACATCCTCCAGCTGATGCGGGAGGCGGGGGCGCGGCTGGTGCCCGTCGCCATGGCCGAGGGGCTCAGCGGCTGGGACCTGGACCGCTGGCGGCAGGTGCTGCGCGACGCGGCGCCCCGGCTGGCCTATGTCGTCGCCGACTTCCACAATCCCACCGGCGCCCTCGCCGGCGACGACCAGCGGCGGCAACTGGTGGAGGCGGCGCGCTCCGCGGGAACCGTGCTGATCGCCGACGAGACGATGACCGAGCTGTGGCTCGACGCGGACGTCTCCATGCCGCGGCCGGTGTGCGCGTTCGATCCGGCCGGGGCCACGGTGATCACCGTCGGCTCCGCGAGCAAGGCGTTCTGGGCCGGGATGCGCATCGGCTGGGTGCGGGCGGCGCCCGATGTGATCCGCAGCCTGGTCGCCGCGCGCGCCTACGCCGACCTGGGGACCCCCGTACTGGAGCAGCTGGCGGTGAACTGGCTGTTCAGCACCGGCGGCTGGGAGCAGGCCGTCGAACTGCGCCGCCGCCAGGCGCTGGAGAACCGGGACGCGCTGGTCGGCGCGGTGCGCCGGGAGCTGCCCGAGTGGGAGTTCGAGGTCCCCCAGGGCGGGCTCACGCTCTGGGTCCGCACGGGCGGCCTGTCCGGCTCGCGGCTCGCGGAGGCGGGGGAGCGGGTCGGTGTCCGGGTGCCGTCGGGGCCCCGCTTCGGGGTCGACGGCGCCTTCGAGGGGTATGTGCGGCTGCCGTTCACCGTGGGGGGCGCGGTCGCCGAGGAGGCCGCGGTACGGCTGGCCGCGGCCGCGCGGCTGGTGGAGAGCGGAGGGACCGGCGGTGGGGAGGCGCCGCGGACCTTCGTGGCCTGACTGATCGGGACGGCTAGGCCAGCTGTGAGGGCTTGGCCGTCACCGCCTCCGCGGGCACCGGCTCCGGCTTCAGCACGGGGACCGGTTCCGGCTTCAGCACCGGGACGGGTTCCGGCTCTGGCTTCAGTACCGGGACGGGATCCGGCTCCGGCTTCAGCACCGGGACCGGCTCCCGCTCCGGCTTCAGCACCGGGACCGGCTCCCGCTCCGGCCTCAGCACCGGGACCGGCTCCCGCTCCGGCCTCAGCACTGGGACCGGCTCCGGCTCCGGTTTGAGCACTGGGACCGGCTTCGGCTCCGGCTCCGGTTTGAGCACTGGGACCGGCTCCCGCTCCGGCTTCAGCACCGGGACCGGCTCCCGCTCCGGGACCGGCTGCGGCTCCGGTTCCAGCGCCGGGACGGGTTCCGGCTGCTGCTCCGCGTCCTCGGGGGTGTCGCGGGGTGGGAGCAGTTCCATTACCGCCTGACGGTGGGCGTCCGTGGTGGCGTCATCGTAGGGGTCCGGCGTGGCCGGGACCTGGAGGCGGAGCACCTGGCCCGCGCCCAGGCGGGCGTAGCCGCGGCCCGGGGGGACGTGGGTGGTCGGGGTGGTGTGCGGGGGCGCGCCCAGGAACGCCGTCAGCTGGGCCGCCGTCGCGGGGCCGAGGACGGCACGCGCGCGGGTGTGCTGCCGTACGGCGTCGCTCAGGAGCTCCGCGCTCTCGAACTGGTCGGCCACGACCACCGTGACGTTCGACGCGCGGCCGTGCCGCAGGGGTACCTGCAGCAGGGCCTGGGGGTCTTGGTGACCGTCCGTCGCGGCCAGGTGGGCGAAGGCCGTCGGGCGGTCCAGCAGGATCCACAGGGGGCGTTTGGTGTCCTCCGGCGGCGGGTGACCGGCCTGGCGGGCGCGGTTGGCCGCGATGAGCCGGCGTTCCGTCTCGTGCGCCGCCCACTCCAGGCTGGCCAGCGCTCCGGCCAGTGCGCACTCCACGGCGAGGACGCCGTCCCGGCCGGTCAGGCAGGCGTACTCGCCGGTGGCGCCGCCGTCGACGATGACGACATCGCCGTACTGCAGGGCCTGGAGGGCGATCGAGCGGAGCAGGGTGGAGGTGCCGCTGCCGGGCTGGCCCATGACCAGCAGATGGGGCTCGGTGGAGCGGATCCCGGTGCGCCAGACGACCGGGGGCATGTCGCGCTGCTCCTCGCCGTGGGTGAGCGGGAGCGTGCGCTGGACCTCGCCGGGGTCCGTGAAGCCGAGCACCGTCTCACCGGGGGACGTGACGAAGCGCTGGGCGGCGATGTCGGTGGGCAGCGGCGGCAGGACCGCGAGGGAGAGCCGGTTGCCCTCCTCGTCCCAGGCGAAGCGGTACTCCCGGCCGCGGCCCGACTTGGCGGCGAGCAGATGCTCGATCCGCGCGCGGGCCTCGGGCTCGCCGTCGGTGAAGTAGGCCGGGTAGCGGATCGTGAGGCTCGTGAAGCGTCCCGAGGCGTCGAACTCGTACTCGGGGAAGACGCTCTCCCACTCGCCGCCGTGGGCGTACAGGGGGGTGGGGTCCTCGGCGGTCGAGAAGTACGGAACCAAAGCCTCGTAGAGCGACTTCAGGCGTTCCGTCTGCGACTCGTCCGGACCTTCGGGGGCCGGCGGGGTGCGGTCCCGGCCCTGCCAGGCTGCCGCCGCCATCAGGGTGATGACGGCGAGCAGCGGGCCGTACGGGACGAGCGCGACGACCAGGATCACCGAGGCCACCAGGAACAGCAGTGGCCCGCGCCTGTCCTTGGGGGTGTCGGCCCACTTGCGCCGCCCGGCCGAGGCCAGCCGGCGCAGCCCGCGAGTGATCGTGATCAGCGGGTGGAGGACGTCGGTGGCGCTGTCGGCCGCCGTCCGGGCCAGCTCCCGGCTCCGGGCGATCTGCGCGCTGCCTGTGCTCAGGATGCGGGGGAGGGGGCGCCGGGCCACTGCTGTCTCCTGGAGGTGTGTACGGACGGGACGGGCGGGCTCAGAACTTGATGCCGCCGAGGAGGCTCGCCAGGCTCTCGCCGCCCGCCTTGATGCTCGGGGCGATGGCCGTACTCGCGAGATAGAACCCGAAGAGCGCGGCCACCAGGGCATGGGACGCCTTGAGGCCGTCCTTCTTGAAGAAGAGGAAGACGATGATGCCGAGCAGCACCACGCCTGAGATGGACAGGATCATTTGAGGTCTCCTGGTTCGTGGGGACAGTCACCATGAGTACTTCCAGGATCACAGGATGTATCCATACGATAAAAGGTGCAACTGGGTGAATTCCGGCAGATTTCCCTCAGTTGGCGGAGCCCGTCCTGGGCCGGGTGAGCTGGGCTCTTGCGTCCGACCGGGTTCCTGGTGATCTTTACCTCGGGCACATCGGGTCATGTGCCGCGCGAGCCAGTACCCTGGCGATTCACCTGAACGGTTGTAATGGAGAGGCGGACCGGCGATGAGTGAAGCCCCCGACCCCGAGGTCGTGGAGCTGGCGACCAAGATCTTCGATCTGGCCCGGCAGGGGCGGACCGAGGCGCTGGTGGCGTACCTCGACGCCGGTGTTCCGGCCGACCTCACCAATGACCGCGGCGACTCCCTGGTGATGCTCGCCGCCTACCACGGCCACGCCGAGGCGGTGCGCGCACTGCTGGCACGCGGTGCCGAGGCCGACCGGATCAACGACCGCGGCCAGACCCCGCTCGCGGGGGCCGTGTTCAAGGGCGAGGCGGACGTGATCCGGGCCCTTCTGGACGGCGGCGCCGACCCCTCGGCGGGCACCCCGTCGGCCGTCGACACCGCTCGGATGTTCGGCAAGACGGAACTGCTCGAATTGTTCGGCGCAGCCTGATCCGTACGCTCTGACCAGCTACGACACAGAAAACGGGGGAGGCGGTAAAGGGCCGCCGAAATTTCGGTCGCGGCAGATGGAACTGCCGAGTCATCATGACGTCGTGATTCACGGACGCGATGGCCGGGCAGGTGTTGCCGCACCGCGCGGGCCGTGACGGTCCGCACGGGCCACCTACGAGAGGCAGAGGAAGATGGCTTACAGCAAGCAGGAAACGGCGGGCGCCCCGACGTGTTGTCACGCGGCCAGGTAGAGCACGTCCCCGGTTGCGTCGACGCTTGATGTGAGGCTGTTTCCCATGTTCGATCCGGTCATAGCGCCCAGCGGTACGCTGCTCGGCCTGCTCCAGCGGGGCCGCGGCGACGGCACCTTGCACGCGCTCACCGCCCCGCGCCCCGAAGCGCTCGCGGCACTGAACCACTGCGTGCTCAGCGACCCCCGCCACGACTGGCAGGTGGAGAACCGCTCCCTCTACTACGCCCGGCTCTTCCTCGACCTGAACGGCGAGCTGGACGAGATCGAGGCCCATCTCTTCGACGTCGAGGACGTCTTCGACACCGAGGAGTCACGCACCGGCCTCGCCCTGGCCGTCCTCGGCCACCTCGCCTCCTACGGCAGGCGGGACGCCCTCGCCCTGCTGCGCCGCTACGCCGCCACCGGCGCCAACTGGGCCTGGGCCCTGGACGAGCTGGCCCTGCGCGACGACGACGCCGGACTGCGCGCCCTCGCCGCACCCGTCCTGGCCCGCTTCTCCACCGACGCCGAGGGCGAGGCCGAGCTGGCCGCCGCCGTACGCGACGCTTTTGAGCCACGGCCCTGGCGGCTGTGGGCCGAGGATCCGCGTGAATCGGTCGCCACGCGCGTGCGTGCCGCTCAGGAGGCCGGCTGTTTCGACCGCTGGCAGCGGCAGATGCGCCCCGCCGGGCCCCGCCCCGGATGGAGCGTGCAGGCCGTCTTCGAGTGGGCGCAGCAGGGCGTCGACCGCGGCGCGGCGCTCCATGTGCCCGCCGCCCGCTGTCTCACCGCCGTCGCCGGCCCCGAGGACCGGCCGGAGATCGTGCGGGCCGCCCAGGACGGCACCGAGGGCGCCCGCTGCACCGCCCTGCGCTACCTCGCCGACAGCAACGACCCCGACGCCCTCGACCTCATCGAGGCGGCCGTGACGGCAGGGCCGCCGCCCGTCGTGGAGGCCGCCGTCGACGCCTTCGAACGGATGCGCAGTGTCGCCGCCGTCGACCGGGCCCGCGGCTGGGCCCGCCGACCCGATGAGCTGGGCGCCTCCGCCGGACGCGTGCTCGCCTGCCGCGGCGGGGCCCAGGACAGCGACCTGGTCCTCGCGGCGCTGCGGGAGGCCGTCCGGGGCGAGGGACCCGACGCCAAGACCCTGTGGACCCTCGTGGACGGCACCGGCCGGCTCGGCATCGCCTGCGCCGCCCCCGTCCTGCGCCACATCTACCGCGAGACCGCCTCCTCCCACCTGCGCGGCAGGACCGCCCGCGCCCTCGCCGCCACCGATCCCTCCTTCCGCTCCGGCTTCGCCGTCGAATGCCTCTGGGACTGCGAGGAGACCACCCGCGAGATCGCCGCCCGGCACGCCGAGACCGGGGACAACCGCGTCGTGGAGCGACTGCGCCGGCTCGCCGCCGACCCGGCCGAGGAGGCCGAGGTCCAGACGGCCGTGCGCAGCCGGATCGGGCCCGACGCGCCGACCGGATGAACGAGGGATGTCCCGCGGGTCAGGCGGGCATGGACACGGCCTGACCTGCCCGGTCGTGCAGCGCAACGCTCATGGGACGTTCCCTGTCCGGAAAGATCCACGTTGACGCGGCCACGTCCAGTACGGCGACAACACGGGTATGCGTGTCGTCATCGTGACCGAATCCTTTCCCCCCGACGTGAACGGCGTGGCCCACTGCGCGCTCCAGACCGCCCGACACCTCGTCGATCGCGGTCACGCCCCCGTCGTCGTCGCCCCGGCCCCCGCCCCCGGGAGCAAGCTCGGCGCCCTCGCGCCCTGCCCCGTCGTCCATGTGCCCTCCCTACCGCTCCCCGGCTACCCCCAGGTGCGCGTCGCCCTCCCCAGCCGGCGTCTCGCCGCCACGCTCATCGAGCACAACGCCGAGATGGTCCACCTGGCCAGCCCCTTCGTCATCGGCGTCCGCGGGATGGCCGCCGCCGCCCGGCTCGGCGTCCCCGCCGTCGCCGTCTACCAGACCGACCTGGCCGGATACGCCCGCACCTACATGGGCGCCGGCGAGGCCGCGGCCTGGCGCCGGATCCGCTCCGTCCACTCCGCCGCCGACCTCACCCTCGCCCCCTCCAGCGCCTCCCTGCACGACCTGGAGACCCATGGCGTGCCCCGGGTCAAGCTGTGGCCGCGCGGGGTCGACACCGTCCGCTTCCGCCCCGACCTCCGCAACGAGGAACTGCGCCGGGAACTCGCCCCGAACGGCGAGCTGATCGTCGGCTACGTCGGCCGGCTCGCCCCCGAGAAGCACATCGAACTGCTGGCCGACGCCTGCCGTCTGGAGGGCGTCCGGGTGGTGATCGTGGGCGACGGACCGAGCCGCCCCGGCCTGGAGCAGACGCTGCCCGGCGCGGTCTTCCTGGGCCGCCGCACCGGCGACGACCTCGCCCGGATCTTCGCCTCGCTGGACGTCTTCGCGCACACCGGCCCCTTCGAGACCTTCTGCCAGACCGTGCAGGAGGCCATGGCCAGCGGCGTGCCCGTCGTCGCGCCCGCCGTCGGCGGCCCGCTGGACCTGGTCGCCCACCGACGCACCGGCCTGCTCTTCCCGGCCGGTGACGCCGGCGCCGTACGCGAGGCCGTGCGCGCCCTCCAGGCCGACCCGGCCCTGCGCACCGCCTACGGCAGCGCCGCCCGCGCCATGGTCGAGGGGCGCACCTGGGCGGCCGTCGGCGACCAGCTCATCGGCCACTACGCAGACGTGCTGGCGGGCCGCAGGGCGAAGGCGGTGGCGGCGGCATGAACGAGTCACTGCGCATCGTCCGGCTCGCCAACTTCGTCGCGCCCGCCTCCGGCGGACTGCGCACCGCGCTGCGCGAGCTCGGCAAGGGCTTCAAGGCGGCCGGGCACGAACCGGTCCTCATCGTGCCCGGCGAACGCCACACCGACCGGGAGACCGAGCAGGGCCGCGTCATCACCCTGCCCGGCCCGGTGCTGCCCGGCACCGGCGGCTACCGGGTCCTGGCCGACAAGCGGCGGGTGGCCGCCCTCCTGGAGGAGCTCGGCCCCGACCGGCTGGAGGTGTCCGACCGTACGACGCTGAGGTGGACCGGCAAATGGGCGCGACGCGCGCGCGTGCCGGCCGTGATGGTCTCCCACGAGACCGCCGACGGCGTCCTGCGCACCTGGGGTGTGCCGGAGGGCGCTGCCCGGCGCACCGCGGACGCCTTGAACGTCCGTACCGCCCACACCTACTCGCGCGTGGTGTGCACCACGGAGTTCGCCGAGCGCGAGTTCGTGCGGATCGGCGCCCGCAACGTGGTGCGCGCGCCGCTCGGTGTCGACCTGGTACTGCGGCACCCGGCGCTGCGGGACGCGGGGCTGCGCGCCCGGCACGCGCGCGGGGACGAGGCGCTGCTCGTCACCTGCACCCGGCTGTCGGTGGAGAAGCGGCCCGGCACCGCGCTGGACGCCCTGGAGGCGCTGCTCGGCCGGGGCGGGCGGGCGGTACTGGTGGTGGCCGGGGACGGGCCGCTGCGGCCGCGTCTGGAGCAGCGGGCGCGGGAACGCGGGCTGCCGGTGACCTTCCTCGGGCATGTCTCCGACCGGGCCGTGCTCGGGGCGCTCCAGGCGTCGGCGGACGTGTGCCTGGCGCCGGGGCCCGCGGAGACCTTCGGGCTCGCGGCGCTGGAGGCGATGGCGTGCGGGACGCCCGTGGCGGTGAGCGCGTCGTCCGCGCTGCCGGAGGTGATCGGCTCCGCCGGGGCCGTCGCCGCGGACCACGGGGAGGCGTTCGCCGACGCCGTGGAGGAGCTCCTCGCCCGTCCCGAGGCCGAGCGGCGCGAGGCGGCACGCGCGCGTGCCGAGTGCTTCGGCTGGGACACGGCGGTCACCGCGTTCCTCACCGCGCACGACGCGCCCCTCCCCGGGCGGGACCGGGTGCCGGAGGGCGTGGCATGAGACCGCTGCGCTTCGCCGCCCTCGGGGACTCCCTGTCCGAGGGTGTGGGCGATCCCGTCGGGGACGCGTGGCGCGGCTGGGCCGCGCTGCTCGCCGGCGGGCTCGCCGAACAGCCCGTGGACTTCACCAACCTCGCCGTGAGCGGGGCGCAGACCCAAGACGTGCTGGAACGACAGCTGCCCCGGGCGCTGGCGCTGCGGCCGGACGTGGTGTCCGTCGTCGTCGGCGTGAACGACACGCTGCGCTGCACCTTCGACATCCATGCCGTCGCCGAGCGGCTGGACCAGGTGTACGGCGCCCTCACCGCGCGCGGGGCCGTCGTGCTGACGGCGTGTCTGCCGGATCCGGGGGCGATGCTCGGTCTGCCGGGGGCACTGGCGCGTCCACTGGCCCGGCGGCAGCGGGCGGTCAACACGGTGGTGCACGCGCTGTCCGAGCGCTACGACGCCGTGCATCTGCACGCGGCCGAGGGCGCCTGGATCACCGACCGCGCGATGTGGAGCGCGGACCGGCTGCATCCGGGGGAGCGGGGGCACCGGCAACTGGCGGTGCGGTTCCACGCCCTGCTCGCGGAGGGCGGGCTGGCCACCGGCGTGGCGCCCTCGCCGGAGCCCGAGTTCCCGGCTCCCTCCACGTCGGCCGGCCTGTGGTGGCTGGCGACGGCGGGGACGGGGTGGGTGGCCCGGCGGTGCACCGATCTGCTGCCGCAGCTCCTGACGCTGGCCATGGACGAGATGCGGCACCGCGCGCGGGGGACGAGTGCACGGCTGGATCTGCGGACGGCGCATGCGGTGTCGGCGGCGCTGGCGGCGCTGTCCGTGGCGGAGCGACAGCCGGATGCGGCGTAGTCGGTCGGCTGCGGGTGGGTGGGGGTCGGTCGCGCAGTTCCCCGCGCCCCTATCGACGCCGGGGTCCTCGTACGGCGGTGAAGCGGACCGGGGTTCCCGGTACCGCCTGGGCCGCCGCCGGCAGGTCCTGGGGGCGGACCACCGCGATCATCGGGTAGCCGCCGGTGGTCGGGTGGTCCGCCAGGAACACCACCGGCCTGCCGTCCGGGGGCACCTGGATCGCGCCCAGCACCATGCCCTCGCTGGGGAGTTCGCCGGGGACGGAGCGCGCCAGGGCGGGGCCCTCGGTGCGCAGGCCGATGCGGTTGCTCGCGGGGGAGACGCGATAGGCGCGGGAGGTGAAGGTCCGTACGGCCTCTGCGGTGAACCAGTCGTCACGGGGGCCCAGGGTCACGTGGAGGACCAGTTCCTCGGGCGGGGAGGGCTGGGGGGCCACGTCCACGCGCGCGGGGAGGCCGGCCGGCCGGCCCAGGGGGAGGACCATGCCGTCGGCCAGGGGCGGGGGGCCCAGACCGGACAGCAGGTCGGTGGAACGGCTGCCCAGGACCGGGTCCACGGTGATGCCGCCGGAGACGGCCACATAGCTGCGGACGCCCCTGACCGCCGGGCCGAGGTCCAGGACGGCCCCGGCCGGGACGCGCACCGGGGTGCCCCAGGCGACGGGGCGGCCGTCCACCGTGACCGCACAGGGGGCTCCGGCGACCGCCGTGGTGACCGCCGAACGCGGCCGTACGGCGACGCCATTGAGGGTGGTCTCCAGGACCGCCGCCCCGGGCGGATTGCCCACCAGACGGTTGACCAGGGCCGCCGTGGGCCCGTCCAGCGCACCGGAGCGGGGCACGCCGAGGTGGGCGTGACCGGGGCGGCCGGTGTCCTGCACGGTGGTCAGGGCCCCCGCGCGGACGACGGCCAGGGCGCGGTCCGTCATGAACGCCCCGTCACGTCGGAGGGGACGAAGCGCACGCGCGTGCCGGGTACTTCTGCCGGGACGAAGCGCACGCGCGTGCCCGGTGCCAGCAGCGCGGCCGGCACGCGCGCGTGGTCCCACAGCACCGCGTCCGTGGTGCCGATCAGCTGCCAGCCGCCCGGTGAGGAGCGGGGGTAGACGCCGGTGTACGGCCCCGCGAGGGCGACCGAGCCCGCGGGGACGGCCGTCCGCGGGGTGTCCCGGCGCGGTACGTCGTAGTGCGCGGGCAGACCGGTGAGGTAGCCGAAGCCGGGGGCGAAGCCGCAGAAGGCCACGGTGAACTCCGTGTCCGCGTGGATGCGGGCCACCTCCTCGGGGCGCACGCCCCAGTGCGCGGCGACGTCCGCCAGGTCCGGGCCGTCGTAGCGCACCGGGAGTTCGACGACCTCACGCGCGCGTGGGGGCGCCGGGGGGACCTCGGCGGCGGTGAGTTCGGAGGCCAGCCGGGCCGGGTCCGTGAGGCCGTCGAGGAGGACCGTACGGGCGGCCGGGACGATCTCGCGGACCGAAAGGGAGCCCTCCGCGCGGCGCCGCAGCAGCTCCGCGTGCAGTGCCTGGGCCTGCTCGCCCGAGGAGACCTCGACGAGCAGGGCGTCGCCCCCGACGCGCAGCGCCCTCATGCGAAGGCCTCCACCCGGACCCCGGACCGCTGGAGCTGGTCGCGGACCCGGCGGGCGAGGTCCACCGCGCCGGGGGTGTCCCCGTGCAGGCACAGGGAGCGGGCCCTGATCCGGATGCGTGCCCCGGAGTGGGCCTCGACCTCGCCGGAGCGGGCCATGCCGACCGAGCGGGCCACGACGGTGTCCGGGTCGGTGACGACGGCGCCCTCCCGGTCGCGCGGGACGAGGGTGCCCTCGTCGGTGTAGGCGCGGTCCGCGAACGCCTCGGTGACCGTCGGCAGCCCCGCCCCGGCGGCCAGCTCCAGCAGCCGGGAGCCGGGCAGCCCGAGCACCGGCAGCGTGGCGTCGGCGAGGAGCACCCCGTCGACGACGGCGCCCGCCTGCTCCTCGTCGCGCACCACCCGGTTGTAGAGCGCGCCGTGCGGCTTGACGTACGACACGCGCGTGCCAGCCGCGCGGGCGAAGACCTCCAGCGCGCCGATCTGGTACGCCACCTCGGCGGTGAGCTCCGCGGACGGCACGTCCATCGCGCGGCGCCCGAAACCCGCCAGGTCCCGGTAGGAGACCTGGGCGCCGATCCGTACCCCGCGCTCGGCCGCCAGCTCGCACACCCGCCGCATGGTGACCGCGTCCCCGGCGTGGAAGCCGCAGGCCACGTTGGCACTGGTGACGACGGACAGCAGCCCCTCGTCGTCGGTGAGCCGCCAGCGGCCGAACCCCTCGCCGAGGTCGGCGTTCAGATCGATCGAGGTCATGGGTCTCCTGTCAGGCGGCGTGCAGCACGCGGTACTGCTCGTCGCGGGCGTCGGTGAGGAACATCTGGCCCGGCGCGTGGGTGAGGGCGAACGGCGGGCGGGACGCCGCCACCGCCGCCTGCGGGGTCACTCCGCAGGCCCAGAACACCGGGATGTCGTCCGGCGCGGTCTCCACCGGGTCCCCGAAGTCGGGGCGGCCGAGGTCGTCGATGCCCAGAACCGAGGGATCGCCGCAGTGTACGGGGCCGCCGTGGACCGCCGGCAGCAGACTGCTCTCCCGGATCGCGGCCGCCAGATGCTCCGGCGGCACCGGACGCATCGACACCACCATCGGGCCGCGCAGCCGCCCCGCGGAACGGCACTGACGGTCCGTCACATACATCGGGACGTTCCGGCCCTGCTCGATGTGGCGGATCGGGACCCCCGCCTCGGTCAGCGCCCACTCGAAGGTGAAGCTGCAGCCGATGAGGAACGACACCAGGTCGTCCCGCCAGTACGCGCGCACGTCCGTCGGCTCGGCCACCAGCTCGCCGTCCCGCCAGACCCGGTAGCGCGGCAGATCGGTGCGCAGATCGGCGCCGTCGGCGAGGACGGTCGTCCAGGACCCGGCGTCCGTGACGTCGAGCACGGGACACGGCTGGGGATTGCGCTGGCAGAACAGCAGCATGTCGTACGCCCAGTCCGCGGGCACCGAGATCAGGTTGACCTGGGTGTGGCCCGCCGCGACCCCGGCCGTGGGGCCCGTGAGCCCCGCGCGGAAGCGGGTGCGGGCGTCCGCGGGCCGCCACGCGTGCGCGTGCTCGTCGACGAGGACCACGGGGTGGTCGTCCGTGCGGTTCACGCGAGCTCCTTCCCGCGCGTCTCCGGCAGCCCGAGCAGCGCCAGCGCGGCCAGCGCGTAGCCGATCGCGCCGAACACCAGCGCGCCGCCCACACCCCAGCTGTCGGCCAGGAAGCCGACCGTGGTCGGGAAGACGGCACCCACCGCGCGGCCCGTGTTGTACGTGAAGCCCTGTCCGGTGCCGCGCACCGCCGTCGGGTACAGCTCGCTCAGGAAGGACCCGAAGCCGCTGAAGATCGCCGACATGCAGAACCCGAGCGGGAAGCCGAGGACCAGCAGCAGGGTGTTGGCGCCGCTCGGGATGTTCGCGTACACCAGGATGCAGACCGCCGAGAGCAGCGCGAACAGCCAGATGTTGCGGCGTCGGCCGAGCCGGTCGGTGAGATGGCCGCCGGTCAGATAGCCGAGGAAGGCGCCCGAGATCAGGAAGGTCAGATAGCCGCCGGTGCCGACGACCGACAGGTCGCGTTCCGTCTTCAGGTAGGTCGGCACCCATGTGGCCAGGGTGTAGTAGCCCCCTTGGACCCCGGTGGAGAGGAGCACGGCGAACACCGTCGTGCGCAGCATGCCCGGCTGGAAGATCGCCCTGAAGGAGCCCTTGTGGGGGCTGTTCTCGCGTACGGCCACCGCCTGGGGCGCGTCCTGCACCCGGCGGCGCATCCAGACCACGAGCAGCGCGGGCAGCGCGCCGGTCCAGAACATCACGCGCCAGGCCAGATCGTCGTCGAGCAGCGAGAACACGAGTGTGTACATGATCGCGGCCAGCGCCCAGCCCACGGCCCAGGAGCTCTGGATCGCGCCCAGGGTGCGGCCCCGGTGCTTGGCGCTCGCGTACTCGGCGACCAGGATCGCGCCGACCGCCCACTCACCGCCGAAGCCCAGGCCCTGGAGCGCGCGGAAGACCAGCAGCGTCTCGTAGTTGGGGGCGAATCCGCAGGCGACGGTGAACACCGCGTACGTGACGACGGTGATCATCAGCGCCTTGACCCGGCCGATCCGGTCCGCGAGCACCCCGGCGAGGGCGCCGCCGATCGCGGAGACCACGAGCGTGACGGTGGTGAACAGGCCGGTCTGGCCGCTGTCCAGGCCGAAGTAGGCGGCCAGCGCCACCATGCTCAGCGGCAGCGTGAAGTAGTCGTAGGAGTCCAGCGCATAGCCGCCGAACGCGCCGGCGAAGGCGCGGCGGCCCCGCGGTCCCAGGGCGCGCAGCCAGCCCAACGCGCCGTCGTCGGGGGCGCCTTGGGCGGTCGGGGGAGGGGCGTCGGTGGTGGGACGGGTCGTGCTCATGTGCACCTCGCAGAGGGAGGACGAAGGGTGCCGGGAACTGAGCCGTGCCGTGCGGACGTGACCGGGTGCCGCGGTGAGGGAGGCGGCGCCGTGCGTAGCAAGGTAGAGGATCGTTGAACGATCCCTCAATACCCCCGTTGTTTCGTCCTTGTATCTGCGATTGAATTCCGGGCATGGCAGAGCAGTTGACGGGACTGGCCGGCGACCGGGCCCTCCTCGGGCGCACCAGCACCGCCGAGCGGGTCTCCGACATCCTCAGGACCCGGATCGCCGAGGGGTACTTCCCGCCCGGCACCCGCCTGTCGGAGGACAGCATCGGCGGCGCCCTCGGCGTCTCCCGCAACACACTGCGCGAGGCGTTCCGCCTGCTCACCCATGAACGGCTGCTGGTCCACGAACTGAACCGGGGCGTCTTCGTCCGGGTCCTGACCGTCGAGGACGTCGAGGACATCTACCGCACCCGTGCCCTCGTCGAGTGCGCCGTCGTCCGCGGGCTCGGGGAGCCGCCGTACGGCCTGGACGGCCTCGAGCAGGCCGTCGGGGAGGGGCAGCGGGCGGCGCGCGAAGGTGACTGGAACGCGGTGGGTACGGCCAACATCCACTTCCACCGGGAACTGGTGGCCCTGGCGGGCAGCGACCGCACCGACGAACTGATGCGCAGCGTCTTCGCCGAACTGCGCCTCGCCTTCCACGTCGCGGACGACCCGCGGCGGCTGCACGAGCCCTACCTCGCCCGCAACCTGGAGATCCTCCAGGCCCTTCGCGGCGGTGACCGCGACGAGGCGGAGCGGCTGCTCGCGGTCTATCTCGGCGACTCGCTCCAGCGGGTCGTGGAGGTGTACCGGCGCCGGGTGGGCGAGGACGGGAGCGGGCCCGCCTGAGGTCTGCCGCGGTCCGCGGCGGCGGTGTGAGGGCCGTCGTTCTGGGTCGTTTGGGCCGTTGTCAGACCTAGCGCCTAGTCTGTGCACCGTGACTTCGCCTGCATCGACGGACAGCGTTCCGCCCCAGCTCAGCGCGGGGCCGCGCCCCGCGCCGGGCCCGGCCGCCGACGAGGGCCTGGCGCGGCGTCTGCGCGCGCTCGCCTGCACCGCCCCGCTGCACGACCTGGACGCCCGCAAGGCCAACCTGGCCGGCGAGTACTCGGTGTACGGCATGGCGGAGGTGGCGCTCGCCGCCATCGACCTGGTCACCCTGAACATGGACTTCGACACGGGCGCGGACCACGACCAGATAGTGGCCCGGCTCGTCCCGCGCATCACCGCCCAAGCCCCGCACCGGCCCGCCGCCGAGCACGAGCGGGTGGCCCGCTGGGTGCTGGAGAACCTGATCAACGTCGGCAGCGTCGACCGCGGATTCCGTGCCGTTTACGGGACGTTCACCCCGGATGGCACCTATGTCCGACGCGACTACGACTTCAAGCTGATCGAAGAGGTGCCGGGCCCCGGTGGCACGGTGTACCTGCGGACGACGGACGAAGCGGTCAACGTCCTCGTCGGCGCGCTGGACACCGATGTCACCAGCGCCCAGATCGCCGCCGAGGTCAAGCTGGAGGTGCTGATCAGCCGCGGCCGCCTCGCCGACGCCCAGCTCGCCGCCGAGCAGGCCCGGTACCGGACCGTGCAGTACTCCGAAACCCTGCGCAGGGCCCTGGACGCGACCCGGCGCAACGTCCGCGCGGTGGACTGGCTCCGGACCGTGCCCGACATGATCGCCGAGGCGCTGGACCACGTCGCCGACCGCTACCGCCACGAGAACGCGATCCTGACCAACATCCGCAAGGCGCGGGACGAGTCCGAGGACCCCGAGCACAAGCGCCGGGCCGCCGAGCTCGTCGACATCGTCAAGGACTGCATCCGACGGCACACCCAGTTGCAGTCGCGCCTGCTGGAGGCCGGGCCGCTGTTCCGCGCGGAGCAGGACCGGCAGGCCTTCGCGACGCCGATGACGACCTCGGGGATCGATCTGTACGGCCATCTCGTCGCGCCCGTGCTGCCGCTCCCCGTGGCCGAGGCGGTCCGCGTCACCGACGCGTTCTTCGGACGCGGCACAGGGCTGCGGACACCGGTGTCGGTGCGGGTCGGGGACCTGGTGGACATACTGCTGACGCCCCCGGTGGAGCGCGAGCACCTCGGAGCCGAGATGCCCGAACCGGACCTCATCGCCACCCCGGACGACAGCCGGTTCAGCGAGGAACAGCTCGCCGCGGCGACGGAACTGCTGGACCTGCCCGCCGACGCGCCACGGCGCCTGTCGGGGCTGCTGGCCGAGGCGCGTCGAGCCGACCCCGAACTGCCTTACCTGGTGGCCCTGCTGGCGGTGCACGCGGCGAGTCCGCCGGTCGGCACCGCCTACCGGCAGGGCGAGCAGAAGCTGCTGTTCGCCGTGGACGACGGGACCGAACTGGACGACCCGGAGTTCGGCGGCGCGGATCTGATCGTCGGGACCGCCCTGCTGGACGCCGCGGGAATGGCCGCGGACCGGACGGAAGCAGCATGAACCGAGTGACAGCACAGCAAGGAGCTTCCCAATGCTGATGTCAAGCCGCCACTGTGACTGGTGGTGTGGCTTGGTAGTACGCTCCGTCGCGGATCATGGCCCACAGGACGTTG
>NZ_JBSFVG010000004.1:269697-464028 GCF_053592195.1 Streptomyces sp. NPDC002776 | reverse complement strand
CTGCTGTCGCTGCCCGGCTCGCCGATCCTCTACTACGGCGACGAGATCGGCATGGGCGACAACATCTGGCTCGGCGACCGCGACGCCGTCCGCACTCCCATGCAGTGGACACCGGACAGGAACGCGGGCTTCTCCACCGCCGACCCCGGCCGGCTCTTCCTGCCCACGATCATGGACCCGGTCCACGGCTACCAGGTCACCAACGTCGAGGCGTCCATGGCGTCGCCCTCCTCGTTGCTGCACTGGACCCGGCGCATGATCGAGATCCGCAAGCAGAACCCAGCGTTCGGACTCGGCTCCTACACCGAACTCCCGTCGTCCAACCCGGCCGTGATCGCGTTCCTGCGGGAGTACGAGGACGATCTCGTCCTGTGCGTGCACAACTTCTCCCGGTTCGCCCAGCCGACCGAGCTGGACCTGCGCGAATTCAGCGGACGGCATCCGGTGGAGCTGTTCGGAGGGGTGCGATTCCCGGCCATCGGGGAACTCCCTTACTTGCTGACGCTGGCGGGGCACGGCTTCTACTGGTTCCGCCTCCGCACGGAGAACTGACTCCCATAAGCCCGGCGGGGCGGTTTCCTCCGCCCCGCCCGGGGCACGCATCACTAACACCCCGACCACCCCCCGGGGAAAGGACGCGACGTCATGTCGGAAGCCGTCATCCGTACGCTCACTTCGACTCCGGGTTTCCTTGCGTCCCTGGACCCCTTGTTGCGGGAGTGGCTGCCGCGGCAGCGGTGGTTCGCCGGAAAGGGCCGGCCGGTCACCGGGTTCTCCCTGGTCGCCGCCACCGAGCTGCTGCCGGCCGACGGCCAGCTGGGCCTGTACCACCTGCTGGTCCGTGCCCATCAGCCGCTCGCCCTCGGCGCCGAGACGCACCCCGGAGACTGCTACCAGCTCCTCATAGGCGCGCGCGAGGCGCTGCCGCCCAGGCTCGCGCCCGCGCTGATCGGACACGTGGAGGAGGGCCCGCTCGCCGGACGCACGGTGTACGAGGCCCTGTACGACCCCCGGCCCGCCGAACTGCTCCTGGAGGCGCTGCGCACCCAGGCCCGGATCGGCGGGCTGCGTTTCGAACGGGAGCAGGACCAGGAGATCCGCCCGGGCCTGGTCCCGCGCGTGATGACCGCCGAGCAGTCCAACTCGTCGATCGTCTATGGCGATACGTTCATCCTGAAGCTGCTGCGCCGGGTCGTGCCCGGCGTCAACCCCGACCTGGAGCTGCCGCTGGCGCTGGCCCGCGAGGGCTGTCCCCGGGTACCGGCGCCCACGGCGTGGATCCGCGCCGAGCACTCCGGGGAGCCGTACGTCCTCGGTGTGCTCCAGCCCTTCGTGCAGGGCGCCTCGGACGGCTGGGAGCTGGCGCTGCACGAGCTGGCCAAGGGCGGGGACTTCGCCGCGGAGGCGCGGGCGCTGGGGCGGGCCACCGCCGAGGTGCACACCGCGCTGGCCCGCGCGCTGCCGACCGTCACCCTCGGCCGTACCCAGCTGGAGATGATGGTCCACGGCATGCTGGAGCGGCTCGACTCGGCCACACAGGCGGTGCCCGCGCTGCGGCCGTACGCGCCGGGGCTGCGGTCCGCGTTCGAGGCGCTCGGCACCCTGGCGGCCGAGGGCCGCACCTGGACCGCCCAGCGCGTCCACGGGGATCTGCACCTCGGCCAGTGCCTGCGCTCGCCCGCCGGACAGTGGTCACTGATCGACTTCGAGGGCGAACCGGCCAAGCCGCTCGCCGAGCGCCGTATGCCGCAGCCCCCGCTGCGGGACATCGCCGGGATGCTGCGCTCCTTCGACTACGCGGCCCATTCGGCCGAGCCGGCCGTGCCGGACTGGGCCGAGACCTGCCGGGCCGCGTACTGCTCCGGGTACGCCGAGGTCTCCGGCGTCGATCCCCGTACCGATCCCGTGCTGCTGCGGGCGTGCGAGACGGACAAGGCGATCTACGAGGTCGTCTACGAGGCCCGCCACCGTCCCGACTGGCTTCCGGTCCCGCTGTCGGCCGTGCGCCGCCTCGCCGCGGACGTCGGCGCACCGTCCCCGCTCACCTCACCCTCGTCGAGGAGGCTCCACCCGTGACCCCCCGCCCCCCGTCCCCCGGTTCCGATCCGCACCAGTCGGCCGAGCAGACGGCCGAGGAGATGAGCGTCGCGAAGAAGGCGGCAGCGGCGGCCAAACAGGCTGCCGCCCAGAAGAGTCCGGCGAAGAAGGACGCCGCTCGGAAGGACGCCGCGCGCAAAGCGAAGAAGACCGCGAAGAAGGTCGCCGCCAAGGCGGCGGGCGGCACGTCGGTCACCGTGAAGAAGACCTCGGCGAAGAAGGACGCGACGGAGAGGGACGCGGCGAAGAAGGCGCCCGGGACCAAGGCCCCGGCCGGGGAACCCGCCACGGCCCTCCCCCCGGAGCCCGTGCTGGAACCCGTGCTGGAGCCCGCCCCGGTGGTCGCCGTCTCCCCCGCCATGGACGCCGACGACCGGGCCCGTCTCCTCGCCGGCACCCATCACGCTCCGCACTCCGTGCTCGGCGCGCACCCCGTGCCCGGTGGCGTGGCCTTCCGGGCCTTCCGGCCGTACGCCCGTGCCGTGACCGTGCTCGCCGGGGAGCTGCGGGCCGAGCTGCACGACGACGGCGAGGGCTTCTTCTCGGGTCTGCTGCCGCTGCCCGAGGTGCCGGAGTACCGGCTGCTCGTGACGTACGAGGACACGGAGCTGCAGACCGAGGACCCGTACCGCTTCCTGCCCGCGCTGGGCGATCTGGACCTGCACCTGATCGGCGAGGGCCGGCACGAGCAGCTGTGGCGGGCACTCGGCGCCGAGCCGATGACCCACCAGGGCGTCGACGGCACCCGGTTCACGGTGTGGGCGCCGAACGCGCGCGGGGTGCGGGTGGCCGGGACCTTCAACTTCTGGGACGGCACCGGGTATCCGATGCGGTCGCTGGGCGGGACCGGGGTGTGGGAGCTGTTCGTCCCGGCGATAGGCGAGGGCGAGCTGTACAAGTTCGACATCACCCGGCCCGACGGTTCCCGCACCCTGCGGGCGGACCCGATGGCCCGCCGCACCGAGGTCCCGCCGCTCACCTCGTCGGTCATTCACGCCTCGCACCACGAGTGGCACGACCAGGAGTGGCTGGAGCAGCGCGGGCGGATACCGGCGCATGAGGGGCCCTTCTCGGTCTACGAGGTGCATCTGGCTTCCTGGCGGCCGGGGCTGACCTACCGCCAGCTCGCCGAGCAACTGCCTGCCTACGTCAAGGAGCTGGGCTTCACGCATGTGGAACTGATGCCGGTCGCGGAGCATCCGTTCGGCGGTTCCTGGGGCTATCAGGTCACCGGCTTCTACGCGCCCACCGCCCGGCTCGGCACGCCCGACGACTTCAAGTTCCTGGTCGACTCGCTGCACCAGGCGGGCATCGGCGTGCTGATGGACTGGGTGCCCGCGCACTTCCCGCGCGACGACTGGGCGCTGGCCGAGTTCGACGGGCGCCCGCTGTACGAGCACGAGGACCCGCTGCGCTCCGCGCACCCCGACTGGGGCACGCTGGAGTTCGACTTCGGGCGCCGCGAAGTGCGCAACTTCCTGGTGGCGAACGCCGTGTACTGGTGCGAGGAGTTCCACATCGACGGGCTGCGGGTGGACGCGGTCGCCTCGATGCTGTACCTCGACTACTCGCGTGAGCCGGGGCAGTGGATCCCGAACGTCCACGGCGGCCGGGAGAATCTGGACGCGGTGGCGTTCCTCCAGGAGATGAACGCGACCGTGTACCGGCGGGTGCCGGGCGTGGTGACGATCGCGGAGGAGTCCACCGCCTGGGAGGGGGTCACCCGGCCCACCGACGGCGGCGGGCTCGGCTTCGGCCTGAAGTGGAACATGGGCTGGATGCACGACTCGCTGGGCTACCTGTCCCACGAGCCGATCCACCGCAGGTACCACCACCACGAGATGACCTTCTCGATGGTGTACGCCTACAGCGAGAACTACGTGCTGCCGATCTCGCACGACGAGGTCGTGCACGGCAAGCGGTCACTGGTGTCGAAGATGCCCGGCGACTGGTGGCAGCAGCGCGCCACCCACCGCGCCTACCTGGGCTTCATGTGGGCCCACCCCGGCAAGCAACTCCTGTTCATGGGGCAGGAGTTCGCCCAGGGCGCGGAGTGGTCGGAGGCGCACGGACCGGACTGGTGGCTGCTGGATCCGGCGTACGGGGCGGAGGCCGACCACCGGGGCGTGCGGGACCTGGTCCGGGACCTGAACACCGTCTACCGGCACACTCCTGCGCTGTGGGCGCGGGACACCGACCCGGACGGCTTCCGGTGGGTGGTCGGGGACGCGGCGGAGGACAACGTCTTCGCGTTCCTCCGGTACGACACGGAGGGCGTGCCGCTGCTGGCGGTCTCCAACTTCGCCCCGGTGGTGCGGCAGGACTACCGCCTGGGCGTCCCCGAGGACGTCCCGGCCTGGCACGAGACGCTGAACACCGACGGCGCGCGGTACGGCGGCAGCGACGTCGGCAACCCCGACCCCCTCAAGCCCGAGCCCCAGGGCCGGCACGGCCAGGCGACCAGCATCCGCCTGACCCTGCCGCCCCTGGCGACGGTGTGGCTCCGGCCGGCCTAGCCGACGAGGCCGGCCGGGAGCGGGCCGGTGTGCAGGATGCCGAGTCTCTGCGTCGCCCGGGTCAGGGCGACGTAGAGGTCGCTGGTGCCGTAGCGGCCGGGCTCCACGACCAGGACCGAGTCGAACTCCAGGCCCTTGGCCTGCCGCGGGTCCAGCAGGACGACGGTCCGGGTGAGGTCCGGTTCCGCGTCCGCCGTCACCCCGTCGAGGTGCGCGGCGAGGCGGCGGTGGAGGTCGCGCGGGGCGATGACCGCCAGGCGTCCCTCCGCGGGGGTCAGCTCCCCGACCGCCTCGGCCACGGCGCCGGGCAGGTCGTCCGTCGCGCGGATCCACGGCCGTACCCCCGTCGAGCGCACGGAGCTGGGCGGTTCGAACCCGGGGTGCTCGGCGCGGACCACGGCCGCCGCGAGCTCCATGATCTCGGCCGGGGTGCGGTAGTTGACGCCCAGCCGGGTGTGCTCCCAGCGGTCCTCCACGTACGGCTGGAGGATGTCGGCCCAGGAGCCGACGCCCGCCGCCTCGGCGGTCTGGGCCGGGTCGCCGACCAGGGTCATCGAGCGGGTCGGGCTGCGCCGCATCAGCAGGCGCCACGCCATCGGCGACAGCTCCTGCGCCTCGTCGACGATGATGTGCCCGAACGCCCAGGTGCGGTCGGCCGCCGCGCGCTCGGCGGCGCTGCGGTGGTCGTCCTCCTCCTGCCGCTCGGCGAACCGCTCGGCGTCGATGATGTCGTGCGCGGAGAGCACCTCGGAGTCCTCGTCGTGCTTGTCGTCGAACTCATAGGTACGGGAGGCGTACGACACGTCCAGCACGCCCTGCGCGTAGGCGATCTGGGTCTCCCGCTCGCGTTCCGCCCGCAGCCGGGCCACCCGGTCGTCCTCGCCGAGGAGTTCGGCGGCCTCGTCGAGCAGGGGGACGTCCGCCACCGTCCAGGCCCGGGTCACCGGGCGCCGCACGGCGGCCGCGTCGGCGGCCGAGAGGTATCCCTCCGGTGCGGCGAGGAAGTCGGCGACCACCCGCTGCGGGGTGAGCAGCGGCCACAGCTGGTCGATGGCCGACCGGACCTCGGGGTTCTCGGCGAGGTCGTCGCGGATCTGGGTGATGTCGCTCGGGTCGAGCAGGTTCGTACCGTCGTAGGGGTCGGTGCCGATGCGCTCGGCGACCATGTCGGTGAGGGTGTTGAGGATGTGGCCCTCGAAGTACTCGCGTGCCGCGTTGTGCGGCAGCCGCGCCGAGCGGGTGCGTTCGCGGGCGACGCCCACCAGGCCGTCGTCGAGCATCAGGATCTCGCGGTCGTGCTCGATCGCGATCACCGGATCGGGCAGCGCCTGCCGGTCGCGTACGACGGCGGCGAGCACCTCCGCCATGTCGGCGCGGCCCTTCACGGCGGCCGCCTCCGGAGTGTCCGCGGCCTTCGCCCGTACGCCCGGGAAGAGTTCGCCGACCGTCGCCAGCAGCACGCCCGTCTCACCGAGGGAGGGCAGCACCTCGCCGATGTAGCCGAGGAAGGCGGGGTTGGGGCCGACGATCAGAACGGCCCGCTTGGCGAGCAGTTCCCGGTGCTCGTAGAGGAGATACGCGGCCCGGTGCAGGGCGACGGCCGTCTTGCCGGTGCCGGGGCCGCCCTCCACCACCAGGACTTGGCGGTGCGGAGCGCGGATGATCTCGTCCTGTTCGGCCTGGATGGTCTGCACGATGTCGCCCATGCGGCCGGTGCGCGCGGAGTTCAGGGCGGCGAGCAGCACCGCGTCGCCGCTGGGGTCCTCGTGGCCGGTGCGCTGCTGGTCCCCGAGGTCGAGGATCTCGTCGTGCAGCGCGGTCACCGTACGGCCGCTGGTGCTGATGTGCCGGCGTCTGCGCAGGCCCATCGGGGTGTGTCCGGTGGCCAGGTAGAAGGGGCGGGCGACGGCGGCCCGCCAGTCGATGAGGATCGGGGTGCGGGCCTCGTCCTCGGTGCGCAGTCCGATCCGGCCGATGTGGTGGCTGACGCCGGAGGCGAGATCGATCCGGCCGAAGCAGAGCGAGCCGTCGACCGCGTTCAGCGCGGCGAGCAGCCCCGAGCGCTCGGCGACGAGGATGTCCCGCTCCAGACGGGCCTGCATGGGCGTGTTGCCCTGGGCGAGGGCGTCGGCGACGGAGGTCTCGGTGTCACCGCGCAGCGCGTCCACGCGCGCGTACAGGCCGTCGATGAATTCCTGCTCGCCGCGCATTTCATCGTCCGGAAATTCGCTGTTTGACAATTCCACTCCCGCCCGGATATACTGCGCTTACTCAGCTTCTTCGCGGCCCAATTCCATTGAAGTCGCGAATCATTGAATATACGCAAAGAAATCCCCCGGGCGCAATTGCCCGGGGGATTTCTTGTGTGTCCGTGCAGATCACAGCGCCTCGGCGATCTCCTCCAGCAGCCGCCGCTTGGGCCGGGCCCCCACCATGGACCGCACCGGCTCACCGCCCCGGAAGACCATGAAGGTCGGCATGGACAGCACCTTGTAGGCGTTGGTGGTCAGCGGGTTGTGGTCCACGTCCAGCTGCACCACCTTCAGACGGTCGCCCGTCTCGTCGGCCAGTGCCCGCAGCACCGGCGCCATCTGCCGGCACGGCGGGCACCAGTCTGCGGTGAACTCCACCAGCACCGGCACGTCGGACCCGATGACTTCCGCCTCGAAGTCGGCGTCGGTCACTTCACTCACCACGGTCACCCTCCCAGTTCGCACTTCGGATCCTCGGCGAGTGCGAGCCGCACCCCGATCTGCGCCCGTACGGCCTGCAACTCGCCGATCAGCGCGTCGAGTTCGTCCAGCTTGCGCCGGTAGACCGCGAGCGAGGCCGGACACGAGTCACCCTCGGGGTGCCCGGCCCGCAGACACTCCACGAACGGCCGGGTCTCCTCCAGGTCGAACCCGAAGTTCTGGAGCGTCCTGATCTGCCGCAGCAGCCTCAGATCGCTCTCGTCGTAGGTCCGGTAGCCGTTCTCGGTGCGCCGCGCGGGCAGCAGGCCGCGTGACTCGTAGTACCGGAGCGTCCGGGTCGTCGTCCCGGCCCGCTCGGCCAGCTCGCCGATTCGCATGCGTACGAACGTAATCCTTGACCCCGGCGTCAAGGCAACAGCGGATTGCCCTCCACCGGGGAAGTGGTGAGGGCCCGGGTCTCGGCGGCGTACAGCTCGGCGGGGTCGAAGCCCATGCCGGTGAAGTGGCCGGCCAGTTCGAGGGACAGGGTGCCGTGCAGGCGGGTCCAGAAGACCAGGGCGTGGTGGAGGGCCGCGGGCGGGGCCGAGTGGTCGCCGGCCCAGAAGCGGTGCTCGGCGATGTGGGTCTGGAACGGGTCCTCGGCGACTCCCTCGGCCTCGCAGGCGTCGAGGAGCACGGCCATCACTTCGGAGGCGATGAGTGTGGTGTCGGGGGGCGCCTGGTAGCCGGGGACGGGGGTGCCGTAGACGAGGAAGTACCGGTGGGGGTCTTCCAGGGCCCACTCCCTCATGGTCCGGGCGAGGCCGGGGAGGCCGGCGCCCGCCTTGGCCGCGGCCTGCAAGCGGTCGGCGAGGCTGCGGTAGGCGTCCCTGATCAGCTCGGTGATGAGTTCGTCGCGGTTGGCGAAGTAGCGGTAGAGGGCGGGGCCGCTCATGCCCATCTGCTTGGCGATGGCGTTGAGGGACAGCGCGGAGGCGCCGGCGCCGGCGATCTGTTCCCAGGCGCGGGTCTTGATCTCGTCCCGTACCTGGGCGCGGTAGCGCTCTCGGGGGGTCTTGGGGTCCGACGTGGGCACGATCTACGCGCTCCTGACCGGTGGGGGCTATAGCGTCAAGGGTTCGCTATAGGTTATCACCGGCCCTTGGGATCGGCGCCGCCGCACACCGCACGGTGTGCAGAATGGCTGCCATGCCCACCGGTCACACCACCCGCGCCGACGTCAACCGCCGCCGCATCCTGGATGTCGCCCTCATCGAACTCCTGCGCGACCCCGACGCGTCGATGGACCAGATCGCGCGCGCCGCGGGTGTCGTACGGCGGACGGTGTACGGCCATTTCCCCAGCCGTGAGGCGCTGGTCGGCACACTCGTCGACGATGCCGTGGCGGCGGTCGCCGCGGCGCATGCGGCGGGGTGCGCGGGGATCGAGGATCCGGCGGAGGCGCTGGCCGGTTCGGTGCTGGCGGTCTGGGAGGTCGCCGACCGCTACCGCATCCTGGTGGCGCTGGCCCAGCGCAGTGTCACCGTGCAGGGCATCCGCGGCCGGCTGACCCCCGTCCGCGAGGCCGCTGCGGGCCTCCTCCGACGCGGCCTGGACCAGGGCGTGTTCACCTCACCGCTGCCGGCGCCCGCGCTGGCGTACGTCCATGAGCAGACCCTGATCGCCCTGATGGAGGCGGTGAACGAAGGTCTTCTCGCGCCCGAGGAGGCGGGCCGCTCGGCCGCGGCCACCGTGCTGACCACGGCGGGCGTACCCGCCGCGGAGGCCACCGCGCTGGTGGCGGGGCTGCACACATGAGCCGAGCGGCCAGGCCCGTGGGGGAGTGCCTGACCGCTCGGGGTAGTGCGGGAGCCGGGGCTACGCCTTCGCCAGCTCCTTCTCGCCGCCCTGCTCGGGGACCTCGGCCGGCGTCTCCGGCTCGGCGCCCCCGTCGTCCAGCAGGGTCGCCTCGTCGAACGGGATCCGGCCGGCCAGTACCTGGTCGACCCGGCCGCGGTCGATCTCCTTGGTCCAGGTGCCGATCAGGACCGTGGCCACGGCGTTGCCCGCGAAGTTCGTCAGGGCGCGGGCCTCGCTCATGAACCGGTCGATGCCGACGATGAGACCGATGCCGTCCACCAGCGCGGGCTTGTGCGACTGCAGACCACCGGCCAGCGTCGCCAGCCCCGCCCCGGTGACGCCCGCCGCGCCCTTGGAGGCGACCAGCAGGAACAGCAGCAGCGGGATCTGCTCGCCGACCGACATCGGCGTCCCCATGGCGTCCGCGATGAACAGCGAGGCCATGGTCATGTAGATCATCGTGCCGTCGAGGTTGAAGGAGTAGCCCGTCGGCACCGTGATGCCGACCACCGGCTTGCTGATGCCCAGGTGCTCCATCTTCGCGATGAGCCGCGGCAGCGCGGACTCGGACGAGGACGTCGACAGGATCAGCAGGAACTCCCGGCCCAGGTACTTGAAGAGGGTGAGGATGTTCAGGCCCGCGACGACCCGCAGCAGCACGCCGAGCACCAGGAAGACGAACAGCACGCAGGTGACGTAGAAGCCGAGCATCAGGACGGCGAGGCTCTTGAGGGCATCGAGGCCGGCCGAGCCGGTCACCGCGGCGATGGCGCCGAAGGCACCGACCGGTGCGGCCCACATGACCATCGCGAGGATGCGGAAGACCAGCCGCTGCAGGTGCTCCACACCGCGCAGGATCGGCTGCCCGGCCGGGCCCATGGCCTGCAGCGCGAAGCCGGCGAGCAGGGCGATGAGCAGGGTCTGCAGGACCTCGCCACCGGTGAAGGCGGAGACCATCGTGGTGGGGATGATGCCGAGCAGGAACTCGGTGGTGTCCTTCGCCTCGGCGTCGACCTGGGCGTGACCGGCGTCCTTGACCGCGTCGGTCACCGCGAGGCCGGTGCCCGGCTCCAGGATGTTGCCGACGACCAGGCCGATGCCCAGCGCGATCAGCGACATGATCGTGAAGTAGACCAGCGCGATACCGCCGACGGCGCCGACCTTCGCGGCCTTGCGGACCGACCCGATGCCGAGCACGATCGTGCAGAAGATGATCGGCGAGATCATCATCTTGATCAGGTTCACGAACCCGGTGCCGATCGGCTTCAGCTCCACCGCGAAGTCGGGTGCGACCAGACCGACGGTGATGCCCAGGGCGACCGCGATGATCACCGCGATGTAGAGATAGTGCGTGCGGTCCCGCTTGGCTGCGGGTGCCGTATCGGGGGTGCTGGCGGCCACGGCTGCCCTCCTTGACGTCTTCGTCGGCATCACCGGCGTGCGGCTCACGTCCGGGGGTTTCGGGGAATGCCGTGACTATCTCCCGCCCTGTGAGGGCGGTCACCCTTCCGTTCATTTAGTTCACGCCGGGCCGGGAGGCACACTGACGGCATGCGCCTCCCCGTCCCCCGGCCCCGCAGCCTCGCAGGCCAGCTCTTCGCCATGCAGGCGGTGCTGATAGCGGTGGTCGTCGCCGGGTACGCGCTGTTCACGTACGCCGGTGACCGCAGCCAGGCCGAGGACGCGGCCGGCCGGCAGGCGCTGGCCGTGGCCCGCTCGATCGCCGACTCCCCCTCGGTACGGCAGGCGATCCGCACCGACGACCCCTCCTCCTCGCTCCAGCCGTACGCGCTGCACGTGCAGCGGGACACCGGGGTCGACTTCGTCACGATCATGAACACGCGGGGCATCCGCTGGACCCACCCCGATCCCGGCGAGATCGGCCAGCGCTTCATCGGTCACATCGAGGACGCGCTGCGGGGCGAGTCCTTCACCGAGACGTACACCGGCACCCTCGGCCCCTCCGTCCGCGCGGTCACCCCCGTCTGGGACGGCGGGCGGATCGTCGGCCTGGTCAGCGCCGGTATCAAGGTGGAGGAGATCAGCAAGCGGGTGCGGGGCCAGCTGACCGCGCTGATCGGCGTGGCGGGCGGCGCGCTCGCGCTCGGCGCGGTCGGCACGTACGTCGTCAACGCCCGGCTGCGCCGCCACACGCACGGCATGAACGCCACCGAGCTGAGCCGCATGTACGACTACTCCCAGGCCGCCCTGCACGCGGTGCGCGAAGGGCTGCTGATGCTCGACGGGCAGTTCCGGGTGGCGCTGGTCAACGACGGCGGCCGGGAGCTGCTGGGCGTCTCGGACCAGGTGGTCGGCGCCTCCGTCGCCGACCTCGGGCTGCCGCCGTCGCTCACCGGTGCGCTGCTGGCGTCGGAGCCCCGGGTGGACGAGGTGCATCTGACGGCGGACCGGGTGCTGGTGGTCAACACCTCCCCGGTGTCGGGCGGGGAGCGCCGGGGCACGGTGGCGACCTTGCGGGACGTCACCGAACTCCAGTCGCTGATGGGCGAGCTGGACTCCGAGCGGGGCTTCACCCAGGCGCTTCGCTCGCAGGCGCACGAGGCCGCCAACCGGCTGCACACGGTGGTCTCGCTGATCGAGCTGGGCCGGGCCGAGGAGGCGGTGGCGTTCGCGACGGCCGAACTGGAGCTGGCGCAGGCGCTCACCGACCGGGTCGTGGCAGCCGTCGGCGAGCCGGTGCTGGCGGCGCTGCTGCTGGGCAAGACGGCCCAGGCGAACGAGCGGGGCGTGGAGCTGATGGTGTCGCAGGACAGTCGGCTCGACGACGGGCTCCTGCCGCCGTCGCTGCCCGCCCGGGACCTGGTCACCATCCTGGGCAACCTGATCGACAACGCGGTCGACGCGGCGCAGGGCAGCGCGCGGGCACGGGTGACGGTACGGGCGTACACGGAGGCGTCCGAGCTGGTGCTGTCCGTCTCGGACACGGGGGCGGGCGTGGACCCGGCGCACGCGGAGGCGGTGTTCGAGCGGGGCTTCTCGACCAAGCCGGCGCCCGGTCCCGGTGGGCGGGGGCTGGGGCTGGCGCTGGTACGGCAGGCGGTGGGCAGGCACGCGGGGGCGCTGACGGTGGCGGGCGCCGAGGAGGGCGGGGCGAAGTTCGAGGTACGGCTGCCGCTGGGGGCCGTACGGGCGGGCGCGGGCGTAGTTTCTGGGGGCGCAGTCTCTGGAGGCCCCGTATGAGCACCCCGCAGCAGATCCGTGTCCTGGTCGTGGAGGACGACCCCGTCGCCGCCGACGCGCATGTCCTGTACGTCGGCCGGGTCCCCGGTTTCACCGCCGTCGGCAAGGCGCACACGGGCGCTCAGGCGCGCCGCGCGCTGGACCGCACGCCCGTGGACCTGCTGCTGCTCGACCTGCACCTGCCGGATGTGCACGGGCTGCAACTGGCGCGCTCGCTGCGGGCGTCGGGGCATCACGCGGACGTGATAGCGGTGACGTCGGCGCGGGATCTGACGGTCGTGCGGGAGGGCGTGTCGCTGGGGGTGGTCCAGTACGTCCTGAAGCCGTTCACCTTCGCGACGCTCAGGGACCGGCTCGTGCGGTACGCCGAGTTCCACGCGGCGGCGGGCGAGGCGAGCGGCCAGGACGAGGTCGACCGCGCCCTGGCGACCCTGCGGGCACCGGGCCCGGCCGCCCTGCCGAAGGGCCTGAGCGCACCGACCCTGGAACGGGTGACGGTGGCGCTGCGGGACTGCGCGCAGGGTCTGACGGCGACGGGCGTGGCGGAGGCGGTGGGCATCTCGCGGATCACGGCGCGCCGGTATCTGGAGCATCTGGTGGACGCGGGGCGGGCGGCGCGCAGTCCGCAGTACGGGACGGTGGGGCGGCCGGAGCTGCAGTACCGGTGGGTCAGCGGCTCTCAGCTGAACGGCCGGGCATAGGCGACGACTTGCGCGGCGAGACCGCACAGGGCGAGGGCTTCGAGGACGGAGACGACGAGCAGTCCGGGGGATGTCTGCCCGGCACTCCAGTAGACGGCGAGCCCGGCGAGCGGCACGACGCAGAAGGCCGACAGGTCGATGGCGCACTGGACGGCTTTGCGGGAGCGGCGCCGGGGGTCGGCGCGGTGGGCGGTCTCCCACGCGAACACGCGCTCGGCCTCGGCGAGTTGCGTGAGCCGCGGCCCGAGATCCTCGCGTACGTACTTCCCGATGGCGGAGATCTTCTCGTCGTTGACGAGGTAGGTCCAGCCGAGGACCACGCACACCGGTGGGATGGCGAGCAGCATGGCGGACTGCTCGGCCTGCGCGGCGGCGGCGATGACCGCGGCGACGACGGTGAGGGTGACGTAGAGGAGGTTGTCGCGGAAGCCGATGCGGGTCTTCTGCTCGTCCTTGACGGTCTGGTACTCGGCGAGGAGCAGTTGGCCGATGGTGACGTCGCGCTCCGCCACGTTGTTCTTCCTTCCCCCGGTGGTCGTGCCTGGCAGTACCTTAAAGGCGTGCCGCAGACTTCACCCACCGTCGTCGTCGTGACCGCGCTGACCGTCGAGTACGACGCCGTACGAGCCCATCTCGGCGCCGACAGCGAGGAGTTGGTGCACGAGGACGGGACGCGGGTGGAGTGCGGGCGGTTGCCGGGCACCGAATGGACCCTGGCGCTCGCCGAGTTGGGCGAGGGCGCGGTGAACGCGTCCGCGCTGACGACGCAGATCCTCGGCTACAGGGCGGCAAGCTGACGCCGGAGGGTTTCCTGGCCCGCCCCGAGGTCTGGCACGGCTCGAACCGGCTGGTGCAGGCGGCACGTTCGGCATTGCGGGGCCTTGAGGACGTACGCGGCCACCTGAAGCCGATCGCCTGCGGGGACGTGGTCCTCGCGGACGACAGGTCGGCGTTCGCGGAGTTCATCAGGCGTCACTACAACGACGCGAACGCCATCGAGATGGAGGGCGCGGGGGCCGTCCACGCGGCGCAGGTGAGCGGGCAGGTGGACGCGCTCGTGATCCGGGGGATCAGTGACCGGGCCGATGCCGGGAAGCCGGCGGCGGACGCGAGTGGTTCGCAGCAGCGGGCGGCCGCACAGGCGGCGGCCGTGGCGATGGGGGTGCTGCGCAAGCACCGGCCGCGGGAGGCCTCCGGCCGGGCCGGTGCCGCGGAGGGATCCTCCCGGTACGGCGGCGACCACATCGACTTCCGGGGCGGGGTCTTCCACGGGCCGGTCATCGGCAAGCGGGTCGACCGGGAGCGGTAGCCCGCGTTCAATCCCTCGCAGACGCATTGACCTGACTAGACCACTCCACCTACGTTCACCGGGCAGCCATCCCCGCGCCACAACGACGTGAGCCCGCAGGAGGTCATGCCGTCATGCCCGTGCGCCCCACCGCCGCCCTGATCCCCACCCTCCTCGCCCTGGCCGCCGCGACGACCCTCACCGCCTGCGGCGGCGGTTCCGGGAGCGATCCGGACACGCTGAAGGTGTCCTTCAAGCAGTCGACGGACAACAACATCAAGGTGATGGACACCTTCCTCGCGGACATCAAGAAGCAGTTCGAGAAGAAGTACCCCGGCAAGAAGGTCGAGTTCATCCCGATCAAGGCCCCGGACTCGGAGTACTACACCAAGCTCCAGCAGATGCTCCGCTCCCCCAAGACCGCGCCCGACCTGGTCTACGAGGACACCTTCCTCATCAACTCCGACATCACCAGCGGTTACCTCAAGCCCCTCGACGACTACCTCGCCAAGTGGCCGGACTGGGACCGGTTCATCGACACGGCGAAGGCGGCGGCGAAGGGCGAGGACGGCAGGACGTACGGCGTCCCGGACGGTACCGACACCCGCGGGCTCTGGTACGACAAGGCCGTCTTCGCCGAGGCCGGCATCCCGGTCCCCTGGCAGCCGAAGACCTGGGACGACCTCCTGGAAGCGGCCCGCACGATCAAGGAGAAGGTCCCGGACGTCACCCCGCTGAACGTCTACACCGGCAAGCCCGCGGGCGAGGCTGCCACGATGCAGGGCTTCGAAATGCTCCTGTACGGCACCGAGGACCGCCTCTACGACGAGAGCGCCAGGAAGTGGATCGCCGGAAGCCAGGGCTTCAAGGACTCGCTCGCCTTCGTCGAGACGGTCTACCGGGAGAAGCTCGGCCCCGACGTCGCCGACGCCCTGGACCCCAACTTCGGCACCCGCGTACGCGGCGAACTCCTCCCCGAGGGCAAGCTCGGCATCGCCCTCGACGGCTCCTGGCTCCCGCAGGACTGGCTGGAGGGCAGCGGCCACGAATGGCCCGAGTGGTCCGAGAAGCTGGGCCTCGCCGCCATGCCGACCCAGCACGGCCAGGCCCCCGGCAAGGTGAGCATGTCCGGCGGCTGGACCTGGGCGATCCCCGCGAAGGCCGCCAACCCCGACCTCGCCTTCGACTTCATCACGACGATGCAGACCAAGGCGAACGCCCAGAAGTGGTACATCGCCAACTCCGGCATCGCGGTCCGCGAGGACGTCGCGGACGATCCCGCGTACGCCGGGGCCCAGCCCGGCACCAAGTTCTTCACGGACCTGGTCGCGCACACCCACTACCGGCCCGCCTACCCGGCGTACCCGAAGGTCTCCACCGCCATCCAGGAGGCGATGGAGAGCGTGACGACGGGTGACAAGTCGGTGGAGGAGGCGGCGAGGAACTACGACGAGGAACTCAAAACTGCCACCGATGACCAGGTGATCCGGAAGTGAGCCGGCGCGCATGAGGACGATCACCCGCGCACTGCCCCTCACCCCGGCCGTCGTCCTGCTGCTCCTCTTCCTCGCCGGCCCCATCGCCTACTGCGCCTGGATCGCCTTCACCGACCTCCAGCTCACCGGCCAGGCCGAGGAGTCGTTCGTCGGCTTCGAGAACTTCCGTACGGCGTTCGGCGACGAGGCCTTCCTGAACGCCGTATGGCTGACCCTCGTCTTCACGGTCGTATCGGCGCTGATCGGCCAGAACACCCTGGGCCTGGCCCTGGCCGCCCTGATGCACCGCGCGTCGAAGCCGGTCCGCACGCTGACGGGCGGCATCGTCATCGCCGCCTGGGTGCTCCCGGAGGTGGTCGCCGGCTTTCTGCTGTACGCCTTCTTCCGCCGCGAGGGCACCTTGAACGCCATCCTGGACTGGCTCCATCTCCCCTCCCAGAACTGGCTGTTCACCCTCCCCATCCTGGCGGTGTCGTTCGCGAACGTGTGGCGGGGCACGGCGTTCTCGATGCTGGTGTACTCGGCCGCGCTGAACGAGATCCCGAAGGAGATCACGGAGGCGGCCGAGGTCGACGGCGCGGGCGGCTGGCGCCGCCTGTGGCACATCACGCTGCCGATGATCCGCCGCTCCATCGGCACGAACCTGATGCTGATCACCCTGCAGACGCTGTCCGTGTTCGGCCTGATCTGGGTGATGACGCGAGGCGGCCCGGGCGGCAAGAGCCAGACGCTCCCGCTCTTCATGTACGAGGAGGCCTTCCAGAAGAGCATGATCGGCTACGGAACGGCGGTGGCGCTGCTGCTGCTGGTGGTCGGCTCGCTGTTCTCGGCCGTGTACCTGCGGCTGCTGCGGACGGAGGTGTAGGGCCGTGCGCTCCCGGACAACGCGCCGCCTCGCCGCCGACGCGGGGCTGCTGGCCGTCGCGGCGGCCTTCGTGCTCCCGCTGGCGTGGGTGGCCCTGTCCGCGGTCGATCCGCACGCGGACCTGTCGGTGAAGGTCCCGGACGGCGTGACCTGGGACAACTTCGACGCCGTCCTCACCGACGACATCACCTTCACGCCACTGCTCAACAGCCTGCTGCTGTGCGGGGGCGGGACGCTGCTGACGGTGGTGTGCGCGGCGCTGGCGGCGTATCCGCTGTCGCGCTTCCGCTCCCGCCTGAACCGGCCGTTCCTGCTGACGATCCTGTTCGCGACGTGCCTGCCGATCACGGCGATCATGGTTCCGGTGTACGCGCTGTTCGTCCAGGTGAACCTGATCGACACGATGCGGGGCACGATCTTCTTCTTCGCGGCCTCCCAACTGCCGTTCGCCATCTGGCTGATGAAGAACTTCATGGACGGCGTGCCGAAGGAGCTGGAGGAGGCGGCCTGGACGGACGGGGCCTCACCGCTGCAGTCCCTGCTCCGGATCGTCCTGCCGCTGATGGGGCCCGGGGTGGCGGTGGTGACGGTGTTCTCGTTCGTGATGATGTGGGGGAACTTCTTCGTCCCGTTCATGCTGCTGCTCACCCCCGACCGGATGCCGGCCGCGGTGAGCATCAACGAGTTCTTCGGGAACCGGGGGACGGTGGTGTACGGGCAGCTGGCGGCCTTCTCGGTGATCTATTCGACGCCGGTGATCCTGCTGTACGTACTGGTGGCGAGGCGGCTGGGCGGGGGGTTCGCGCTGGGCGGGGCGGTCAAGGGGTGACCGACGATCTTCAGCCACGCCACCCTCCGACGGCCGAAACCGTATGTTCCTACAATCCGTGATCCTGGCCGAACAGACCGTAGTCACCGCTCCCCGGTGCCCATAGCTTGAGCCCCGTGCGCCGACCCTCAGCTCAACCGAACCAGCCCATTCCGCCGACTCCCCCGTTCAACGCCCCCGCCGCCCGCCGGCTCCGTGCCGCCCTGAACATGGGCCCCGAACATGTCGCCTACGGCATGCGCGTCTCGTACGGCATGCCCTACGTCACCCCGGACCTCGTGATCGCCTGGGAACGCGGGATCGCCTCCCCCTCCAACCCCGAACTGACCGCTCTGGCAGGCGTGTTGTGGTGCTCGCCCGGTGAGCTGCTCGGCCGTCCGCGGACCCTGCGCGAGCACCGCATGGCCCGCGGTCTCGCCGCCGAGGACGTCGCCCGTGCCGTCGGGCACGAACTCCACGCCTATCTGCGGATGGAGGAGAGCGACGACTGGCGGGGCACCGAGCGGCAGGCCGCCGAGCTCGCCGCGCTGCTCGGGCTCTCGCTGGCCGACTTCGTCACCGTCACCGGCCGCGACGGCAAACTCGCCGACCTGCTGCGCAGCGCGGTGACGACGCGCTGGCAGGCGTACGTCCGCCCGATCGGCAAGCTCTGCCCGCTGGACCGGCGGCTCCTGGAGGACGCCCTCCAGGAGCTGCACGAGGACTACCAGGGCCAGATGGTCTCCACCCTGAGCTGGGGCGGCGGCGACAGCGGCTCCAGCGCGTCCGGCCAGGACTTCCTGGCCCGCATCGTGGACCACTTCTGGACCCGGGTCAGTGATCGTTCTCCAGGTGGAGCCTGAGCAGGTCCACGCCGTAGTCGCCGCCGTTCGGGGTGCGGATGATGGTGTGGATGTGCTGTTGCGTCGGCGTCCCGCCGGGGCCGCCCGCCCCTCCCCCGTTCTCGTTGCCGTAGGCCAGCGGCGACTGCGCGTCGTACTCGATCAGGACCACGGGGCTGTGCACCCGGTAGTAGAACGCCGAGCTGTCCTTCGTCTCACCGATCCAGTAGAAGTACGTGTCGTCGAGATGCTCCTCGACCTCCGCCATCTTCACCTCGGCGTGGGCGTCGGCCATGGTGCCGACGTACACCCGCACCAGGTCGAGCAGCTTGCCGCGCTGCGCCCCGGTGAACCCGGACGCGGCGAGGCCCTGGTACGCCAGCTGGAGATTGTCCTGGCCCGCGCCCGCTTTGAGGTTGTCGCCGGCCTTCTCCTCCGAGGAGATCACCTTCGCCCGCTGGGCCGAGGTCAGGGAGCGCAGCAGGGCCAGACCGGCCTTCGTCTCCTTCCTGAAGGTCGTGATCTTCTCGCCGTTGTACGTCGCCGAGGTCGGCTCGGAGCCCATGAAGGTCGGGGTCATCACCACCTGGTCGCCCAGGACGAAGTAGTTGATCGCCAGGTGGTGGCCCTCGTACTGGAAGCCCCACGGCTTGGTGGTCGAGGGGCTGCCCATGAAGGTGAAGTAGTAGTGGCCCTCGGTCAGGGTCTCCTTGCCGCCGCCGTTGTACTCGCCGAGATAGGCGTTGAGTTTCATGATGTTGCGGGCCTGGGTGAGCCCGTCCGCGGACAGGGCGGCGCCGAGCAGGGCGTAACCGAGTGCGCGCCGCTTCTCGGTGAGGTCGCCCATGCGGACGCCCTTGCGTTCGTAGCCGTCGACGTTGCTCCAGGCCAGCCACTCGTCGTCCTGGACGTCGTACTGCGCGGACCGCTTCTCCTTGGCGGACAGTCCGTCCAGGAAAGCCTGTGCCGCCTTCACGATCGCGTCGGTGGAGACGCCGGTGGAATGGATCGCGTAGAGGTCCTCCTGGACCGTGCCGTCCGTGGTCACCCCGACGAAGTCGTCGTACGCCACCGCCGAGGCGCCGGGGCCCATGCCGCCGCCACCCGGCGCGCCACCGCCCGGAGCGGCCGAGGACGACGAGGCGGTCGACGAGGAGGACGACGACGAGGACGAACCGGTCGAGCAGCCGGTCATCGTCGCCACCGCGGCGGCGCCGCCGACGAGCAGGGACTTGTTCATGAACCAGCGCCGGGTGCGCTCGGCCTCAGGGGTGCGGGGACGGTGTCCGTGTGCGTGCATGCGCACCACGGTGCGGCCCGCAGCTGAGACGCTCCTGAGCCGGACCTGTCAGGAAGCTTGGACTCGGACCTGTCAGGAAGCTGGGACCAAGGTCTAGAAGACCGACTCCGCCTCGTCCATCCGGTCCTTCGGGACCGTCTTCAGCTCGGTCACCGCTTCCGCCAGCGGCACCATCACGATCTCGGTGCCGCGCAGCGCCGTCATCCTGCCGAACTCGCCCCGGTGCGCGGCCTCCACGGCGTGCCAGCCGAAGCGGGTGGCGAGGACCCGGTCGTAGGCGGTGGGCACGCCACCGCGCTGGACGTGGCCGAGGATGACCGGCTTGGCCTCCTTGCCGAGGCGCCGCTCCAGTTCGTAGGCGAGGGCGGTGCCGATGCCCTGGAAGCGCTCGTGGCCGAACTGGTCGATCGCGCCCTTGCCGTAGTCCATCGAGCCCTCGGCGGGGTGGGCGCCCTCGGCCACGCAGATGACGGCGAACTTCTTGCCGCGCGCGAAGCGCTCCTCGACCATTTTCACCAGGTCGGCCGGGTCGAACGGGCGCTCGGGCAGACAGATGCCGTGGGCGCCGGCGGCCATGCCGGACTCCAGGGCGATCCAGCCGGCGTGGCGGCCCATGACCTCCACGACCATCACCCGCTGGTGGGACTCGGCCGTGGTCTTGAGGCGGTCCATCGCCTCCGTCGCGACCCCGACCGCGGTGTCGAAGCCGAAGGTGCGGTCGGTGGAGGAGATGTCGTTGTCGATCGTCTTCGGCACGCCGACCACCGGCAGTCCGGCGTCCGACAGCATCCGCGCGGCCGTCAGGGTGCCCTCGCCGCCGATCGGGATGAGGGCGTCGATGCCGAACTCCCGGGCGATGTCGGGAGCGTTGTCGCAGGCCTCGCGCAGCCGGTCGCGCTCCAGGCGAGAGGAGCCGAGGATGGTGCCGCCGCGGGCCAGGATGCCGCTCACCGCGTCGAGGTCGAGGGTGCGGTGGTGGCCGTCCAGCAGACCGGCGTAGCCGTCCTCGAACCCGATGACCTCGTCGCCGTACTGGGCGACGGCCCGGTGCACGACCGACCGGATCACGGCGTTCAGGCCGGGGCAGTCGCCGCCTGCGGTGAGAACTCCGATACGCATCGTGCTGTGTCTCCTGCTCGCTGTTGACACCAATGAGCCATTCCGATTGTTTCACGTCCCCGGGGGCGATGCCGCCTCCCCGAAGCTGACGGGCGCCTTATCTAGCGGCAGAGGTATTGTCAAGAGGGTTCTGCTCACCTCGGTGGGCGATTTTTATGACACTCGCTCGACGAAGGGGAGACCACGCGTGACGCGCAGCGTGTACGTGACCGGTATCGACCGCGGCGACGGCCGCCAGGTCGTCGAACTGGGGGTCATGGAACTCCTGACCCGCCGGGTCGACCGGGTGGGTGTCTTCCGGCCCCTCGTCCACGACGGGCCCGACCGGCTCTTCGAGCTGCTGCGGGCCCGCTACCGGCTGGTGCAGGACCCGGGAACCGTGTACGGCATGGACTACCACGAGGCGTCCGCGCTCCAGGCCGAGCAGGGCACCGACGAACTGGTCTCCACCCTCGTCGACCGCTTCCACCTGGTCGCCCGCGACTACGACGTCGTCCTCGTCCTCGGCACCGACTACGCCGACACCCAGTTCCCGGACGAGCTCTCCCTCAACGCCCGGCTCGCCAACGAGTTCGGCGCCTCCGTCATACCCGTGGTCGGCGGCCGCAAGCAGCCCGCCGAGTCGGTGCTCGCCGAGACCCGCAACGCCTACCGCGCCTACGACGGCCTCGGCTGCGACGTCCTCGCCATGGTGACCAACCGGGTCGCGCGGGGCGACCGGGACGAGATCGCCGAGCGGCTCGCCGACCGGCTGCCCGTCCCCTGTTACGTCCTGCCCGACGAGCCCGCCCTGTCCGCGCCCACGGTCGCGCAGATCGCCCATGCCCTCGGCGCGAAGACGCTCCTCGGCGACGAGTCGGGGCTCGCCCGGGACGCGCTGGACTTCGTCTTCGGCGGCGCGATGCTGCCGAACTTCCTGGGCGCTCTGACCCCGGGCTGCCTGGTCGTGACCCCGGGCGACCGGGCCGACCTGGTGGTCGGCGCACTCGCCGCGCACAGTGCCGGCACCCCGCCGATCGCCGGTGTGCTGCTCACCCTGAACGAGGTCCCGAGCGACGACGTCCTCACCCTCGCCGCCCGGCTCGCCCCCGGCACCCCGGTGATCTCGGTGCCCGGCAACAGCTTCCCCACCGCCGAGCAGCTCTTCTCCCTGGAGGGGAAGCTGAACGCCGCGACCCCGCGCAAGGCGGAGACCGCGCTCGGCCTGTTCGAGCGGTACGCCGACACCGGTGACCTGCTCAAGCGGGTCAGCGCCCCCAGCAGCGACCGGGTCACCCCGATGATGTTCGAGCACAAGCTGCTGGAGCAGGCCCGCTCCGACCTCCGCCGCGTGGTGCTGCCCGAGGGCACCGAGCCGCGGGTGCTGCACGCCGCGGAGGTGCTGCTGCGGCGCGGGGTGTGCGAGCTGACCCTGCTCGGCCCGGTGGACCAGATCCGCAAGAAGGCCGCCGACCTCGGCATCGACCTGGGCGAGACCCAGCTGATCGACCCGGCCGGCTCGGAGCTGCGCGACGCCTTCGCCGAGAAGTACGCCGCCCTGCGCGCCCACAAGGGCGTGACCGTGGAGCTGGCCTACGACGTCGTCTCGGACGTGAACTACTTCGGCACCCTGATGGTCGAGGAGGGCCTGGCCGACGGCATGGTGTCCGGTTCCGTGCACTCCACGGCGGCGACCATCCGGCCGGGCTTCGAGATCATCAAGACGAAGCCTGGGGGTCCCCCCTCTGGGGGAGCGTCGATCGTGTCCTCGGTCTTCTTCATGTGCCTCGCCGACAAGGTCCTCGTCTACGGCGACTGCGCGGTCAACCCCGACCCGAACGCCGAGCAGCTCGCCGACATCGCCATCCAGTCGGCGGCGACCGCCGCGCAGTTCGGGGTGGAGCCGCGGATCGCGATGCTGTCGTACTCCACGGGTACGTCCGGGTCGGGCGCCGACGTCGACAAGGTGCGCGAGGCGACGGAGCTGGTGCGGCTGCGCAGGCCCGATCTGAGGATCGAGGGGCCGATCCAGTACGACGCCGCCGTCGAGCCGTCGGTCGCCGCGACCAAGCTGCCGGGCTCCGAAGTCGCCGGCCAGGCGAGCGTGTTGATCTTCCCCGACCTCAACACCGGCAACAACACCTACAAGGCCGTGCAGCGCTCGGCCGGCGCCATCGCCGTCGGCCCGGTCCTCCAGGGCCTGCGCAAGCCGGTCAACGACCTGTCCCGCGGCGCGCTCGTGCAGGACATCGTCAACACCGTCGCCATCACGGCGATCCAGGCCCAGTCCCCTCTGCAGAAGGCGTCCCAGCAGTGAGCTCCCCGCGTGGCACCCGCGTCCTCGTCCTGAACTCCGGCTCCTCGTCGGTGAAGTACCAGCTCCTCGACATGAGCGACGGCGGCCGGCTCGCGGTGGGCCTCGTCGAGCGCATCGGCGAGGAGTCCTCCCGGTTCAAGCACACCCCGAGGGACGGCGAGTCCCGGGAGCGCACCGAGCCGATCGCCGATCACGAGGCCGCCCTGAAGGCCGTCGCGGAGGAGCTGTCCCGGGACGGTCTCGGGCTCGACTCCCCCGAGCTGGCCGCGATCGGGCACCGGGTCGTGCACGGCGGCCGGCACTTCACCGAGCCGACCGTGATCGACGACGCGGTGCTCGCCGAGATCGAGCGGCTGATCCCGGTCGCCCCGCTGCACAACCCGGCGAACCTCACCGGGATCCGCACGGCCCAGGCGCTGCGGCCGGATCTGCCGCAGGTCGCGGTGTTCGACACCGCGTTCCACACCACGATGCCGGAGTCGGCCGCCCGCTACGCGATCGACGTCCGGACCGCGGACGAGCACCGCATCCGCCGCTACGGCTTCCACGGCACCTCGCACGCGTACGTCTCCCGGGCGACGGCCGAGCTGCTGGGCAGGTCGCCGGAAGAGGTGAACGTGATCGTGCTGCACCTCGGCAACGGCGCCTCCGCCTCGGCGGTCCGGGGCGGCCGGTGCGTGGACACCTCCATGGGACTGACGCCCTTGGAGGGCCTGGTGATGGGTACGCGGTCCGGAGACATGGATCCGGCCGTCATCTTCCATTTGATGCGTGTTGCCGGAATGTCCACCGATGAGATCGACACTCTTCTCAACAAGAAGAGCGGTCTGATCGGCCTGTGCGGTGACAACGACATGCGTGAGATCCGGCGCAGGATCGACGAGGGTGACAAAGAGGCGCAACTCGCCTTCGACATCTACATTCACCGCCTGAAGAAGTACATCGGCGCCTATTACGCCGTACTCGGACGGGTGGACGCGGTCGCCTTCACAGCGGGAGTCGGGGAGAACGCGAGTCCCGTGCGGGAAGCTGCCGTGGCCGGTCTGGAGGAGCTCGGACTGGCGGTGGACGGCGAGCTGAACGCCGTACGCGGTGACGAGCCGCGGCTGATCTCGCCGGAGTACGCGCGGGTGGCCGTGGCCGTGGTGCCGACCGACGAGGAACTGGAGATTGCGACGCAGACGTACGCGCTGGTAAATGGCTCACGGAACCTCACCTGAGCGGCATCCCGCCCTTTTGTATTTTCCGCCAGACGGAATATTCCGTAGCGAAACAAACCGATAGGATCGCCCCATGCGCCGTTCGAAAATCGTCTGTACTCTCGGCCCCGCGGTCGACTCCCAGGAACAGCTCGTGTCGCTGATCGAGGCCGGCATGAACGTGGCCCGCTTCAACTTCAGCCACGGCACGCACGAAGAGCACCAGGGGCGGTACGACCGCGTCCGGGCCGCCGCCGAACAGACCGGCCGTGCCATCGGTGTGCTCGCCGACCTCCAGGGTCCGAAGATCCGTCTGGAGACCTTCGCCGAGGGCCCGGTGGAGCTGGAGCGCGGTGACGAGTTCGTCATCACCACCGAGGACGTCCCGGGTGACAAGCACATCTGCGGAACCACCTACAAGGGCCTGCCGGGCGATGTCTCGCGCGGCGACCAGATCCTCATCAACGACGGCAACGTCGAGCTGAAGGTCCTGGACGTCGAGGGCTCCCGGGTCAAGACGATCGTCATCGAGGGCGGTGTCGTCTCCGACCACAAGGGCATCAACCTGCCGGGCACGGCCGTGAACGTGCCGGCGCTCTCCGAGAAGGACGTCGAGGACCTCCGGTTCGCACTGCGGATGGGCTGCGACATGGTCGCCCTGTCCTTCGTGCGGGACGCCGACGACGTGCAGGACGTCCACAAGGTCATGGACGAGGTCGGCCGCCGCGTCCCGGTCATCGCCAAGGTGGAGAAGCCGCAGGCGGTGGAGAACATGGAGGCCGTCGTCGCGGCGTTCGACGCCGTGATGGTGGCCCGTGGCGACCTGGCCGTCGAGTACCCGCTCGAGAAGGTCCCCATGGTGCAGAAGCGGCTGATCGAGCTGTGCCGCCGCAACGCCAAGCCGGTGATCGTCGCGACCCAGATGATGGAGTCGATGATCACCAACTCCCGCCCGACCCGCGCCGAGGCCTCCGACGTGGCCAACGCGATCCTGGACGGCGCCGACGCCGTCATGCTCTCCGCCGAGTCGAGCGTGGGCGCGTACCCGATCGAGACCGTCAAGACGATGTCGAAGATCGTCCAGGCGGCCGAGGAGGAGCTGCTCGCCAAGGGCCTGCAGCCGCTCGTCCCGGGCAAGAAGCCGCGCACCCAGGGCGGTTCGGTCGCCCGCGCGGCCTGCGAGATCGCCGACTTCCTCGGCGGCAAGGGCCTGATCGCCTTCACCAAGTCCGGTGACACCGCCCGCCGGCTGTGCCGCTACCGCGTCGCCCAGCCGATCCTGGCCTTCACCACCGACGAGGCCACCCGCAACCAGCTCACCCTCAGCTGGGGCGTGGAGTCGCACGTCGTCCCGTTCGTGAACAGCACCGACGAGATGGTCGACCTGGTCGACGGCGAACTGGTCAAGCTGGGCCGCTTCAACGAGGGCGAGATCGTCATCATCACGGCCGGCTCGCCCCCCGGCGTCCCCGGCACCACCAACATGGTCCGCGTCCACCACCTCGGTGGCGATCACACCGACTGAGGCCCCGCGAGGGGTCGTGTACGGCGCTGAGGGCGCCCCTGGACCAGGGGCGCCCTCAGGCGTTGTGCGGCTCCCGAACGGGCTTTTGAGGGCGCTCAGTCGGTGATGAACTGATGCAGCCCGGGCACGTGCAGGGTTCCGCCGAACTGGCCGGCCTGCACGACCTTCACCTTGGTGAAGTAGATCAGCGGGATGTTCAGCGGCGGCGGGTTCTCCGGGGTGAAGGTCACCGGGATCAGCCCCAGCAGGTTGCCGGAGATGGACTCGGTGTACATGAGCGTCTCGCCGTCGCGGATCGTCGACGTCGTTCCGGCGCCCGCCTGCACGTGGTACGTCTTGCCCGACTGCGGGTCCTCGACCGTCTGGTGCAGATCGCCGATGTCGGTGCCGTCGGAGATGACGTACTTCAGCACCTCCTTGGTGGTGCCGTTGGCCGTCTTCACCTTGACGATGCCCTGGTAGTCGGCGCCCTTGAGCAGCAGCGAGCTGGCGTTCAGGTACCACGGGTCGTCGGGCAGCGGGACGGCGTTGTCGACGCCGCCCTTGTCGTCCGTGGCGGCCGGGCAGTCCTCGGGATCGGTGGTGGAACTCGCCGACGGGCTCGGGGTCGCGGTGGCGGTGGCCTCGTCGGCCGCCTCCTCGGCCGCCTCGCCGGTGGCCTCGGCCGCCGGGGACGCCGCGTCGGTGGTGTCCTTGACCGCGTCCTCGACCGTCTCGGTGACCCCGTCGGTGACCTCGTCGGTGATCTCCTTGCCGGGGTCGGAGGCTTCGGCGCTCGGCGACGCGGAGGCCGACGGGGTGGCCGAGGGCGACGGGCTCGCGCTCTCCGCGCCGTCACCCGGCGTGAAGATGCCGGTGATGGCGTCGCCGATGCCGTCCAGCAGGTTGCCGTCGGACTCCGAGGGCGACGGCGAGGGGGACGCCGTAGCGGTCTGCTCGCCACCGGACTGCGGCTCGGCGGTCCTGCTCTCGGACGCGGACGGCGTGGGCTCGGCCTCGTCGTCGGAACCTGAATCCGGCGAAGAGGGCTCACCCGTGGAGGCCGACGGGGTGGGTGTCGGTTCCGCCGTGTCGTCCTCGGCGGGGGATTCGCTCGCACTCTCGCTCACGGACGGCGACGGGGACGGGGACGGGGTCTCACCCTCCAGGGCGGCCACGCAGTCCTTGTACTCGTCGGCCGTCAGGCTCTTGGCGGCGGGCTGGTCCTCCGCGTTGGCGAGCGTCGGCGTGAAGCCCATCCCCATCAGGACCGCGGTCGGCATCGCGGCCAGCGCTATCGCCTTGCCGGCCGGCATGTGGAACCGGGTGAACAGCGGCTTCTTGGGAGCCGCGTGCCGCGGCCCGGTTCTCGCACGGGACTCCACGTCAGTCCCGTGGGTCACCTCGTCAGCCGGCACTGTGCCTCCCGTTCGCCCCGTTCGCCGGGCTCGTTCCTGACAGATCGTTCGGCTCATCCACCGTGTCCGCCTCAGCCGGGAGCGCGCCCGCGGGGGCGTCACCCTGCTCGACCGTGGCCTCCGGCACCGGCTGCGGCTGCGGCTGCGGCTGCGGCGGCGGGCCCGGCGCCCACGACACGGCCATCGCGCCGCCGACGAGGGCGAGCAGGAAGCCGATCAGGAAGCCGCCGAGGTTGGACACGGGGAGGGACACCAGCGCCAGCAGGATCGCCGCGACACCCGCGAAGGTGCGTACGTGCTTCTGGAACCAGAGGCTGACGCCGAGGACGACGAGCAGCACGCCGATGATCAGGGACCCGGCGCCCGCGGTGGTGGCCATCGCCAGCGTCAGGTGACCGATCTGGAGGTTCGCGTACGGGAAGTAGGCGATGGGGAGTCCACCGAGGATGATGAACAGACCGGCCCAGAAAGGCCTCTCGCCCCGCCAGACGCGGAAGTGCCGCCTGATGACCCGGAGGTAGTGCTCGTCGCGGCCGGGTACGGCAGGAGTCTCGGCGCTCATGGAAAACAGCTCCCTGGTACGGCTTTGCTGTGGTGGTGAGTTGTGCGGCTCGGGCCGGGGGTGTGCGGACACGGCCGGAGTGGGGACGGGCGGGGGCGCCACCGGCTCCCCCGCCCGTCAGCGAGTGCTTAGTAGCACTCCTTGACACCCGTCGACAGCTTCATCGACAGACCGCTGAGCTTGAAGGTTCCGGCGGTGGTCGCCCACGCCGTCTGCTTCACGTCCTTCAGCACGACCGAGTCGGCCTGCTGCGCGAAGCCGAACGGGTTGGACTGCTCCTTGCCGCCCTTCATGCCGGGACCCTTGACGGCGTCCTTGGCGGCCACACCGATGTCGATGCCCTTGAACGTCGCGTCGGCGTTGAGCTCGGCGACGTCGATGTACAGGTTCTCGGCCTCGACCGGCTTGTCCGGGTCCTGGCCGGCCCGCAGGATCAGGCTGACACTCCCGAGGACCGGGATGTCGGGGGTGACGACCGACTGGCACAGGCTGTTGATGGTCGCGGTCTTGAAGGCCGAGACCGCGACGGGGTGAACCGTCTTCTTGCCGCTGAGCGTGTAGCCCTCGTCAAGGGCGCCGTACTGGCTGAAGCCCGTACCGTCGAGCTGCTTGGTCGTCACCTTGAACGACTGGCCCGACACGCTGAACGACGCGGCGAGAGCGCCCTGCGCGAGGGCGACACCTATCGCTGCCGTGGCGGCCACGCTGGGCACCATCACGACGGCGAACCGCTTCCATCTGGTCCCGCCACGCACCTGGGACTCCATATTTCCTCCTTCTCGGACGTACATCTCCTGGCCCTGACTGCCGCTTTCGAACGCGACGGCTCAGCCGGGCAGGGATGGGAGAAGTGCTACGTCCTCGGAAAGGAGAGCGCCTGCTTCGGCGGCGCGAACCGCGCCCGAATCACCGGCGATCACCCCCGAGCGACAACCACTGGTCGCGCCTGACACGCATCACGCACAACCTTGCTGGACAGGCTTCGCCTGGTGGCGAAGACCCCCCTGCCCGAGAGCCGGCGCCACTGCCGCCGGCTCTGCTCGGTGGGGACCCTGGACTCCCGTGACCCGACCGGCTGTCGGGTAGTTCGGGAATGGACCGAGCGTCGCCGATCGTGGTGCATTCTCGGCGCCCGCACAAGGGGGTTCGTTACTCGCTAGTAACGGCCGGATAACCGAACAACGACCCGCTGGTCTCGGACATCGACGGAGGGTGGTGCGAGGGGGGTGGACATGTCAGTGAATGGCCGGACAGAATCCGACAGAACAACGCCCTCGACTTACTGGAAGTAACAGCGGCCGCGATTACCAAGATTTGGTAAAGCGCGGCCGCTTTGGCACTTCGTCGGCAGTTCTTTCACTCGGGCAACACGCGCCCTCGCGTTTAGTGACTGGTCAGAACGGGGTTCGCGCCCCGGTCAGAACAGAGCGCGCGCCAGTGCCCTGCGCGCCGCCGTCACTCGCGGGTCGTCGGAGCCGACGACCTCGAACAGTTCCAGCAACCGCAGGCGTGCGGCCTCGCGCTCGTCGCCCGCGGTGCGCTGGACGGTCTCGATGAGCCGTCCGAAGGCGTCCTCGACATGACCGCCCACCAGATCCAGGTCGGCGGCGGCGATCTGCGCCTGCGCATCGGTCGGCCGGTCCGCCGCCTCCTTGCGCACCCGCGCCGGATCGGCGCCCTGCACCCGCTGCAGCAACTCGGCCTGCGCCAGGCCCAGTTTCGCCTCGGAGTTCCCCGGGTCGTCGCTCAGCACGTTCTTGTAGGCCTGGACCGCCCCGCCGAAGTCCCCCGCGTCGAGGGCCTGTACGGCGGCCTCCAGCAGCGCGTCGTACGGGCCGGCCGGTGCCGCGGGCGCCGGCTGGGCGGCGCCGGGCTCGGCCTCGGGGTCGACGGCGAGACCGGTGAGGCCGAAGCGCTGCTCGGCCACCGTCACCAGCTGGTCGAGGGTCCCCCGGATCTGCGCCTCGCCGGCGGCACCCTGGAAGAGCGGGAGCGCCTGGCCGGCGACGACGGCGAACACGGCCGGAATGCCCTGCACCCCGAACTGCTGCATCAGCATCTGGTTGGCGTCGACGTCGATCTTGGCGAGGACGAAGCGGCCGTTGTACTCGACGGCGAGCCGCTCGAGCACGGGGCTCAGCTGCTTGCAGGGCTGGCACCACTCGGCCCAGAAGTCGATGACGACGGGCACCTCGGTGGACCGCTGAAGTACGTCTCGCTCGAACCCGGCCTCGTCGACGTCGAGGACGAGGTCGGCGGGCGAGACGGCCCCTCCCCCGCCCTGCCGGGCGGCATCGGCGCGCGCCTGCTCCGCCTTCGCCTTGGCCTCTTGGGCCGCCTTCACCGCGGCGAGGTCGACGACTCCGCTCATGGACATGTTCCGTGGCTGCATGCGTCTATCCTCCCCCGTCTTCGCGCGCGAGTGAAAAGCGATGAGAAAAGCCGATCGGACGCCGGGTCCCCACCCCACGCCAGTGGTTTCGCTACGAGTCGTAGCGTAATGGCACCGGGCGCCTCCGGTACACCGTGCCCCGGTGATCTGTCTCACGGCGGCGACGGGAACCGCGGTGGTTATGGTCGGGGGATGCAGAGCAGCCTTCCCGCCCCACGTGCCACCGGGCGCCCCCGCAGCGCGGCGGCGGACGCCGCGATCCTCGCGGCGACGCGGGAGGCGCTGGTGGAGCTGGGCTGGTCGAAACTGACCCTGTCGGACGTGGCCGTGCGGGCCGGCGTCGCCAAGACGACGCTCTACCGCCGCTGGGCGGGCAAGAACGAGCTGGTGGTCGACGCGGTGGCCGAGCTGTTCGACGAACTCGAACTCCCCGACCGCGGCACCCTGGGCGCGGACATCGAGGGAGTGGTGCTGCAGTTCGCGGCGATCCTGGCCCGCCCGGAGGCCAAGAGCGGCCTGATGGCGGTGGTCGCGGAGTCCACCCGCGACGAGGCGCTGCGCGAGCGCATCCGCACGTCCATCGTCGACCGGCAGAAACGCCTGGTCCTGGAGGGCAGGGCACGGGCCCAGGCCCGCGGCGAACTCCCCCCGGAGACGGACGCGTCGGAGGCGGCCCGCACGGTGGACCTCATCTTCGACGTGGTCGCCGGCGCGGTCGTCCACCGCTGCCTGGTCAGCGCGGAACCGGCGGACGAGCAGTGGGTGCGGGGCTTCACGAAGGTACTGGTGGCGGGGCTGGCGGCAACGGCCGCGGGATGAGGCCGGCTTCGGCCGCCGGGGGGAGGCACTGAGCGACCCTCCCGGCCGCCTCGGCCGGCCCCGGGGTCAGAATCCGGCGGGCTCCGTGTACACGCCCCACTCGTCCCGCAGCACCCCGCAGATCTCGCCCAGCGTCGCCTCGGCGCGTACGGCGTCCAGCATCGGCCCGATCATGTTGGACCCGTCCCGGGCCGCGGCGAGCATCGCGTCCAGCGCGGACCGCACCGCCGCCTCGTCCCGGCCCGCCTTGCGCCCGGCGAGCTCCCGCACCTGCTCCCGCTCCACCTCGTGGCTCACCCGCAGGATCTCCAGATCGCCGGTGACGGACCCGGTGTGGACGTTCACGCCCACCACCTTCTTGTCACCCTTCTCCAGCGACCGCTGGTACTGGAACGCCGACTCGGCGATCTCGCCGGTGAACCAGCCGTCCTCGATCCCCCGCAGGATCCCGGAGGTGATCGGGCCGATCGGATGGCGGCCGTCGGGATGCGCCCGCAGCCCCCGCTCCTTGATCTGGTCGAAGATCTTCTCCGCGTCCGCCTCGATGCGGTCCGTGAGCTGCTCGACGTACCAGGCACCGCCCAGTGGGTCCGCGACGTTCGCGACGCCGGTCTCCTCCATCAGCACCTGCTGGGTGCGCAGCGCGATCTCCGCCGCCTGCTCGCTCGGCAGCGCCAGCGTCTCGTCCAGCGCGTTGGTGTGCAGCGAGTTCGTCCCGCCCAGCACCGCCGCCAGCGCCTCCACCGCCGTCCGCACGACGTTGTTGTACGGCTGCTGCGCCGTCAGCGAGACACCCGCCGTCTGCGTGTGGAAGCGCAGCCACTGGGCCTTGTCGGAGGTAGCGCCGTAGACGTCCCGCATCCACCGCGCCCAGATGCGCCGCGCCGCGCGGAACTTGGCGATCTCCTCGAAGAAGTCGAGGTGCGCGTCGAAGAAGAAGGACAGGCCGGGGGCGAACACGTCCACGTCCAGGCCCCGGGACAGGCCCAGCTCGACATAGCCGAAGCCGTCCGCCAGCGTGTACGCCAGTTCCTGCGCGGCCGTCGCCCCGGCCTCGCGGATGTGGTAGCCGGAGACCGACAGCGGCTTGTAGGCGGGGATGCCGGCCGCGCAGTACTCCATCAGGTCGCCGATCAGCCGTAGATGCGGCTCGGGCTGGAAGAGCCACTCCTTCTGGGCGATGTACTCCTTGAAGATGTCCGTCTGGAGCGTGCCGTTCAGCACCGCCGGGTCCACGCCCTGGCGCTCCGCCGCCACCAGGTACATGCAGAACACCGGCACCGCCGGGCCGCTGATCGTCATCGAGGTCGTGACATCCCCGAGCGGGATGTCCTGGAACAGGATCTCCATGTCCGCCGCCGAGTCGATCGCCACCCCGCAGTGGCCGACCTCGCCCAGCGAGCGCGGGTCGTCCGAGTCGCGGCCCATCAGCGTCGGCATGTCGAAGGCGACCGACAGACCCCCGCCGCCGTTGGCGAGGATCATCTTGTAGCGCTCGTTGGTCTGCTCGGCGTTGCCGAAGCCGGCGAACTGCCGGATGGTCCAGGTACGCCCGCGGTAGCCGGTCGGGTACAGGCCGCGGGTGAAGGGGTACTCCCCCGGCCAGCCGATCCGCTCGAAGCCCTCATAGGTGTCCCCGGGACGGGGACCGTACACCGGCTCCACGGGGTCCCCGGAGAGCGTGGTGAAGTCAGCGTCGCGCTTGCGTGCGGCGTCGTACCGGGCCTGCCAGCGTCGGCGGCCCTCCTCGATGGCGTCAGCGTCCATGACTCCAAATTACTAGGACGTCCTAGTAAATGTCGATGGCTGTCGGCCATTCGCCGGGTCGCCCCAGCAAGGCTCCAGCAAGAACCGCCGGACGGTCGAGGCCGTCCGGCGGTGTACGCGGCTACGCCTTGGCGACCGCGGGTGACTCCTCGGCCACCTGCGCGTCCAGCTCGCGGCTGATCCGCCGCTCCACGAAGAACGCGGCCGTCGGGATCGTCCCGGCGAGCAGCACCCACAGCTGCTTGGCCACCGGCCACCTCGCCTTGGAGCCCAGGTCGAAGGCGAAGACCAGATAGAGGACGTACAGCCAGCCGTGCGCGATCGAGACGACCCGGGTCGCGTCCGCCGCGCCGTCCACGTCCAGCACGTACTTGCCGATCATGCACAGGCACAGCAGCACCAGCAGCACACCGGTGACGTAGGCCATGACGCGGTAGCGGGTGAGCACGCTCTTTTTCATACGGTCGAGCGTAACGACCCGTTCCGGGCGATCTTTCCCCGGGTCACTGCTCCTCGAAGTCGTGCGCGGCGATGCGCAGCGGGCGCAGCATGGCGAAGATCTCCGCGCACTCCTCCGCGTCGTACACCCCGAGACCGAAGTCCATCGCCATCAGGTCACGGGTGGCCGCCTCGACCACCTCGCGGCCCTTCTCCGTGATGGAGGCGAGCGTGCCGCGCCCGTCGTTGGGGTTGGGGCGCTTGTCGACCAGGCCCGACCTGACCAGCCGGTCGACGGTGTTCGTCACGGACGTGGGGTGCACCATCAGCCGCTCGCCGATCTTGGACATCGGCAGCTCGCCGGCCTTGGAGAAGTTGAGCAGCACCAACGCCTCGTACCGGGCGAAGGTCAGCCCGTACGGCTTGACCACCGCGTCGACCTCGGCGAGCAGGATCTGCTGGGCGCGCATGATCGAGGTGATCGCCGCCATGGACGGCACGTTTCCCCAGCGCTGCTTCCAGAGTTCGTCGGCGCGGGCGATGGGGTCGAAAGGAAGACTGAGCGGCTTCGGCACGGCACCAGACCCTACCGGCCGGTCATATGGCGGTCAGCCCTGTCTCGCTCCTCGGTCGGCCTGCCCCGGGAGCGGTGTGCGCCATGTCTTTTCCAGGGCGATTCGCACGGTTATGCAACGATTGATCACACATCGTCATCTATCGCAACCGACCGTCACCTCATCTCACCTCACCAAGGGAGCAGCATGCCCCGGCTGATCCACACCCTCGCGGCTCTCGCGGTGCTCGGAGTCGCGGCGGGCTGTGCCCCCGGCTCCGACGTCGACGAGGCCTCCGCCGTCGGCGCCGCCTCGAGCAAGGGGAGCCCGGCGCCCGCCTCACCGTTCTGGGTCGATCCCGAGAGTCCGGCCGCACGGCAGATCACGCAGTGGGAGCGCGAGGGCCGCACCGAGGACGCGCGGCTGCTGCGCCGGATCGCCGACCGCCCGGCCGCGCTGTGGCCGCCCGCCGAGACCGACCCCGGCCCCCTCGTCCGCAGGGCCACCGCCGCGGCCACCGCCCAGGGGCGGACCGCCCTCCTCGTGGCGTACGACATTCCGCACCGGGACTGCGGCCAGCACTCGGCGGGCGGGGCCGCGGACGCGGACGCGTACCGCGGCTGGATCGAGAAGTTCGCGAGCGCGCTCGGGGAGAGCAAGGCGCTGGTCGTGCTGGAACCGGACGCGGTGGCGCACATCGTGGACGGCTGCACGCCGGGCGAGTTGCACGCGGAGCGGGAGCAGCTGCTGGGCGAGGCGATCCGCCGGCTCAAGAAGCAGCCGCACACCAAGGTGTACCTGGACGCGGGCAACCCGTCCTGGATCAAGGAGCCGGCCAAGCTGGTGGAGCCGCTGCGACGGGCCGGGATCGCCGACGCGGACGGCTTCGCGCTGAACGTCTCCAACTTCCAGACGAACGCGGTGACCGCGGAGTACGGCCTGCGGCTGTCCCGGAGCCTGGGCGGCAAGCACTTCGTCATCGACACCAGCCGCAACGGCAACGGTCCGCTGCCCGGCGTCTGGTGCAACCCGCCGGGGCGCGCCCTCGGCACCCCGCCCTCGACGGACACCGAAGAGCCCGCCCTGGACGCCTATCTGTGGGTGAAGCGGCCCGGGGAGTCGGACGGGACCTGCGCGGGCGGTCCGAACGCCGGGCAGTGGTGGCCGGAGTACGCGCTGGCGCTGGCACGCAACTCCGGCTCCCGGTAGATCACTTCACCTTGATCCAGTGCGCCACGGACGGGGTGCCCTCCGCGTCGGTGACGAACAGCATGTACCAGCCGGGCGGCACCAGCGCCGGGTCCTTCGGCACGGTCACCGTCACCGAGCGGGCGTCCTTGGTCAGGCCGAGCTCGATGGAGCGCTGCTCGACGTCCGTGGTGTGGGTGACCGCGCTGGGGCGCATCAGGCGGGCCTTGACGATCCGCTCCGGGTGCTCGGTGCGGTAGGTCGCCCGGTGCTCGGCGTCGAGGAGCTTCGGTCCCTCCTTCAGTACGGGGCGGTCGGCGCCGTTGCGGTGCAGGGCGGGCGGGGTGAAGACCTCCATGCGCTGCTCGAAGTGGCCGAGCTTGGTGTTCTGCTGGTCGTCGAAGAGGGGGTCGGAGCCGAAGGTGGCGACCCGGCCGTCGGGCAGCAGCAGTGCCTCGGAGTGGTAGTTGCGGCCCACCTTGGGGGCGGCGGCCTCCCGGAAGACGTTCTCCTTGGGCAGGTAGAACTGCGCCTTGAGGATGTTGCTGGCGCTGCGGCCGCGGTAGTCCTCGGAGCCGTTGGCCGTGAAGACGGTGTCGTCCGGCATGATCACGCTGTTCAGGTAGCGGGTGCCCTGGGGCAGGTCGGGGCCGTCCTGGAAGACGGGGTTGTCCTTCTTCAGGTCGATGACGGCCGTGCGCGGGGTGGACTTCTTCGACTCGCCGACGCCTCCGCCGCCGAGGATCATGACCTTCTGGTCCTGGGCGGGGGGCAGCAGGAGGGATGCGGCGGTCTCGGTCGCGTCCGCGTCGCGCAGACCGGGCACCTTCTCGAAGGTGTTGGTCTTCAGGTCCCACAGCCCCGGGTCGCGGCCCATCTCGGCGGGGCCGTAACCGGCGTTGGCCGCCGGGTAGAAGAGCTTGCCGCCCTTGGTGAGGAACAGGGCCGGATAGGTGGGGAAGTAGCGCTTGGGGCCCGGGGACCACTTCTTGGTCTCCGGGTCGTAGATCTCGTTGTCCCCCGGGTCGACCACACCGACGTCGTCCAGCCCCGACACGGCGAGCACCCGTCCGTCGTCCAGGCCGACCAGGGTCGGGTACCAGCGGGCCTTGTCCATGGGGTCGACGGGGATGTACTTCTCGGCGACGGGGTCGAACTCGTAGGCCGCGCGGATGCCCTGGAAGTCCTGCTTCTCCAGCGTGATCTTCTCGGAGAGACCGTAGATGTTCTTGGCGTCCCGGCCGTTCAGCCCGACCACCTCGTACTGCGTCTGGGTGTCGGTGACCGACAGGGGGCCCTTCTCCACGGCCTCCACGAAGACCCGGGCCTCGCTGGCGGTGACCTTCGTCCGCCAGGGCCGCATCGCGCCGCTCTGGGTGTACGTCACCTTGAAGGTGCGCTTGGCCTTGGGGACGGTGACGTCGAAGCGGGTGACGTACTCGACGCCCGCCGGTGAGCGGAAGCGGGTGCCCTTCTTCAGGATCACGGCCTTGTCGGGGTTCTCGTTCTTGACCCGCATGCCGCCGCCGGCCCGCTCGACCTCTCCGTCGAGGAGTTCGTAGCGGGCCGTCCCCCCGGCCACCAGCAGGCGGCCGTCGGGGAGTTGGGCGTGGCCGGAGCAGAAGAAGTCGTCGGGGGTGGGGATCTTCTTGAAGGTGTTGTCCCGCGGGTCCCACAGGACGGTGTCGAAGGACCCCTTGTCGAACTTCTTCTGCTCGTTGCCCGAGCCCGCCACGATCAGCACCTTGCCGGTGTGCAGCAGGGCCGCGTGGATGGCGTTGGTGCGGTACTCCTCCGGGATGTCGATCTGGGTCCAGGAGCCGTAGCGGGCCTTGTAGGCGGGCTGGGCGATCTTGTACTCGTGGTAGCGCTCACCCGCGAAGTCCAGTGCGGCGGGGGCGTTGAGGCCGGCCAGGACCGCGATGCCGCCGATGCCGAGGACGGTCTTCTTGGTCTTCTGCGAGGGCTGGTAGGCCATGAGCTAGTTGCCTCCTGTCGTGCTGCCGGGGGCGGTCGCGCCGCTGGTGGCGAGGGCCGGCTCGGTGCCCTCGACGGGCCGTGGGGCGGGGCGCGGCGCCTGCCGTGCGCGGCGCTCCGCGTACTGGGTGCCGGCCCATACCGCGACCGGGGCCAGGGAGATGGCCATGGCCAGCACCGCCCAGGTGCGCATGGCGGCATGGGTGTGGTCGAGGACCGTCGAGGCGACGAGCGAGACGGCGAGCAGGGCGGCCCAGCCCAGGTGGATGCGGAAGGTGAGCAGCCGGTCGGGGCTGGCGTCCCCGCCCTTGGGGGTGACGACGAACCTGCTGGGACGGCGGATCAGCGCCTCCCCGAAGGACTTGAGGTAGATCGGCGCGGAGAGCGCGGACATCGCCATGCCGGCGAGTCCGCCGGAGCCCCGCGGTTCGTGCGGGGAGACGTTGTGCCGGCGGTTCCACAGGTAGAGGCCGATCTGCAGGGCGGCGGCGTCGCTGTAGAGCATCAGCCACACGGAGGCCGCGACCTGGGTGCCGGAGGCGCCGAACCAGAGGAAGAGGACACAGCTGAGGATGCCGAGGAGCCAGTTGACGGCCGTCATCGGGTAGTAGACGAGCATCATGGTGTACGAGAAGAGACGGCCGGGCGGCATGCTGAACGGCGCCCTCCAGTACTGCTTGAAGAGGGTCTCGTAGGTCCCCCGGGACCAGCGCATCTGCTGGGTGAAGAAGTCGGTCCAGGAGGCCGGTCCCTCGCCGACGGCGAGCACGTCCGGGGTGTAGACGGACTGCCAGTGGGCGCCGGTTCGCGGGTTGCGGTGCCGGTGCAGCTCGAAGCCGGTGGCCATGTCCTCGGTGATGGAGTCGTACAGGCCGCCGATCTGCCGGACGGCGGAGATCCGTACGACGTTGTTGGTGCCGACGAACATGGGGGCGCGGTAGCGGTTCCCGGCGCGCTGGATGAGCGCGTGGAAGAGGAACTGCTGCGACTCGGCGGCCTTGGTGACGGGGTTGTGGTAGTTGCCGTAGACCTGGGGGCCGACCACGAAGGCGACGTCCGGGTCGCGGAAGTAGCCCATCATCCGCTCCAGGAAGTTCGGGAGCGGGACGTGGTCGGTGTCGACGGAGGCGAAGAAGTCGTAGTCGCCGCCGTGCATGGCGATCCACGCGTTGTAGTTGCCGTGCTTGGTGCGGGCCTTGTGGACGCCCTTGGCGCGGTTCCACTCCGGGACGCCGAGGCGGGTGAAGTGGCGGACGCCGAGTTCGGCGCAGAGGGCCTTGGCCCCGTCGTCGTCGCCCTCGTCGAGGAGCCAGATGTCGAGAGGGCCGGGGTGGGTGATCCTGGTCGCGCCCTCGAGGGTGGCGCGGAGCATGGAGAGGGGTTCCTTGCCCGGGACGTAGGTCGTGAGGAAGGCGACTCTGGTGCCGGGTTCGGGGGTGACCGGGACCGGGTCGCGGGCCACCAGGGTGGCGTGGGCGACGGAGGCGACGTTGACGACCATGAAGAGTTCGATGAGCCCGATCGATATGAGCATGGTGACGTCGAGGCCGGTCAGCCAGCGGTCGGCGCCCTCGCGCTCGACCCAGTGGGTCGGCCAGACGAGGTAGACCAGCAGGGCGCCGGTGAGCAGGGGCGCCAGGGTCATCAGGAGGACGGCTCGTATTCGGCGCGGCTCACGGGCGAGTAGCGAGGCGTACTGCACCCGGTACCCCGCGTCGGCCGGCTCGGTGAGCGGTCCGGCGAGTCGGCTGTGGGTGTCGTAGTCATAGCCCTCCGGCCGCACAGCGCCCTCCAGTGATTGAGGAGTCATCGGCGAAATGCGCCGATACCCCTACACAAGATGAGATACGTGGTCGTGTCGAACTGGGGGCGTCCAGGTGGGTGCCCGCCCCGCCAGGAGGACGGACCGGTTCCGGATCCGCCTGACGGGACGGCGAGTTCGGGGGCGCTGCTGCTGTGGGGGGCAGGGGGCGGCCCGGCGGGCTGGAGCAGGGGCCGGTCGCTCGGTAGGTGCGGAATGCCGCCGGGGCTGTGCTCCCGTGTGTCCGGGGGGCTCGGCTGGGGGTGGCGAGGACACCGAGGCCGTTGCGCCGGACGGCGGGTCAGCGCGGGCGGGCGAGGCGCAGGGGTGGTGCGGACTGGGCGCCAGGATGGGTGGGTGTCGGTTCGGGCGGCGGGCGGCGGGCGGCGGGCGGCGGGCGGCGGGCGGCGGGCGGCGGGCGGGCCAGGGTGACGGCCGGGACGGCGCCGACGTCGGTGAGGGGCCGCATGCAGCGGGAGGCGCGGCAGAGCGGGCCACCGAGCCGGTCCAGCGGGTGCCCAGAGCGTACGGTGACGCCGTGGACGGGCAGGTCGGGGGCGCAGCCCCCGGGCGCCGGATGGCGCCGCGACACCCTCACCCCCGCCTGGCACAGCGGGACCACCCACCGCCCGCCGGGACCGTGCGCTGCAGCCGCTGCGGTGAGGAGCAGGTGACGCCCCTGCCGTGCGCCCAACCGCCCGGCACGGCCCGCCGCCCGCACCCGGCCGGACGCCCGTAGGAACACCCCTTCGCCCCCGCCCCACCGACGCTGCGCCGGAACGACTCAACACTGCCCGCGCCGCAGGCGGTACCGGACCGCACGCTCGGCCAGCACCCCTCGACCACACCCCACCCCACCCCGAACCCCTCAGCGCTGCGTCCGCCGCAGGCGGTGGCGGACCGCTCGTTGGGCCACCGGTCCCAGGTCGTCCAGCGCGGCGACCAGGCGCCCGAGTTGCTCCAGTGCGTCCAGCGCCGCGCCCGCCCCTTCCGCGTCCGCGCCCTCGTACAGCTCGATCCCCACGAACGACGCCGCCACCGCCCGCGCCAGACCGGGCGGGTCCACGAACTCGCCGAACGGGGTGTGCGCCAGGACCCGGGTGAGGACCTGCTCGATCTCGGTGATCCACAGGTCGAGTCCGGCGGCCGTGGCGGGCCCGAGACTCTCGTGGGTCTGGGCACCGGCCAGCAGCTGGCCGAGCAGGGAGACATGACCGAAGGCCCGCTCCTCCTCGTGCATCTCACGGCCGAAGGCGAGGAGTTCGGAGAGCGAGCCGATCGCGGCGAAGCGGTCGCGATAGCGGGCGACCCGCTGTTCCGCGCCGTACCGGCAGGCCGCCGCGAGCAGGTCGTTCAGGGAGCCGAAGTGGTAGAAGACCAGCGCCTGGTTGACCCCGGCGGCCGCCGCGACCGTACGCGCCGACGTCTTGGCGATGCCCTGCTCGGTCAGGGTCCGCAGTGCCCCTTCGAGGAGCTTGGTCTTCGTCTCCAGGGACTTGGCGGTCTCCGGGCTCACGCGCGCACCTCCTCGCGCACCGGGCGCAGACCGGGTCGCACACCGCAGTCCCGGATGTCGGTGTACGTGACCCGGAAGGAACCCTCGTAGCCGAAGAGCGGCCCGAAGTACCGGTTCTCCACCCGGACCCGGATCCGGAAGCGGCCCGTGGCGTCGTCGTAGGACTCGCGCACCTCGGCCGTGGCGCCGATCAGTTCGGGCACCCGGACGTCCACCATGCCCTCGCGGAACCGGTGTTCGCCGGAGCGGACGAGGAGCGATCCGTCGGGCTCGGCCGAGAAGTACAGGTCGGTGGCGAGGTGCTGGTGGGTGCCGAGGTAGTCGAGGACCCGGTCACCCCGGGGGCCGAGCACCATCTGGGCGTCGAAGCGGCGGGGGCGGCCGGGCAGGTCGAAGGTGCGCACGAAGGTCACCGTCTCACGCCCGAAGCTGTCGGTGTACGGCACGTTCTCGATCACGAACGGCACCTGGCGCCCCGCTCTGGGGACCAGAATGTTGCGGGTGGCGCCGAGGGCCAGGAACGGCTTCACGAAGGCCCCGCCGTGCCAGACACGGTCCATGACACCCCGGCCGGTGCAGGCCTCCCCGCTGGTCAGGCCCACGGAGAAGCGGCGCTGGAGCTGCGGGTGCAGCCGGTCGAAACCGGCGCCCATGGCCGTACGGAAGATCGAGGTCATCGCGGGTCCTCCAGGGTGCGCAGCAGCCGGGGTGCCCGCGCCCGCGCCGGCGGCCGTCGCAGACAGCGGCGGGCGGCCGGGGTGCCGGGCAGCGGCGGCGCGACCAGCGTCAGGCAGCACACGACCGCCAGGAGGAGCGGCCAGAGGAACGCCATCGCCGCGGCCAGCGGCCCGAAGGCGGGGAGTACGGACTCGGTGACCAGCCCCGTGGCCGTGGCGGCCAGCAGCAGGGCCCGGACCAGCAGTTCCGTCAGCCAGTTCCGGCGGGCCCGCTCGGGGGTGACGCCGCGCTCCAGCCACAGCCGCAGCCGGTCGAAGGACCAGGCCGTCGCCCAGCCCATGAGCGGGCGGAACAGCAGGCGGTCGGCGAGCGCGCCGAGGGCGCCCCAGCGGGGGCGGTAGTCGTAGCCGGTGAGGAAGCGGACGCCGTCGCCGTCGGGGACGTAGCGCCAGTAGCCGCTGCCCTCGGTGAGCAGCGAGAGCGGGTGGGCGGACGAGAAGCGCAGGGCGGAGGTGCGGGTGCCGTCGGGGCGTTCCTTCTCGCCGGCCGAGACGCCGGTGCCCGCGACGGTGAGGAAGGGCAGCACGCGCGTGGCGTAGCGGAAGCGCTGCGGTTCGCCCTCCGCGCGCGGAAGGTGGTCGATCTCGGTGAAGCGGAGGTCCCAGCGCTGGTGCTGGGACGGCTCCTGCGTACGTGACCACAGGTCGTCGAGGTCGGCGCGGATCCGCGCCTCTATGTACAGACCGGTGTGACCCATGTGATTCCCCCAGGTCAGGCCATTGTTTGAGCGACTGCTCAAACTCACTGATCGGGAAGGTACACCGTTTTGAGCGACCGCTCAAACAAGGGGCACGCAAAAACCCCGGCCCGCGCGGGGCCGGGGTTCACGGTGGTGCGGGTCAGCTACTCGGCGGCGAGGTACCGCTCGACCGTCTCCACCTTGGAGGTCAGACCGTCGGTCACTGCGGGGCGGATGTCCGCCTTGAGGACCAGGGACACCCGCGGGGCGCGTGCCTCGACGGCGGCGACCGCCCGCTTCACGACGTCCATGACCTCGTCCCAGTCGGCACCCTCGATCGAGGTGAACATCGCGTCGGTGCGGTGGGGCAGGCCGGACTCGCGGACCACGCGGACGGCATCGGCGACGTACTCCCCCACGTCCTCGCCGACACCGAGCGGTGTCACGGAGAAGGCGACGATCACGAGGTCTTCACCGCGCCCTGCTGGCGGGCACGGGAGGCGATGACCGCGTCCTCGGCCTCCCGCTTGAGCTTGCGCTCGGCGAAGAAGCCGCCGGCGGGCAGGACGGAGAGGACGAAGTAGACGGCGGCGGTCCCGAAGGGCCACTTCGCGCGGTTCCAGGCGTCGGCCCAGAAGATCACGTACAGGATGAAGAGGAAGCCGTGGATCGCGCCCATCACGGGCACCGCGTTGAATTCCGTGGTCCGCTTCAGCACCGAGCAGACCAGCAGGAGCAGGAAGGAGACCGCCTCGGGCGCGGAGACGAGGCGGAGGCGGCGGAGGGCGGTGGCGGTCTTGATGTCCACGGGTCACCTTCGGTGGGAGAAACGACGGGTGTTTGTGAACGCATGCACAAACGTTCGTCCATTGTGGCAAACGGGCGGGGGTGCTCCGAGCCGGGGGCCCACGGCACTCCCCGCACACCGCCCCGCACACCGCCCCTAAGGGCACATTCAGGGTCCATCTCCCCCTTCGGGCTCTGTTCGGCGGCAGGCCCCCGCGGCTACCGTCGCTGCGTGGCGATGTTCCGACTTCAGGGCAGCAAGGTGCTCGCCGTCGAGATGACCGGGGACGCCGTGAAGGCGAAGAACGGCTCGATGGTCGCGTACGACGGACAGATGGCGTTCAAGAAGATGAGCGGCGGCGGTGAGGGCATCCGGGGCATGGTGACCCGGCGCATCACCGGCGAGCAGATGACGGTGATGGAGGTGAAGGGGCACGGGACCTGCTGGTTCGCGGACCGGGCGGCCGAGATCAACCTCGTCGGGCTCCAGGGGGACAAGCTCTACGTGGAGTCGAGCAACCTGCTCGCGACCGACAGCGGACTGCGGACCGGCACGACCTTCACCGGAGTGCGCGGGGCCTCGCAGGGCAACGGCCTGTTCACCACGACCGTGGAGGGACACGGACAGGCGGCGATCACCTCGGACGGCCCGGCGGTCGTGCTGCGGGTGAGCGCGCAGTACCCGCTGACCGTCGACCCGGGGGCGTACATCGCCCACCAGGGCAACCTGCGGCAGTCCTTCCAGTCGGGCGTGACCTTCCGCACGCTGATGGGCGAGGGCGGCGGCGAGGCCTTCCAGATCCGCTTCGAGGGCGACGGCCTCGTCTACGTACAGCCGAGCGAGCGGAACACTATCGCGGGGGACGTCTGACATGACCCTGCGTGAGATCAACTCCAAGGTGGTCGAGGCCACCGTGACACCCGGGCAGCGGCTGTTCAGCCAGCGGGGCGCGATGCTCGCCTACCGGGGCGAGGTGTCCTTCACCCCCAACTCCAGCGGCGGCCAGGGCGGGCTGATGTCGATGGTCGGACGCCGGGTGGCCGGCGAGGCCACGCCGCTGATGACCGTCGAGGGCAGCGGCACCGTCCTGTTCGGGCACGGCGGCCACCACGTCCAGGTGATCGGCCTCACCGGCGACACCCTGTACGTCGAGGCGGACCGGCTGCTGGCCTTCGAGGGCACCCTGGAGCAGGGCACGATGTTCCTCGGCGCGCAGGGCGGCGTGATGGGCATGGTCCGCGGCCAGGTCACCGGCCAGGGACTGTTCACCACGACCCTGAAGGGACACGGCTCGGTCGCCGTCATGGCGCACGGCGGTGTCCTGGAGATCCCCATCACCCCCCAGCGCCCGGTCCACGTCGACCCGCAGGCCTACGTCGCCCACCACGGCGACGTGCGCAACAAGCTGTCGACCGCGCTCGGCTGGCGGGACATGGTGGGCCGGGGCTCCGGCGAGGCCTTCCAGCTGGAGCTCAGCGGCAGCGGTGCGGTGTACGTCCAGGCGTCGGAGGAGAAGCTGTGAGCACCCATCCGGGCGCGGGTCCGGTCGTCCACGACCCGATGACCCTGCCGTCCGACGACAAGGTCAACCCCTACACCTTCTGCGTCGAGCTCAAGGGAACCCAGTGGTTCCTGCAGAAGGGGAAGATGATCGCCTACTACGGCTCGATCGACTTCAACGGCATCGGGCACGGCCGGCTGGACCGCCTGGTGCGTTCGTCGTTCCATTCGCCTCTGCACGCGAGCGACTGGGTGGTGGCCGAGGGCTCGGGCAAGATGCTCCTCGCCGACCGGGCCTTCGATGTGAATTCGTACGATCTCACCAACGGCAACTTGACCATTCGCTCAGGCAACCTGCTCGCTTTTCAGCCAAGTCTTTCGCTGAAGCAGTCGATCGTGCCCGGTTTTCTGACACTCATCGGAACCGGCACGTTCGTGGCCGCATCTAACGGTCCGGTGGTGTTCATGGAGCCCCCGATCCGGGTGGATCCCCAGGCGCTCGTCGGCTGGGCCGACTGCCCCTCCCCGTGCCATCACTACGACTACGGCTACATGACCGGCCTGATGGGCGGTCTACGTGCGATGACGGGCCTCGGAGGGGCCTCCGGAGAGGAGCACCAGTTCGAGTTCGTGGGCGCCGGCACGGTGCTCCTGCAGTCCTCCGAGGCACTCATGGCCGAGCAGGCGACGGGGGCCGTTCCGCACCAGGCGGGGGTGCCCGGAAGTGGTGGTTCCACAGGTGGCTCACCGCAAGCCGGCTCACCGCGCCTTCCCGGACAGCTGGGAGACCTCCAGCGTCGCTTCGGGCTGTGAGCGGTAGTCTGCGGAGTGTGACGAACTCGAACGCGTGCGCACAGTCACACCGCCCTCACTAGTTCGCTTTTCAACATTTTAGGTAGACTTCATTCATGGAGACCGAGACGGCCACGCGCTGGCTGACCGATGCGGAGCAGTGCGCCTGGCGCACCCACCTGGAGGTCAACAGGCTGTTGACGTACCAGCTCGAGAGGGACCTCCAGCCGTTCGGCCTGACAATGAACGACTACGAGATCCTGGTGAACCTCTCCGAGTCCGAGGACGTACGGATGCGGATGAGCGACCTCGCGTCCGCCACCCTGCAGTCCAAGAGCCGCCTCTCCCACCAGATCACGCGCATGGAGAACGCGAACCTGGTGCGGCGCGAGAACTGCGAGTCCGACCGCCGCGGGCTCTACGCCGTCCTCACCGAGCACGGCATGGAGACGATGAAGAAGGTCGCCCCGCACCATGTGGCCTCGGTGCGCCGGCACTTCATCGATCTGCTCTCCCCCGAGGCGCTGACCGAGCTCAGCAAGGCGCTCAAGCCGATCGCGGAGCACCTGCGCGGGCAGCGCGGCCGCCCCTGACCTCCCGCTCGGCGACCGGCAGGCGGAGCTCGAACAGGGCTCCGCCTGCGGGCGCGTCGCCGACGGTGAGGGTGCCGCCGTGCCGCTCGGCGACATCGCGGGCGATGGCCAGTCCGAGCCCGGCGCCGCCGTCGTCGCGGCTGCGGGCCTCGTCGAGACGGACGAACCGCTCGAAGATCCGCTCCCGGTCGGCCTCGGCCACCCCGTCCCCGTCGTCGGCGACCTGGAGCACGGCCCGCTCCCCCTCCCGCCGGACCGTCACGGTGACCGCGGAACGGGCGTGCCGGCCCGCGTTGTTCAGCAGATTGGCGAGCACTCGCCCCAACTGCCCCCGGGATCCGGTCACTTCCACCGGCCCGTCCGCCACCACGGTCATCCCGGCCCGCCCCTCGGCCTCCTCCACGGCCAGCGCGGCCAGATCCACCCGCGCGTCGGCGGGCCGCTCCCCCGCGTCGAGTCGGGCGAGCAGCAGCAGGTCGGCGGCCAGCCGCTGCAGCCGTACGGTGTCCTCGACCGCCCCGTCCAGGTCCAGGAACTCCGGGTGGGCGGCGGCCACTTCGAGCTGGGTGCGCAGCGAGGCGATCGGGCTGCGCAGTTCGTGGGAGGCGTCGGCGACGAAGCGGCGCTGGCGTTCCACGGAGGTCTCCAGGGCACTGAGTGTCTCGTTGGTGGTCCGGGCCAGCCGGGCGACCTCGTCGTGCGTGCCCGGCTCGGGCACCCGCCGGGACAGGTCCTCGGAGGCGGTGATCTCCGCCATCTCCCGCCGGATGTCCTCCACCGGGCGCAGGGCGCGCCGGGTGACCAGCCAGGTCACCGAGCCGACCACGGCGAGCAGGGCGGGCAGCCCGATCAGCATGACGGTCGAGGCGGTGCGTACGGCGTCCCGCTCGGCCTCCAGGGAGGCGCCGGCGTGGACGAGGACGGTCCGGTCGCGCGGGTCGGTGACCTCGATCCGGGCGAAGCGGTACTCGGTGCGCTCGCCGTCGACGGTGGCCCAGCCCTGACCGTGCCAGGAGATGTCCCCCACCTCACCGACCTGGAGGTCGTCGTCATCGTCATCGTCGTCGTCGGGTCTCTCGGTGCTGCCCGTGGTGGGCGTCACTCCGGCGACACCGGTGCCGCTGATCGTCTCCAGGCCCTCGCTCACCGCGAGCACCCGCCGGTCCTCGTCCACCACCTGCACGGGGTGGTCCTCGTCCAGGTCGAGATCGGCGTACGGGACGTTCTGCGCGATCTGGGTGGCGACCGAACGGGCGGCGTCGTCGGCCTCCGAGTCGGCCTGCCCGGTGAGGTTGCTGCGCAGGGTGAGCAGGACGACGGCCCCGGCGGCGACCAGGGCCACGGCCACGACGAGGGTGGCGGCGAGGGTCGCTCGCGCGCGGACGGAACCGAACAGGCGCCTCATCGGCCGGACTCCAGTCGGTACCCGGCGCCGCGGACGGTGCGGATGAGCCCGGCGCCGAGTTTGCGGCGCAGGTTGCTGACGTACACCTCGACGATGTTGGGGTCCCCGTCGTAGGCGAAGTCCCAGACGTGGTCGAGGATGTGCGTCTTGGAGATCACCTGGCCCGCGTGCAGAGCGAGCTGCTCCAGCACCGCGAACTCCTTGGCGGTGAGCGGGATCTCGGTGCCGTCGCGGAAGACCTGATGGGCGCCGGTGTCGACGCGGAGCTCGCCGAGGGTGAGCACCGGGGAGCCGGTCCCGGTGTTGCGGCGGCGAAGCAGCGCCTTGATCCGAGCGACGAGGACGACGTAGGAGAAGGGCTTGGTGAGGTAGTCGTCGGCGCCGGTGTCCAGCCCCTCGGCCTCGTCGTACTCGCCGTCCTTGGCGGTGAGCATCAGGATCGGCACCTCGTGACCGGCGGCGCGCAGGGCGGCGCAGACGCGGTAGCCGTTCATGCCGGGCAGCATGATGTCGAGGATCACCAGGTCGTACGACCCCTCCGAGGCCCGGTACAGCCCTTCGCGGCCGTCGTGGACGACGTCCACGGCGAAGCCCTCGGCCGTCAGGCCCTTGGCGAGCGACAGGGCGAGCCGCTTCTCGTCCTCCACGATCAACAGGCGCATGGGCACAGCTTGGCAAAGGGAAGCTGAAGAGTTCTTCAGGGTCCTTCAGGTTCCCCTCAGCGTCGGTTCGCCAGATTGGTTCCCGTCGCAACGAAACGACGTGAAACTCATCGACTCGGGAGGAACCAGGATGAAGCGCAACCTCGTCATCGCCACCGTCGCCGCCGCGGCACTCGTCACGGGCGGCACCTTCGCGGCCTACGCGTCCGGGGACGACGACGGCGCACCCGCCCAGCGGGACTCGAACACCCGGGTCGCCGACGACCGGGACGACAGCCAGGACGGTACCCGGGACGACGACACCGCCGAGGTCCGTACCGCCGGAGTGACCGCGGCCGACGCCGTGACGGCCGCGCTGAAGCACACCCCGGGCACGGCCGTCGCCGTCGACCTGGAGGACGACGGCGAGGACGCCTGGGAGGTGGATGTCGTGACGTCGGACGGCACCGAGTACACGGTCAGGATCGCCACCGGCTCCGGAAAGGTCCTCGGCGCCGACCGGGACGACGACAGCGACGGCCGTGACGACCTCGCCGCCCTGAAGGGCACGAGCGTGGACGCCCGCGAAGCCGCCCGGGCCGCCGCGGCGCGGGGCACCGTGACCGAGGTCGACCTGGACGACGACGGCCCCGCGGTGTGGACCGTGGAGACCACGAAGGGCGAGTGGAAGGTCGACCCGAGGACGGCCGAACTCACCCAGGACCGCGACGACACCGACACCGACACCGACACCGACACCGCCGGCGACCGAAACCAGGACGACAAGGACGCGCAGGACGACCGGGACGACCGCCAGGCGGACGACGACTGACGGCGGTCCGCAACCGCGGCACCCCCGTCCCCCGCCCGCTCGGCGCCGCCGCCTCAGCCCTCCGTCAGCCCCGCCACGAGTTCGTCCGCCGCCCGGTAGGGGTCCAGTTCCCCGGCCACGATGCGCTCCGCGAGAGCGCTCAGGCGGCGGTCGCCGTGCAGGTCGCCGATGCGTTCGCGCAGGGCCGTGACCGCGATGGTCTCCACCTCGCGGGAGGCGCGGGACCGGCGCCGTTCCGCCAGGACCCCCCGCTCCTCCATCCAGGCGCGGTGCTTCTCCAGGGCTTCGACGACCTCGTCGACGCCCTCGCTGCGCGCCGCCACCGTCTTCACGATCGGCGGCCGCCAGTCTCCCGGCCCCCGGGACTCGCCCAGGCCCAGCATGTGGTTCAGCTCGCGGGCGGTGGCGTCCGCGCCGTCCCGGTCGGCCTTGTTGACGACGTACACGTCACCGATCTCCAGGATGCCCGCCTTCGCGGCCTGGATGCCGTCGCCCATGCCCGGCGCCAGCAGCACCACCGAGGTGTCCGCCTGGGAGGCGATCTCCACCTCGGACTGGCCCACCCCGACCGTCTCCACCAGGATCACGTCGCAGCCCGCCGCGTCCAGGACCCGGATCGCCTGCGGGGCCGCCCAGGCGAGGCCGCCCAGGTGGCCCCGGGTCGCCATCGAGCGGATGTAGACCCCGGGGTCCGAGGCGTGCTCCGACATCCGCACCCGGTCGCCGAGCAGCGCCCCGCCGGAGAACGGCGAGGAGGGGTCCACCGCGAGCACGCCGACCCGCCTGCCCTGCTTGCGGTACGCCGTCACCAGCGCGGACGTCGACGTCGACTTGCCGACCCCCGGCGAACCCGTCAGGCCCACCACATACGCCCCGCCGGTCAGCGGGGCCAGCGCCGCCATGACCTCCCTGAGCTGCGGGGACGCCCCCTCCACCAGGGAGATCAGGCGAGCCACGGCCCGCGGCCTGCCCTCCCTGGCCTGGGCCACCAGCGTGGAGACGTCCTGCATCACAGCTCCGTTCACTCAGAGAAAGTCGGTCAGGCCTTCGGTACCCGCACGATCAGCGCGTCGCCCTGACCGCCACCGCCGCACAGCGCCGCCGCGCCCACGCCACCGCCCCGGCGCTTGAGCTCCAGCGCCAGGTGCAGCACGAGACGGGCGCCGGACATGCCGATGGGGTGGCCGAGGGCGATCGCGCCACCGTTGACGTTCACCTTTTCCGTGGACACCCCGAGGTCCTTCATTGACTGGACCGCGACCGCCGCGAACGCCTCGTTGATCTCGATCAGATCAAGGTCGGAGACCTCCAGGCCCTCCTTCTTCAGGGCGTGCAGGATGGCATTGGACGGCTGCGACTGCAGGCTGCTGTCCGGGCCCGCCACATTGCCGTGGGCGCCGATCTCGGCGATCCACTCCAGGCCCAGCTCCTGCGCCTTGGCCTTGCTCATCACGACGACCGCGGCGGCGCCGTCGGAGATCTGCGAGGCCGAACCGGCGGTGATCGTGCCGTCCTTCGCGAACGCCGGACGCAGCTTGCCCAGGGACTCCGCCGTGGTCTCGGCGCGGATGCCCTCGTCCTTGCTGAAGACGACCGGCTCGCCCTTGCGCTGCGGGATCTCCACCGGCGTGATCTCGGCCTCGAAGATGCCGTTCTTCTGCGCGGCGGCGGCCCGCTGGTGGGACAGCGCGGCGATCTCGTCCTGCGCCTCGCGGGCGATGCCGAGACGCGTGTTGTGCTTCTCCGTCGACTGGCCCATGGGGATGTTCTCCCAGGGGTCGGTCAGTCCGTCGTAGGCCATCGCGTCGAGCATCTCGATCGCGCCGTACTTGAAGCCCTCCCGGGACTTCGGCAGCAGGTGGGGGGCGTTGGTCATGGACTCCTGGCCGCCCGCGACGATCACGTCGAACTCGCCGGCGCGGATCAGCTGGTCGGCGAGGGCGATGGCGTCGAGGCCGGAGAGACAGACCTTGTTGATGGTGAGCGCCGGGACGCTCATCGGGATGCCGGCCTTGACCGCGGCCTGGCGCGCCGGGATCTGCCCCGCCCCGGCCTGGAGCACCTGGCCCATGATCACGTACTGCACCTGGTCGCCGCCGATCCCCGCACGGTCGAGGGCGGCCTTGATCGCGAAGCCACCGAGATCGGCTCCCGAGAAGGACTTGAGTGAGCCGAGCAGTCGCCCCATGGGCGTCCGAGCGCCCGCGACGATCACGGAAGTTGCAGAAGACATATCGTGCGATCCCCTTCCAGCCTGCACAGCCGAGGAGTGAACGAGGGTTTACTTCGAATGTACTGATGGCACTCCGTGCCGTCACCGGGCTGTCGGTGTGATCGCTGGCACGTTGCGTAACCACCTCCGGAGCGCTGCACTAACAGCATGCTGACGCGAATCGACCACATCGGGATCGCCTGCTTCGACCTCGACAAGACCGTCGAGTTCTACCGGGCCACCTACGGCTTCGAGGTGTTCCACTCCGAGATCAACGAGGAGCAGGGCGTGCGCGAGGCCATGCTCAAGATCAACGATACGTCCGACGGCGGCGCCTCGTACCTCCAGCTGCTGGAACCCACCCGCGAGGACTCCACCGTCGCGAAGTGGCTCGCCAAGAACGGCGAGGGCGTGCACCACATCGCCTTCGGCACGGCGGACGTCGACGCGGACGCCGCGGACATCAAGGACAAGGGCGTACGCGTGCTGTACGAGGAGCCGCGACGCGGCTCCATGGGGTCACGGATCACCTTCCTGCACCCCAAGGATTGCCATGGCGTCCTGACAGAACTGGTCACTTCGGCGCCCGTTGAGTCACCTGAGCACTGACCCTCGTACATAGGGGCCGGTAGGGTTGGGGTCGGTCGTCGCTCTTCGGGCGTTCGACCGCGGGCCGGGGTCCGGGTTTCGGGGGACGAGCGTCGGGGCAGCAGCCCATGCTCCGTCGTTGATCTGACACCATTCCCCGGGGGCCCCGTTCGGCGGATGGACGGTGCTCGTATGGAGTGACTTGCGACCAGGGGACGGATGGGACCGCGCAGTGCGGGGCTACGAACGCCAGGAGCGAGAGCCGGCGGCTGACGTCGACCACCTCTCTCGGTTCGAGGCCGAGATGGAGCGGCTGAAGACCGAGCGGGAAAAGGCGATCCAGCACGCCGAGGACCTCGGCTACCAGGTCGAGGTGCTGCGCGCCAAGTTGCACGAGGCGCGGCGCACCATCATGTCCCGGCCCGACTTCGGCGGCGGTGACATCGGCTACCAGGCCGAGCAACTGCTGCGCAATGCGCAGATCCAGGCCGACCAGCTCCGGCAGGACGCCGAGCGCGAGCTGAGCCAGGCGCGCGCGCAGACGCAGCGGATCCTCCAGGAGCACGCCGAGCAGGCCGCGCGGCTCCAGGCGGAGCTGCACCAGGAGGCGGTCACCCGCCGCCAGCAGCTCGACCAGGAGCTCGCCGAGCGCCGCCAGACCGTCGAGTCGCACGTCAACGAGAACGTGGCCTGGGCCGAGCAGCTGCGCGCCCGCAGCGAGTCCCAGGCCCGCCGGCTCCTCGACGAGTCCCGCGCCGAGGCCGAGCAGGCCATGGCGGCCGCCCGCGCGGAGGCCGAGCGGCTCACCGCCGAGGCCCGCCAGCGCCTCCAGAGCGAGGCGGAGGCCGCCCGCGCGGAGGCCGAGCAGTTGCTGCGGCGGGCCCGCGCCGACGCCGAGCGGCTGCTGAACGCCGCCTCGACCCAAGCCCAGGAGGCCACCGACCACGCCGAGCAGCTGCGCAGCTCCACCGTCAGCGAGTCGGACACCGCCCGCCGCGAGGCCGCCGAGCTGAGCCGGGCCGCCGAGCAGCGCATGGCGGCGGCCGAGGAGGCACTGCGCAAGGCGCAGGCCGAGGCGGAGAAGGTCCTCACCGAGGCCAAGGAGGCCGCGGGCAAGACCCTCAGCAGCGCCGAGTCGGCCAACGAGCAGCGCACCCGTACGGCCAAGGAGCAGGTCGCCCGGCTGGTCAGCGAGGCCACCAAGGAGGCCGAGGCCACCAAGGCGGAGGCCGAGCAGATCGTCGCGGACGCCCGCGCCGAGGCCGAGAAGGTCCTGGCGGAGGCCGCCGAGAAGGCCCGTACGCTCACCGCCGAGGAGAGCGCGACCCAGCTGTCGAAGGCGGCCAAGACCGCCGAGGACGTCCTCAACAAGGCGCAGGAGGACGCGCGCAGCACCACCAAGGCCGCCGCCGAGGAGGCCGAGCGGATCCGCCGGGAGGCGGAGGCCGAGGCGGACCGGCTGCGGGCCGAGGCGCACGACATCGCCGAGCAGCTCAAGGGCGCGGCGAAGGACGACACCAAGGAGTACCGCGCCAAGACGGTCGAGCTCCAGGAGGAGGCCCGCCGGCTGCGCGGGGAGGCCGAGCAGCTGCGCGCCGACGCGGTCGCCGAGGGCGAGAAGATCCGCGCGGAGGCCCGCCGGGAGGCCGTCCAGCAGATCGAGGAGGCGGCCAGGACCGCCGAGGAGCTGCTGGCGAAGGCCAAGGCGGACGCGGACGAGCTCCGCCAGAGCGCCACGGCGGACAGCGAGAAGGTCCGCACCGAGGCCATCGAGCGCGCCACCGCGCTGCGCCGACAGGCCGAGGAGACGCTGGAGCGCACCCGGCAGGAGGCCGAGCGGCACCGCGCCGAGGTCGTCGAGCAGGCCGAGGGCATCCGGGAGGAGGCCGAGCGGGCCGCGCGCGAGCTGCGCGAGGAGACCGAGCGGGCCATGGAGGCCCGCCGGGCGGAGGCGGCCGCCGAGCTGACCCGGCTTCAGACGGAGGCCGAGCAGCGGGTGACCGCCGCCGAGCAGGCGCTGACCGAGGCCCGTGAGGAGGCCACGCGGATCCGCCGCGAGGCCGCCGAGGAGACCGAGCGGCTGCGCGCGGAGGCCGCCGAGCGGATCCGTACGCTCCAGCAGCAGGCCGAGGCGGAGGCCGACCGCCTGCGCACCGAGGCCGCCTCGGACGCGTCCGCCTCCCGCGCGGAGGGCGAGGCCCTCGCCGTACGGCTGCGCTCGGAGGCCGCCGCCGAGGCGGAGCGGCTGAAGTCGGAGGCCCAGGACAGCGCCGACCGGGTGCGGGCGGAGGCGCAGGCCGCCGCCGAGCGGATCGCCGCCGAGGCGTCGGAGACGCTGGCCGCCGCCCAGGAGGAGGCCGCCCGGCGCCGCCGCGAGGCCGAGGAGACCCTCGGTTCCGCACGGCAGGAGGCGGACCAGGAGCGCGAGCGGGCCCGCGAGCAGAGCGAGGAGCTGCTGGCCTCGGCGCGCAAGCGCGTGGAGGAGGCGCAGACCGAGGCGGTACGGCTGGTCGAGGAGGCGGACCGGCGGGCCACCGAGATGGTGTCGGCCGCCGAGCTCCACGCCCAGCAGGTGCGGGACTCCGTCGCCGGACTGCACGAGCAGGCCCAGGAGGAGATCCAGGGGCTGCGCAGCGCGGCCGAGCACGCGGCGGACCGTACCCGGCGCGAGGCCGAGGAAGAGGCGGACCGGGTCCGCGGCGACGCCTACGCCGAGCGGGAACGGGCCTCGCAGGACGCGGGCCGGATCCGGCGCGAGGCGACGGAGGAGACGGACGCCGCCAAGGCGCTGGCCGAGCGCACGGTCTCGGAGGCCATCGCGGAGGCCGAGCGGCTGCGCTCCGACGCCTCCGAGCACGCCCAGCGGGTGCGCACCGAGGCCTCGGACGCCATCGCCGAGGCCGACCAGGCCGCCGCGCGTACCCGGGCCGACGCCCGCGAGGACGCCAACCGCATCCGGTCGGACGCGGCGACGCAGGCCGACACCCTCATCACCGAGGCGCGCGCCGAGGCGGAGCGGCTCACCACGGAAACCCTCACGGACACCGACCGGCTGCGCACGGAGACGGTCGCCGAGGCCGAGCGGCTGCGGTCCGAGACCGTCGCCGAGGCCGAGCGGGTCCGGGCCGAGTCGGTCGCGGCGGCCGAGCAGCTGCTGTCGGAGGTCACCGGCGACGCGGAGCGGCTGCGTGCCGAGGCCGCCGAGACGGTCGGCTCCGCGCAGCAGCACGCCGAGCGGATGCGCGGCGAGTCGGAGCGGCTGAAGGCGGAGGCGCTGGCGGAGGCCGAGCGGGTCACCGCGGCCGCGCGCGAGGAGGCCGAGCGGACCCTGGACGAGGCCCGCAAGGACGCCAACAAGCGGCGTTCGGAGGCCGCGGAGCAGGTCGACACGCTCATCACGGAGACCGCGGCGGAGGCCGACAAGCTGCTCGCCGAGTCGCAGAAGCAGGCGCTGAAGACCACCGCGGACGCCGAGTCGCAGGCCGACACCATGGTGGGCGCCGCCCGCAAGGAGGCCGACCGGCTGGTCTCGCAGGCGACGGTGGAGGGCAACTCCCTGGTGGAGAAGGCCCGTGCGGACGCGGACGAGCTGCTGGTCGGTGCCCGCCGGGACGCCACCGCCATAAGGGAGCGCGCGGAGGAGCTGCGCGACCGCATCACCAGCGAGATCGAGGAGCTGCACGAGCGGGCCCGCCGCGAGGCCGCGGAGACGATGAAGTCGACCGGCGACCGCTGCGACGCGCTCATCAAGGCCGCCGAGGAGCAGCTGGCGAAGGCCCAGGCGAAGGCGAAGGAGCTGGTCTCGGAGGCCAACTCCGAGGCGGGCAAGGTCCGTATCGCCGCGGTGAAGAAGGCCGAGGGGCTGCTCAAGGAGGCCGAGCAGAAGAAGTCCTCGCTGGTCAAGGAGGCCGAGGAGCTGCGGGCCGAGGCGATCCGCGAGGCGAAGCGGACGGTCGAGGAGGGCAAGCGCGAGCTGGAGGTGATCGTGCGCCGGCGTGAGGACATCAACGCCGAGATCTCCCGTGTCCAGGACGTGTTGGAGGCGTTGGAGTCCTTCGAGGCCCCGGCGGCCGGCAAGGACGCCGGCGTCAAGGCGGGTGCGACGGTCGGCGCCCCTCGATCGGGTGGCAAGGCGTCGGAGAGCTAGTCGGGCGAACCGGTTCCGGTGCCTTCTGGGGCCTTTGCCCAACTTTTTGGCAAGCGGTCCGCCGGTTAGCCACTCAAAAGGGGTGTCATTCTCCAGATCAAACACGTATCCGCTCGATGACACACCGCTTCGGCCCCTAGGATTCCACCTATCACCTCACCGGTCTCATTCGACAGGAACCCCATGAGCGACACTTCCCCCTACGGCTTCGAGCTTGTGCGGCGTGGGTACGACCGCGCTCAGGTGGACGAACGCATCTCCAAGCTCGTCTCCGACCGTGACAGCGCTCTCGCCCGCATCACCGCTCTGGAAAAGCGCATCGAGGAGCTCCACCTCGAGACGCAGAACGCCCAGGCCCAGGTAACCGACGCCGAGCCGTCGTACGCCGGTCTGGGCGCGCGTGTCGAGAAGATCCTCCGCCTCGCCGAGGAAGAGGCCAAGGACCTGCGCGAGGAGGCCCGTCGCGCCGCCGAGCAGCACCGCGAGCTCGCCGAGTCGGCAGCCCAGCAGGTCCGCAACGACGCAGAATCGTTCGCGGTGGAGCGCAAGGCCAAGGCGGAGGACGAGGGCGTCCGGATCGTCGAGAAGGCCAAGAGCGACGCCTCCCAGCTGCGCTCCGAGGCGCAGAAGGACGCGCAGTCCAAGCGTGAGGAGGCCGACGCCCTCTTCGAGGAGACCCGGGCCAAGGCGGCGCAGGCCGCGGCGGACTTCGAGACGAACCTGGCCAAGCGCCGCGAGCAGTCCGAGCGCGACCTGGCCTCCCGTCAGCAGAAGGCCGAGAAGCGCCTCGCGGAGATCGAGCACCGCGCGGAGCAGCTCCGCCTGGAGGCCGAGAAGCTGCGCACGGACGCCGAGCGCCGCGCCCGGCAGACCGTGGAGACCGCGCAGCGCCAGGCCGAGGACATCGTGGCGGACGCCAACGCCAAGGCCGACCGCATCCGTTCGGAATCCGAGCGCGAGCTCGCGGCGCTCACCAACCGCCGCGACTCGATCAACGCCCAGCTGACGAACGTGCGCGAGATGCTGGCGACCCTCACCGGTGCCGCGGTGGCCGCCGCGGGCACGCCGGCCGAGGACGAGCCGATCTCCCGCGGGGTTCCCGCGCAGCAGTCCCGGTAACGCTCCGGCGTACAGCTGCTGAACACCTGCAAAGCCCTCTGCCACTGAGGTGGCAGAGGGCTTTGTCCCGTTTTAGCGTTGCCGCATGATCGAGCTCGAGGGGCTGACCAAGCGGTACGGCGAGAAGGCGGCGGTCAACAATCTCACCTTCACCGTCAGACCCGGCATCGTGACCGGGTTCCTCGGCCCCAACGGCGCCGGCAAGTCCACCACCATGCGCATGATGCTGGGCCTGGACCGGCCGACCGCGGGGGACGTGCGGATCGACGGCAAGCACTACGACCAGCTCAAGGACCCGCTGACGTACATCGGCGCCCTGCTGGACGCGAAGGCCATGCACGGCGGCCGCAGCGCCTACCACCATCTGCTCTGTCTCGCGCAGAGCAACGGCATCCCGAGGAAGCGGGTGACCGAGGTGCTCGACACCGTCGGTCTGACGCCGGTCGCGCGGAAGAAGGCCAAGGGGTTCTCGCTCGGCATGGGCCAGCGCCTCGGCATCGCGGGGGCGCTGCTCGGCGATCCGCGGATCCTGATGTTCGACGAGCCGGTCAACGGGCTGGACCCCGAGGGCATCCACTGGATCCGCAATCTGATGAAGTCGCTGGCCGCGCAGGGCCGGACGGTGTTCGTGTCCTCGCATCTGATGAGCGAGATGGCCCTGACCGCCGACCATCTCGTGGTCATCGGCCAGGGCCGGCTGCTCGCCGACACCTCCATGGCCGACTTCATCGCGCAGAACTCGCGCTCCTACGTCCGCATCCGCACCCCGCACCGCGAGCGGCTGCTCGATGTGCTGCGGCGGGCCGGGATGACGGTCGTGCAGACCGGGAGCGGGGCACTGGAGGTGGGTGGCGGGCACTCGGAGCGGATCGGTGAACTGGCGGCGCAGCACCAGCTCGTGCTGCACGAACTGAGCCCTCAGCAGGCGTCGCTGGAGGAGGCGTTCATGCAGTTGACCGCGGAGTCCGTGGAGTACCACGCGCACTCGGACCCACCCGCCGGGCAGCGGCAGGCGTGGGGCGCCGGCCGGCGACAGGAGAGCTGAGCGATGGCGACGAGTCAGGTCATCCGTTCCGAGTGGACCAAGATCCGGTCGGTGGCGTCGACGGTGTGGACGCTGTCCCTCGCCGTGGTGGTCACGATCGCGCTGGGCATGCTGATCTCGCTGCTGTCGAAGAACGAGTTCGACAAGATGAACCGCGAGGACCGGCTCTCCTTCGACCCGACCTTCATCAGCTTCGCCGGCATGAGCCTCGGCCAGCTCGCGATGATCGTGTTCGGGGTGCTGGTGGTGTCGAACGAGTACAGCACCGGCATGATCCGCACCTCGCTGGCCGCGGTGCCGCAGCGCGGCTCCTTCCTGTTCAGCAAGATCACGGTGGCGACGGCCCTGGCGCTGCTGGTCGGTCTCGTCACCAGCTTCGTCACCTTCTTCCTGGGCCAGGCGATGCTCGGCGAGCACAAGGCGTCCATCGGCGACGACGGGGTGCTGCGGGCGGTCATCGGCGGCGGTCTCTACATGACGCTGATCGCGATGTTCTCGATGGGCGTCGCCGCGATGCTGCGGTCGCCGATGCTGTCGCTGGGCATCCTGATGCCGTTCTTCTTCCTGGTCTCCAACATCCTCGGCAATGTCCCGGCCACCAAGAAGATCGGCCGCTACCTCCCCGACCAGGCCGGCAGCAAGATCATGCAGGTGGTCACCCCGGTCGACGACGACACGCCGTACGGGCCCTGGGGCGGCCTCGGCATCATGGTGCTGTGGGTGATCGCGGCGCTGGCGGGCGGATTCCTCCTGCTGAAGAAGAGAGACGCCTAGAGCCCGCGGAAGCGGGATGCCTGGCGCCCGCGGACGAGGGCGCCTGGAGCCCGCCGATTTTGCCCGCTCTTGAAGGGAACCGTCAGCGCCCCGATATCCTCCTAACCCTTACGGGGGCGTGTGCCCCGCTGTCCTGAACCTTTCGATGGGTGCGGAGCATGATCGAGGCAGTCGGCCTGACCAAGCGCTACGGCGACAAGACCGCTGTGTACAACCTTTCCTTCCAGGTGCGGCCCGGGTCCGTCACCGGCTTCCTGGGGCCCAACGGCTCCGGCAAGTCGACGACGATGCGGATGATCCTCGGCCTGGACAACCCCAGCTCGGGGCAGGTGACGATCGGCGGCTACCCGTACCGCAAGCTGCCCAACGCCCCGCGACAGGTCGGCGCGCTGATCGACGCCAAGGCCGTGCACGGCGGACGCACCGCCCGCAACCATCTGCTGAGCCTGGCCCAGCTGTCCGGCATCCCGGCCCGCCGGGTGGACGAGGTGCTCGGCGTGGTGGGCCTCCAGGACGTGGCGAAGCGGCGCTCCAAGGGCTTCTCGCTCGGCATGGGGCAGCGGCTCGGCATCGCCGCGGCGCTGCTCGGCGACCCCCAGGTGCTGCTGTTCGACGAGCCGGTCAACGGCCTCGACCCCGAGGGCATCCTCTGGGTGCGCAACCTGATGAGGTCGCTCGCCGCGGAGGGCCGTACGGTCTTCGTCTCCTCGCACCTGATGAGCGAGATGGCGCTGACCGCCGACCACCTGATCGTGATCGGCCGCGGCCAGCTGCTCGCCGACATGAGCGTGCGGGACTTCATCGCGGCGAACTCCGCCGGCTTCGCCCGGGTACGGACGCCCGACACCGAGCCGCAGCTGCGCGAGAAGCTGTCCACGGCGCTGGCCGAGGCGGGCGGGCACGTGCTGTCCGAGCAGGACGGCGCGCTGCGCGTGACGGGGCTGCCGCTGCCGCGCATCAGCGACATCGCGCACGAGTCGGACGTACGGCTGTGGGAGCTGTCGCCGCACCAGGCCTCGCTGGAGGAGGCGTACATGCGGATGACGCAGGGCGCCGTCGACTACCGCTCCACCATCGACCAGAAGGCCGGGCTGCAGCAGCCGGTGCCGCCGGGCGCGCAGCCGCCGATGCCGGTTCCGGGGCAGGGCCAGCCGGGCTGGTATGCCCCGCCGCCGCCCCAGCAGGGCGGTCAGCCGTTCGCGATGCCCCAGGGGCAGCCCGGACAGCCCGCGGCGCCCTCAGGGCCGCCTCAGGGCCCCTACGGCGCCCCGGCCGCGCCCGCCGCGGCCCCGAACCCCTACGCGCAGCCCGCGCCCGCCGCGCCCGCCGCCCCAGCTCCCGCTGCCGACACGACCAAGCCCGAGGACGCCCGATGAGCACCCCGCAGCCCCCGATGCCGCAGACCGCCGCACCGAACTGGCAGGCGGCGCCCGGCGCTTCGTACCCCGGTTACACCTCGCCGATCCCGGTGAAGCGCACCCACCTGGGCAACGCCCTCGCCTCGGAGTGGACGAAGATCCGGTCGGTGCGCTCCACGATGTGGACGCTCGGCGTTTTCGTCGTGCTCGTCATCGGCATCGGCCTGGCCACCGCCGCCCTGGTCTCCGCCAACGCCGGCCAGGGCGAGCTGGCGGGCGAGAACCCGCTGTCGTTCGGCTTCTTCGGGCTGCTGCTCGGCATCATGTGCGTCATCACGCTGGGCGTGCTGACCACGGCCTCGGAGTACGGCACGGGCATGATCCGCACCACGATGGCCGCGTGCCCGACCCGCGGGCGGGTGCTGGCGGCGAAGGCGATCGTGTTCTTCGTGGTGGCGTTCACCGTCACCCTGGTCTCGGTGCTGATCGTCGCCATGGCGGACGTGGCCATGCTCACCGACGCCCGGGAGCCGTCGAGCTCGGAGTGGCTGAAGGGCACGGTCGGCGTCTCGTTCTACATCGCGCTGATCGGCCTGCTCTCGCTGGTCGTCGGCTCGGTCATCCGGCACTCCGCGGGCGCCATCACCATCATGATCGGCCTGGTGCTGGCCCCGCTGGTGATCGCGCTGTTCATGTTCTCGCAGTCCCTGGAGGACCTGCGCGAGGCCCTGTTCGAGTACTCGATCCCGAACCAGCTCAGCGTCTTCTACTCGCAGTCCCTCACCGAGACCGGCCCGTCCGGCTGGGACCCCCTGTGGATCATGCTCGGCGTGACCGCGGCCGCCTTCGCCGGCGCCTACGCCCTGCTGGAGAGGCGGGACGTCTAGCCCACAGAGCGTGGCCCCGGCTAGAACCTCGGCGCGTTACGGGACCGCTGCACTCGCGTGGTGCGGCGGTCCTTCGCGTTCCAGCAGGACTTGTGCCAGTGTCTGCGGTCGTCGATGCCGACATGCGCGGGCCAGGCCACGACGTGCGGAACACCGTCCGGGATCAGCTGGTCGCAGCCGGGACAGCGGTACGCCTTGCCCTGCGCGCTGGACCCCGCCACATGCCGTACGTTCCACTCCTCGCCCTGCCACTCCTCCGCGGCCTGCCAGCCGCCGTAGCGCCCCGGGCGCTCGTCCTCGGCGCTCCGGCCGGACGGGGCGGAGCCACCGCCGGCCTTGGGACGGTTGCGACGCGGGGACACAGGACACCTCACGGGGCTATACAGGGGGCATGGGCCATGTCCAGCCTACGCGGCGCACACGGGGGTACACGTAGGCCGCCAATCCCCACAAGTCCCCTGCCGCGGCGGGTCATTCTGCAGACAATCCGCAAATCTCTCCGTCGAGCCGTGTCCTCGGCACGTGTCAGACGGTTATGCCGAGTGGGGGAGCTCCGCGTCGGAGCCAAGGAAGCAGGAAGAGCCATGCGCGTTGGAAGTTTCGTGTTGGCGGCCCAGTTCCCGGGTCAGGGCCAGGGGGAGGCGCTGCACCGCGCCGTCCGCTCGGCCGAGGCCGCGGAGGAGGCGGGGCTCGACTCGGTCTGGCTGGCCGAGCACCACTTCGTGCCCTACGGCACCTGTCCGTCCGCGATCACCCTGGCCGCCTTACTGCTCGGCCGTACCCGCCGGATCCGCGTCGGCACCGCCGTCAGCGTACTGCCCACGACCCACCCGGTGACCCTGGGCGAACAGGCCGCGCTGCTGCATCTGACGAGCGGCGGGCGCTTCTCCCTGGGCGTCGGGCGCGGCGGGCCCTGGGTCGACCTGGAGGTCTTCGGCTCGGGTCTGGAGGCCTACGAGTCGGGGTTCCCGGAATCACTCGATCTGCTGGTGCGCTGGCTGCGCGAACCGTCGGTCGCGGCGGCCGGGGACCGCTACTCCTTCCGCGAGGTCCCGGTCGTCCCGCGTCCCTCGGAGTCCTTGTCGGGCGAGCCCGGCCCCGAGGTCGTGCTCGCCTGCACCTCACCGCAGAGCGTGCGGCTCGCGGCCGAGCGCGGGCTGCCGATGCTGCTCGGCATGCATGTGGGCGACGAGGAGAAGGCCGAGATGGTCGCCCTGTGGCGGGAGCACGCGCGCGCGGCCGGGCGGACGCCGGAGGAGATCCGTGCCGCGCCCCATGTCTCGGCCGGCGTCTGCCAGATCGCCGACCGGCGCAGCGACGCGGCGGAGACGCTGCTGAAGGCGATGCCGGACTGGCTGAGGCAGGGGCTGGAGGCCCATGTCACGGTGGACGGCCGCCATCGGGCGATGCGGGACCCGCTGGCGTACACCGAACTCCTCTGCGGGCTGCACCCGGTGGGCACTCCCCGGCTGTGCGCCGACCGGCTGGCCGCGACCAGCGAGCGGACCGGCATCTCCCGCTTCGCCCTGCTCGTCGAGGGCTCCGGCGACCTGGCCGCCACGGAGGAGAACGTACGGCGGCTGGGTGCCGAGGTGCTCCCGCACCTCGGCTGAACGGCCTGTCCGACCGGAAGCTTGCCGCCCGTACTGAATGCACCTCCCGCGTACGGAGCGGCAAGCAAACGGCTCTCGGGCTCAGCAGTCCCGGAACTCCGGAGACTGGTTCAACAGCTGGTTGCGTACCGAGGTGAAGCGGGCCAGCGTCTCGTCGACCGACGAGTCGACCGGGAACACCGCCACCCGGTGGCAGTTCTGGAAGGCCAGCCGCACACCGAAGTGCCGCTGCAGCGCGCCGCGTATCGCGTCACTCGCAAGCGCACGCAGCAGCTGGCCACGCGCCTGCTCGTCCGGCGGGGGCGTCTGGTTGTCGGCGAACTCTCCACCGTCGACCTTCAGCTGGGCCACCAGGGAGCTGATCATCTCCCACGCGTAGGGCAGGGAGGTCCGGACGCAGTCGACGAAGGCGGCTTCGTCGACCTCGCCTCGCTCGGCCTGTTCCAGTAGGGCCGGTGAGACGTCGAGCGACATGAGTTCTCCTCTCGCACCCCCGAACAACAGGGGTTGCCGGACAGGGACGGGAGTTCACGTCTCGAACACGCTGCGTGCACAGTCCGCGACCTCCCGTTTACTACCGTAGGCAACAGACCGTGACGGCACCAGAAGAATGCGTACATGGGCAAGTCCCCGTGGGCACACAATCGGCCACAACCGAACAGGGGTCTTCCAGGGCGAATCGCGTGCACCTACGACCGTCGAGTAGCGTTGCCGACCATGCGTCTCGTCATTGCCCGATGCTCCGTCGACTACGCGGGCCGGCTCACCGCCCACCTGCCGTCCGCACCCCGTCTGATCCTGGTGAAGGCGGACGGCAGTGTGTCCATCCACGCGGACGACCGGGCCTACAAGCCCCTGAACTGGATGTCCCCGCCGTGCTCGTTGAAGGAGGGCGCGGGTGACGAGGACGGCGTGTGGACCGTCACCAACAAGGCGGGCGAGAAGCTCATCATCACGATGGAGGAGATCCTCCACGACTCCTCGCACGAACTCGGCGTCGACCCCGGCCTGATCAAGGACGGCGTGGAAGCACACCTTCAGGAGCTCCTCGCCGACCGCATCGAAACCCTGGGCGAGGGCTACACACTGATCCGGCGCGAGTACATGACGGCCATCGGGCCGGTGGACATCCTGTGCCGGGACGCGGACGGACAGACCGTCGCGGTGGAGATCAAGCGCCGGGGCGAGATCGACGGCGTGGAACAGCTGACGCGCTACCTGGAACTGCTCAACCGCGATCCCCACCTGGCCCCGGTGAAGGGCATCTTCGCGGCCCAGGAGATCAAGCCCCAGGCCCGGGTCCTCGCGACGGACCGGGGCATCGGCTGCGCGGTCCTCGACTACAACGCGCTGCGCGGCATCGAGGACGACAAGCTGCGGCTGTTCTGAGCCGGGTGCCACGAGGGTTCCGCGGCGGTTCTACGACGACGAAGGCCGGGTCCGTGCGGCGGACCCGGCCTTCTTGTGCCGTGCGCGGCCTCAGATCAGGCTGGCCGAGGTGCTGGGGCTCTCGGGTGCACTCGCCGAACTGCTCGCCTCCGCCGGGGCGCTGGAGGACGCCGGGCCGCTGGCCGAGTCCGAGGTCTCCGGGGAGGACGGCGGGTCCGTGGGCGGCTCGCTGGACGTCGGCGGCTCGCTCGTGGGCGGCTCCGAGGTCGGCGGGTCGCTGGTGGGCGGCTCCGACGTCGGCGGCTTGGTGGTCGTCGGCGGCTTCGTCGTCGAACTCGGCGGCTTGGTCGGGGTCTTGGTCGGGTCCCCGCCCGGCCCCTCCGTGCCGCTCGGGTCGTCCGACGGCTCCGCCGTCGCCGTGGGCGCCGGGTCGTCGGAGGTGCCGTACGTGCCGTCGGGACCCGGGTCCGTCGGGCGGCTCGTCGCCGTGCCCGTGTCGCCGGAGCCCTCGCCATCGTCCGCCTTGTCCGCACCGAGGCTGCCGTCACCGGCGCCCTGGCTGGCCGACGGGTTGACGCCCACCTGGTCGGAGGGGGTGCCGGTGTCGCCGTCGGAGGTGGCGCCGAGGGTCACCACGGTGCCCAGAACGGCCACCAGCAGCGCACCGGCGCCCGCGGCCACGAGGTTCCGCTTGGCGAGGCCCTTCAGACCGCCCCCGGCCTTGCGCGAGGGCGCCGGACCCGAGGTGCGGTGGATGACGAGCGCGGGGTCGTCGTTGGGCGGCTGCAGCGACGGGAAGGCCGCCGGGATGCCGCGGGGCGGCGACTGCGACTCCTCGGAGCGCGCGCCCGACACCTCCTCGCCCGCCGTCGCGCCGGCCACCGCCGCCACGATGCCGACGCCCGGGGTGTCACCGGTGCGGTCGGCGACCAGCGCCAGGGCGCGGCGGCCCGCGACGGTGCCCCGCTTGTCGGCGAGGGCGCCCCGCAGGCCGATGGAGGCCTCCAACTCGGCACGGGCCCGGTCGTACTGTCCGCCGCAGAGCGCGAGGATCCCCAACTCGTGGTGGAAATAGGCTTGTTCACTCACGTCCCCGGCGAGCCGCGCCGCCTCCGCGCCGGACCTGAGCGCCCGTTCCCAGGCGCTCCAGTGCAGTCCGGCGGCGAACGCGGGAGCGGCGGTACGGGCGAGCAGGACCGCCGGGCTCTGCGTCCCCTCGTCGAGGGGCGCGGTGGTGGCCGGCACCAGCACGCTCAGCGCGGCGAGCAGGGCGTCCGCCTCGGCGCACACCCGCTCCGGGGTGACCGAGGGATGCCCGGCCCACCAGGCGTAGTGCTGGGCGGCGGCCAGGGCCCCGGCGTCGACGTCGTCGGCGTATCCGGCGGCGGCGAGCTGGGTGCGTACGCCCGCCGCGAGGCGGTAGCGGGCGCCGACCGGCGAGACCAGACCGCAGGCGGCCAGCTCGCCGAGGGCGGCGTCCGCGTGGGTGTCGTCGACCAGGGCGGGCAGATGGGCCTGATCCGGCACCTCCCCGCCGAGCGCGACGGCGATGCGCAGCGTGGCGCGGGCGGAGGCACTGAGCCGGGAGGCGAGCAGCGGGGCGGGCGCGGCGGCCTCACCGAGCGCCGGCAGGGGTATCTCGACGCCGTCCTCGGCGTCGAGGGACGGGTCGAAGGGCACGTCGACGGGCAGCGCGTCCTCGAAGACGCCGTACTCGTCGACGGCACCGGCCCCGGCCCGCTGCTGGTCGCGCTGGCGCAGCAGGGCGCCGGCCTGGACGAACCGCAGGGGCAGGCCCTCGGACTCGAACCAGAGGTCGCCCGCCCAGTTGGCCTCGTCCTCGGTCAGCGCACGGCCGGCGGCCCGCTCCAGCAGTTCCAGCCCCGCGGCGCGCTCCAGACCGCCGAGGAAGACCTCTTCGAGTGCGGAGTCGGCGGACGGGGCCGGGACGTCGGGCGTGGCCGCGATCAGGAACGCGCACTCGGGGGTGGCGTCGAGCAGTTCGTCGAGGGCGGCGCCGCCGATCTCGACGTCGTCGAGGACGACGACCGCGCCGATCTCACCGACGCAGGCGAGCAGTTCGTCCCGGTCCGGGCGGTGCAGGGGCGCGTCGTAGACGGCGTGGAGCAGGTCGTACAGCAGATCGCTCGCCGTGCGGTGGAAGCCGTTCAGGCGCACCACGCCGTCGGGGGCGAGGTCCGCGCAGTCCTCGGCGACGACGTCGAGCAGGCTGGTGCGGCCCGATCCGGCGGGGCCGGTCAGCCGGACGGAACGACCGCGCGCGAGCAGTCGTACGAGCCGTTCGCGCTCCTCCTGGCGGGCCAGCAGGGGAAGTTCCGGCCGGGCCGGTCCGGGCGGCACCGGGGGCCTGGCCGCGCGGTCGGCCTCGGCGCGGTCGGCCGCGGTGAGCTTCGCGGGCCGGGTGGGCCGCTCGCCGGGCGGGCAGGCCTCGATCTCGCTGCCGTCGACCGGATTGACGGTGACCAGGAAGTCGCCCGAGACGAGCTGGGCGGTGCGGGCCAGTGCGGGCGCGTGCTGGCCGAAGTCGGGTGTGAGGGGGTCCCTGGGCGGGCGTTGACGCGGCGCGTTGGCGTCGTCGTCGTGGCCGTACTCCTCGGGCCCCCGGTTGTTCGGGTCCATAGGTTTCAAGCCCCCCAAAAGCGTCGTGTGCCGAAGCCCCTCCCGGCCTTGCTGCACACCGCGCTGTCGCTTCTGGTCCGGGCCCGCTCGAAGGGTTGTCACGCAGCGGGCGACCGAACCCTAAACCTTGGCACAGTATCTACGACAGGCCGGGGTACCGCGCCGTCCGAGACGTCACAGGTTCATGAGGATTGCGCACGTGATGCGCTTCGCGACCGGAACGTCCGACCGCTGGTCCCCACCCGTGCCGGTCGTCACACGCGCGGCAGTGACTCCACCCCGATGCCGCCCTCGATGGCCAGGATCCGGTGCAGCCGGGTGGCCACCAGCAGGCGTTGCATCTGCGGCGGCACCCCGCGCAGCACCAGGCGTCTGCCGCAGCGTCCGGCGCGCCGGTGCGCTCCCATGATCACTCCCAGACCGGTGGCGTCCCAGGAGTCCAGCTCGGACAGGTCCAGCACCAGATCGCCGACTCCGTCGTCGACGGCGTCGTGCAGGACCGTACGGGCGTCCGCCGCGCTGCGGACGTCGAGGCGGCCCCCGACGACCAGCTCGGCGTGGTCGCCCCTGATGTGCATAGCGCTCCCCTAAGCGTGCGTCTCGTGCTCCGCGATGTGTGTCCGGTGATGCAACCTCTGACGGCCCGAAGGGGTCAGAGGTTGCCGTCTGTAAGCGAACCGATACCGAATTCACCCCGGGGAGTGACCCTCCTGGGGCGTGTGCGGTTTCAGTGCTTGTAGAAGCCCTGCCCGCTCTTGCGTCCGATGTCACCGGCGTCAACCATCCGGCGCATCAGCTCCGGGGGAGCGAACTTCTCGTCCTGGGACTCGGTGTAGATGTTGCTGGTGGCGTGCAGCAGGATGTCGACGCCGGTGAGGTCCGCCGTGGCGAGCGGGCCCATGGCGTGGCCGAAGCCCAGCTTGCAGGCGAGGTCGATGTCCTCGGCGGTCGCGACGCCCGACTCGTAGAGCTTGGCGGCCTCGACGACGAGGGCCGAGATGAGCCGGGTGGTGACGAAGCCCGCCACGTCCCGGTTCACGACGATGCAGGTCTTGCCGACGGACTCGGCGAACTCCCGCGCGGTGGCGAGGGTTTCGTCGCTGGTCTTGTAGCCGCGCACCAGCTCGCACAGCTGCATCATCGGGACCGGCGAGAAGAAGTGGGTGCCGACCACGCGCTCGGGGCGCTCCGTCACGGCCGCGATCTTGGTGATCGGGATGGCGGAGGTGTTGGAGGCGAGCACGGTGTCGTCGCGCACGATCTTGTCGAGCGCGCGGAAGATCTCGTGCTTGACCTCGAGCTTCTCGAAGACGGCCTCGACGACGATGTCGGCGTCCGCGGCGGCGTCCAGGTCGGTGGTGGTGGTGATCCGGCCGAGGGCGGCGTCGGCGTCGTGCGCCTCCATCCGGCCCTTGCTCACGAACTTGTCGTAGGAGGCCTTGATGCCGTCGGTGCCCCGCTCGAGGGCCTCGTCGGTGACGTCGCGCAGCACGACGTCCCAGCCCGCCTGCGCGGAGACCTGGGCGATTCCGGAACCCATCAAGCCGGCGCCGATGACGGCAAGCTTCCGTGCCACTGTGCGACTCCCCATTACACGCTGTTTAAGTGCCTCTCGGCCGGACCCTAGCGGGAGTGAGGCGGTGTGTGACCGGTTAGTAACGCGAGTCACGTCTCATCTGACGGACATCACACCGGCCCGGCTCATTGCGGGCCCCGTACGGCGTAGTTGGCCCCCGCGGCTACGCTGGCCGCATGGTCAATCTGACGCGTATCTACACCAGGACCGGCGACCAGGGCAGCACCGCTCTCGGCGACATGAGCAGGGTCGCCAAGACGGACCTGCGGATCTCGGCGTACGCCGATGCCAATGAGGCGAACGCGGTCATCGGGACGGCGATCGCGCTGGGCGGTCTGGACGAGGAGGTCGTCAAGGTCCTCACCCGGGTGCAGAACGACCTGTTCGACGTGGGCGCGGACCTGTCGACGCCGGTGGTGGAGAACCCGGAGTTCCCGCCGCTGCGGGTGGAGCAGTTCTACATTGACAAGCTGGAGGCCGACTGCGACCGCTTCAACGAGCGGCTGGAGAAGCTGCGGTCCTTCATCCTCCCCGGCGGCACCCCGGGCGCGGCCCTGCTCCACCAGGCCTGCACGGTCGTACGCCGGGCCGAGCGCTCGACGTGGGCGGCGATGGAGGTCCACGGAGCCCAAGGAAAGGATGGCGGTATGAACCCGCTCACCGCGACCTACCTCAACCGGCTATCGGACCTGCTCTTCATTCTGGCGCGGACGGCCAACATCGGCGTCGGTGACGTGCTCTGGGTTCCGGGCGGGGAGCGCTGACGCGGGCTCCTTGCGGGGGAAGACCGTATAGGAGAGGGCGATCAGGCCGTAGATGCCGACCGTGCGGATCGCCACCCACTGGAAGGACCGCAGGGAGCTGATGTCGCCGTCCTCGCCGACGTACCAGACGGCGAGCTGGAGCAGGGCGAGGGCGACCGCTCCCCCGAACACCGCGCGCAGCCACAGCTTGGCCTCGTGGACGGCGCGGGCGCGGCCGTAGCGCGGGGGCTTCGGCGGGCGGGGGGCGCCGGCCAGGCGGTGGGCGGCGTGGCCGTCGAGCCAGCGGATCGTGTAGTGGCCGAACGCGACGGTGTAGCCGATGTACAGCGCCGCGAGTCCGTGCTCCCAGCTCGGTACGGCGCCGTTCTTCAGGTCGATCGCCGTGGCGACGAACAGCACCAGTTCCAGCACCGGCTCGCACAGCAGCAGCACCACGCTGGTCCGGCGCCACTTCAGCAGATAGCGGACGGCCAGGCCCAGCGCCAGCAGCACCCAGAAGCCGACCTCACAGGCGATGATCAATCCGACGATCACGGCACGCTCCTCTCGGTCACCCTTCCAGGCTCCCGGCCCGGGGCGCCGCTTTCGTCGTCGGCGGTGACGAACCGCCGGTACATCGAAAGATGCAGCGCGGGACCGTTCCCGGGCATCAGGCGACGGGGGCACGGGCCGTGTTGGATGGGTGCATGGCCGTACCGCTCCCCCGCCCGCACCCGGACGACGTGCGCATCGCCGTCGCCGGGCTGCTCGGCGGACTCCTCATCTGGGGCGTCGGGCTCGGCACCCGCACGGCGAAGGACCCGATCGTGCTGTGGGAGGGGCGCTGGCCCGTTCTGGTGCCGCTGGCCGTCATGGCCGCCTGCGAGCTGCTGCGCCGCGTGCGCCCCCGTACGGGTCTGATCGTCGGCATGGCCGCGCTGACCGCGGACGTCGTCACCCAGGGGAACCTGGTGACGGTCGTGATGTTCACGGACCTCATCTACGCGGCCGTCCTGTACGGCCCGCCCGGCACCGCCCGCCGGGTGCCCTGGATCACCGGACTGCTGACGGTGGCCGGCACGGTGGTGCCGCTGGCCGTCTGGCAGGAGCCGGAGGCACTGCTGATCGGCGTGGTCATCGGGCTGGTGGCGTTCACGCCCGCCGGCACCGGCTGGATCGTGCGCAACCACCGCGACGCCGCCGAGGCCGCCCGGCTGCACGCCGAACAGACCGCGCTGCTCGCCGAGATGGACCGCGTCCAGGCGGTCACCGCCGAACGCGCCCGGATGGCCCGGGAGCTGCACGACATGGTCGCCAACCACCTCTCCGCCATCGCCATCCACTCCACCGCCGCGCTCTCCCTGGACGACCCGAAGACCTCCCAGGACGCCCTGGCGGTCATCCGGGAGAACAGCGTCGAGGGACTCGCCGAGATGCGCCGGCTCATCGGCATCCTGCGCGACAGCAGCGGCGACCTGGAACCGGCGGCGGCCCCGACGCTGGACGGACTGACCGCGCTCGTGGAGGGCGCCCGCACCAACGGCCTCGACGTCACCCTCGGCACCGCGCACGGCAAACTGCCCGCCCCCGTCGAACTCGCCGCCTACCGCATCGTCCAGGAGTCCCTCACCAACGCCCTCAAGCACGCCTCCCCCGGCCCGGTCACCGTGACGCTCGCCCAGCGCGACGGCGTCCTGGACATCCGGGTGACCAGCCCCTACGGCGACCGGGACGGCCCGCGCGCCCCCGGTTCCGGTGCCGGTCTGGTCGGGATGCGGGAGCGGGCCGCGCTGCTCGGGGGGAGCTTCGAGGCGGCCCCCGACGACTCCCCCGACGGCAGGGTCTGGGCCGTGCACGCCGCGCTTCCCGTGACCGACCACGCACAAGGAGACCCCGAATGATCCGCGTCCTCGTCGCCGAGGACCAGTCCGCCGTCCGTGCCGGGCTCGTCCTGATTCTGCGCAGCGCGTCCGACATCGAGGTGGTCGGTGAGGCGGCGGACGGCGAGCAGGCGGTGACGCTGGCCCGGGAGCTGAGCCCCGATCTGGTGCTGATGGACGTACAGATGCCGCGTCTGGACGGGGTGTCGGCCACCCGGAAGGTCGTCGAGGAGGGGCTCGCGGACGTGCTCGTGCTGACCACCTTCGACCTCGACGAGTATGTGTTCGGGGCACTGCGGGCCGGGGCATCCGGGTTCCTGCTGAAGAACACCGAAGCCCGGGATCTGCTGGAGGCGGTGCGGACGGTCGCGCGGGGCGAGGGGATCGTCGCCCCGGCCGTCACCCGGCGGCTGATCGCGGAGTTCGCCGCCAGGCCGGTACGACAGCCGAAGGCCGATCCGGCGGTACTCGACGCGCTGACCCGGCGGGAGCGCGAGGTGCTGTCGTGTCTCGGTGAGGGGCTGTCCAACGCGGACATCGCGCACCGGCTGGACATGGCGGAGGCGACGGTGAAGACGCACGTCAGCCGCCTGCTGGGGAAGCTGGAGCTGCGCAGCCGGGTGCAAGCCGCGGTTCTGGCGCAGGAGTTGGGGATGTAGGGGCGTCTGTCCCGAACTGGTCTGGACCTATTGACCTGTGGTCCAGACCTTTCTATTCTCGCGGCACCGTGGGCGTGAAGGCTCAGCGCGCCCATCACCCCTCTTACCCAGACAGGGAGGCGCAGCATGCGCTTCAGACACAGAGTTGCGGCAGGGTTCGCGACGCTGTTGCTCCCCTTCGCCGGCCTGGTCGGACTCGCCAGCCCGGCGCAGGCGGCCACCGAGGCCACCGCCACCTACTCCAAGCCCCAGGACTGGGGCACCGGCTTCGAGGGCAAGTGGACGGTGAAGAACACCGGCACCACGACCATCACCTCCTGGACCGTCGAGTGGGACTTCCCCTCCGGCACCACGGCCGGCTCCGCCTGGGACGCCGACGTCACCTCCTCCGGCAACCACTGGACCGCCAAGAACAAGTCCTGGAACGGCGCCCTCGCCCCCGGCGCGTCCGTCTCCTTCGGCTTCAACGGCTCCGGTTCCGGCTCCCCGTCCAACTGCAAGCTCAACGGCGGCAGTTGTGACGGCGGCCCGACGGTCCCCGGCGACGCGGCGCCCTCCGCCCCGGGCACCCCGACCGCCTCCGGCATCACCGACACCTCGGTGAAGCTCGCCTGGAGCGCGGCCACCGACGACAAGGGCGTCAAGAACTACGACGTCCTGCGCGGCGGCACCAAGGTCGCCACGGTCACCGGCACCACGTACACGGACACCGGCCTGACCGCCGGCACCGACTACTCCTACACCGTGCAGGCCCGGGACACCGCCGACCAGACCGGCCCGGTCAGCGGCGCCCGCGCGGTCCGCACCACCGGCGGCAGCACCGACCCCGGCCCGCAGCCCGGCTCCAAGATCAACCTCGGCTACTTCACCGAGTGGGGCGTCTACGGCCGCAACTACCACGTCAAGAACCTGGTGACGTCGGGCTCCGCGGCCAAGATCACGCACATCAACTACGCCTTCGGCAACGTCAAGGAAGGCAAGTGCGTCCTGGACGACGCCTACGCCGCCACCGACAAGGCGTACACCGCCGACCAGTCCGTCAGCGGCGTCGCCGACACCTGGGACCAGCCGCTGCGCGGCAACTTCAACCAGCTGCGTCAGCTGAAGGCCAAGTACCCGCACATCAAGGTGCTGTACTCCTTCGGCGGCTGGACCTACTCCGGCGGCTTCGGCCAGGCCGCGCAGAACGCCGCCGCGTTCGCCAAGTCCTGCAAGGCCGTGGTGGAGGACCCGCGCTGGGCCGATGTCTTCGACGGCATCGACATCGACTGGGAGTACCCGAACGCCTGCGGTCTGACCTGTGACACCTCGGGCCCGGCGGCCTTCAAGAACCTCTCCCAGGCCCTTCGCGCCGAGTTCGGCTCGAACTACCTGATCACCGCGGCGATCACCGCCGACGCCTCCAGCGGCGGCAAGATCGACGCGGCCGACTACGGCGGCGCCGCGCAGTACCTCGACTGGTACAACGTGATGACGTACGACTACTTCGGCGCCTGGGACAAGACCGGCCCCACCGCCCCGCACTCCCCGCTCACCTCGTACAGCGGCATCCCGAAGGCGGGCTTCACCTCCGCCGACGCGATCGCCAAGCTCAAGGCCAAGGGCGTCCCCGCGGCCAAGCTGCTGCTCGGCATCGGCTTCTACGGCCGCGGCTGGACCGGCGTCACCCAGTCCGCCCCCGGCGGCACGGCGACCGGCGCGGCACCCGGCACCTACGAGGCGGGCATCGAGGACTACAAGGTGCTCAAGAACTCCTGCCCGGCCACGGGCACGGTCGGCGGCACCGCGTACGCCCACTGCGGCACCAACTGGTGGTCCTACGACACCCCGGCCACCATCGGCACCAAGATGGCCTGGGCGAAGAGTCAGGGCCTGGGCGGCGCCTTCTTCTGGGAGTTCTCCGGTGACACCGGCAACGGTGAGCTGGTGAGCGCGATCAACAACGGACTGAAGTAAAGATCACCCGAGAGAAAACCTAAGCGACATTGACGCGCTGACCGGGCGGGGCTGCCTCAAGCCACGCGAGGAAACCGGTCAGCGCGTCTTCGCTCATCGCGAGCTCCAGCCGCGTGCCCCGGTGCAGACAGGTCAGGATGACGGCGTCGGAGAGCAGCGCCAGCTCCTCCTCGCCCTCGGGCAGCCGGCGCCCGGCGACCTCGATCGCGACGCGCTCCAGGATGCGGCGCGGGCGGGGGGCGTAGGAGAAGACGCGGTACCACTCGATGCGGTCGCCGTTGTAGCGGGCGACGCCGTAGGACCAGCCCTTGCCGCTGGTGTCGGTCTTCTCCGGAGTGTCCCAGCGCAACGAGCAGTCGAAGGTGCCGCCGGAGCGCTGGATGAGCCTGCGGCGCAGCCCGAAGACGAACAGCCCCAGCGCCACGAGGGCCACGACGATTCCGCACACAGTCAGAGCGAGGACCATCGACACCGACCTCCTCGTCTCCTAGGTACCTTCACATCAGGTAACGGAACGGAAAAAACATCCATATCTGCCTCAGCCGCGGCCGGCACCGGATCGCTCCGGTCCCAGCCGCGGCTGAGTGACGTCACTACGGGCGCGCGCTGCGGTCAGCGCGCCGCCGCGGTGCGCAGGCGGACATCGGCCCGGCGCTCGGCGAGGGCGTCACCCTCCGCCTTCGCCTGCTCCAGCTCCCGCTCCGCGCGCTGGACATCGATCTCGTCCGACAGCTCGGCGATCTCGGCCAGCAGCGACAGCTTGTCGTCCGCGAACGAGATGAAACCGCCGTGCACCGCGGCGACGACCGTTCCACCTTCACTCGTACGGATGGTCACCGGGCCCGACTCCAGCACACCGAGCAGCGGCTGGTGACCGGGCATGACGCCGATGTCGCCGGACGTGGTGCGCGCGACGACCAGGGTGGCCTGGCCCGACCAGACCTCACGGTCGGCGGCGACCAGCGCGACGTGCAGCTCAGCAGCCAAGGGTGGCTCCTCGGGTCACCACCCGGCGGTTGTGCCGGGTGTTGGTTACAAGTCTAGTGGGCGTGACGGAGGGGGCGGGACGTGCCCCGCCCCCTCCGCAAGAGCGCGAGGCTCAGGAGACGCCCAGCTCCTTCGCGTTCTTCTTCAGGTCCTCGAGACCACCGCACATGAAGAACGCCTGCTCCGGGAAGTGGTCGTACTCGCCGTCGCAGATCGCGTTGAAGGCCGCGATCGACTCGTCCAGCGGGACGTCCGACCCGTCGACGCCGGTGAACTGCTTGGCGACGTGGGTGTTCTGGGACAGGAAGCGCTCCACGCGACGGGCACGGTGGACGACGAGCTTGTCCTCCTCGCCGAGCTCGTCGATACCGAGGATCGCGATGATGTCCTGGAGGTCCTTGTACTTCTGCAGGATCGTCTTGACGCGCATGGCGGCGTCGTAGTGCTCCTGCGCGATGTAGCGCGGGTCCAGGATGCGGGACGTGGAGTCCAGCGGGTCCACGGCCGGGTAGATGCCCTTCTCGGAGATCGGACGGGACAGAACCGTCGTCGCGTCGAGGTGGGCGAAGGTGGTGGCCGGGGCCGGGTCGGTCAGGTCGTCCGCGGGGACGTAGATCGCCTGCATCGAGGTGATCGAGTGACCACGGGTCGAGGTGATGCGCTCCTGGAGGAGACCCATCTCGTCGGCCAGGTTCGGCTGGTAACCCACCGCGGAGGGCATCCGGCCGAGCAGGGTCGACACCTCGGAACCGGCCTGGGTGAAGCGGAAGATGTTGTCGATGAAGAACAGCACGTCCTGCTTCTGCACATCGCGGAAGTACTCCGCCATGGTCAGACCGGCCAGGGCCACGCGCAGACGGGTGCCCGGGGGCTCGTCCATCTGACCGAAGACCAGCGCGGTCTTGTCGATGACGCCGGACTCCGACATCTCCTCGATCAGGTCGTTGCCCTCACGGGTGCGCTCACCGACACCGGCGAACACCGACACACCGTCGTGGTTGTTGGCGACGCGGTAGATCATCTCCTGGATGAGCACCGTCTTGCCGACGCCGGCACCACCGAACAGACCGATCTTTCCACCCTTGACGTACGGGGTGAGAAGGTCGATGACCTTGACGCCGGTCTCGAACATCTCGGTCTTCGACTCGAGCTCGTCGAAGTTCGGCGCCTTGCGGTGGATGGTCCAGCGCTCACCGTCGTAGGACTCGTCGACGTTCAGCACCTCACCGAGGGTGTTGAACACCTTGCCCTTGGTGAAGTCGCCGACCGGGACGGTGATGCCCGTGCCGGTGTCGGTGACGGCGGCCTGGCGGACCAGACCGTCGGTGGGCTGCATGGAGATGGTGCGCACCAGGCCGTCACCCAGGTGCTGGGCGACCTCCAGGGTCAGCGTCTTCCTCTCGCCGGCGTTGGCCGGGTCGGCCACCTCGACGTGGAGGGCGTTGTAAATCTCGGGCATCGCGTCGACGGGGAACTCCACGTCGACGACCGGGCCGATGACCCGGGCGACGCGGCCCGTGGCAGCGGCCGTCTCAACTGTCGTCGTCATTTACCTGTCACTCCCCGCGCTCGCGTCGGCCAAGGCTGCGGAGCCACCGACGATCTCGCTGATTTCCTGGGTGATTTCGGCCTGGCGGGCCGCGTTCGCAAGCCGGGAGAGCGTCTCGATGAGCTCTCCGGCGTTGTCGGTGGCCGACTTCATCGCGCGCCGCGTGGCGGCGTGCTTGGAGGCGGCCGACTGCAGGAGCGCGTTGTAGACACGGCTCTCCACATAGCGCGGCAGCAGGGCGTCGAGGACGTCCTCCGCCGACGGCTCGAAGTCGTACAGCGGGAGGATCTCGCCCTTCGGCGCGGCCTCCTGCGCGACCTCTTCGAGGCTGAGCGGCAGCAGACGGTCGTCGAGCGCCGTCTGCGTCATCATCGAGACGAACTCGGTGAAGACGATGTGGAGCTCGTCCACCCCGCCCTCGGCCGTGTCCTGCTGGATGGCCTCGATGAGCGGCGCCGCGACCTTCTTGGCGTCCGCGTACGTCGGCTCGTCCGTGAACCCGGTCCACGACTCCGAGACCTTGCGCTCACGGAAGTTGTAGTGCGCCAGGCCACGCCGGCCGACGATGTACGTGTCGACCTGCTTGCCCTCGCGCTCCAGGCGCTCGGTCAGCAGCTCCGCCGCCTTGATGGCGTTGGAGTTGAAGGCACCGGCGAGACCACGGTCGCTCGTCAGGAGCAGCACCGCGGACCGCGTGACCGTCTCGGCCTGGGTGGTCAGCGGGTGCTTGGTGTTCGAGCCGGTACCGACCGCCGTGACCGCGCGGGTCAGTTCCTTCGCGTACGGCGTGGAGGCCGCCACCTTGCGCTGCGCCTTGACGACGCGCGAGGCGGCGATCATCTCCATCGCCTTCGTGATCTTCTTGGTCGCGGTGACGGATCGGATGCGACGCTTGTAGACCCGGAGCTGGGCTCCCATGAGTCAGGTCCCTTCCTTACGTCACTTGGCGGCGGCCGGAGCGTCCTCGCCGAGAAGCCTGCCGTCCGAGGTCTCGAACTGCTTCTTGAAGTCGGCGATCGCGTCGGCAACAGCGGTGAGGGTGTCGTCCGAGAGCTTGCCGCCCTCCCTGATGGAGGTCATGAGGCCCTGCTCCTTGCGGTGCAGGTACTCCAGCAGCTCCTTCTCGAAGCGGCGGACGTCGTTGACCGGCACGTCGTCCATCTTGCCGGTGGTACCCGCCCACACGGAGACGACCTGGTCCTCGGTGGACATCGGCTGGTACTGAGCCTGCTTCAGCAGCTCGACCATGCGCTGACCGCGCTCCAGCTGCGCCTTCGACGCGGCGTCCAGGTCGGAACCGAAGGCGGCGAAGGCCTCCAGCTCACGGAACTGGGCGAGGTCGACGCGCAGTCGGCCGGAGACCTGCTTCATCGCCTTGTGCTGCGCGGAACCACCGACTCGGGAGACGGAGATACCGACGTTCAGGGCGGGGCGCTGACCGGCGTTGAACAGGTCCGACTCCAGGAAGCACTGGCCGTCGGTGATGGAGATGACGTTGGTCGGGATGAACGCCGAGACGTCGTTGGCCTTGGTCTCGACGATCGGCAGACCGGTCATCGAGCCGGCGCCCATCTCGTCGGAGAGCTTCGCGCAGCGCTCCAGCAGACGGGAGTGCAGGTAGAAGACGTCACCCGGGTAGGCCTCACGGCCCGGCGGACGGCGCAGCAGCAGCGACACGGCACGGTAGGCGTCCGCCTGCTTCGACAGGTCGTCGAAGATGATGAGGACGTGCTTGCCCTCGTACATCCACTGCTGACCGATGGCCGAGCCGGTGTACGGCGCCAGGTACTTGAAGCCGGCCGGGTCGGACGCCGGGGCGGCGACGATGGTCGTGTACTCCAGCGCGCCGTTCTCCTCCAGCGCGCGGCGGACCGACGCGATCGTCGAGCCCTTCTGGCCGATGGCGACGTAGATGCAGCGGACCTGCTTCTTCGGGTCGCCCGAACGCCAGTTGTCGCGCTGGTTGATGATCGTGTCGACGGCCAGGGCGGTCTTGCCGGTCTGGCGGTCACCGATGATCAGCTGACGCTGACCGCGGCCGATCGGGGTCATCGCGTCGACGGCCTTGTAGCCGGTCTCCATCGGCTCGTGCACCGACTTACGGGCCATGACGCCCGGAGCCTGCAGCTCGAGGGCGCGTCGGCCGCTGGTCTCGATCTCGCCGAGGCCGTCGATCGGGTTGCCGAGGGGGTCGACGACACGGCCGAGGTAGCCCTCGCCGACGGCCACGGAGAGGACCTCACCGGTACGGGAGACCGGCTGCCCCTCCTCGATACCGCTGAACTCACCGAGGACGATGGCGCCGATCTCGCGCTCTTCCAGGTTGAGCGCGAGGCCGAGGGTGCCGTCCTCGAACTTCAGCAGTTCGTTGGCCATGGCCGAGGGCAGACCCTCGACCTTCGCGATGCCGTCGCCGGCAAGGGTGACCGTACCGACCTCCTCGCGCGAGGCCGCGTCCGGCTTGTACGACTGGACGAAGGTCTCCAGTGCGTCCCGGATCTCCTCCGGCCGGATCGTGAGCTCCGCCATCTGGGTTCCCTGCTCTCCTTGTTGGGCCCGAAGTTTCACTTTGGGGGTCTGGGGGCGACCCCCAGGATTCTTCTGTACGGCCCAACCAGGGCCGTCGTAAGTACGTACTGCTATGAAGTTGCTGCTAGCTCGCCAGTCGGCGGCCGGCGTCCTCGATACGGTCGGCGAGGGAGCCGTTGATGACCTCGTCACCGACCTGCACCCGGATCCCGCCGAGGACCGCCGGGTCCACGTCGAGGTTGAGGTGCATGCGGCGGCCGTAGAGCTTCGCCAGCGCGGCGCCGAGGCGCTGCTTCTGGCCGTCGCTCAGCGGTACCGCCGAGGTGACGACGGCGACCATGCGGTCCCGGCGCTCGGCGGCGAGCTTGGACAGGGACTCGAGGCCCGTCTCCAGGCTACGTCCACGCGGCGCGGTCACAAGGCGCGTCACCAGACGCTCGGTGGTCGCATCGGCCCGTCCGCCGAGCAGGCTGCGCAGCAGCTCGCTCTTGGCCGAACCGGTGGCCGCACGGTTGGTCAGCGCGGCACGCAGCTCGGTGCTCGAGGAGACGATCCGGCCGAACCGGAAGAGCTCGTCCTCGACGTTGTCGAGGGTGCCCGTCCGCTGCGCGGCGGTGAGGTCGGCGGTGTCCGCCAGCTGCTCCAGTGCGTACACCAGGTCGCGGGACTGCGACCAGCGGGAGCGCACCAGACCGGCCAGCAGGTCGGCGGTCTCGCCGCTGACCTGGCCGCCGAGCAGGCGCCGGGCCAGCTCGGCCTTGGCCTCACCGGCCTGCGCCGGGTCGGTGAGGACCCGACGCAGCGACACCTCGCGGTCGAGCAGCGCGGTGACGGCCGCCAGCTCGCCGGCGAGCTGCGCCGCGTCCACGGACGTGTTGTCCGTCAGCGCGTCGAGACGCTCACGTGCGGCTGCCAGGGCCTCGCGGCTCGCTCCGTTCATCGCGTGGCCTCGGCCTTCTCCTCGAGCTCGTCGAGGAAGCGGTCGATGACACGGCTCTGGCGGGCGTGGTCCTCGAGGGACTCGCCGACGAGCTTGCCGGCCAGGTCGGTGGCGAGCTTGCCGACGTCCTGGCGCAGCGCGGAAGCGGCGGCCTTGCGGTCGGCGTCGATCTGGGAGTGACCCGCGGCGACGATCTCCTCGCGCTGCCGCTGGCCTTCCGCACGCATCTCGGCGATGAGCGCGGCACCCTGCTCCTGCGCCTCCTGGCGCAGACGCGCGGCCTCGTGCCGGGCCTCGGCGAGCTGTGCCTTGTACTGCTCAAGGACGCTCTGGGCCTCGACCTTCATGGCCTCGGCCTCTTCGATACCGCCTTCGATCGCCGCGCGGCGCTCCTCCAGAACCTTGTTGATGTTCGGAAGCAGCTTCTTCCAGAAGAAGAAGAACACGATGGCGAAGGCGATGGTGCCGACGAGCAGCTCGGGGCCGGGCGGGATGAGCGGGTTCTGCTCTTCCTCGGCCGCCAGCTGTACCAGGTTGGCGATCACATCAGTGCCTTTCGTCGATTCGTGTCAGTAAGGGTTGATCACTTACCGAACACGAACGGCATAACGATGCCGATGAGGGCGAGAGCCTCACAGAAGGCGAAGCCCAGGATCTGGTTGGCGCGGATCAGACCGGCAGCCTCGGGCTGGCGGGCGAGAGCCTGCGTGCCGTTACCGAAGATGATGCCGACGCCGACGCCGGGGCCGATGGCGGCGAGACCGTAGCCGATGGAACCGAGGGAACCGGAGACCTCAGCGGCAAGCTGCACAGCGGACATGCTGTAACTTCCTTCTCTTTGCGGACCGGTGGGGGTTGGCCACCGGACGACTGGGGGTGTGCGGGCGGGTTGGGGCTCAGTGGTGCTCGGCGAGAGCGCCCTGGATGTACGAGCAGGCGAGGAGCACGAAGACGTACGCCTGGACCGCCTGCACGAAAAGCTCGAAGAGGATCATGACGATGGTCATGACGAAGGAGACGCCGGCCGCCGGGATCATCCAGCTGTTCAGCAGGTACCAGGAGGCGACGGTGAACATGACCAGCATCAGGTGGCCGGCGAACATGTTCGCGAACAGTCGGACCGCGTGCGTGAACGGGCGGACCAGGACGTTCGAGAAGAACTCGATGACGACGACGAGCGGCAGGACCGCGCCGAGCTCCTTGTCGTAACCGGTGAGGTTCTTCAGGCCGCCGACGAAGCCGTGCCTCTTGAAGGTCAGCGACATCCACACGATGTAGACGATGAGCGCCAGCACGATCGGGTACGCGATGATCGACGACACCGGGAACTGCGCCAGCGGGATCACGGACCAGATGTTCATGATCCAGATGAAGAAGAACAGCGAGACCATCAGGGGGACGTACTTCTCGCCCTCCTTCTTGCCGAGGGTCTCGTACACGATGCCGCGGCGCACGAAGTCGTAACCGGCCTCGCCGACCATCTGCAGCTTGCCCGGGACGACCTTGGCCTTGCCGAACGCAGCCCAGAAGAAGCTGACGACAAGGAGGGTGGTGATGAGCGCGAGCAGCATCACCTTGTTGAACTCGAACCCGCCTACCGTGGCGATCGGCTTGAAGAGGAACGAGTACAGGCCCGGAGCCGGAAAACCACACCCGTTGTCGGACATGATCCGACAGCTCCAGTCAAAGGCGAGCTGGGTCTGGTCAGCACTCACCGCGGGCTCCTTCGGCGTGACGCATGGGTACGGCAACCTCGTTGTGTCGGCGCGGCGCGCAGCCGCGGGTCGGCACCGGACTGGTGTTACGGATGTGAGGGCGGCTCTGGGGCATCAAGCCTCGCGATCGAGCAGGCGTCAGCTCAGATGCCCGCGCCCGCGATGCCGCAGTTGGCACCGGACGATAGCAGGAGTTCCCCCAGGCCTTTATCCCGCCCCTACCCCTCACGTCGACGGCCCTGTCTTCTCGGTCTTCTCACTCTTCGCGGAGTCCGGGTCGATGTAGAAGATCTTGGCCTTCATGTGCGCGCGTGCCTGCGCGGCCATCCACACGACGGTTGCGACGACGAGCGAGACCGCGAAGGCCTTCGCATTGAAGAGAGAGGTGTCCTTGAAGAGGGCGACGAAGATCAGGAGCAGCAGGAGCTGGGCGACATAGAGCATCAGCCCCATGGCCTGGAACAGCTGCGGGAGCGTTTTTGCCGTCCACTGGAGAACGTACAGACCGATTCCCATGAAGAGGATGGCCAGCAGTGTGCCGATCGCCGCACCCAGCGCGCCCTTGCCACCGGCGACCGCAGCGCTGACGGCGACGACAATCGCGCCGGCAGCCGCTGTGGGCACAGCGATCTGCAGAAGATTCCGGGCGTCATTGGACGGCATGGCGGCAACTCCGCTTTCACAGGGGGAGGGGTGTCGTCATGGACGAGCGTAATCCCGGGCTGAGAGAGAACCTCACTCCGATGGGCCGTCGCACTGCGGTCCTTCGGCTCTATCCGGGGTTCTCGTGAACCGTATCACAAACTATTTGATGAGGTCTTTACCTGCCGGGTGTGCTCGGTGTCACACATGAGAGTGACAGCGCGCGTATGTGCAGGAACCTCGCCCCTTTGTCTGGTATTGGGGGACTTCGTTCCCCCACGGTTTGGCAATGCTCTAGTCAGATTCTTACCTTGCCGTCAGCGCGACGATCCGGCCTTACGCCGGTCCAGGAAGCGCGAACGGGCGCCGAGCGCGGTCGCGCCGTTGACTCGGGCGGCCCCGGCCGCCACCGGAGTGCGCGGCTCCGCCTCCGCCGGGTCGCCCTCGCCGCCCGGCGTCTGACGGGTGGCCGCCGCCGGTTCCGACACGGCCGCGGGGCGCCGGTAGCGCGGCGGCACGAAGGCCTGGGCCCACCTCGGGGTGCGCGGCGTGAAGCGCGGCAGCAGGAGCAGGGCCAGGCCGATGGCGCTGAGGAACACGATGCCGAGCACGATCCACATGGACGCCGAGTTCACCGAGTAGGCCAGGGCGCCGAACGCGATCAGCGCCGACCAGAAGTACATGATCAGAACGGCCCGGCTGTGGGAGTGGCCGATCTCCAGCAGCCGGTGGTGCAGATGCCCCCGGTCGGCCGCGAACGGGGACTGGCCCCGCCAGGTGCGGCGCACGATCGCCAGCACCAGGTCGGCGGCCGGGATCGCGATGATGGTCAGCGGCAGCAGCAGCGGGATGTAGACCGGCACCGTCTGGTGCACGGCCGCCTTCTCGGACCCGGCGAACAGCTTCAGCGCGTCCGGGTCGACCTGTCCGGTGATGGAGATCGCGCCCGCGGCGAGCACCAGGCCGATCAGCATCGACCCGGAGTCGCCCATGAAGATCCGCGCCGGGTGCATGTTGTGCGGCAGGAAGCCCAGGCACATGCCCATGAGGATCGCCGAGAACAGGGTGGCCGGGGCGGCGGCCTCGATGCCGTAGGACACCCAGACCCGGTAGGCGTAGAGGAAGAACGCCGCCGACGCGATGCACACCATGCCGGCCGCGAGGCCGTCGAGGCCGTCGACGAAGTTCACGGCGTTGATGGTGATGACGACCAGCGCGACCGTGAGCAGGGTGCCCTGCCACTGGGTCAGCGCGACCGAACCGACGCCCGGGATGGGCAGCCACAGGATGGTCAGACCCTGCATGACCATCACGCCGGCGGCGATCATCTGGCCGCCCAGCTTGATCAGGGCGTCGATCTCGAACTTGTCGTCCAGGACACCGATCAGCCAGATCAGCGCGGCGCCCGAGAGCAGCGCGCGCGGTTCGTTGGAGTTGTCGAAGACGGTGCTGAGGTTCGCCAGGTGGTCGGCGACCAGCAGGCCCGCGCACAGCCCGAAGAACATGGCGATACCGCCGAGCCGCGGAGTGGGTTCCCGGTGCACGTCACGTGCCCGGATCTCCGGCATCGCCCCGGCCACGATCGCGAACTTCCGCACCGGCCCTGTGAGCAGGTACGTCACCGCGGCCGTGATGCAGAGCGTCAGCAGGTATTCACGCACGGGCTTCCCCACAGGTCTCGCTGGCCATCTCAGCCCCACACCCTAGCGAGGCGCGCATATGGTTGGGGACTTCCGGGTAGCGACGATGGTTGCACGTGAGGCTGTGCACACGAGTGCGTCTACCCCGGCTCAGCCCGGATAGGGCGGAAATGCCCCGGCCAGGTCCCGCACTTCCGCCCGCGTGCGCACGACGTCCGACTCCCCGCGCACCACCCCCGCCAGCAGGGCGGCGATCCGGGCCATCTCCTTCTCCCCCATGCCCTGGGTGGTCACCGCCGCCGCCCCCAGGCGCAGGCCGCGGGCGTCGCCGTGCGGCAGGGCGCAGCAGTCCAGGACGATCCCGGCCGCGGCGAGCAGACCGCGGGCGGTGCGGCCGTCGGCACCGAGCGGGGCGGGGTCGGCGGTGATCAGGTGGGTGTCGGTGCCGCCGGTGGTGACGACGAGGCCCTCGGCGGCGAGACCGGCCGCGAGGGCTCGCGCGTTGGCGACCACCTGATGGGCGTACGCGGTGAAGGCCGGTGTCGCCGCCTCGCCGAACGCGACGGCCTTGGCGGCGATGGTGTGCATCTGCGCGCCGCCCTGGGTGAAGGGGAACACGGCCCGGTCGACCCGCTCGGCGAGCTCCGCGCCGCACAGGATCATCCCGCCGCGCGGTCCGCGCAGCACCTTGTGGGTGACGGCGCACACGATGTCGGCGTACGGCACCGGGCTGGGCGCCGCTCCCCCGGCGACGAGCCCGATGGGGTGGGCGGCGTCGGCGATGAGATAGGCGCCCACCTCGTCGGCGACCTCGCGGAAGAAGGCGTAGTCGATGTGCCGGGGGTAGGCGATGGAGCCGCACACGATCGCCTTGGGCCGGTGGCCGCGCGCGAGGGCGCGCACCTGGTCGTGGTCGAGGAGGCCGGTCTCGGCGTCGACGCCGTAGGGGACGAAGTCGAACCAGCGGCCGGAGAAGTTGGCGGGCGAACCGTGGGTGAGATGGCCGCCGTAGGGCAGGCCGAGGGCGAGGACGGTGTCGCCGGGGCGCAGCAGGGCCGCGTAGGCGGCGAGGACGGCCGAAGACCCGGAGTGGGACTGCACGTTGGCGTGCTCGGCACCGAACAGCGCCTTGGCGCGGTCCACCGCGATCCGCTCGGCGACGTCGACGATCTCGCAGCCGCCGTGGTGCCGGGCACCGGGGTAGCCCTCGGCGTACTTGTTGGCGAGGGGGGAACCGAGCGCGGCCAGTACGGCCGGCGAGGTGAAGTTCTCGGCGGCGATCAGCTGCAGGGTGGTCGCCTGCCGCTCCCGCTCACCGAGCAGGATCTCCGCCAGCTCGGGATCCTGCCGACGCAGGACATCGGCCTCTAGGACAGGGGTGACCGACATGGTGGGCTCCGGGGCGTCGACGGTGACGTAGCACCAATGTAGGCCCGGTGTTCGCCGCCCGCTCGCTCACGTCCGCGCGGGCACTCCGGTCAGCGCGGTGACCACCGGATCCAGGGCCTCGTGTATCTCGTCCCCGATGGAGCGGAAGAACGGCAGGGGGGCGCCGTACGGGTCGAAGACCTCGTCGGCCTCCGCCGTCGGGGCCAGCAGCCACCCGCGGAGCGCGGCCGCGGCGCGGACCAGGGCGCGGGCGCGGGCGACGACGCCGTCCTCCAGCGGGGGCAGGGTCGCCGGGTCGATGGCCCGCACCAGGCGGGTGAACTCCTTCAGGGTGAAGGTGCGCAGGCCCGCCGAGTGGCCCATCGAGATGACCTGGGCCCGGTGGTCGCGGGTCGCGGTCAGCACCAGGTCCGCGCGGATCACATGGTCGTCGAGGAGCTCCCGCCCGACGAAGCCGGAGGGGTCGGCGCCGAAGTCGGCGAGGACGGTCTCCGCGTTGGCCTCCATGGGCGCGCCCTCATGGCCCCAGGTGCCCGCGCTCTCCACGATCAGCCCGCCCCACAACGGGTCGCCGAGCCGGTCCGCGAGGGCATGACGGGTCAGCCGCTCGGTGATCGGCGAGCGGCACACGTTGCCGGTGCTGACGTGGAGGATGCGGAAGCTGTCCCTCGGGAGCCCGAAGGTGGTGGTCTCTTCCCCGTTGCCTATGCCACGCCCCGCGTCAGGGGCTGTCAATTCGCCACCTCGAGGTCGGGTACGACCTTGCGCAGCTCGTCCGGCGAGAGGGCGCCCTCGCGCAGCAGCAGCGGCACCTCGCGGGTGACGTCGACGATCGACGACGGGATGTTGCCGGGCGTGGGCCCGCCGTCGAGGTACACGGAGACGGAGTCGCCGAGCATGCCCTGGGCCGCGTCGCAGTCCTCCGGCGCCGGGTGCCCGGTCAGGTTCGCCGAGGAGACCGCCATCGGGCCGACGTCGGTCAGCAGCTCGATCGCCACCGGGTGCAGCGGCATCCGCACGGCGACGGTGCCGCGGGTGTCGCCCAGGTCCCACTGGAGGGACGGCTGGTGCCTGGCGACCAGGGTGAGCGCGCCCGGCCAGAACGCGTCGACCAGCTCCCAGGCCAGCTCGGAGAAGTCGGTGACCAGGCCGTGCAGGGTGTTCGGAGAGCCGATGAGAACGGGGGTGGGCATGTTGCGGCCCCGGCCCTTGGCGTCCAGCAGATCGCCCACGGCCTCCTTGGAGAACGCGTCGGCGCCGATGCCGTACACCGTGTCGGTCGGGAGGACCACGAGCTCGCCACGGCGGACGGCGGACGCGGCTTCACGCAGACCGGTCGTGCGGTCGGTCGCGTCATTGGTGTCGTATCGCCGTGCCATGTCTAGCGGGCCTCCTCGTACACGTACTGCTGATGGGTCATGGGGGTGCTCACGGCAGCGCCTTGCGGGCGGTGGCGAAGCGCGGCCGGTTGTTGAGGTCCGGGTGATCGGCCGCGTCGGCCCAGCCCCGCTCCTCGGTGAAGATCCACGGCACCTGGCCGCCCTGGGTGTCGGCGTGCTCGATGACGACGACGCCCCCGGGGCGCAGCAGCCGGTGCGCGGTGCGCTCCAAGCCGCGGATGAGCTCGAGGCCGTCCTCCCCCGAGAACAGGGCGAGTTCGGGATCGTAGTCGCGTGCCTCGGGCGCCACGTACTCCCACTCCGTGAGGGGGATGTACGGCGGATTGGAGATGACCAGGTCGACCTGGCCGTCCAGGTCGGGGAAGGCGTCGAGGGCGTTGCCCTGACGCAGGTCGACGCGGGACCCCTCCATGTTCTTGCGGGTCCACCGCAGGGCGTCCTCGGACAGCTCCACGGCGTGCACCCGGGAGCGCGGGACCTCCTGGGCGAGGGCGAGCGCGATGGCACCCGAGCCGGTGCACAGGTCGACGATGAGCGGCTCCACGACGTCCATGGCGCGTACGGCGTCTATGGCCCAGCCGACGACCGACTCGGTCTCGGGGCGGGGCACGAAGACGCCGGGGCCGACCTGGAGTTCCAGGTAGCGGAAGAAGGCGCGGCCGGTGATGTGCTGGAGCGGCTCGCGCTGCTCACGGCGGGCGATGACCTCCCAGTACCGGGCGTCGAAGTCGGCGTCCCGCACCGAGTGCAGCTCGCCCCGCTTCACGCCGTGCACGAACGCGGCGAGCTCCTCCGCGTCGTTGCGCGGCGAGGGCACGCCGGCGTCGGCGAGCCGCTGGGTGGCCTGTGCCACCTCCGCGAGCAGCAGGTTCACGCTCGTCCTCCGGTCCTCAGGTCTCCGTGCCTTACGCGGCTGCGAGCTTGGCGGCCGAGTCCGCGTCGACGCAGGCCTGGATCACCGCGTCGAGATCGCCGTCCAGGACCTGGTCCAGGTTGTACGCCTTGAAGCCGACGCGGTGGTCCGAGAGGCGATTCTCCGGGAAGTTGTACGTACGGATCTTCTCGGAGCGGTCGACGGTGCGGACCTGGCTGCGGCGGGCGTCGGCGGCTTCCTTCTCCGCCTCCTCCTGCGCCGCGGCGAGCAGCCTGGAGCGCAGGATACGCAGTGCCTGCTCCTTGTTCTGCAGCTGGCTCTTCTCGTTCTGGCAGGATGCGACCACTCCGGTGGGGAGGTGTGTGATGCGCACGGCGGAGTCCGTGGTGTTGACGGACTGCCCGCCGGGGCCGGAGGAGCGGTACACGTCGATCCGCAGGTCGTTGGGGTTGATCTCGACGTCGACCTCCTCCGCCTCGGGCGTGACCAGCACACCGGCCGCGGAGGTGTGGATACGGCCCTGGGACTCGGTCGCCGGGACGCGCTGCACGCGGTGCACACCGCCCTCGTACTTCAGCCGCGCCCACACGCCCTGGCCGGGCTCGGTGGCGCCCTGGCCGCCCTTGGTCTTCACGGCGACCTGGACGTCCTTGTAGCCGCCGAGCTCGGACTCGGTGGCGTCGATGATCTCGGTCTTCCAGCCGACGCGCTCGGCGTAGCGCAGGTACATGCGCAGCAGGTCGCCCGCGAAGAGCGCGGACTCGTCACCGCCGGCGCCCGCCTTGATCTCCAGGATGACGTCCTTGTCGTCATTCGGGTCGCGCGGGACCAGCAGCAGCCGCAGCTTCTCCGTCAGCTCCTCGCGCTGCTTGTCCAGCTCCTTGACCTCGGCGGCGAACTCCGGGTCGTCGGCGCCCAGTTCGCGCGCGGTCTCCATGTCGTCGCCGGTCTGCTTCCAGGAGCGGTACGTGGCGACGATCGGGGTGAGCTCGGCGTAGCGCTTGTTCAGCTTGCGCGCGTTGGCCTGGTCGGAGTGGACCGACGGGTCGGAGAGCTTCTTCTCCAGGTCGGCGTGCTCGACGACGAGTTCCTCGACGGCCTCGAACATCTCTGGGCTCCTGTACGTACGTGGGTGAAGGGCGGACGACCAAAAACGCCGGTCCCGGCACGCCTGTGGAGGGCGCGGCCGCGGACCGGCGAAATGGGGCTCGCTACTTCTTGGAGCCGGCAGCCTTGCCGAAGCGGGCCTCGAAGCGGGCCACACGGCCACCGGTGTCGAGGATCTTCTGCTTGCCCGTGTAGAACGGGTGGCACTCGGAGCAGACCTCGGCACGGACGGTGCCGCTGGAGATCGTGCTGCGGGTGGTGAACGACGCGCCACAGGTGCAGCTGACCTGCGTCTCGACGTACTCGGGGTGGATGTCGCGCTTCAAGGTGTCTCCTAGTTTCGGGAGGGCGCCGGGTCGCAGCCGCGGGATGCGGAGGCGTGAACCGGAGCCGACGTACCAGTCTGCCAGGACTGGGGCCATCCCCCAAAACGAGGGGTGGCTGTCGGGTATTCCCCGCGGGTCCGTGAGGGCTGGTCGCGCGGTTCCCCGCGCCCCTAGCCGGCGCTCACGACGTCCTTGGCCTGGCCGGTGGCCGTGCCTTCCGTGGCCGCCTCGGGAATCGCCTGGTCCTTCTTCAGGGCCTTCCAGACCAGCTTCGCCTTCTTCTCGTCCACCAGGACGCGGTTGCCGTCGGCCGTGTCGTACTGCACGGGCATCGTGACCATCGTCATGTCCGAGGAGCTGATGCCCTTGAGGCCGCCTGCGAAGGACATGAGCTTGTTGACCGAGTCCAGGTCGGAGTCGGTGGTGACGGTGCTGGTCGCGGTGTCGGCCAGGTCGTACAGCTTCTTCGGGTTGGTGAAGACGCCGACCTCCTTGACCTGGTTGATCAGCGCCTTGATGAAGGCCTGCTGAAGCTGGATCCGGCCGAGGTCCGAGCCGTCGCCGACGCCGTGCCGGGTGCGCACCAGGCCGAGCGCCTGCTCGCCGGTGAGCGTGTGGGTGCCGGCCTTCAGGTCCAGATGGCTGTCGGGGTCCTTGATGTCCTCGGTGGTGGTGATGTCCACGCCGCCGAGGTCGTCGACCAGCTTCTGGAAGCCGCTGAAGTCGACCTCCAGGTAGTGGTCCATGCGCAGGTTCGTGATCGACTCGACGGTCTTGACCGCGCAGGCCGCGCCGCCGGTGGTGTACGCCGAGTTGAACATCACGCCGCTCGCGGCGTCATGGGTGCCGCCGTCGGCGTCGGTGCACTCGGGGCGGTCGATGAGGGTGTCCCGCGGGATGGAGACCACGCTGGCCTTCTGGTGGCCCTTGTACACGTGCACGATCATCGCCGTGTCGGAGCGGGCGCTGCCGTCGTCGGCGCCGCCGCCCAGGTCCTGGTTGCTGCCTGAGCGGGTGTCGGAGCCGAGCACCAGGATGTTCTCGGAGCCGTTGTCCACCTTCTCCGGGCGGTCGGTGCCGAGGACCTGGTCGATGTCGACGCTGTTGATGTTGCCGTTGAGCTTGAAGTACAGGAAGCCGGCTCCGGTGCCGCCCAGGACGACGATGCCCGCGGCGGTCCAGGCCATGATCAGCAGGCTCTTGGGACGCTTGTCGCGGGGCTTGCGGCGGTGGCCCTTGGCGCGGGGGCCCGGGCCGTCCGCGGCGGTGTCACCCGCTATGCCGGACTCCGGCGTGCTCTCGGCGGACATGTGCTCCTCGGTTCTCGTCCGGTCGGCTACCCCCTGCTTTCAGGGTCAGGCGTGGTCTGCGGAAGACCCGTACCGCACCATCGTCGCTCCGCCGGGTCAGACGGCGAAACTCGGGAAAGGGTTGCACAACACACTGTGGCCACCCTGTGAAAAGGTGGCCACAGTGCGTACGGCGGCCATCCGGGCGGACGCCTGTCACCTGCGGTTTCAGGCGAAGATGTCGTACTGCTTGAAATCGGTGCCCACGGAGATCCTTGTGGCGAAGATCTCGCTGGTGGCCTTGCCGGTGCCCTTGTACAGGTAGAGCGTGCCGCCGGGGGTGCGGGCCAGCAGATCGGCCCGGCCGTCGCCGGTGACGTCGCCGACGGTGGCGACCTTGTTGTACGTCGAGGTGCTCCAGGTGCGCACCTTCACCCGGGACGAGAACGGCGCCGAGGCCGATCCGGTGCCCTGGTACACGTACACGGCGCCGTTGCTGCGGGTGCGCGCGATCAGGTCGGTCCGGCCGTCGCCCGAGAAGTCACCGTGGCCGACCAGGACGTCGTACTGGCTCCAGCCGGTGCCGCTGCCGACCTGGACGCGGCTCGCGAAGGTGCCGTTGCCCTTGCCCGGGTAGAGCCACAGCTTCCCGGCGGAGTCCACGGACAGCAGGTCGGGCAGGTAGTCGCCGGTGACATCGCCGGGGGTGACGATGCGGGTGCGGGTCTTCCAGTTGTCGGCGACCTTCGTGGTGGCCCAGGAGCCGCTCACGGGCACCCAGTGCTTCCAGAAGACGTCACCGTCGGAGCCGCGGCGGACCAGCAGGTCCTGGTAGCCGTCCCGGTTCAGGTCGTTCTGGAGGACGACGTTGTAGGCGCCCCAGTTGCCCCAGGACTCACGGGCGCCGAAGGAGGTGCCCTGGGAGTCCTTCTCGTAGCCGGTCTTGGTGGAGGCGTTGCGCACCCACAGGTCGGCCTTGTGGTCCCCGCTCAGGTTGGTGTCGTCCACGCGCGGGTAGGTCGCGCCGACGTAGGTCCTCACCTTGGCGAAGACGCTGTAGGCGCCCTTGGCGACACAGTCCTGCACGCCCCAGGAGACGACGCCGACGATGCGGTTGTTGACGATCAGCGGGCCGCCGGAGTCGCCGTTGCAGGCGGTGGTGGTGCCGCTGTCGCTGCCGCTGGCGGGCTTGCCCGCGCAGACCATGTGGCCCTTGACGAAGTCGGCGCCGTAGAAGGCGGCGCAGGTGGCGTCGGACTGGATCGGCAGGGTGGCCGTCTTCAGCGTCTGGGAGACGTTCTGGTCGGTGGAGGTGGTGCGGCCCCAGCCGTAGACCTTGGCGCTGGTGCCGGCCGCGTAGGCGGCGGTCTCGGTGGACGTCGCCATCCGGATCGGGGTGGCCTTGACCGGCTGGGCCAGGGTGAGCACCGCGATGTCGTTGTCGATCGTCCGCGAGCTGTAGGAGGGGTGGTTCCACTGGCGGTGGACGGCGGTGGCGGTGCCGCCGTTCAGGTCGCCGTCGGGGAGCTGGGTGGCGCCGGTGACGACGGCTCCGTACGCCTTCCAGTTGTAGCCCTGGACGCAGTGCGCGGCGGTGAGGATCTTCGTCGGCGAGACGACCGTGCCGCCGCAGAAGAAGTAGACGCCGTTCGTCTCGTCCTGGTACCAGAGCTGGGCCATCCACGGCGCGTTCGTGATGGTGGTCGTGGTGCCACCGATGATCTTCGCGTCGACCGTGCCGGAGCCGCTGTACGACGACTTGGCCGACGAGACGCCGGCGGTGTCCTCGTGGGCGGCGGCGCCCAGGACGCGCTGCTCCAGCTCGGCGGGCGAGGGAGAGGCGGCGCTCGGCATGGCCGGCGGGTTCGGCTGCGCGGAGGCGGCCCCGGCGGACGAGGTCAGCAGCGCGCCGGCGACGGCCGCGGCGACACCGGCGGCCGCGACGGGCAGGGCGATCCGCAGCCGGCGTCTGTGCCGCCCGCCCCCGGACATGGGTGTACCCACGAATGTCCCCCCTAGGGATCACAAGTTCGAAGAGCGCGATCGTACCCCGGAGGGAAACAGCGAAGAGGGCCGCCCTTGAACCAAGGGCGGCCCTCTTCGCTACGACTCAGCGGCGACTAGTCACCGTTGCCCGGCGTCGGCGTCGTCTTCTGGATCTGCATCAGGAACTCGGCGTTCGACTTCGTCTGCTTCATCTTGTCGAGCAGCAGCTCCACCGCCTGCTGCTGGTCGAGCGCGTGCAGCACCCGGCGCAGCTTCCAGACGATGGCCAGCTCGTCGGGGGCGAGCAGGATCTCTTCCTTACGGGTACCGGACGCGTCGACGTCCACCGCCGGGAAGATCCGCTTGTCCGCGAGCTTGCGGTCGAGCTTCAGCTCGGCGTTGCCCGTGCCCTTGAACTCCTCGAAGATCACCTCGTCCATGCGGGACCCGGTGTCGACGAGAGCCGTCGCCAGGATGGTGAGCGAGCCACCGTCCTCGATGTTGCGCGCCGCACCGAAGAAGCGCTTCGGCGGGTACAGCGCGGTCGAGTCGACACCACCGGACAGGATGCGGCCGGAGGCGGGGGCGGCGAGGTTGTACGCACGGCCCAGACGCGTGATCGAGTCGAGCAGCACGACGACGTCGTGGCCCAGCTCCACCAGACGCTTGGCCCGCTCGATGGCCAGCTCGGCGACCGTGGTGTGGTCCTCGGCCGGGCGGTCGAAGGTCGAGGAGATGACCTCGCCCTTCACCGACCGCTGCATGTCGGTGACCTCTTCGGGACGCTCGTCGACGAGGACGACCATCAGGTGGCACTCGGGGTTGTTGTGCGTGATCGCGTTGGCGATCGCCTGCATGATCATGGTCTTGCCGGTCTTCGGCGGGGCCACGATCAGACCGCGCTGGCCCTTACCGATCGGCGCGACGAGGTCGATGATGCGGGTGGTGAGGATGCCCGGGTCCGTCTCCAGACGGAGCCGGTCCTGCGGGTACAGCGGGGTGAGCTTGTTGAACTCCGGGCGGCCACGGCCGTGTTCGGGCGCCATGCCGTTGACGGAGTCGAGGCGGACCAGCGCGTTGAACTTCTCGCGGCGCTCGCCTTCCTTCGGCTGGCGCACGGCACCGGTGACGTGGTCGCCCTTGCGCAGGCCGTTCTTGCGGACCTGGGCGAGGGAGACGTATACGTCGTTGGGGCCCGGGAGGTAGCCCGAGGTGCGGATGAAGGCGTAGTTGTCGAGGATGTCGAGGATGCCCGCGACGGGGATCAGGACGTCGTCCTCGTTGATCTGCGGCTCCTGGGCGCTGCCCATCTCGTCGCGGCCACGACGGCCACGGCGGTCGCGGTAACGCCCGCGACGGCCACGACGGCCGCCCTCGAAGTCGTCGTCGTCCTGCTGCTGGCGGTCACGGTCGCGGTCCTGACGGCCGCCGCCCTGCTGCTGGCCCTGCTGCTGGCCGCGCTGGCCGCCCTGCTGGTCGTCACCCTTGCGACGGTCACCGCGGTCACCACCGCGGTCGCCACCACGGTCACCGCGGTCGCCACGGTCACCGCGGTCGCGGTCCCGGCCGCGCTCACGGCGGTCGCGGCGGCGGCCCTCGCCGCCGTCACCGGCGTCGCCCTGCGGCTGCGCCGGGCTCTCGGCCTTCGGCTCGCTCTTGGCCTCGGCGGCGACCGTCTCGGGCGCGGCGGCCACGGGGGCGCCGGCCTCGGCGGTGGCACGGCGGCGACGGCGCTCCGCGGGGGCGTCGTCGGAGGCCGGCTGGCCGGGGATCTCGATCTGCTGCTGCGCCACGGCCTGCTCGGCGGGCGCCTCGGCCTTCGCCGCCTTCTTGGCGGGCGCGTCGTCGCCGGTACGGGCCTTGGAGGTGGCCCGGCGCTTGGGCTTGGTCTCGGTGGCGTCGGCCTTGGGGGCCGCGGCACCTCCTCCCGCCTGCGCTTCCTTGATGACCTCGATCAGCTGGCTCTTGCGCATACGCGCGGTGCCCCTGATGCCGAGGCCGGATGCGACCTGCTGCAGCTCGGCCAGCACCATGCCCTCGAGGCCGGTACCGCGGCGCCGCCGGGAGCCGGCACCGGTGGCAGGCGCGGAGGCGTCCGTGGCGGGCGCGGCAGCGGTCTCCTCGACACGTGCGCCCATCAGATCGGTGGTGTCGCTCACGAAGGGTCCTTCCCTGGAGCGGACGTCGGCCTGTCTGGCTCGGCGACCGGTTGTGCTGTCCGGCTGTGGTCCTTTTCGTGGACCGGCCGGGGCGGTGGTCCGCCCAAAGCGGCGGAAGAAATATCGGTGATGGCGCTTCCCAGAGCCGTGGCACTGAGTGTCCGTGTCACGTGGCTTGGTCGCACCGGTTCCGGAGCGTGCCCGGCGAGTCGCTCAGCGCCCGCGTACGTCGTACGGAACACAGTGCGGCTTGGGAGGCTCCCGGAAGAATGTCTGTCCCGGACGGGGACACAAAGCACCTCGCCATGGTGGGGTCGGGTGCAGACTTGAGATTAACACTACCGGATCCAACAAACATTCCCCCTCTCGAAATCCGGCAACCGTGCGCTTTCAAAAGTCACCGGAGGGCGCGAGCGGCAGCACGCTCGCTCCCCGGGCGTCGAGGTCGAGCCGGTTCGCGGCCCATCCTTCGCCCGCCAGATGAGCCACCTTGTCGGCGCTGTCGCCGTCGGCCAGCGCGAGCACGGTCGGTCCCGCTCCCGAGATGACCGCCGGGACTCCGTCGGCCCGCAACCGCTCCACCAGCGCGGCGCTCTCCGGCATGGCCGGGGCGCGGTACTCCTGGTGCAGACGGTCCTCGGTGGCGGGCAGCAGCAGTTCGGGGCGCCGGGTGAGGGCCTCGACGAGCAGGGCGGCACGGCCCGCGTTGGCGGCGGCGTCGACATGCGGCACGGTGCGCGGGAGAAGGCCGCGCGCGGTCTCGGTGAGGACCGGCTTCCCGGGCACGAAAACCACCGGAACGATGGAATCGGCGGGATCCATCCTGATCGCCCGGGCCGCGCCGGACTCCATCCAGGAGAGCGTGAAACCGCCGAGCAGACAGGCCGCGACATTGTCGGGGTGGCCCTCGATCTCGGTGGCGAGCTCCAGCAGGGCCGCGTCGTCGAGCCGGGACTCACCGCCTATGGTCACGGCACGCGCGGCGACGATGCCGGCGCAGATGGCGGCGGAGGAGGAGCCGAGGCCGCGGCCGTGCGGGATGCGGTTGGCGCACACGATCTCCAGGCCGCGCGGCTGTCCGCCGAGCAGGTCGAAGGCGGTGCGCAGGGACCGTACGAGCAGGTGCTTCTCGTCGCGCGGGAGCGTTTCGCCGCCCTCACCCGCGATGTCGATGTGCAGCCCGGAGTCGGCCACCCGGACGACCACGTCGTCGTACAGCCCCAGCGACAGGCCGAAGGCGTCGAAGCCCGGGCCGAGGTTGGCGCTGGTGGCGGGGACGCGCACCCGGACGGCGGCGGCGCGGAAGGCTGGACCGGCCATCGCTCGATGACTCTCCTTGAGCTGCGTGATTGTCGAAGACATTCGATACGTACGGGATGACCCTCGGGCCGTGGAGACGGCGCGGCACCCCGCCGGATGCTCGGGCATATGCGGCGGGCGGGTTCGGTACAGCCTATCGAAGGAAGGTTCAGTGGCGACATAGGGCGCACAGGAGGCGCACGATGCGTGTCGTAAGCCCCCTGTGCACCCCCTGTGCGGCGCTGATCAGGCCAGACCCAGCCGCTCGGCCGCCGTGGCCGCGTCGACCGGGACGGTGACGGGCTGCGGGGCGCCCGCGACCGCCCAGTCGGGGTCCTTCAGGCCGTTGCCGGTGACGGTGCACACGATCCGCTGGCCCGGGTCGACCTTGCCCTGCTCGGCGGCCTTGAGCAGACCGGCGACGGACGCGGCGGACGCCGGCTCCACGAAGACGCCCTCCTGGGCGGCCAACAGGCGGTAGGCGCGCAGGATCTCACGGTCCGTCACCTCGTCGATGAAGCCACCGGACTCGTCCCGGGCCGCGAGCGCGAACTGCCAGGAGGCGGGGTTGCCGATGCGGATCGCGGTGGCGATCGTCGACGGGTCCTTGACGACCTCGCCGCGCACGATGGGCGCGGAACCGGACGCCTGGAAACCCCACATGCGCGGGGTCCGCTTCGAGACACCGTCGGCGGCGTACTCGCTGTAACCCTTCCAGTACGCGGTGATGTTGCCCGCGTTGCCGACCGGCAGGACGTGGATGTCGGGGGCGTCGCCGAGCATGTCGACGATCTCGAAGGCAGCCGTCTTCTGGCCCTCGATACGTACCGGGTTGACCGAATTGACCAGCGCCACGGGGTAGTTGTCGCTGAGCGCGCGGGCCAGCGTGAGGCAGTCGTCGAAGTTCCCGTCGACCTGGAGGATCTTCGCGCCGTGCACCAGCGCCTGGCCCATCTTGCCGAGCGCGATCTTGCCCTGCGGCACGAGAACGGCCGAAACCATACCCGCGCGCACCGCGTAGGCGGCCGCGGAGGCCGACGTGTTGCCGGTGGAGGCGCAGATGACCGCCTTGGCGCCCTCCTCCTTGGCCCGCGTGATGGCCATGGTCATGCCGCGGTCCTTGAAGGACCCCGTCGGGTTGGCGCCCTCCACCTTCAGGTGGACCTCGCAGCCCGTGCGCTCGGAGAGCACCTGCGCGGGCACGAGCGGCGTGCCGCCCTCACGGAGCGTCACGACCGGCGTGGTGGCGGAGACGGGCAGCCGGTCCCGGTACTCCTCGATGATTCCGCGCCACTGGTGGGTCATTGCTGGTTACTCTCCTTCAACCCGCATGATGCTGGCGACACCACGCACGGTGTCGAGCTTGCGCAGCGCCTCGACGGTGCCGCCGAGGGCCGCGTCGGACGCACGGTGGGTCACGACGACGAGCGACGCCTCACCGTCCTTACCCTGCTGCCGAACCGTGTCGATGGAGACACCGTGCTCGGCGAAGACGGTCGCCACCTGGGCGAGAACGCCCGGTTTGTCGGCGACGTCAAGGCTGATGTGGTACCGAGTGACGACATCGCCCATGCCGGAGACGGTCAGGTCGGCGTAGGCGGACTCGCCGGGTCCGGTGGTGCCGCTGAGCCGGTTGCGGCAGACGGCGACGAGGTCGCCGAGCACGGCGGAGGCGGTCGGGGCGCCGCCCGCGCCGGGGCCGTAGAACATGAGCTGGCCGGAGGCGTCGGACTCGACGAAGACGGCGTTGTACGCGCCGCGCACCGAGGCGAGCGGGTGGGTCAGCGGAATCATCGCGGGATGCACGCGCGCGGTGACGGACCGGCCGTCCCCGGCCCGCTCGCAGATGGCGAGCAGCTTGATGGTGCAGCCCATCCCCCTGGCGGAGGCGAAGTCGGCCGCGGTCACCTCGGTCATGCCCTCGCGGTAGACGTCGTCGAGACGCACGCGCGTGTGGAAGGCGATTCCGGCGAGGATGGCGGCCTTGGCGGCGGCGTCGAAGGCCTCGACGTCGGCGGTGGGGTCGGCTTCCGCGTACCCGAGGGCGGTGGCCTCGTCGAGGGCCTCCTGATAGCCGGCGCCGGTCGAGTCCATCTTGTCGAGGATGAAGTTCGTCGTGCCGTTGACGATGCCGAGGACGCGGTTGACCTTGTCACCGGCCAGCGACTCGCGCAGCGGCCGGATCAGCGGGATGGCGCCGGCGACGGCGGCCTCGTAGTAGAGGTCCTTGCCGTGGGACTCGGCCGCGGCGTGCAGGTCGGCGCCGTCCTGGGCGAGGAGGGCCTTGTTGGCGGAGACGACGGAGGCGCCGTGCTCGAAGGCGGTGGTGATGAGGGAGCGGGCGGGCTCGATGCCGCCGATGACCTCCACCACGACGTCGATGTCGCCGCGTTTGACGAGCGCGGTGGCGTCGGTGGTGATGAGTTCGCGTGGGATGCCCTCACGCACCTTGTCGGGGCGTCGCACGGCGACTCCGGCGAGCTCCACGGGGGCGCCGATCCGGGCGGCGAGGTCGTCGGCGTGCGTCGTCATGATGCGCGCCACCTCTGAGCCGACCACTCCACAGCCCAGCAGCGCCACCTTCAGCGGACGCGTACGCATCATCCGACCTCGTTTCCTTTACCTTCTACGGTTGCACCAGTCTCACTCACCGGACCGGAGTTTCTATCCCTGGTCCGGATCGTGAGACGACTATTTCATTTTCCTGACGGGTGGAGACCGGAAGATCTTCCGCCCCGCTGCTTCAGGCGATCGGCCTGGCGATCAGCCGACATCGAGACGCAGGAGATCCTCCTCCGTCTCCCGGCGGACGATCACCCGGGACTCGCCGTCCCGCACGGCCACGACGGGCGGCCGCAGCACGTGGTTGTAGTTGCTGGCCATGGACCGGCAGTAGGCGCCGGTGGCCGGTACGGCGATCAGGTCACCGGGTGCCAGGTCGGCGGGCAGGAACGCGTCCCGCACGACGATGTCCCCACTCTCGCAGTGCTTGCCGACCACCCGGGCGAGCATCGGCGCCGCGTCGGACGTACGGGAGACCAGCGAGACGCTGTACTCGGCGTCGTAGAGCGCGGTGCGGATGTTGTCGGACATGCCGCCGTCGACGGAGACGTAGGTGCGCAGCCCGTCGAGCGGCTTGATGGTGCCCACCTCGTACAGGGTGAAGGCGGTGGGCCCGACGATGGCCCGCCCCGGCTCGACGGAGATGCGCGGCGTGCGCAGCTTGGCGGACTCGCACTCACGGGTGACGATCTCGGTGAGCGCCTTGGCGATCTCGTGCGGCTCGCGGGGGTCGTCGTCGCTGGTGTAGGCGATGCCGAGCCCGCCCCCGAGGTCGATCTCGGGCAGCTCGATGCCGTGCTCGTCCCGGATGTCCTTGAGCAGCCCCACGACCCGGTGCGCGGCGACCTCGAACCCGGACATGTCGAAGATCTGCGAGCCGATGTGGGAGTGGATCCCGATCAGTTCGAGCCCGTCCAGCTGCAGGGCGCGCCGGACCGCCTCCGCGGCCTGTCCCCCGGCCAGCGGGATACCGAACTTCTGGTCCTCGTGGGCGGTGGCGATGAACTCGTGCGTGTGGGCCTCGACGCCGACGGTGATACGGATCTGCACGCGCTGCCGCTTGCCGAGCCCCTGCGCGATGTGGGCGACGCGGACGATCTCCTGGAAGGAGTCGAGGACGATCCGTCCCACGCCGCTCTCGATGGCCCGGGTGATCTCCGCGACCGACTTGTTGTTCCCGTGGAAGGCGATGCGGTCGGCGGGCATCCCGGCGGAGAGGGCGGTGGCGAGTTCGCCCCCGGAGCACACGTCCAGGTTGAGCCCCTCCTCGTGCAGCCACCGGACGATGGCGCGGGAGAGGAAGGCCTTGCCGGCGTAGAAGACGTCGGCGTCGGTGCCGAACGCGGTGCGCCAGGCGCGGGCGCGGGCACGGAAGTCGGTCTCGTCGACGACGTAGGCGGGGGTGCCGTGTTCTTCGGCGAGGGTCTGCACATCGATTCCGCCGACGGTGAGGACGCCGTCCTGGTCGCGGGTGACGGTCTGGGCCCACACCTTGGGGTCGAGGGCGTTCAGATCGGCCGGCGGGGCGGAGTAGTGGCCCTCGGGCAGGACATCGGCGTGGCGGGGCCCGGCGGGGTGTGCGGAACGGCTCATGACTCTTGTGGCTTCCTCAGAGGTGTTCGGGTGCGTCGATGCCGAGCAGGGACAGGCCGCCGGCCAGCACCGCCCCGGCGGCTTCGGCAAGAGCGAGCCGGGAACGGTGGGCGACCGAGGGTTTCTCCGCACCGCGCGGCAGCACGGCAGGCAGAAGAACGAGAACGGCATCGGCGACGGTGACGAGGTGCCGCGCGAGACGATCGGGGGCGTGGTGGGTGGCGGCGGCGGCGAGGATGCGGGGGTGGTCGGCGAGGGGGGTGATGAGGGGGGTGGCTTCGGGGAGTGCGGTGAGGGGGGTGGTGAGGGCCGTGACTTCGGGGGGTGCGGCGAGGAGGGTGGGCTGCGGGGTGGGGGCGGGGGCCGCCGTCGAGGAGGGGGTGGGGCCCGGTTCCTCGGTGATGGCCGGGGCGGCGGCGTACGAGGCGGGAGCGAGGGCCGCGTGCGGGGCTCGGGCGGGGGCCGCGGTGCGGCCGAGGGCCTGGGTAGGCGCTGCTTCTGGGGCGAGGGCGGGGCCTGCGGGGTGAGGGGCGCGGGCGGGATCTGCCTCCGCGGAGACGCCGAGGTCGGCGGTGTGCGAGGCCGGGGCCGGGGGCGTCGTCGAGGTGGGGGCGGGTCCCGGTTCTGCGGAGACGCCGAGGGCCGCGGGGGGCGAGGCGGGAGCGGTGGCGGCCGTTGGAGTGGGCGCGGGTCCCGGTTCCGCGAAGATGCCGAGGGCCGCGGGGGGCGTCGTGGGGGTGGGCGTGGGGTCCGGTTGTGCTGTGAAGCCGAGGGCCGCGGCGTTGCGGGCGGTCGCGCGGATGCGGGCGTGGGCGTAGCGGACGCGGAAGAGGGGGTTGGACTCGCGCTGGACGAGGTGTTCGTCGGTGATGCGGGGCCGGTCGTGCGCGGCGGGGTACAGCAGGGCCCAGCGGGCGGCGTCGGCGCCGAGGGGGACGGGGTCGCCGGGGGCGGGGACCGGACGGACGTTGACGTCGAGTGGCGCGGGGGCGGCGGGTCGGCCGTACGCGTCGACGTCGACACCGAGCACGTCCTGCCACGCCTGCTCGGGGCGGGCCTCGCAGCTGGTACGGACGAGGGCGCCCTGCGACCGCAGGATCCGCGCGACGGCGTCCATGACGACGACGGCACGCACCTCGTGAGGGCAGTGGAGCTGCACGACCTGCCCACTGGGCCCGTCGGCGAAGCCGTACCGCGATCCGCGCCGCAGGATGTCCTCGACGAGAGCGATGGGGGCCGCGTCCCGCAGACGGAAGTTGATGAACCCGGGTCCGGTGACGACGACGTCGTCGACGCCGTCCGCCCCGGCGAGATGCGGGCGCAGGATCTCGGCGACGCGCTGCGGCGTCTGCCCCGCCGGGCGAGCGAGCTGCAGCGCGATGTTGGTGGCGTAGTCCCCGCACCCGCCGGGCCCGGGCACGGTCACCACGGCCCGTTCCGGCACGGCCACGCGCAGTTCCCCCTCGTCGACAGCACGACGCACCGCGCGCAGCACGGTACGGGAGAGCTCGACGGGGGTCACGGGACAAGCGTAGGGGAGAAGGGGGGTGGGTAAGCGAGCGGGTTTGGGCGATGGTCCGGGATGTGGACGGCCGGATGGGACGCGCCGGGCAGGTGGACCGCTCACGATCACACCGACCGACCCCCGCCGACCGAGCACCCCCGCCGATGCGACGACCTCAGCCGCCACCCCGCCCGCAGTCCCCGGCACTGGCCCGCGCCCCGGCCCCCAGGACGCCCCCACCGCTCTGCTTCCGCTCGATCAGCCGACGTACGAGGGCGACGAGTTCGGTGGGTTCGAATGGCTTGGCGAGGAACGCGTCGACGCCGACATCGAGGCCGCTCTCGACCTCGTACTGGGTGCAGGCGCTGACGATGGCGAGGGGCAGATCTCTGGTTCGGGGATCGGCGCGGAGCTGCGCGGCGGTGCGCAGCCCGTCCAGCCGGGGCATGACGACGTCGAGGGTGATGACGTCCGGACGCACCTGATGCACCACATCCAGACACTCGGCACCATCGGCCGCGGTCACGACCTCGAGGCCCTCCAGCTCGAGATTGACCCTGATCAGTTGCCGGATGACCTTGTTGTCGTCCACAACAAGCACCCGGCCCGGCGCGCCTGACACAACTCGAGAGTAGGTCCGGACCGGCCACCGCGTCCGGGTTTTGCCCACTTCCACCCCGTGCGAGCTACCCGACCCCCGGAAACCGGTTCATGAACACCCCCGGTGAGCTGGTAGGGTTCTACCCGTCGCCGCCAAGCAAGGCGCCCGACACGCCCCCGTAGCTCAGGGGATAGAGCAACGGCCTCCGGAGCCGTGTGCGCAGGTTCGAATCCTGCCGGGGGCACTCGCCTAGGAACAGCAAGAATCAAGCGCTGACCAGGGCGGATGCCGATAGAAGAGGGCGGGAGTCAGTCTCACTGACTCCCGCCCTCTCTCGTTGTCTCTCAGCATTCACGACACACCTCCGACACACCGCCCCTGTTTTCCGCGGCCGTCGGGCTGGCCACAAGTGGTCGCCGGGCCAAGACCTCAGCCCAGTTCTCCGGGCTCGTACGCCACTATCCTTCGGACCTGGCTATCCCACACCCAGACCGGCGTCTCACGCCACAACCTCGGGTAGTCCTGGAGCGGTTGCGCGTACGGGTTACCGTCGGGCCCAGGCAGCGGATCACCGGTTGAGCCGTCCACCCACGCGGTAGCCACCTTCTGCGGACGCCACGCGGCATCACCGACGAGAATCGCCGCAAGAGCGGCGATGTGAATAGTCCCCTTCTCCAACGGGAGTCGCCATTCGCGCTCATGCATCCAGGAGACACGTTCATCCGTGCGCACCGCCCAGTGCCCCAGCCTCGCTCGCTGAAACTGCGACTGCACGTGGGGCGGTACGTACGCCACTGAACCACCGCCGAGCTTGTTGAGCACCATCCTGGTCGTGACCAAAGCCCACGGAGTGAACCGCCCGAAGCGGATGAGGTGGTCCAGGTGCTCCGGAGGACTCTCAGAGAAGCACACACAGGGCGTGCCCGATGCGCCGGGATCCGCAGCACCGAAGGGCGCGAACGCTCGGAACTGCTCCTCCCGAAGGATCGTCTCCAGCCGCTCCTGCGCGGCCATGCTGTTGATCTCTTGCGGTACCCAGTTCGGCCGGTCTCCGTTCCTCCCGGTGAAGTGGAACAGGTGCTCGCTCTGTGCCGGTCCCGGTACACCCAACTCGAATGCCATCCCCGCCCCTTGCTTGAACTCCAGCCCCCTACACACCAAGGTCATACACGACGGCAGGGGTCTGGCGTGCGGGGAGCCGGCAGGCGAATACCCGTGTTAGCAGTCGTCTTCCGAGACCACCAGCACCTCCATGCGCCATCTGCCATCATCTAGCGATGGCGGCAAACCATGATTCGTTACCCCCGGCCAGGAAACGCATGCTGCGGACGAAGCAGACTGAGCGAGCCGCGGTAAACGCCACGAGAGCATTCTTGGAGGCTCACGAGTGCGTTGTTCAGGAGGTGGATACCGGAAACGACTATGGAAAGGATCTTCTAGTTGATCTCACTGAGGATCTGGAGATAACCGGGGATTCCATAGCCATTCAAGTCAAAGGCGGCTCTAGCTTCTTCCGGTCAGGCAAGTGGGGCATCCCCGCTAAGTCCGCCGACTTGCGCCTATGGCTGGAATCGTCGATGCCGATTTTCGGATTCGTACACGATCCCGCCGCAGATGAGATCCATTGGATGAACCTTAGCGCTTATGTACGCGAGGATATGGCGGCACATCACGAGTTCAAGCGAGTCGGGAAAAAATCAGGCGATGCAACGAACGAGCTGACGGGACACTTCGTAGCCTTCCCTGAGAAGCACATACTTTCTCGCGAGACCTGGCCACAGTTCAAGGAATCGGCACGCGCTTATCTGTCGCGCTTCGGTGGTCACACGCTTCTCAACCTCTTGGACGTCGATCCGTGGAAGCAAGAGGCAGCCGTGGCAGACTGCTTCGCGCTGGGGCGCGGAGACGCGCGGGCCTTGCTGATGGTCAGACAGCTGATCGAGCAGCTCTCCGGCCCAGCTCTGCACCTGGCCGCGAAAATACTCTCCCACTGCACCACTTACCACCCAGATATCTTCTGGCACGAGGGCAACTGGATTCCGCAACGCACGAAGGAATCAGTTGCTTCTACTTTTTCATGGAGCCCTCGCGAAATCTTCCACATGATCAGGGAAGTAGATGCGCGCGACGATCCGTGGAAGTGGGATAGAGGAACCAGCGGACAGTGTCTCCTACTCCTACTTCTCGAAGATAAGGACCTCACGAGGAAGCTGCCAGATGCGGTACAGATAGCCTGCGAGGCCGACGAGACACAAGTCGCTGTCATGATGCTTTATGTGCATCAATATCGCATGGCAACCGAATCCACGCCGAAAGAAAACCTCCTAAAAGAGATCGACAAGATTGTATCGGCCAACCCAAAGCTCTCGGAGAGTCGCGCAACTTGGGATCTCATCGCAACCATCTCCGACCATGGATGGGCAGATATCTTCTAACAACAACGCTGGCGCGGGAAAGCGCATCGCTTTCCCGCGCCACTCAATACGAAGCCTCAGTTACCCGTCCCCGTCCTCCCTCAGCGCCAAAGCGATTCGGGCATTGGCGACTTCCTCGTGGCCGTCGATGCAGCCGTGGTACCGACGGTGGATAACCTCCGGCGAGTTGCCGACCCTCCGGGCTACCTCAGCGATGGGCACCCCAGCGTTCAGCCACCGCGTGATGCACGCGTGCCGCAGGTCGTACGGGCGCCCGGCCAACGGCGAGTCGACGCGTTCCGGTGGAAGCGCGTACTCCCGCGCCTCCTCCCACACCCGCCAGTAGGTGGAAGAGCCGGCCACTCCCCCACGTTCGTTGCCGAACACGCGCCCTTCCTTAGCGTTCCCGAACTCCTTCAGGTGGGCCCGGAGGATGGCAACCAGGACGGGCGGGATGGGCACCGGGCGGTCGCTGGTCGCCTCCCGCGCTTTCAGGCCGCGGCGGTCGTGCCGCTCGCCTGAGTCGGTCCACTGCTTGCCGGAGACGGGGCGGGTCTCCCGCAGCGTGAGCGTGCCCCAACCCGTCTCCGGCAAGTGGCAGTCAGACCGCCTCAGCCCGACCGCCTCAGCGGGCCGTAGGCCCGCGTAGTACAGGACCGCGTAGAAAGCCACCAGGCGGCGTCCGCGACAGCGATCCCATGACCCGACGTAGGAGACAGCGGTGAGCAACTGTCGGGCCTGTACGGCGTTCACCAGGACGCGACGGTCCACCACCTCATTGGAGCCGACGTGCTTCCGGCGGACGCGCTGAAGGGGGTTCTCCGGGAGCGCCCCCACGACCACGGCGTGTTCGAGAGCGGTGTTCAGAGCGCGGCGCCGCCGCTTGTACGTGTCGCCCGCGGCCGGAGTGCCGTCCAGCTTGTAGCTGAGGCGGTACAGCACGTCCTCGAACACCTCGGTATCGGCCAGATCACCCAACGGCCGGTCGGCCGTCCTGACCCAGTCGTACGCGGTCTTGAGTTCGGCCGGCGGGTCCTCACCCTCATTCGCGGGCACGATCCCCCACCGGAAGGCCAGCCGAAGTGTCTCGTCGTCGGGAGCGTCGTCCCCGCGCTTGACCATGGCGAGCGTCACAGCCGCAAGACCGTCCGCCATGCCCTCACGAGTCTTGGCCGCAGCCGTACGCCACCGCCCGGCCACGTACTTCCGGCAGAACTCGAACCACCGCACCGGTGGTTCGGCGTCTTCTGCCTCGGCAGCTTCGGCCCTCGCGCGCACCTCGGACTCAGGCAGCCCCGATTCGATCTCGAACGCTTCGCCACGCCGGTTCATGGCCTGCCACAGCTCAGACCGTCGGCTCTCCGCGAGAGCCGACGTGGTGAACGTGTCGCCGTGCACCTGTCCTGCGACCACCCACCGGAGGCGCCACGGGCGGGACTTGCGGCCGGTCTTGGACACTTTCCACAGCTTGACGTCGAAGGAGTAGCCCGGCCGGGCCGACCCGCGAGGGCGCCCGGCAGGGGTGTCGTTCTCGGTGCTCACGCAGCGTCCTCCCGCTCCGCAAGCCAACGCTCGTATTCCGACCGCCGGATCCGCACGTCGCCGTTCGGGAGCTTGATCGAGCGGGGCCCCTTCCCGAGCTGGCGCCACCGGTAGAAGGTCGACGGGGCAACCTTCAGATCGGCGATGACCTCCTGAACAGTCATCTTTTCGTCCTGCGTACGGGCGCTCATCCCGCCATCCCTTCGCCTTCGTCCGCACCGGACAGGCCGGACAGCTCCAACTCCGACTGTCCGGGGTGTTCGTGCTGGTCAGAGGAGGTAACCGGACAGCCGGACAGTGCGGACACCTCTTGGGCGCCCTGCGTCCGGGTCTCGGTGTCCGGGTAGTACCGGCCGCCGGGGTCCTTGGTGAGCTGTCCGTCGGCGGCCATGCGGTTGCAGGTGCGGCGGATCGTGTCCAGGTCGACGTTCGGCAGTTCGCCCGCCATGTCCTTCGGCTTGGCTCCGGGGTGGGCGCGGACGTAGCGCAGGATCGTGGCGCGTGTGTCGCTGACGGTGTGGTCAGTGACCGGTCCGTCCAACAGGTGCCAGGCGCCGGAGGCCGGTTGGAAGCTGAGGGCGTACTCGGCTTCGTCGACGTCGCGGCCGGTGACGTGGAGGATGCCATCTGCCTGTCCGCGGGCGCGCTTCAGTACGAGCGTGGCGTCAGCGGCTCCGGCGATTCCGTTGGTGCCGGAGACCTCGGTGAGGAAGTCCTCAGAGCCTGCCTTGCGTACGTGGTGCACGAGGACGACAGCAACGCCGTAGTGGTCGGCGAGCCGCTTGGCGTAGCCGACGGCGACATAGTCCGCGTCGTATGCCGACACCCCTTGCGGCGCGTTCCCGCGCATCTTGGCGAACACGTCAATGACGACCATGCGCGCGTCGGGGTTGCGCTCCAACCACTGGGCGATGGCCTCCATGCCGCCCTGGGGGAAGGGCGGGCATTCGGTGACCAGAGTGAGCCCGGCGGGGGCTGGCTGTCCGCCCAAGAGCTTGCCCATGCGGGTCTGGAGACGGCGCGGGGTGTCTTCGAGCGCGAGGTAGAGCACGGGTCCGCCCTGCACGGGCACGGAGTCGAACGCCGTGCCTCCGGCCGCGACCGACAAGCCCAGGCCGAGGGAGAGCCAGGACTTGCCGACCTTGGGCGGTCCGGCGAGCACGCTGACGCCTTCGGCAAGGATGCCGGGCACGGCCCATTTCGGCTCGGGGAAGTGGGCGGCCATGAGCTGATCGGCGGTCCACGCGGTGCGCGGGCGCTCTCGCTTGGGCGGCGCCGGGCGGGCTGGCTCGGAGTCGCTGGGCACGGAGTATAGGTGCAGGGGCGGAATGGGGTTGGCGCTCATGCTGCGACCGTCCGGGGGCGTCGTGCTCCGGCTCGCAGGCCGGAGGCGATGGTGCGCTGTGCCTCGCGTTCGCCCTGGCCGACCCGAAGCCCGGCGGACAGGAGCCAGCCGGTCACGTCGGCCTCGCTCAGCTCTCCCCCGGCTACGAGCTGTCCGAGGGCGACGGAGGCGAGGTAGAGGCTGGTGTTGTGCTCGTTCTCGCCGGAGTTGGTGACGCGGGCCAACTCGCCGTTGACCGCGGCGTTCAGGAACGCCGTGCGCCTCCCGTGGCCTCCGAGGGCGACCGTGACCGGTCGCTGTGGAGGCAGCGGAGCCGGACGCAGCAGTTCGGCGAGCCAGCCCGGCAGCGGCGCCACAGGAACGTTGTGGACGACCTTGTAGGGGTGCCCGTCGAAGATGCTGCCCGCGCCGACGACAAGTCCGCCGACAGCTCGCGTGTCGACCTTCCAGCCCAGCCCGCGGGCGCTGTCCCCGGCAGTGTTGCGCAGGGTCTCGCCCTGGGGTGCGGCAAAGTACATGTGCGTGCCGCCGCTCCATGTACGGACCGTGTAGGTGTTGCCGGGGAATGGCTGGCTGTGGCGCGCGCACAGCACGGCGAGCACATCGGCGCCGTCGGTGACCGCGTGCGCGGCCCAGTCCGCCGGCGGGGTGTCATCGGGGTGCTTGGGCCTGTCCAGGTCGATGACAACCAGGCCGGAGGGGCCGGTGGCGATACCCACGTTGTAGGGGGCATGCGTCCAGCACCGGGTGATGCGGTCCGGGTCGGTGGTGGCGCGCTGTTCCCACGCTGAGATGGCGGGGCGCTTGTCTCCGGGCCGGAGGGGGAAGACGTGCCAGTCGCGCGACGCTGCGTCAAGCGCGGCGGTGAGCTGGGCAGAGCCGTCCGGGTACGGCATGCTGGGGATCTCCTGTTCTGTCTTCGGATGGGCAGGGAGAACCGCGGCGGCGGGCGACCTTGCTGGGGAGTCCCGCCGCCGCGGCGTTGCTACAGGTAGTCGTCGGTGTCGTCGATCGGGCCGGAGTAGCCGAGGGGATTGGCGGCGCGGTGGGCACGTTCCAGGGCTTCGGCCATCGCGGTGGCGTGCTGTTCGGCTTCGCGCAGAGCCTCGGAGACCGAGGCAGCGTGTTCCGTGGGAGTGCCGTAGTCAGCGGTGAGGTGTCCGGCCGTGTGGATGTCGGCCACAGCCGTGCCGATCTGGTCGAAAGCCTGCGGCAGCCGGTGAGCCAGCGTTCCGAAGGCTCCGATGGCGCGGTACACGGCGCCCGGGTAGGCAATGCCGGGGCGGCGGTCGCGGGTGCGCTGGGTGGCGTGGTTGAAGGCACGCACCACTTCGGCGGCCTCGCGCGGGTACTCGGTCGGGTCGGTGTTGCGGCTGGTCATGGATGTTCCTCTCACGGTCAGAAGGGCGGTTCGTCGCTGTAGCCGTTGGTGGCCCACGGGTCCCGAACGGTGCGCCGCCGGGGGAACCGTCGGGGCAGGCTGGGCAGGCTGGGCAGGGGCAGCAGGACCCAGCGGCGGTCTTCGTTCCAGCACTCGCAGGGCTCCCAGTCGGTACCCGCGTACTCGCCGGTGTCGTAGTCGCCGTAGTCGTGCTCGATGCCGCCGATGCCGTCGCAGTGCGGGCAGTCGGGGCGGGGGGTGTCCGTGAGGATCAATGCCGGGCGCGGCAAGGTGGCGCGCTGGATGCGCAGGCGGGGCAGCGTGCGGCGGCTCATGCGGACTTCCTCTCGGCGCTGGGCAGTTCGGGCAGTCCGGCGGCTTCCAGGGCGGTGGGGTCGAAGCCGGGCAGGGTGGCACGCGTGACCAGAGCGGCGGCGAGCTGTTCGGCGTAGGCGGCGCCGGTGCGGGCCACCTCGATCTGCGTGGTGGCGCGGAGGGTCTCGACACGTTCGCTGTGGGCGCGTTCCTCTCGGCGGTCGCTCACGTGCCGCTCGTACGCCACGCGCTCCCGCCGGTCGGTGCGCCAGTACCGGGCGGCGAGCCCGTAGGCCACGGCAGTCGTGAGCGCCCACAGCAGCAGCGGCAGCGAGATCCCGTCGGCGTATCCGGCGACCCCGGCCAGGGCGAGCCCGCCGGATGCGGCGAACGCGGTCCCGGCGAGCACGCCGTCACCGGAGCGACCGAGGGAGGCACAGGCGCCGGCCGCCGCGGCTCCGAGGGACAGCACGGTCATGAGCACGGCGTTGCCGAGGGAGTGTTCGGCACCGTTGGCGTTCCAGATGCGGGCCAGGATGAGCACGGTGGACGTGGCGATGGCGGGCGCCGCCTTGGGCGCGATGATGGCGAGCCAGTGCCGCGCGATGATCTGTTCGTTCATGGCCGGACTCCTCAGAGACTCTGGATGGTGTCGATGACGGCGGCGGCGAGTTCGTTGATGGGGCCGGAGGCTCCGGTGGAGGCGAGGAAGAAGCCGAAGGCGGCGGCGGTGAACGCGGAGCCGTAGCCGAGGGACTTGGAGCGCAGCAGGAAGAACAGGACGAGTCCGAACACGGCCACGAGCGAGACGGTGACGGCCACTGGCGGAACCTCCTTCGAGTGGGGTGGACGGGTGGTCAGTTGGTGCCTTCGCGGTAGATCCGCTGGGCACGGTTGAAGATCCAGCGCCCGGCGCGTATGCGCTTGCCGGTGGCCTTGCAGCGGCGGCAGCTCTTGCCGCGCTTGGGGCGTCCCTTGCGGTCGGTCGTGGTGGCGAAGCCGAAGCCGTTGCACCTGCGGCAGGTACCGAACGGACTGGCCGCACACAAAGAGCCGTAACCGAGCGTGACGAGCATCAGGCAGGCGATAGCAAGGGCGATGAGGGGCATCGGGGGCCCTTTCTCGGGGGTTACGGGGTTTTCGCAGGTGGGGTGCTATGCGCTAGATGGCAGATCAGGCGCTATGTGGGGTGCTAGCGAGGGTGCTACCGGTAGCAGGTGAGCCCGCTACCGGTAGCGGTCCGGCAAGCTAGGCGGCACCCCGATTTTCGTCACGCTCAGCAATCGCCTTCGTGAGGTCGTCGCGGACGATGCCGCGGCGGGTGGTGCGCTCGCCGTCGTCGGTCGTCCCGGCCACGCCGGTGGTCTTGATGCCGTGCGGCTTGAGGGCGCTGGTGACGTTCTCGCCCTTCCAGCCGCCGTAGACCTCCGGCCGCAGCTCGGCGAGCCGGGCGGCGATCCGCTCGTTCCACACGCGCTTCTCCGACGGCGGCACGACCGCGGCCACGTCGGCAAGCAGGTCATACGACGGGCCCGACGTGCTGTCGGAGTCCTCCCCGAGGGCGTGCCCGGACAGGGTGCCTTCGGCCTTGCGTAGGGCAAGCGCGCGCTGAGCGATTGCGTTAGTGGCCGGATCGTCCAGGTAGGCGGTGCGCACCACGACCGGCAGCGCGGTTGCTCCGGCGAGGTAGCCGTTACCGGCGTCGATCTCCGGGCGGAACGACGTGGCGCGCACGCCGTTCTTGTACGCGGATGTGCCCAGGATCATGTCGTTCTCGACCTGTCCGGCGACCTTGAGAGCGAAGCGGATGGAGACGTTGCCGCTGATGCCGGTCGGGAGCGAGTCCTTGTCGGGGCGCTGCGTGGCGAGCACGAGGATCACGCCCAGGGCGCGACCGAGCTTGATGATGAACTCGGCATCGTCACCAGCCTGCTTGCCGTACTTGGGGTGCGCGAACAGGTTCTGGCACTCGTCGAACACGCCTACCAGCGGCCACAGCTTCAGCGAGCGCTTGTCGGCGATGGCGCGGGTGATGCGCTTGTCCGGGCACAGGTCCCGCGGCAGCTTCTTGATCGCAGCCGCGCGCCGCATGACTTCCTCACGCAGCAGCTTCAGGGAGTCGGCCGCGTACTTGATCGAGTCGTCGTCGATGCCGGAGACGAACCGGTGGCTAACGCATTCGAGGGAGTCCAGGTCGCCGGTGCCCTTATTCTCGTGCAGCCACAGTTCCACCGACGGGTCAAGGGCCGCGCCGCAGGCCAGCACGCGCACGGAGGCGGTCTTGCCCTGGCCGGGCAGCGAGCCGACCAGAATGTTGTGCTGGATCATCGGTACGGACTGGGCCCGGCCGCGCGGGTCGATGCCGAACGGGACGCGCTTGAAGATGTCGTGCTTGCGGACGTTCGCGAGCGCCCACTTCACGGTGCCGGTCTTGGACAGATCCCGGTCACCAACCCACAGGATGAGGCGCCCCTCGTGCTCGTTGGGGTCGGCGTCGGGCCACACGCAGCCCAGCGGGCGGCGCAGGCCGGAGGCGAGCCGGGCACGCCGGTCGGCCACGTCCGCGACGGTCACGCCCAACGGCAGGTCGATGTCAGCGCGCCAGCCCGGGCCTTCGCGGGTGATGGGGGCGACGAACCGGATGCCGTCCTGGCCCTTGGCGACCGCGGATGCGATCTGTCCGATGCCGATGGAGGCCATGGCCTTGACCACGATGTCGCTGGTGAGCTTCTGTACCTCGGTCTTGATGACCGCCCGGGTGGCCAGTGGCGCATCCGCCGGCGCACCCAGCCAGCCCAGCGTCAGCACGGTGACCGCGGCGGCGATGACCTGCGTCATCAGCTCCGCCCCGAATACCAGGAACAAGCCCGTAACCAGGGCGAACAGTGCTCCGAGGATCGTGAGGAGCATCCGCAGGCGTACCCGGCGGTCCCGCTGCCGGGACAGCTTCAGGTACAGCTCGGAGTTCTCGCGGCGCGCCTCTGCCTGCCGCAGCGGCTCGCCCTCCGCGTCGACCGCCCAACGGCCGATCCTGCCCAGGGCGTTGACCAGGCCGTTCGGGGAGCGCCAGATGAGTTTGGGCACGTACAGGAACGGCACGCGGACCGCGTGGAAGGCGATGGTGTGGCCCACGTGCCCGGCCAGCCAGCCCATCGCGTCCTTGAATTCCGCGCCCGACTTCATCCACACCGGGATGATGTCCAGCCGCTTGGAGTCGCGGATGCGGTCGATCAGACTGGGGCCCGACCGAGTCGGCGCCGGGCGGTCGACCAGAGTCGGGCCGGAGTCGTTCGGCTCCCCCGTCTCCGAGTCGGCCGACTCTGTCGGCTTCGGGTCGCCCGACCGGTCGGGCGCGGAGTCGGGCGACGCGTCGGGGATGGCGTCGGTCGACTCGGTGCGGGCCGACCGGGCCTTGTCCAGGTCGACCACGTCGCCCTTGGAGTCGGTGGACATCTCGGCTTCGAGCCGGTTGAAGAGTTCGCTGTCGTCGTCGGGGTGTTTCACTTGGGGTTCCTTCTTTCGGGAGGGATGCGGGGCCCGGCCGCTGCTTTGGTCGGTTGAGACCGGGCCCCGTACGAGCGCGGGTTATGCGGCGCGCTGGTCTTCGGGGTAGGCGCAGGGGACGCACGTCCCGAGCGAGGTCGGGATGCAGTAGCTGTAGGTCAACCGGCACTGCGGGCAGGTGCGGCGGGCGAGCATCGCCAGGGCGAGCGCGCCCCACTTACGCGAGGTCATCGGACGGACCGACTTCGCGCAGTCGATGCGGTAGAGGTAGGCGACCTGAACGCCGGACTTGCGGCCCCGGTGGCGGCGCATCACCTGCGCGGCGACCGGCTGTCCGCCCGGCCGCAGCCCCTTCTCGCGCAGCTGTCGGCGGGTGGCGTAGCCGTCCGGGGCGAACCGCCACGGGAACGTGGGGATGCCGAACCGGGTGCCGTGCGGGTCGAAGCACTTGGCGTAGGTCGACATCAGGCAGCCACCCCCACGACCGGAGCGTCCGCGCGGGCGCCCGTACGGCCTGCGCGCCGTCCCGTGACGGTGGCGAACAGCCGACCCAGCCCCGCCCGACGGGTACCGGCGCGCGCCTGCTTGGCCGCGTACATGGCCTCATCCGCACGGCGCAGCAGCGCGGACAGGTCGTCGCCGGGGAAATCGGCGGCGCGTACCCAGCCGAGGGAGACCGTGGTGTGTACGGCGGGGTCCTGGCCGTCGACCGGCCGGGCGAGAACGCCGTGCAGCACGGCGAGCATGTCTCCGGCGGTGCCGTGGTCGTCGATCAGGACGGCGGCGAACTCATCGCCCCCGAGCCGTCCGGCCACCCCGGACCGGCCGAAGTGGTGGGCGAGCCGGTCCGCGGTCGCCTGCAACAGCGCGTCCCCGGCCGCGTGCCCGAAGGTGTCGTTGATCTGCTTGAACTTGTCGACGTCGGCCAGCACTACGACCGCGTGCGGGTCCTTTAGCAAGGCGGTGGCGCGGCGGGTGAATGCCTCGCGTGTCCGCAGCCCGGTCAGCGGGTCGCGACGGGCGACGTTCAGGCGCCGCCGCAGCCACAGCGTGTGGGCCGTCCAGCCGGAGGCGACCGGCGCCGCGGCGGCCAGCATGGTCAGCATGGTGTTCATGCCGCCGCCCCCTCGGTGCCTTCGTCGTCGCCGTCGACGGAGTGCAGGCGGCGCCCCTCGGCCCGCTCGTTCAGCAGCAGGTCACGCAGGACACGGGAGTTCGCGGCAGAGCAGTGCAGGGTGGTGCGGATGGCTTCCGCGTTGATCGCGTCGTCTGTCCAGTCGGCCGTAGCCGCGCGTGCCTCGGTGAGCAGTTCCGCCGGGGTCCGCGGCGCCTTCGTCGTCTTGCCCTTGGTGCTGGCCGGGCGCTTGCGCGGGGGCTTGGGCGCCTCCGGCTTCGGCTTCTCCGTGTCCTTCGGCGGTACGGGCGGAACGTCCTCGCTCGCCGGGGCCAGCTCGCCCAGCTTCAGCAGCACGCGTTCCGGGCGCGGGGTCTTCGACCGCCACCGGCGGCCGTGCTCCTCGCGAAGCCGGGCGCGGGCCAACTGCCGCTCACGCTCACGCTTCAGCGCCTCGGAGTAGGAGGTGATCTCCCACAAGGTCATCCGGCGCCACAGAGCGAACGTCGACAGCGGGGCCAGCATCCAGCGGGAGAACCGCACCTTCTCCATCCGCCGGCCAGTCGCGGCGCCGATCCGCACGGCATAGACATGGGCTCCGATCTCGGAGAACACCACCCACAACAGCGGCATCGTGCCGTGTGCCACCTTCGCCCACAGCGAGTGCCCGGCGGCGACGTTCAGCCCGCACGTGACCAGCGTCAGCACCCAGGGCACGAACCGCACCCACGCCAGCGCCATGTCCATCCGAATCAGCAGCAGGTTGGCCACGGTGAACACCGGAATGGCCACGTCGATACCGACCGGCAACATCCACGGGGCGCCGAAACCCCACCGGGCGGCAGCAGAGGAGACCGCGTCGAACGAGGCGATCAGCCCAAGGGCACCAACCCCGGCCGCGGCCAGCGCCCCGAGTCCGGCCAGACCCGTCTCCGGCTTCGTCAGCGGCGGCACCGTCGGCCGCGCCGTCTCGGTTGCGGTCGTCATGCCGCTGCTCCGTTCCGGGAGGACCGGCGGCGCCTCGCCGGGCACGCCAGCGGGACGACGTTGAACAGCTCCGGGGCGTGCGCCTCGATCACCTCGGCAGCGATGCGGGCCACGTCGTCCGGCAGGTTGCTGTACTCGGGGTCGGCGAGGATGTCGCGCGCCGCGTCCAAACGGGCCGCGCGCTCGTCATCCGACTCGCCCTCCACCCCGAGCCACAGCTCAACCGGGGTGCCAAGGGCCAGTTCCACGAAGTCTTCCGCGGATACGGCCTGTTGACGGCCGACGTACGTGCGCATTGACGTGCTCCTCAGTCGATGGGCAGGGAGAACCACGGCGGCGGGCGACCTTGCTGGGGAGTCCCAGCGCCGCGGCGTCTTTAGATTGACCTATGTCAATCTGCCAGTCAAGGGGATAGGCGGAGGAGCAGAGATTGACCTAGGTCCAGCTACTCTCGAACCCATGGAGCAGAGCCCAGAAGCGCCCAAGCAGGCACCCACGGCCAAGGAAATCGCCGCGGATTTTCGCGAGAAGATCACGGGCCCGAACCGCGAGTACGACCCGGGAGACCAGCTCCCCGCGGCTCGCAAACTCGCCAAGGACCTTGGCGTGCAGCTCATGACCGTGCAGAGCGCGTATGGCCAGCTCCGCGACGAGGGGTTGGTTCTCACCCAGCAGGGCCGCGGGACGTTCGTCCGTGACCCTTCGATGCCGCTCGGCACCGAGCCGGGCAGTAGCCCCGCGTTCACCGCACTGGCAGCAGAGCTCAGCTCGATTCATGACGCTCTTCGTCTGCTCGGCGAGCGACTGGACCGCCTTGAACAGCTTGTCGGCGACGGGACTCCACCCGCGCCGTGAGGTCGTTAGCGCGCCTCAACAGTCGTTCGACCGTGGCGCGCGCCTCGCCCAAACTCGCTTCGATCAAGGCTAGTTCTGTGGGAGTCAGCCCTCTTAACTCGCCGCTTCGCTCATTGATCCCTGGCATGGCAATGAGCATGCGGCCGGAAATGGAAGAGGACCCGGACAGACTGTCCGGGTCCTCTTTCCTTGCAGGCAGGGAGGTTGACGACTCGTCACTGAGTGGCTTCCTCTACGGCTTCCAGCACTGCGGCCCACGGGAGTTCGCGACCCCCCGGCGTTTTCCTCGGCTCGTACAGCGGCCAAACGTCCGGGCCGTAGACGACATGCACTCCCCCAGCCCGAAGGGCGTCGATGTGGCCTTGCCACGCGGGGTGGCGAGCGTGCGCCGCGTTTACCCGCGGGAAGACGACGACCGGCAGACCGAGGGTGCCGATAGCCTCGCCGACCTGGGTCAGTGCCTGGTTGTCCATCAGGCCAGTCGCGAGCTTGGCGACCATGTTGGCGGACGCGGGAGCGACCACGTAGCAATCAACTGGCGGATGCGGCCGGGCCTCACCGGGCAAGCGCGGTTCGTCGCGTACGGGTAGGCCGGTGAGCTTCTCCAGCCGCTCAACCTCCCCGCTCATCCGCAGCCACTGACCCGCGGCCGGCGTCAGCGTAACGGCCACCCGCCATCCGCGGTCCATCGCGGGTTCGACGAGACCGGTACGCAGTGCCTCTACGCCCCCGGCCGCCGACCCGACGACCCCGAGCACCCCGCGCTTGCCTGAACTCACTGCACCGCCCTGCACCGTTGCGCCATCACGAACACCTCGGACGAACGCGAGCCACCGGTCACGGGAGACTGCTTGATCAGGTCCCGCAACGTCTCGCGCACCCTCGGATTGTTGCGTACGAGCTGCGGCGACGTGCGCTCAGCCGTACGCAGCTCCGCGAACGCCTCGTCTCCCTGGCCGGCCAGCGACAGAGCCCGCGCATAGTCGATGCGGTGGGAGACGCTGCGCTCCTGCGGCATGTGATCGACGTTGATCCGGCCGTGTTCCACGACGTACGAGACGTTGTCGAGGTCCAGCTCAACGGACAGGCGATGGAGCAGGACGTTTGTCGGCCCGAATCCGGTCTGCCAGTAGTTCTCATCCGACCCAAGGTCGTCCGCGAGTTCTTCGGCACGGTCCAACAGCCCCGTGGCGGTGGGTCGGTCCTGATGCCGCGCTGCCGCGACTGCGGCACGCAGGTGGATCATACCGAGCAAGCTGAGCGCGGCCGGGTCATTCTCGGTCACCTGGGACGACAGCCACCTTGCCGCCGTGTTGCCCAGTTCGAGAGCGTCGTCGTAGCGCCCGTTGGCAAGCAGGGCATGCGTGCCGGACCGGGCCGCGGAGGCCAACACGAGCGGGTCGTCCGACTCGTCAGCGGCTCGCATCGCACGCTCGGCAGCGAGCCATGAGACGTCGGACTCACCGATCTTCGCGAGCGTCGTAGCGGCGAGATGGTGCGTACGGGCCGACACTGCCCAGCAATCGCTACGGTCGTCGCCGCGACGCGCCGCTCGATCCTCCAACTCCTGTGCGGTCTGAAGCAGCGCGGGGAGAGCGGCGATGACACTGCCGAGTCGTCCGCCCTGGTAGTCGTTCCATGCCTGTTCCACCCGTACGGCCACCGGGGCGGGTGTCGGCAACTGAGTCTCAGCCTCGGGACCGAAGAGCAGTCGTGAGAGGCGACGCGGGCTCATGAGGGCGTCACGTACGGCGGGGACGTCGTCCTGTTCGCGCTCGTCTTCCACCAGGACGGTCTGTCCGAGCAGGTCTCCGAGGGGCACGCGCAGGATGCGCGACAGCTCGGCGAGCATGTCGATGCGGGGCGGCTTCCGGCGCCCCGTCTCGATCTTCGCGAGCCAGTCAGTGCTACGACCGACCAGACCGGCCAGCACCTCTTGCGTGTAGCCACGGCGCTTCCGGTAGAACGCGATGCGCTCGCCGATGCTGAGGTGATCTCCAAGACCACGCATGGGGTGTTGCCTCCCGCTGCTGAGTAGGGGCGTCTTTCAAGGTACCGACGTGGGCGGGGAAGGCGTAAGTGATCTCAGCCCTGGCCGCTCATGGCCAGCGTGCGGCACTGAACAGGCGAGGACCCGGACGGACTGTCCGGGTCTGATCGAACCGTGCCGGGAGGTGTCCGCACTGTCCGGCTGTCCGGTTATGGCTCCCACCTGCACAAACACCCCGGACACCATCTGTTGTGGCTGTCCGGGGTGTCCGGCTGGAGACAAACTCAGATGTCGCGGACGAGTCGAGGCCTGGGGAAAGAGCGGTTCACGACGTCAACGTGGGCACACGCCTCCCCCTTGTTGGTGAGCGCTGCGCCAGTCTCCCGCGCCAACACGGGGAAGAACTGCTGCCCGTCCGGTGACTGGCTCGACGTGACCCAGGCATAGCCCGGTCCCTCACGCAGGGCCCAGCGCACGAGACGGCGCCCCAGACCCTGACGCTGCCATTCAGGGATCATCGAGATCTTTGCGATCAGGCCACACTGGCATTCATGGCAAACGCTCCAGATCAGGATCGCATGTTCGATGCCACCCCGATCACATACCCGCAGAACCTTGGCGTCTGCGCCCCCGCCATTGGGGTAGTACAGGAAGAACCTGTCATCCCTCGGGTTGCGTAGCTTGATCCACCACCATCTCAACTCGCCTACTCGCTCGGGCATTTGACCCCCATGAGTTCGGTTGGTTAGACCGTACGACGCCCGACTGACACCACCTGTCCGGCTGTCCGGATACGCCTCCAACCTGGACAAACACCCCGGACAGCTCAAAGTGCAGGTGTCCGGGCTTTCCGGTTACAGATGGCTGCAACACCCACAGAGTGTTACAGCCCGTCGGCGGAGCCGACCTCTCAATGGGCGCAGGAGCCGGTGGCGACTTCTATATGTTCGACAGCACGGGTGAGCGACAGAGCGGCCAGGACGGATTACCCAGTACTTGTGCGCTTACTCGGTCTCGTGGTCGCTCATGAACGCATTGAAGACATCGCGTAGTACCTCCGGAGGCGTTTCCATCGCCTTTGCCAGCGCAGGACCGTCCTTACTCTTGCTGTACCCGCTGCCAAGAAAATGCTGCCAAACCCCCTTCAGCACATCGGCCCCTGGAGCAAGAGACTCCCACGCGTTATCCCAAGCAGCGTCAATCTCTGCAGTATGAGCGGACCACGCTGCACTGATACGCGACTTCACATCCTCGTGCTGGGGAATGCGATCGACCACTGCTGAAATCAACGTCTCCTCGCTTGGCACTGCACGGCCGAGCTTTCTCCGCAAGGAGTTGTCTACTAGTCGAACCGGATCGGCAAATTCGGTCATGACTCGTTTCATGACCACGGTTGGTTTAAGCTCGTCTGCTGTTGCCCGCGCAATGAATGCAACCTCGGCGCTACTCACGGGATCGCGCCGCTGCTTGGCGCGCTCACTGCTAATCAGAGCGGCGATGGCCTCGTAGTCCAGCAGAAGGTTCTCAATCTCGCGACCGGGAAGCAGATAGGTGTTTGGTGATTCCTCCAACTTCTCCAGGAAAGCTCCCGAAAGTTCATCACGATCACGCACGTAGAGGACCCGCCGCTGGCCGAGCTGGTCAGCTACCTTAAGCCATTTAGCAAGAAGTTCTGCGTGGCGAGCGTCATACCCTCCCCCTCCTGGTAGGACTACAACCCTGGGACTGCGCAGCACATCGTGGAACCACACCTCCAGAATTTCCCGATCACTCGGACCTTCAAGTATCAAGATCCGCTCCGCTGACAGGACGTCACTCATGCGCATGCCCAGTTCGAGCAATAGGTGGGCCCGCTCAGTCGTGACAACGGCCGCCTCGGAAACCCCGTGCTTTCGACTCACAGTCATAACTGTGGTTTCTGGAGAAGACCAGTCCAACATGGCAGCGGAATGCGTGGCAGCGAGAATCAGACTGCGATGGGACCAGTCCTGGAGTAGGCCTAGAAGAGCTCGCTGAGCACTGGGGTGAAGACCGATCTCTGGATCTTCGAGTACAACCGTCATAGCGTTCGAGGTACGCGTAAGACCGACAACGAGCAGCATGAGCAACTGCTCCACTCCGGTACCGAGATCCTTGAGATTGTGCTGGAATTCATTTTTTACAGCGGGATCCCTGAACACAATTTCACACGTTCCACCGTTGACCGGTGTCATGAGCACTCCGACGTCAGGAATGATGCCGGCAATCAATTCTTGGAGAGCAGACCAGAGGCGAGGCTTATTGGTGTGAAGGTGAAGCAGGACGGTTGCTAGGTTAGAGCCGTCCGAGTTCAGCGCCTCAGAGATGTTGGAAAGTGGAGCTGACCGGCCGCTGGCCTGCCGCAAGGGCTGAAAGTGAAAATAACCGCCCCTCCAACGCCTCAGCACCCGCTGAGCCACAGGCACTCCGCTGAAATAGGTCAGGGCGTCACCAAGGTCGCCACTACCTCCGATGCTACTGCTGCCTGCCACCTCTGGGTCGTAATTCCCAGCGAGAGCTGCTTCCAGAGCCGGTGTAGTGATTCGCCACCCAGTAGAACCGGTTGACTCAAGCAGAGCGAGATAGCGCCATCCGTCTCGATAGTTCACTCGGACAGCAACGGGCTGTATTGCATCCCCTATTTTAGCGAACTCCCACACAAGGTACTCAGCGACACCGCCCGAAACTAGACGTTCCGGATCTGACGCCTGCTCCAAGAGTGCAGCCCGCTCCCAATCTCTGAGCTGCCATGTGGCTGTGAGGGTTGTCCTTTCAGGGGGATTTCCACCAATCCCAACACGGCGCGTAAAAAAGTGCTGTACGCGTTCAGGGGTCGCGCCCGCAAGGACGTCGAACATCGACAGAAGGGCACTCTTCCCGGTGTTATTAGGTCCCGCCACTAGGATCAAACCGGTCGAGTCAAAGTCGATCGCGCACTTCCGGAAAGCTCGGAAGTTTTCCGCTTCTAGTCGAATGAGTGTCGCCATTGCCCCCCCTATGCACCGGTGCGAAAGCTTAGATCATAGATGCCCCACCAGGGTCAGGGATGCTGAAACCTCGATCACACGGTGATAACTCCGCTACTCATCCCGCGGCTTCAGGGCCACCCATGCTGTTAGGCAGCAAGAGCCGCCGAGCTGCGCCCACGCTGATCTCGCGTCAACGAGGACGGGGGCTCAATCAGACGCTTCCCCGTCACGCTTGCCCCTGCCAAAGACATCGAGTGCGACACACCTCCGACACAGTGGGGGCTGCCGTTGCCGCCCAACTTGGTTCACGTGCAGGTCAGAAGGCAACTGGGAGTCGACTGGCACAATCACTCCGGAGCCGCGTGCGTAGGTTCGGCCGCCCCCAACCGGTCGGTGATCATTTGGTCCATTCATAGGTTGGAGCACCAGCATGCAGGCCCTACGCACACCAAGCCGCCGAGGCTGTCACTCGTTGCGTGTGGCCCGCACGCCGTCGAGGACTTTCACCAGTTGGCTCACCTCGTGGTGTTCAACCGGGCTTCTGGGATCACGTTCTGCGAGTTGTGCGACCAGGTAGATCACTGCGCCGAGACCATCACCATCAGAGGCTCGATAGAGCAAGAGCGCTGCATCCTTGTCACGGGGAATCTGCCGCGGGAAGTGGGCAATGCCGCGGTCGGCCAGCTTTTGCTCGATCCGTGACACGACACCGGACTTCGCTGAGCGAGCACCAACCATGTCACGCAGTAGGAACACCGTTGTCGGCATGTACCCCAGCCCCTCATACATGATCTTGGCCAAAGCATCGAACAATGCCTCTTGCTGCTCGGGATCGGTCACGGTCATGCAGTTCCCCTTCAAGATCAGAGAGTGTGGACTGCGGTCATTCGTGGGCCGTCCGACGTTCCAGCGAGTCCTGTGCTAGTCGGAGCTCCAAGAGCAAGTGAAGAGCATCCCGACCAACCACCGCAGTCGAATGCGTGTCGAAGTCCCAAGCCGTCAGGGATCAGGCCTGCCCACACAGCAGCTCAGGCCGCATGTCACACCCGAAGCCCCAGGCGCCTTCTAAGCGCTTGGCCGCAGGTTCGAGTCCTGCCGGGGGCGCCAGTCTCCGCCCTCCCTCCGGGAGGGCTTTTCTGCTGGACATGAGGGCGCGGTTTCCCGGCGGGCGCCCCTACCTTCGACGGCAGATGTACCAGGCGGCCGCCACCACGATGAGGATGGCAACCACGACGGCCAGCATCGTCGTTGGGCCGTGGTACGAGCGGTACGTCGTCAGAGCGAGCATGTACGGACGGATACCCAGAGTCGGCTCGGTCAGCCGACAGTCCCCATGTGTCCGATATGACGTCCGGGCATACCCTGGAAGTGGGTCCGCGCACTCTCACGTGCAGCGACCCGGAAGGGCGGTCCCGGTGTGCATACGCCGGGACCGTTGAAACAGCGGCGCGCATTGTGGCGAGGATCGCCGGGCCGGCGGTGGCGGGCGTACGCGCGAGGGGCGGTGGGTTCGCCCGCGGCATGGGGGCCATGCGCGAACGGGTGCCCGGTACCGGCGGCAAGGCCGTCACCAGTGGGGTGAAGGTCGAGGTCGGCGAGGTGCAGACCGCGGACCGGCGACCAGCGACGGCCGTTCCCTCGGGGGGCATTCCCCCGGCCGAAGTGAGCCGACCTTCAGGAGCGGTCCGTTCGGCCTCTTCGGGGAGTAGCGTGAAGTCATCGGGAGTATTCCGCGCACCGGCCCCGATGCCGGTGTCGTTCCCGGTGAGCGACGACACCGGTCGGCTGCCGCCGCGCAGGCGCCCGGAGACAGGTCCGCGCGATGTCCGCGACCACCACCCGCTCCCGGCCAACGGCTGCCCCCTTCCGGGCCCCGACCGCGCGCCTGGCGCTGAAGTCCGCGAGCCCATCCGCAGGACCCGCCGGGCTGGACGGCGCCTGGTGGCCCCGTTCCCGTGATCTGCCGACCGAACTCTCCGCCTTGGCGGACGTACTGGATCCGCTGTGGGGTCGGATCACCCGTATCGCGGTCAACCCCCGTCACTGGCCGATCCTCCCGCCCAGGATTGTCGTCAACGGCCACATGGTCCGGGTCGGTTGCCTCACCACCGAGCTGGATCCGCACGGGATCGCTCTGCTGTCCTACACGGCAGGCCGCTGGAACCTTCCTCGTGATCCCCCCAGAAACCGGCGCCCCCTCAGCCGCTCACCTGATGACCGCCGCGAGTGCGGACACCGGGCCACCGAGGACCGCGTCCGCGCTCCTTACGGCGGAGCGGAGTCACCGGGAAGGCGGAGAGGGTGCCGGTGCTCCCTCAGCACACGGACGGTGTCAGCGGCTCGCAGGGCGGTGTGACTCGCACGCGGGCACGGCGTGGAGCACCCGTCGCACGCGTGCGTGGAGCCCCCGTCACACGCGTGCGGGGAGCACCCGTCACACGCAACCGCTCCGCGCGGGCACAGCGACACCCGCGCCCCCTCCGCAGGGACACAGCGCAAAGCGCCCGACACACGCGCCCCCCTCCGCCCGCCCCGCATGCAGCGCCCGACACCCGCGCCCCCTCCGCCCGGGCACAGCGTGCAGCACGCAACCGCTCCGCCCAGACCAGCAAACAACCGTCGCGCGCCCGTCACACCCCACCGCTCGCCGCCGCCATGAGCGGTTCCGCCGCCTCCGGGGGCGTATCCGGAGGGACCACCAGCAGGTCCCAGCGGCCCCGGCCGGGTGAGAGCAGGACGATGGTGTGCGCGGCGGATGCGGTGAGGGTCCGGTGCAGTCGTACCGCCTGGTTGGAGACGAGCATCCGGCCGGGCACCGCCGACCAGGTGGTCCCGTTGACGGTGGCGCTGGTGATGTCGCCCCATGCCTGCGGCAACCCCCCGAGCAGCCGGGGCAGTTCGGTGAGGAGGTCGTACGAACGCGGCCACCACGCTCCGTCGATGGGCCGCGGCACGGTGCTGTGGGATGCGAGACGCAGCCGCAGGAGGGGTTGGGAGGGAAGCGGGGGCTGCACTGCGGTGGTCATGAAGGCTCCTGCCGACTGCCGTGCACGGGTGGGGTGGTCGATGTCAGGCGCGACGGGCCGCGACCCGCTCCTCGGTCGGCCAGCGCACGTCGTGCACCCAGCCGAGGCGTTCGAAGAGGCGGATGACGGTGGCCGAGGGGTCGAGCTGACCGCGGTCGACACCGTGGCGCGCGCTGGTGGGGTCGGCGTGGTGCAGGTTGTGCCAGCTCTCGCCGAAGGAGAGCAGGGCCAGCGGCCACAGGTTGGTGGCCCGGTCGTGATGCCGGGTGCGGAACGGGCGCTCACCGATCAGGTGGCACAGGGAGTTGACGCTCCAGGTGACGTGATGGAGCAACGCGATGCGCACAAGTCCCGCCCACAGCAGGGCGGTCACGCCGTACAGCCAGGTGCCGCCGATGGCCCAGCCCAGCCCGAACGGCAGGGCGAGCGTGAGGACGCACAGCGCCGGGAAGGCGCGGGAGACGGCGCGGATGTCGCGGTCGGCGAGCAGGTCGGGGGCGTAACGCTCCGACGGCGTACGGTCGTTGCGGAACAGCCAGCCGACGTGCGCGTGCAGCAGCCCGCGCAACTGGCCGCGCAGATGCGTGCCGTAGCGGTACGGCGAGTGCGGGTCCCCCGGCCGGTCGGTGAAGGCGTGATGGCGGCGGTGGGTGGCGACCCAGCCGATGACATCGCCCTGGAAACTCATCGACCCGGCCACCGCGAGCGCGATCCGCAGGGGCCGGACGGCCCGGTAGCCGCCGTGGGTGAGGCCGCGGTGGAAACCGACCGTCACACCGAGACCCGTGATCGCGTAGAAGAGGAGGGCCAGCAGGAGGTCGGTGGGGTGGACGAGACTTCCCCACAACAACCAGCCGGCAAGACCGAGCGCCACGAACGGAAGGACGACGATCGCCGCGGTCACCGTGACGTACAGTCGGTCGCTGCCGCTGCGCGCGGGCGCGGGGCCGTCCGACGGGAAGGGGGACGTCCCGTCATAGCCCTGAGGCGGCGGGGCGGGGTCCGACGGCGTGGACCTCGTGGACGTGGTGGGACTGAGTGGCATACGTGACTCCTCGGCCTGGATGCGGATGGCGCGGCCGGGGTCACGGGCTGCCCATAGAGGGACGTCGCGAGAACGGCGCCGGCCCGGAGACCGGCAGACGAAGGGCCCTCGCTCCCTCCACCGTACTCCGGCACAATGCGGGACGAGGCGGGCCGGAGCGATCCGGGACGGCGTACGACCGAGCTCGCGCCCAGTGGTCCGGGGGCGAACGCCTCCACATTCAGGCGGCCACATTTCTCCGCCAGAGCGGAACGCGGAGTAACATGGACATTACCAAGGGCATTTCGCACACCGGCTTCCACGCCGGGTCGTCTTCGGTGAAAGATGAAACCCGGGCCGCCGTCGACGCGGCCCGGAGACGGGTCCGCATCATGTCGGCGACCTTGCTTCCTCCCCTGCCGCACCCCGAGCCCGTCGCAGCCCCGGCCGCGCGTCTCGCCCTGAAGCCCGGGAAGACCGACGGCACCTCCCGTGGACTCCTGGACGGTGCCTGGTGGCCCCGCTCCCGGGATCTGCTGAGCGAACTACCGGCGCTCGCCGACACGTTGGACCCCTTGTGGGGCCGTATCACCCGAATCGCCGTCAACCCCGAGCACTGGCCGGTCATCCCCCGCAAGGTTCCGGTGGACGGTCACATCGTCAAGGTCGGCTGGTTCACCCGGGAGCTCGACCCGCACAAGCTGCTGCTGCTCTCCTACGGCGCCGAGCGCTGGGACCTGCTGGTCATCCCGCCCGAGACCGACGCGGAGACGGCGGCCCGGCTGATGGCCGCCGCGTCCGGGGACGACGGTCCGCCGCTGACCGCGAGCGCGCTCATCGCCGCGGACGAATCCCGGCACGGCGTCTCCGGGTCCGATGGCCCGCCGAGCCCGGACGACAGGACCGAGCGCCCGCCGAGCCAGGACAACAGGACCGATGCCCCGTCGAGCCCGGACGAGGCGTGGGAGGCCGAAGGCGGCGCCTCCGCGGTCTCCGCGGCCGTGCCGGAGCAGCCCGGTCCGCTCCATCGCGCCGGCCGCCTGATCACCGGCATATGAGGTGGCCACCATGAACGCCTTCCTGACAGCCGCAGCCCTCGTGGTGCTCATCGCGGCGGGCGCGTACGCGATCCACCGGCTCAACCTCCAGCACGCCGACAGAATCGCCGTGCACCGGTACAGCGACCCGCTGCCCGGCCGGGGTGGCCGCGGCACCCCTCAGCCCTCCGGACCGGACCGCTCCGAGTCGCCGCCCACCGGCGAACCGCGGGACCACCGCGAGGGACGCGGCCGGTTCCCGCCGCGCCGTCGCAGCCGTACGCCTCACCACGAGTGACCTGCCGAGCTGAGCGGCCCCCTGCCGGAAAGGGGGCCGTTCAGCTCGGCAGGTACGGCTGAACACGCCCCCCAGTGAGCCGCCAACCGCACAACCCACCACCCCCCTACCGGAATTAGGCTGCTTCGAACCCGTCCGTCACCCGCCGCGAGGACTACGCTGCTGGGGAGACGTCCCAGACCCCGGCGGCACACTGTTGCTTGAACACGGATGGCTGCGGGGCGCGGACTCCTGGTCCGCCACCCGGCGATTCCCTGGAGGGCACGGAGTGGGTCCTCCGTCCGGCCGCGCAGGCTGCCGGACCGGCCGCCGCTCCGCCTCCGCCGCACGTACGCCCCTGCCGCAAGCGCGCCCGGAGTGCCGTAACTCAGGCTCACCGGGCCGCTGCCGGATGGCTTCCGAACCGAGGCGTCATGCCCCTCTCCCAGCTCACCGTCCACCACCATGGCCACCGGGAACAGGCATTGATCACCCTGTACGGCGAGATCGACCTCGACTCCGCGCCGTCGGTGCGCAAGTGCCTGGAGCGGTGCCTGCGGGACGGTATCCGCACCATCGCTGTCGACCTCTCCCCCGTCACGTTCTGCGACTGCAGCGGACTCAACGTATTCCTCCACGCCGCGCAGCGGACCGCCGTCGCCGGGGGAACCCTGCGACTGCACCATCCGCCGGCCACGCTGGTCCGGATCGTCGACCTCGTCGGCTGCGGGCTCCTGCTCCTCGGCCCTCAGTCCGGCCGGCTGCCGCCCCCGCTCGGCGGCACCCCGCCCGCACCAAGGCTGGAGGGCCTGGTCACCAACCCGGCAGGCGGTGGCCCGAGTGGCCTCTGACCGGCGGTCGGCCCGCATCCGGATGCTGGTGGCCGAGCAGGCGGTCCGACGAGGCGCGCCGGTGAGCGTGATGGACGTGTGCACCGCTGCCGTGGCCGCGCTGCCGGTCGGCGGGGCCGGGCTGTCGGCGATGTCCAGGGCCGCGGTGAGCCATCCGCTGTGCAGCACCGACGCCATCAGCGAGCAACTGGAAGAGCTCCAGCTCACGTTGGGCGAAGGGCCCTGCGTGGACGCCTTCGTGCGCGGCTCGGCCGTCCTCGCGCCGGATCTGCTCACCGCCGAACTGCGCGACCGGTGGGCCGTGTTCGCCGACGCGGCCCTGAAAGCGGGAGCCCGCGCGGTGTTCTCGCTCCCCCTGCAGAAGGGGGCGATCAGCCCGGGAGTCCTGGACCTCTACGCCGACGTTCCGACCGTGCTGGACGCCGAGGAGCTGGCCGACGCGCTGGCGTTCGCCGATCTCGCGACGCTGCTGCTGCTCGACACGGGGATCGACGAGACGGGCGCGCCGGCCGGCGTACCGACGCCGGACCGCGGCTTCGAGGATCTCGGCGCGTACCGGGCGGAGATCGACCAGGCGAGCGGAATGCTCACGGTTCAGCTCGGAGTCGGCATCGAAGAAGCCTTAGTCCGGCTGCGCGCCTACGCCTACGCGCGGGAACGCCGGCTCGCGGACGTGGCCGCCGACGTGGTGGCCCGACGGCTCCGTTTCTCCCCGGACGCGGAGCCGGATCAGGTCGGGGAGCGAACCTGACGTCCGGTTCCGGTGGGGAAACGTGCGTACTTCCCGCCCCTTCGGGCAGGGGACTAGTCTCTATCGAGGGTGCCTACGATGGATCAAAAGCTTCTGGCCAAGACCTTCGTCGAGTTGGCCGACAACCTGGTCGCCGACTTCGACCTCATCGACTTCCTGCGCCTGCTGACCGACCGCTGCGTCGGCATGCTCGACGTGAGCGCCGCCGGGGTCCTGCTCGCCGACCGGGACGGCAAACTCCGTGTCATGGCCGCCTCCGACGAACAGGTGCGCCTGCTGGAGCTGTTCCAGCTGCAGAACGACGAGGGCCCCTGCCTGGAGTGCTTCCGCACGGGCGCCGCGGTGGTCGTCCCCGACCTCGGTGCGGCGACCGTCCGCTGGCCGCGCTTCGCGCCGGCGGCCCAGCGCAGCGGGTTCGGGGCGGTCCAAGCCCTGCCGATGCGTCTGCGGGACGAGATCGTCGGCGCCCTGAACCTCTTCCGCGCCCATTCCGGCCCCTTCGACCCGGCCGCCGCACCCGTCGCCCAGGCGCTGGCCGACGTCGCCACCATCAGCGTGCTGCAGCAACGCACCGCTGAGCGCAGCACGGTGCTCAACGAGCAACTGCAGACGGCGCTGAACAGCCGGGTACTGATCGAACAGGCCAAGGGCAAGCTCGCCGAACGCCAGGGCATCGACATGGAGCAGGCGTTCACCGCACTGCGCGGTTACGCCCGTGCCCACAACCGGCGCCTGGCCGATGTCGCCCGCGCCCTCATCGAGGATTCCGAACCGCTCGCCGGCCTGGGATTCTGACCCGCACGGCGTCGGCTACGAGCGGCAGGACCCCCGGACGGCAGGCCGGGGACGGCTCACCCGCGGTGCCCCCGGTCACGGCGGTCCCGGCGGTCCTCGCGCCGCCAGCGCGCCCGGTTCTGGCGGCTGTAGCGGCGGTCCCAGCGTTCCTGGCGACTCCGGCGCTCCTGGTACTCCCGGTAGTCCCCGGCACCGGAACGGCCGCCGCGGCTTTGGCCGCCGCCCCGATCGCCGCCGCCCCGAGTGCCGCCGCCCCGATCACGGCCGTGCCGGGTCGCGGCGTACAGCAGCACCGCCGCGGCCACCCACCAGAGGGGACTGAGAAAGCCGAGGCCGAACAGGACCGCGACGAGGACGAGAAGCAGGACGAACACAGTGGGCCTCCCGGGAGCTGGACACAGCATCGATACCGGGGACTGGGGCCTCATCCCACAGCGTAGTACGCCGGAAGGCCGCACCGGCATGCCCGCCGACCACCATGGCCGAAACCCGCGGCACGCGGGGCCCGGCGCGGAGATACCCGGTTAGCCTGGAAGAACACAGGCTCGGAGGCAAGCCATGATTCATGCAGCCGACATCCGCGAGTGGCGCAACCGCAGCGTCGTCGACCCGAAGGGCCACAAGATCGGCGTACTCGAAGCGGTCTACGTCGACACCGCCACCGACGAACCGGCCATGGCCACGGTCCGCACCGGGCTCCCCACCCGCCACCAGCTGGCCTTCGTCCCCCTCGACGAGGCCACCCTCGGCCCGGACTACGTCAGGGTCCCCTACCCCAGGACGCTGGTGAAGAAGGCGCCCTCGGTCGGCATGGACGACATCCTGCCCGCCGAGTCGGAGGAAGCGATCTTCCAGTACTACGACCTGCCCTACCAGCCGGGCCCGGGCAGCGAGCGGAAACTCGCGCGCCGCTGACCGCCCGCCCTCAGCCGCCCGAGGAGGCGTACGCATCATGGCCCTCTTGCTGTTTCTGCTGCTGGTCGCCGTCGTGCTGGGAATCATCGGAGTGGCCGCGGAAGGGCTGGGCTACCTGTTGATCATCGGCATCGCGGTGCTGGTGGCCGCGCTGGGCATCACCGCCGTCCGCTGGTCCCAGCGCGCCGGTCACCGCCCCATCCGCTAGGGACGTCACCGTGCCGCTGCGCTGTGCCGTGCTCGACGACTTCCAGCAGGTCGCGACCGGGCTCGTGGACTGGGCGCCGATCGCCGAGGACGTGGAGGTGGTGTCCTTCGGGTTCCACTTCGGCGACGAGGACGCCCTGGCCGCGGCGCTCGCCGAGTTCGACATCGTGGTCACCCTGCGCGAGCGGGTCCCCTTCCCCGCCTCCCTGTTCGCCCGCCTCCCCCGGCTGCGCCTGCTCGTCGCCTCCGGCATGCGCAACAGCGTCATCGACTATGCCGCCGCCGAGGCCCACGGCGTCACCGTCTGCGGTACGGCCTCTTCCCCCACCCCGCCCGTCGAACTGACCTGGGCCCTGCTGCTCGGCCTCGCGCGGGGAATCGTGGAGGAGAGCACCAACCTCCGCTCGGGCGGCCCTTGGCAGTCCACCATCGGCGCCGATCTGCACGGCAGCCGTCTCGGCCTGCTCGGCCTCGGCAGGATCGGCTCCCGGGTGGCCCAAATCGGCCTCGCCTTCGGCATGCGGGTCTGCGCCTGGAGCCAGAACCTCACCGACAAGCGCGCGGAGGAAGTCGGCGTCCACCGGGCACGGTCCAAGGAGGAACTTCTCGCGGACAGCGACTTCGTCTCCGTCCATCTCGCCCTCGGCGACCGCACCCGCGGTCTGCTCGGCGCCCCCGAACTCGCCCTCCTCAAGCCGACCGCCTACCTGATCAACACCTCCCGCGCGGCCGTCGTGGACCAGGACGCCCTGCTCGCCGCCCTGCACGCGGGCCGGTTCGCCGGCGCGGCCGTGGACGTCTTCGACACCGAACCGCTCCCCGACGGCCACCCGATGCGCACGGCACCCGGCCTGCTGGCCACCCCGCACCTCGGCTATGTCTCCCAGGCCAACTACCGCACCTACTACGGCCAGGCCGTGGAGAACATCAAGGCCTTCCTCGCCGGTTCGCCCGTACGGCAGCTCCCCTGACTGCGCGCTCACACCCCGTCGGACACCGCCGGACGGGTTACAGGACCGGGTGATCTCCCCCCGGGCCCCGTGACCAGCCGTGGGTCCCGGCGTTGAACGGAAAGTCCGGCGGCGCACCCTGCCGCCGGACTTACCGAGTCAAAGGAGAACGTGATGTCGCGCATCGCGAAGGCTGCCGCTGTCGCCGTCGGCACCGGTGCCATGGTGGTCGGCGGAGCCGGGATGGCCCTGGCGGACGCGGACGCCAACGCCACCGCCGCCCACTCGCCCGGCGTCCTGTCGGGCAATGTGCTCCAGGTCCCCATCCACATCCCCATCAACCTGTGCGGGAACACCATCAACGTGGTCGGCCTGCTGAACCCGGCCTTCGGCAACACCTGCATCAACAACGGCGGCGACGACAAGAAGGACGGCGACCGCGGCCACGGTCACGACCGCGGCCACGACAACGGCAAGGGCCAGGGCGGCTACGGCGGCTGACGTCCCGCACGTCTCCGCACCGCCCGTACGTCCCCGTACGGAACAGAGCCCCGGCACCTCCGAGCGCCGGGGCTCTGCCCTGTCCCTGCTTCCGCCCCCGCCCCCGGTCCCCCGTCACGCGTACCGGTAGATGTGGCTCACGTCCTCCAGCTGGTCCGGCGTCACGTCCCACGGCGGCAGCTTCTGGTGCCGGGCGACGATCCGCCCCCGCTGTCCGTCGCCGATCGCGGGCGGTTTGGCCGGGAGATACCGGTGCACCCGGTGCCGCCGCTGCCAGCGCGTCCAGCACAGGTCGACGAAGGCGTGGTGCAGCCAGAACACCGGGTCGTTGACGGAGGCGCCGCCGACCATGTCACCGCCGACCCAGCGGTGCACCCGGTTGTGATTGCGCCAGGCCACCGGGCCGCGCCCCTGGCCCCACCCCTCCAGCTTGTTGCGGAACCCCTTGCGGACGGTCGAGTCCCACGGCGGCGCGTCGTAGACCGGATCCGCCAGGGCCCACTCCAGATCGCTCTTCGTCGGCAGCGCGATCGGATCGCGCACCCGCCCGAGGTCGCGGGTGAGGAACCTGCCGTCCGTGACGTTCTCCCGGAGGGTCCAGTTGCCCTCCGCGTAGGCGAACGGCCCGGTCATCACCTGCCGGTCCGAGCGCCGCCCGGTGCCGCCGAGCAGGTCCGCGGTCCAGGGCGCGGAGGCCGCCGAACGGTCCTTCGTCCAGTCCCAGTACGGCAGCGTCACCGAGGGGTCCACCCGGCGCAGCGCCCGCTCCAGGTCCAGCAGGAACTGCCGGTGCCAGGGCAGGAAGGACGGCGTCATATGGGCCGTACGCAGTCCGCCCTCGCCGTCGGAGACGTAGTACTCGATGTGCATCCGCACGAACTCGTCGTACTCGCCCCGGCGTTTGAGCTCCAGCAGCGCCTTCACCAGCCGCCGCCGCTCGGTCCGGGTCAGCGTGCTGACGTCCTTACGCGTGTACGCCATGGTGGCCCCCCGAGTCCGTCTCCTCGTCCCGCAGCCGCTCCCCCGGCCCCAGTTCGTCGACCGCCGCACGGGCCGCGTCCAGCGGGGTGTCGTAGGAGCGGTAGTGGTCGATCATGCTCAGCCAGGTGCCGTCGGCCCGGCGCATCAGATGCAGGCGTACGCCGTCGACCGTGACGTACCACTGGGCGGCGCCGACGGTGGGACCCACCGAGGTCCGGATGCCGCGGATGCGGCGGCCGCGGTAGGTCTCGTCGAAGGCGATCTCCCCGGGGGCGTCCAGTCCCTGGGCGGGGGCCTGCGGCCGGGAGGCCGCGACGACGGGTGCCAGCGTCAGGGCACCCACCGCCGCGACCAGCCCGCGCAGCAGGTCCCGCCGTCCACCCGGTCTCACCGTGCCCAGCGCTCCGGGCTCCGCGTCCACTGCCACTGTGCCGACGTCGACGACCATCGTGCGCTCCTCTTCCGGTTGGCTTGTCACAGCGGTAACCCCCACCCGGCCCGCCCGGTCACCGCGTCCGCCCCGGAAACCGGAAAAGCCGAAGGGCCCGGTCGGCGGTGCGCGCCCCGGGCCCTCGCGAAGGCGCGGCTACAGGCCGGGCCCCGTCACCACGTCGGCGGCCGTCACGGTCTGAACGACCGGGGTCAGCACGCCCGCCTGCGGCAGCTTGGGCTCCGGCAGGCCGAAGTTGTCCGGGTTCGGCGGGGTGAGCGGGGCGTCCAGGGTCAGGCCCGGCGCCAGGGCGCGCAGGTCGGAGGCCGGGGCGTGGAGGGCGACGTGGTCGAATTCGTCGCCGAGGATGTGGGGCAGCGGCGCACGCAGGTTCCCGCCCGGCAGACCGGCGCTGACCGGCAGCTGCGGGATGACCCGCTCGGGGATGAGCCGGCCCTCGACGTACCGCGGGCCGTCGGGGGAGCCCGGCACCGGCACCGGGATCTCGGCGCCGAGCTGGGGCAGTTCGATGTTGAGGGACCTCTCCACGCCGTCCAGCGGCACCGGGACGGGGACCGTGCCGACCGCGGCGGCGGGGGCGGCGCCGGCTACCGCGGCCGCGAGGCCCGTGACGACGGCGGCGAGGGTTCCTCGGGTGGTCGACTTCATCTCAGCTACGGTCCCTTCCAGGGGTTCGGTGGATCGGCGTCCGTACCGCACAACGACTCCGGGATCACCTCCAGCGCACAATTCCCCCGATCGCCGCAGTAGTACGACCTACGTCCTGTCAGTTCGTCCAGAAGTCCCACCAGCGGGTGAGGATCAGCATCCCGACCGCACCGAGGTGCACCACCGCGAGCACCCAGGTGAACTCGCCGAGGAAGGCGACCGCCCAGCCCGGCGCGGGCAGCAGCCGCTCGCGCACGACGAGCGAGGTGACGTACCAGAAGAGGACGATGGTGGCGATCCACGCCAGACAGCACCACAGGCACAGGGCGTTGATCCGGTACAGCGACTCGAACTGGAGCCAGGACACGAACCCGACGCCGAACAGACAGCCCGCGGCGAGGGTCAGCCAGTACCAGCGCGGGAACCGGGCCCCGGCCAGCAGGCTGACGCCGACGCAGCCGACGACGGCGTAAGTGACCAGGCCCAGCATCGGGTTGGGGAATCCGAAGGCCTCGGCCTGGTCGCTCTCCATCACGCTGCCGCAGGACACCACCGGGTTCAGGCTGCATCCCGGGGTGAAGTCCGGGTCTTCCAGCAGCTTGAACTTGTCGATGGTGATGACCCAGGAGGCCAGCAGCCCGGCGGCGCCGGTGAGCACCAGCAGCAGGGCGAACCCCCGCCCCGCGCCCACGGTCCGCGCGGTCCGTCCCGCGGTCGTGGCCATCAGCCGCGCAGGGTGCGGGCCGGGAGCACGATGTGCGCGGCGGCGTTCAGGGTCTCGTCGGCGCCGACGAACTCGGCCAGCGCCTCGGGCACGATCGGCTTGCCGGGCTCGGCCTCGGGCCAGGGCCGGGTGGTGAACACGAAGTAGGCGTAGCCGCGTTCGGCGACGGCCCGCAGCCACTCCTGGGGCGGAGCGCACTGGGCGTTGAAGCCGGGCATGCTGACGACGGCCTGTCCGGCCTCGACGAGCAGGCTGACCGGGAGGCTGGGCTGGGCGGCGCCGTCGACGAGGTCCCCGCCGACCGGCAGGCCGTTGTTCTCCAGCAGCGCCGCTACGGCGTCGATCGAACCCTCCGGTCCCCCGGCACCGTCGCCGAGGGTGTAGGCGAGCAGATAGGGCATGTCGCCGCCGGGGGCCTCGCCGCTCCAGGCCATGACGACGAGCGTGCCGAGATCGGCGGCGCGGAAAGCGCGGCTCTCGCTTGAGGTTGAGGTCACCGCGCGACCTTATCGACGCATGAGAACGGCTCCGGAACACTGCTCACCCGACCGGGTGACGCCCCGCCTGGTGTCCACACGAACGAGTTACCCGTGCCTGGAACGAGGCCAGGCGACTCGGCGGCACATACCGAGGGCCGATTCCGTGCGCCACGAAATCGGCCGCTCCCGGTGCGCAATTGCCGAATTCAGCTCTGCACGGGGAGCCCGCCGAGCAGTCCGGCCTGGTTCAGGGTGGTGGTGGCGCCCTTCACGGTGCTGAGCATGGAGTCCTTGTTCTCGGTGTTGAGCGCGTTCGACTGGTTCTGGAGCGGCATCGCGTCAGCGGGCGACAGGCGGCCACTGGTGAGCGTGTTCCAGGCTCCGTTGAGGCTGGTGGGCGTGAGGTCGGCGGTGCTGTGGGCGAACGCGGGCGCGGCAGCACCGGCGACGACCAGGGAACCGGCAACGACAGCAGCGGCCTTCAGGGACTTCATCGTGTTCCTTTCTTCGGCAACTCACAGTCACCACGGGGAATTCTGCCGCCGTGCCTAACGACCTGACGCCGGACCGGAAACCCCGGGCCCGCATCCTCATATGAGATCCAAGAAAGACGTAGAGAAATTCAGAAAGCCGTTGTGCCGGTCAAATCAACCGGCACAACGGCTTTTTTGCGGCTTCGCCGTGTGTTACGGGGCGGGCGTCAGACCGGCTGGTGCGGCGGGTGCGCTCGGCAGTTGCGGCAGTCCGGCCAGGGTCGGGGCGGGCAGCTTGCCGCCGACCAGGGTGGCGGCGACCACGTCGACCAGATCGGTCAGCAGCCCGGTCACGGCCGAGGTCACCTTGCCGACGTCCCCGGCGGTGACGGCGGCGAGCAGGGAGTCGACGCCCTTCTGGAGGGCGGCAAGGGCATCCCCGACGAGGTCGGCGGGGGCCTGCGCGGCGGGTGCCTTGGCGTCGTCGAACTTGCTGAGCGTCGGCAGCGTGGCCGGCAGGCTCGGCGTGGCGGGCAGCGCGGGCTCGGCCGACGCGCTGGGCGCGGCGGGGGTGCTGGGCGCGGCGGGGGTGCTGGGCGCCGTGGGAACGGCCGGCGCCGTGGGGACAGCCGGGGACGTGGGAGCGGCCGGGGACGTGGGAGCGGCCGGGGACGTGGGGGCAGGCGGCGGGGTGGGGACGGTCGAGGTCGCCGAGAGGTTCGCGGCCGGAGCGGCGGCCGAGGCCTTGGCGATGGCGTCCTTGGCGGCCTTGCCGAGCTTCTCGGCGTCCGCGGCGGACAGCCGGCCCTCGTCGGCCTTGAGCACGTCGGTCAGCAGGTCGGTGACCGGCGTGAGCACACCACCGATGTCACCCAGGGACTTGACCTGGGCGAGAAGCGCTTCCGCGTCGGGGACGGGCGCGTGGGACGCCGCATGAGTGCGCTCACGGGCGGAGTCGTCGGCGGCCATCGCGGCTGGACCGGCGATTCCGAGCAGGAGGGTGGCGCACAGCGCGGAGGACGCGATACGCCGTGCGGGCAGAGCACGCATGGGTGTTCCTTTCGGTGGTGCTTCCTTCTTGTGCCCACCGTGAAATCGCCTCTCGCGCTCTGCAACCGTTCGAGTGCCCAGGGTGACCGCCCGCACGCCGTGCCGACGACGTCATGCCTGGTGAGAGGCGCGTCAAGGCTGCCGTGCGGGTGGGTGCCGGGATGCCCCGTTCGAGGTAACGCGAACCGGCCGCCCCGCCGTGGCGGATCCACGGAAGGGCGGCCGGTCAGGTTCTCGCGACGACGTCAGTCGTTGATGCAGGTGTTGCCGAACGCCGGGTTCAGCAGGCCGATCACGTTGATCGTGTTGCCGCAGACGTTGACCGGGATGTGGACCGGAACCTGGAGGACGTTGCCCGACAGCACGCCCGGGGAGTGGGCGGCGACGGCCTTCGCGTCGGCGTCGGCGGCGGCGATGCCGGCGCCGCCCGCAACGGCCGCGGCGGCAACAGACGTAAGGACCAGGCCCTTCGCGATACGCGACATGGAGAGGTGCTCCTTGGGGGTTGACACAAACAGCCGGGCGGGGATGCCCGGCGTTGTGTCAACGCGGGACGCGCACCGGGGTTGTGCCGCCAATGGGGTGATCCGGTGAGCGGTCCGGCTTCACCAATCCGACACACTTGTCCGGTTTCAACGGATTAATACGGATAGCAACTAGAGTTGCGGGCCTCCCGACGCGCCCCTATTGCCAGCACATCGCACCGTCCCCTCGCCGTTCTCCCGAAAGGCATCCCGGTGATGCGCCACTGTCTGGGCCCGCCACAACTCCGCCCCGTTCGAACCGAGCACGGCGCCGCGAGCCGGTGGTGACCCGTGGGCCATCCGGCTCGTTTCCCAGCGGGACGCAGTGTGCGCCGGCGCGCTCCTGGTCGCCGTCGACGCCCAGAGCCGAGGCGCGATCCCGCCCGTCCCCCGCGACACCCGTGAGCGAGGAAACCGCGCAATGCACCTGTCAGCCACCGACCCTCCGCCTCGGATCCTCCATCTGACCCAGCCCGTGGAGGGCGGGGTCGCCCGGGTCGTGACGGACCTGGTACGCGCCCAGCTCGCGACCGGACTGCACGTCACGGTCGCCTGCCCCGACAGCCCGCTGAGCGCAGCCCTGGGGACGCTCGGCGCCGACGTGCACGCCTGGCCCGCAAGCCGTGCGCCGGGCCCGACTCTTGTTCGAGAGGTACGGCGTCTGACGCAGGTGATCGAGGCGGCACGGCCCGATCTGGTGCACGCGCACAGCGCCAAGGCCGGGCTCGCCGGACGGCTCGCGGTGCGCGGGCGGATCCCGACCGTCTTCCAGCCGCACGCCTGGTCGTTCGCGGCGGTCGGCGGCGCCATGGCCGCCTTCGCGCTCAACTGGGAGCGTCAGGGGGCCCGTTGGGCCTCACGCGTGGTGTGTGTGAGCGAGGCGGAGCGGGTGACCGGGGTACGCGCCGGGATCCGCGGCCGGTACACGGTGATCCCCAACGGCATCGACCCCGAGCACTTCCACCCCGCCGCCGCGGGCACCGTACGCGCCGGGCTGCTGCCGGACGTCGATCCCGGGGCGCCGCTGGTGGTGTGCGTGGGGCGGCTGTGCCGGCAGAAGGGGCAGGACGTCCTGCTGCGGGCGTGGGCCTCGGTGGCGGAACGGGTGCCCGGAGCCCGGCTCGTGCTGGTCGGCGACGGTCCCGACGCCGCGTCACTGCGGGCCCGGGCGCCCGAGTCGGTGCTGTTCGCGGGGCCCGTCGCCGACGCCGCCCCCTGGTACCAGGCCGCCGATCTCGTCGTCCTGCCCTCGCGCTGGGAGGGCATGGCGCTCGCCCCGCTGGAGGCGATGGCGTGCGGGCGTCCGGTGGTGGTGACCGATGTGGACGGCGCCCGGGAGAGCCTGCCCCCCTCGCTGGAGCCGCACTGCCTGGTACCGCCGCGCGACCCGGCCCGGCTGGCCACGGCCGTCACCGAACTGCTGCGCGACCCGCTGCTGCGCGAGTCCCTCGGCCATCAGGGGCGCAGGCACGTCCGGTCCACGCACGACATGCGGCACACGGCCGAGGCGGTCGCGGAGGTCTACCAGGACCTGCTGGCCCGCCGCGTGCCCACCGAGCACAGGGAGTCCATCCACTCGTGACTGCCGACAGCACCGTCCCCTCGCCCGCCGGGCAGCCACGGGACCTGCCTGCCTCGCCCGTCTCCCTCATGCCGCCGCGCGGCGCGGCCCCGGGCTTCCGCTTCCCGGCCCGCAGACCCCGCCCGCGGCCCGCCTCCCCCGTACCGCTGCTGGCCGCCGACACCGCCGCCGCCCTGCTGGGCGCCTGGGTGCTCACCGCCGCCCAGCTCCGCCCGCTGCCGGCCGCACTGCTGGTGGCCGCCGCGCTGCTGCTGCGCCCGCAGCCGTCCCGGACCGCGACCGGCGTACTCGACGAACTGCCCGCCGTCTGCGGCCGGACCGCGGTGGCCTGGCTGGCGCTGGCGACCGCGGTCGCCGCGTACGCCCCGGACCAGGCGCTCTCCGCGCGCACCCTCACGCTCGGCTTCCTGACCCACGCGGCGGCCTGCTGCGCGGCCCGCGGTCTGGTGCACCGGCGCCGGGCCGGCGCGCTGCTCGCCCGGCCGCGCGCCGCCCTCGTCATCGGCCCGGCGGCCACCGCCCAGCGCGTGGCCGACGGCGTGCTGCGCCACCCGCGGTGCGGGGTGCGGCCGGTGGGCATCGTCGCCGACGACCCGGACGGCACCGAAGGGCTGCCCGTGCTGACCACCGGCGAGGAGGTCGAGCGGGCCCTGATCCAGAACGGCGTCCGTGACGTCCTCGCCGTGCACCCCTCCGTACGGTCCGAACGGGCGCCGCTGCTGCGGGCGCTCGCCGGGTCGGGGTGCGCGGTGTGGGAGGTCGACGCGGACTCCCCGACGTACGCCACCCGCGAGCAGCTCGCCGGGTTCGCCTGCCGCCGCCTCGACCTGGGCACCACGCGGCGCCGCGGCAGCGCGGGCAAGCGGGCCCTGGACATCACGGTGTCCGGGGCGCTGCTGCTGCTGGTCAGCCCGATGCTGCTGCTCTGCGCGGTGGTGCTGCGGCTGACCGACGGGCCCGGGGTGGTCTTCCGGCAGGAGCGCATCGGCAAGGACGGGCGCCCCTTCACCCTGCTGAAGTTCCGCACCCACCGTCCGGTCGACGAGCACGAGGCGGCCACCCGCTGGAGCGTCGCCGGCGAGGCGCGCATGTCGTGGTTCTGCCGCTTCCTGCGCCGCACCTCGCTGGACGAGCTGCTCCAGCTGTGGAACGTGCTGCGGGGCGACATGAGCCTGGTCGGACCGCGGCCCGAACGCCCGTATTTTGTAGGCAAGTTCAGCCAGACCTACCCCGGCTACGCGGCCCGCCACCGGATGCAGACCGGCATCACCGGGCTCGCCCAGATCCACGGGCTGCGCGGCGACACCTCCATCGAGGACCGGGCCCGCTTCGACAACGCCTACATCGACAACTGGTCGCTGTGGCAGGACATCTGCATCCTGCTGCGCACGGCGGCCGCCCTCGTCCGCCCGACGGGAAGCTGACCCGGTGGCCGGCCTCGCCCTCACCCCACCCCGGGCCCACCCCGTCCTCACCCCGGCCCTGCCCCTGGTGGCGGTCGTCGCCCTGCTCGCCCTGCCCCTTCGCGCCGACGGCGAGGGCGGCGCCGGCCCGGCCGACGCGCTGTCCGCACTGGTGGTGCTGTACTGCGCGATCCGGGTCGTACGGGACCGGCGGCGGCCCCTGTCCCGTACGGCCGCCGTGGTCCTCGGCCTGCCCGTGCTGGGGCTCGCGGTCGCGGCCATGGGCGCGGCCTCGCCGGGTGCGGGGCTCACCGGCATGGGCCGCTATCTCCAGGTCTTCGTCCTGGTCCCGGCGGCCGTCCTGCTGCTGCTCCGCGACCGGTCCGACTTCCGGCTGCTGGCCTGGTCGTTCGTCGCCCTCGCCGGGTGGCAGGGAGCCCTGGGAGTGCACCAGTACGTGACCGGCACCGGCGCCTCCTACCAGGGCGAGCCGGTCCGGGCAGTCGGCACCTTCGGGGCGCAGGACGTGATGGGGATGGCGACCGTGGTCTCCCTGGGCCTGGTGTGCGCGCTGGGTCTGGCGCTCGGCCGCACGCCGGTACGGCAGCGGATGATCGCCGCCGGCTGCGCCCTCGCCCTGCTCCTGCCGCTCGCCCTCTCCTTCAGCCGGGGCGCCTGGATCGCGACCGCGGTGGCCTGCGCGCTGCAGCTGGCGCTCGCCGGGCCGCGCCGGGCGCTGACGGTGGCCGCGGCGGTGACGGCGGTGGCCGTGATCCTGGTGGGCGGGTTCGGCCTCGGCTCGGCGATGCTGCAGCAGCGGATCAGCAGTATCACCCAGGTCACCGACGCCCCCGACCAGTCCGTCACCGACCGGTACACGATGTGGGCGGCCGCCGCCGGCATGTGGCGCGAACAGCCGCTGACCGGCGTCGGACTGAAGGGTTTCCCCGAGCACCGGGACGCGCACGCCTCCCTGGCGCTGTCCGCCGCGAGCGACACCGAGGGCGCGGGCACCGGGTTCCGCAAGCAGCCGCTGCTGTCCCCGCACAACATGTACCTCCTCGTCCTCGCCGAACAGGGCCTGATCGGCCTGCTCGCGCTCGCGGGCGGCTGGCTGGCGCTGCTGGTGTGCGCCCTGCGCAGGATCCGCGGGACGACCGCCCCAGACTGCGGGCTCGTCGCCTGCGGGCTGCTGGTATGGCTGCTGACCGACTTCGCGTACGCCGACATCGGCGGCCCCTCGACCGTGCTGACCGCGGTCTGCCTGGGCCTGGTGGCGTGGTGGGCACTGGCCCCGAGGACCGGGGAGGGCCCGGCACGATGACGGTGACGCCTCCACGGACCGGAGCCGACGGCCCGGCGACCCTGCCCCCGGCGCGCTCCGGGGAACCGGGGCCGGTGCGGGACGGCACCGGACTCGCCCCCGTCTCCGGGAAGTTCCTGGCCCGGGCCACCCTGCTCACCGCCGTGCTGTCCATCGCCGGCGCCCTGCTGGGGCTGGCCCGCGACCAGGCGCTGGCCCGGCTGTTCGGGGCGGGCACCGAGACGGACGCCTTCCTCGTCGCCTGGACGGTGCCGGAGTTCGCCTCGACCCTGCTGATCGAGGACGGCCTGGCCTTCGCCCTGGTCCCCGCGTTCAGCCTGGCGCTCGCCCGCCGCGCGCAGGGCGCCCCCGGCGACCCGGTCCGCTCGCTGGTCGCCGGCACGCTGCCGAAGCTGACGCTCACCCTGGTCGCCGCGGCGGGCCTGGTCGTCGCGACCGCCCCCTACCTGGTCGAGGCCCTCGCCCCCGGCCTGCCCGACGCCTCGCTCGCCGTCGACTGCACCCGCCTGACCGCGACCTGCGTGCTGAGCTTCGGGCTCGCCGGGTACTGCAGCGCGGCCCTGCGGGCGCACCGCCGCTTCCTGGCGCCGGCCGCGATCTACGTGGCGTACAACACCGGCATCATCACGGCGATGTTCGTCCTCGGCGGCCACTGGGGGGTGCGTTCGGCGGCCGTCGGGGTCGCGGTGGGCGGCGCCTTGATGGTCGTCATCCAACTGCCGTTCGTGCTGCGGCAGCTGCGGCGCAAGCCGGTCGCTCCGGAGGCGGCGCCCGCCGACGCGCAGGCGGTGTCGCTCGGGCTGGTCGCGTCGGTGCTGCTGTTCGCGCTGTGCCGTCAGTCCCAGGTGCTCATCGAGCGTTTCCTCGCCTCCACGCTGCCCGCCGGGTCCATCTCGCATCTGAACTACGCGCAGAAGGTGGCCCAGATCCCGATGACGCTCTCGCTGATGCTGTGCACGGTCACCTTCCCGGTGGTGGCGCGGGCGGTGGCCGAGGGCGACTTCGCGCGGGCCCGCGTCCGGGTGGAGCGCGATCTGGCGCTGGCCGCCTGCGTGGTGCTGCTCGGTGCCGCCACGGTCATCGCCTGCGCCCCGCAGATCGTCGAACTCCTCTTCCAGCGCGGCGCGTTCACCGCCCGGGACACGGCGGCGACGGCGGACGTCATGCGCGTGTACGCCCTCGGGCTGCTCGGCCAGACTTTGACCGGCGCCCTGATCCGCTCCTACTTCTCGGCGGGCCGCCCCAGTTGGTACCCGCTCGCGACGATGACCGTCGGCATCGCCGTCACCTGCTGCCTCGGCGCCTGGTCCGTGGACCCCTGGGGCGTGGCCGGGATCGCCGCCGCCAACGCCGCCGGCATCACCGTCACCGCCCTGCTGCTGCTCGCCGGAATGCGCCGGCGGGCCGTCCCGATCGGCACCCGGCGGGTGCTGGGCGAACTGAGCAGGCCGACAGCGGCCGCGGTGCTCGCCACCGCCGCCGGCGCCCTGGCCGCCGCCCGCTTCGACGCCGCCCTGCCCGCCCTGACCGCCGGGGCCACGACCGTGACCGGCGTGTTCCTCCTGACCGGCTGGGCCCTCGGCGCCCAAGGCCTCGCCCCTGTCCGCACCGTCACGCAAAGGCTCCGCCATGTCCGTCTCCGTTGACACCGGCCCCCGCCTCGGGCCCCGCCCAGGACCGGCCCCGTGGGTGGCCATGTACCACTCGGTGGGCGACTGCTCCGACGACCCCTACCGGATCACCGTCACCCCCGAGCGCCTCGGCGAACAGCTCGGCCGGCTGCGCCGCCGGGGCCTGCGGGGCGTGTCCGTGGCCGCCCTGCTCGCCGCCCGCGCCCGGGGCGAGGGGCACGGCCTGGTCGGGCTCACCTTCGACGACGGGTACGCCGACTTCGTCGACCACGCCCTGCCCGTGCTGCGCCGGCACGACTGCGGCGCCACCCTGTTCGTCCTGCCCGGCAGGCTCGGCGGCGACAACGCCTGGGACCCGCTCGGCCCGCGCAAGCCGCTGCTGACCGCCGACGGCATCCGGCACGCCGCCGAGGCCGGAGTGGAGATCGGCTCGCACGGCCTGACCCATGTCGACCTGACGCAGGCCGACGACGACCTGCTGCGCGCCGAGACCGCCGAGAGCAGAGCGGTGCTCTCGGAGCTGACCGGCGCTCCGGTCGACGGCTTCTGCTACCCGTACGGCACGGTCGACGCCCGCGCCGTCGAGGCGGTCCGGGCGGCCGGCTACACCTACGCCTGCGCCATCGATCCCGGCCCGCTCACCTCCCCGCACGCCCTCCCCCGCGTCCACGTCGGCCAGAACGACACCGCCGTACGCCTCTATCTCAAGCACCGTCTGCACCGGCTGCGCCGACGCCCCGTGGCGGGCCTGCGGTGAAGGCCCTGCACATCATCACCGGCCTCGGGGTGGGCGGCGCCGAGCAGCAACTGCGGTTGCTGCTGAGGCACTTGCCGGTCACGTGCGATGTCGTCACGCTCACCAACCCGGGCCCGGTCGCCGACGGCCTGGTCGCCGACGGCGTGCGCGTCGTCCACCTCGGCATGGCCGGCAACCGCGATCTCGCCGCCCTGCCCCGGCTGACCCGCCTGATCCGCACCGGCGGCTACGACCTGGTCCACACCCACCTCTACCGCGCCTGCCTCTACGGCCGGTTCGCCGCCCGCACGGCCGGCGTCAGGGCGGTCGTGGCCACCGAACACTCCCTCGGCGACTCGCAGATGGAGGGGCGGCGGCTCAGCCCGGGGGTGCGCGCCCTGTACCTGGCGGGCGAACGCCTCGGCCGCAAGACCGTCGCCGTGTCGCCGACCGTCGCCGACCGCCTCGAGCGCTGGGGCGTGCCCGCGCCCCGGATCGAGGTCGTCCCGAACGGCATCGACCTGGACCGCTTCCGCTTCGACCCGGCGCGGCGCGAGCGCACCCGCCGCCGTCTCGGGCTGCCCGAGGACGCGTACGTCATCGGCGGCATCGGCCGGCTCACCGCGGGCAAGCACTTCGGCACCCTGGTGCGAGCCCTCGCCCATCTCCCCGCGGATTGCTGGCTGCTGCTGGTCGGCGGCGGCCCCGAGGAGAGCGTCCTGCGCCGTACCGCGCACGAGGCCCGGGTCGCCGACCGGGTCCTGTTCACCGGCGAACGCCCCTACGTCCCCGACGGCTCCCCCGGCCCGGACCTGCCCTCCCTGACGGCCGCGATGGACGTCTTCGCCTCCCCCTCCCCGGAGGAGGCGTTCGGCCTGGCCGCCGTGGAGGCGCTGGCGAGCGGACTGCCCGTGCTCTACACCTCCTGCCCGGCGATCGAGGACCTCCCCGCCGAGGCCGCGCCGGCCGCCCGCCGGGTCCGGGGCGGTCCCGAGGAGTTCGCCCGGGCCCTCGTCGCGACGCGCGCCGAGGGCCCCCGGCCGCGCACCCCCGCCGAGGCCGCCCTGCACTACGGCATCACCCGCAGCGCCACCCGGCTGATGGACGTGTACCGCGCCGTCACCGCCCCGGCGCCCCCGTCACCCCAGGAGGTCAGTCCCGCATGACCGATACCCTCACCGGGCACCGCCGCCCGATCGCTCCCCTGGTCCGCGCCAAGGCCCTGCCGCCGTGGTCCCTGATCGTGGCCGGCGCCCTCGCCGGCGGCCTGCTCGGCGGCGCGTACGGCCTGGTCAGGACGCCGACCTACACGGCCACCAGCTATGTCGTCGCCGTCCCCGGCGAGAAGTCCGACCCGGTCTCCGCGCTCGGCTTCGCCCAGGCGTACGGCCGGGTCGCCACCCAGCTCGCGGTGCTCGGGGACGCCCAGGTGTGGGCGGGCGTCCCGGTGTCGACGCTGAAGGAGAGCGTGCGGACCGCGACCTCCCCGGACGCCCCGATGGTCGCCGTAACCGCCACCTCCGAGCGCGCCGACCTCGCCGCCGACATGGCCAACGCCGTCTCCCGCGCCCTGACCCGGCACGCGAACGACGTCGAGAAGTCCACCCACGTCGAGCTCCAGCAGTTCGCCCGCGCCACCGAGCCCACCGAGCCCTCCTCGGTGTCCGCCGGGGTGACCGGGCTGGTCGGCGCGAGCGGGGGCGGACTCCTCGGCGGCCTGGCGCTGCTGGTGCGGCCCCGGCGCGGCGGCGCGGACCCCGGGCGCCCCGCCGTACCGGGCCCGGCCCCCGCCGCCGACGTCCGCGGACAGCTGTGACGTACACGACCGAACTCGTCACCGACGAGGACACCTTCGCCGCCCTGTCCGCCGACTGGTCGCGGCTGTACGGCAGGTGCGCCACCGCGACCCCGTTCCAGAGCCACCCCTGGCTGCACTCCTGGTGGCTGTCCTACGGCTGTCCCGGCCGGCTCCGGGTGGTGCTGGTCCGCGACCGGGACGAGCTCGTCGCCGCCGCCCCGCTGATGCGGGTGCGCCGCCCGCTGCCCGCGCTGGTACCGCTCGGCGGCGCGATCTCCGACTACGGGGACGTGCTGCTGGACGACGAACGCGGCGAACCGGCGGTCGCCGCGCTCACCGACGGCCTGGCGGCAGCCGCCCGCACGGCCCTGATCGATCTGCGCGAGGTCCGCCCGGGCGCCGCGGCCGAGCGGCTCTACGACCACTGGCCGGGCCCGCGCAGCCGGGTGCCCGACTCCCTGTGCCTGGAACTGCCCGCAGCTCCGATGCCCGAGCTGATCACCCGGCTGCCCCTGGCGAAGACCCAGCAGCGCGCCCGCGCCAAGCTGCGCAGACTGGCCGCGCTCGGCATCCAGCGGCACGTCGTGGAACCGGCCGAGGTCGACAAGGCGCTGCGGCGGCTGCTGGAGCTGCACGAACTCCAGTGGCAGGGCCGCAAGGTGACGCCCGAGCACCTGCGCCCCCGCTTCCGGGACCATCTGGTGCGCGCGGTCGGCCCGATGGTGGCCGGCGGGGACGCGGTCGTCACCGAGTTCCGGCTGGACGACGACGTGGTCGCCGTCGATCTGACGCTGCTGTCGCCCAATCTGGCGGGCGGCTACCTGTACGGCGCCCATCCGTGTCTGCGGGAGCGCAAGGCGGACGTGGCGGTGATGTTGCTGGAGGCGTCCACCGAGTACGCGCGCGGCACGCTGAGCCTGCTGCGCGGCAATGAGCCGTACAAGCACCACTGGCGGCCCGAACCGGTCGAGAACCGGCGGCTGCTGCTGGCCCGGCGGCGCACCGCCCCGCTGCTGGCGGCGGCGCTGAGCTCGGTCGCCGCCCGGCGTCGGGGCAAGGAACTGGTGCGCCGCTGGAAGGAGCGCGACGGTGGCGGCAGGTCCTGACGGGCCCGCCGCCACCGGGGGCTCACCGGTTGCGCGAGAACCAGTCGAAGCGCAGGCACAGTTTCCCGCCGAGCCAGTACTCCACCCAGTCGCCCAACTCCAGCGGCGAGCAGTTCGGCGGGGTGACGGGCGGAGCGGTGGGCTCGCCCGGGGTCGGCTCCGGCGTGGGCTCGGGCGTGGGCTGCGGCACGTCCGTACGGCCGGACAGGACCGAGCGGTAGATCTCCGCCGACTCGGGGTTGGCCCGGCACTGCCACACACCGTGCGGGCAGTAGTCGGTCAGCGTGTTGTACAGCGGCTTGTGCTCGTCCATCCAGGCGAGCATCCGCCGCATGTACTCGGGATTGTCACCGTTGCGGAAGAGTCCCCATTCCGGATAGGAAATGGGCTTGCCGTGGGCTTTGGCGAAGTCCACGTGCGCCTGGAGACCGTAGGGCTCCTTCACCTGTTCGTCGAACGACATTCCGCGCGGCTGGTCGTACGCGTCCATTCCGATGATGTCGACCGTGTCGTCGCCCGGATAGCACTCCGTCCAGGGAACGGCGTCCCGGCCCCGGGTCGGGGTGAAATCGAACAGGAACTTCTGCCCCGGCACCGCACGCATGGTGGTGACGATCCTGTTCCAGTACTTCTTCCACGCCTCCGGGTCGGGGCCGCAGCGATGGGTGTACGTGATGCCGTTCATCTCCCAGCCGAGCACGATCACCGTGTCCGGGACCTTCAGCTCCACCAGCCGCTCGGCGAGGCGGCGGTAGTGGCGGTCGAAGGCGCCGGCCGCGCCCTCCCGCAGCAACTGCCGGACCTCGGTGTCGGAGACGCCCTCCTCGTTGCGCTCCTGCATGGGGACGTTGAGGACGAACATCCGGTCGTCCCGTTCCCGTCGCCAGTCGGCCCAGGCCTCCAGGAAGTTGGGGGCGCCCTCGATGTTGCTCCACCGGTCGCCGGGCAGGTACGTGTGACCGACCCGCAGGTCGGCCCCGTCCAGCCAGCGGCTGAGCTCGGCGATCCGGTCGACGCCCCGGGCGCTGTAGTCGAGGTAGGCGCCGAAGGCGGGGGTGTGCTGGGCCAGCGCCGCGGGTGCCGGGGTCGCCTGTGCGGTGGCCGTCGGTGCCGGAGCGGGAGGATCGGCGACCCGGCCCACCCCCGTGCCCGCGGCGAATCCCGTACCGGACGCCAGGGCTGCGGACGCGGCGACGACCACCGCGACACACGCCAGCCGCCGACGGGACCGGGCCGGTCGCTGCTGTGGGGCCATGCCTGCTCCTTTCTCCACACTCGCGGTATTTCCCATTACTGACACCCAGTCATATGAGCAGGCATTACGCCACCGTTGTTACGGCTTTCGAGTGCCCCGCTCGCCCGACCGAAGGAATTGAGTCCGTGTCGCTGTTCGACACCCGGATCCCCGCAGTACTGCTGCGGATCGACCGGAATCCCTTTCACCACGGAACGCTGGGCGCCATGCGCTCGCTGGGCCGGGCGGGCGTGGAGGTGCATGTGGTCGCCGACTGCGTGGCGTCCCCCGTACGCCGCTCCCGTTTCGTGACCCGCGTGCACCCGGCGCCTGCGCCCGGTGCGGCCCCGGCCGACATCGCGGGGGCGCTGCGCAGGGTGGCCGCCGGGATCGCGAGGCCGGCCGTGCTGATCCCGATGGACGACGCGGGCGCGGTGGCGGTGAGCCGGCTCGGCGCGGAGCTCTCCCCCGCGTATCTGCTGCCGCAGCAGCCCCGTTCACTGCCCGAGCGGGTCGCCGACAAGGCCGAGCTGGCCGGGATCTGCGCCGCGGCGGGCATCCCGCACCCCCGCACGCTCGTCCCGGCCAGCGCCTCGGAGGCCGCGGCGGACGCCTGGCGGCTGGGCCTGCCGGTGGTCGCGAAGTGGAGCCGCCCCTGGCTGCTGCCGCCCGGCAGCGGGCTGCGCAGCACGGCGGTCATCCGCTCGGCACAGCAGGCACGGGAGCTGTACGCGCGCACGGCGGAAGCGGGCAGCGAGCTGCTGCTCCAGGCGTTCCTGCCGCCGGGTCCGGACCTGGACTGGTTCTTCCACGGGTACGTCGACCGCGCGGGCGCCCTCCGGGCGGGCGGCACCGGGGCGAAGCACCTGTCCTGGCCGCGCGGCGCGGGGCTGACCGCGGTGGGCCGCTGGACTCCCGACCCCCAGGTGCGGGCGCTGGCGGCGGACTTGGTGGCGCACCTCGGCTACCGCGGCATCCTCGACCTCGACTTCCGCCGCTGCGCCACGACGGGCCAGTACCACCTGCTCGACTTCAACCCGCGCCCGGGCGCCCAGTTCCGTCTCTTCACGGACACCGCGGAACTGGACGTCGTACGAGCCCTGCATTTGGACCTGACCCACCGCCCGCTGCCGGAGGGGTCACCGCGTCCGGGGCGGATGTTCGTCGTGGAGAACTATGCGCCGTTGACGGCCCTGCGTCCGACGCGGCACGGCCGCGAGACGGCCTGGTACGCCCCGGACGACCGGGCGCCGGGCCGGGCGATGTGGACCCTGTGGACCAGGCACGTGTCGCGCCGCGTGCTGGACCGGCTGCGCCACCTGTGCCGGCGGTCAGGGCCGCCGGCCGAGGCGCGCGTGGTCCGGCAGGGGAAGGCGCCGGTCGTCGACGACGAGAAGGCGGGCAGTCACTGAGGTGCGGGGGGGGGGCACACACCACGGGTGCCGGACGTACTGGACGTCCGGCACCCGTGGTTCGTCTCACCGATGGGACGCGGCCCGTCCTCGACGGTACAGAACGGCCCCGCCCGCGATCAGAGCGGCACTGGCACCGGACGCGGCCAGCATGCCCTCACCGCTACCGGTCTCGGGCAGCATGGGCACCGGCCCGTCGTGACCCCCGCCGGGAGGTGGCGGCGGCGTGTGCTCACCGACCGGAGGCGGAGGGGTGTGCTCACCGCCAGGGGGCGGCGGGGGCGTGTGGTCACCACCGGGCGGCGGAGGGGTCTGTTCCCCACCGGGCGGCGGTGGCGTGTGACCACCATCCGGAGGCGTGTGCTCACCGCCCGGAGGCGTGTGTCCGCCGCCCGGGGGTGTCGTGGGCGGCTTCGGCGAGGGCGTGTCGCCGTACCCCCCCTCCCCGTCCCCGTGGTCCCCGTCCCCGTGGTCGCGGTCGTCGTGGTCGCGGTCGTCGTCGCCGTGGCCGTATCCGGAATCGTCGTACGGCTCCCCGTACGCACCGCGCTTCGTCGCGTCGTCCGCCGTGGCGCAGTCGTTGCCGAAGGACGGGTTGAGCGCGGCGACCACGTCGACGGTGTTGCCGCAGGCGTTGACCGGGAGCTCGACCGGCGCCGACACATCGTTGCCGGACGCCACGCCGGGCGAATCCTTGGCACCCCCGTCCGCGCTCGTGTCGGCGAGGGCGGGAGCACCGCACAGGGACAGAATGCTTGTCGCGGCGGCGGCCGCGACCATTCCCCTGCTCAGGGTCTGTCGCAATCTCGTTGTCTTCCTGCTTGAAGAAGTGAAGGAAAAAAAACCGGCCTCGGAACGGGGAGAAGGCGTCCGAGGCCGGCCGTGCCACAAGCGGAGTGGCTGGTGCGCTGCGTCGTCAGTCGTTGACGCAGGTGTTGCCGAACGTCGGGTTCAACAGGGCGATGACGTTCACGGAGTTGCCGCACACGTTGATCGGAACGTGCACGGGAATCTGGACCACATTGCCCGAGAGGACGCCGGGGGAGCCGATGGCCGCACCCTTGGCCTCCGCGTCGGCGAACGCCGGGGTGGCCATACCCATGGCCATGATGGCGCCCGCGACAACAGCAACGCTCTTCTTCATGAACTATCCCTTCTCAGCGGTCATGCCTCTTTGTCGGCCGAAGCCGAAGCGAGCGCAGCTGGAACGGCTCGCACCATGACCTGCAGCCTGCTAACGAGCAATTCACGGATGAGGAAGCCATGGAACGTGCGACACCGCGAAGTTCACTCGCATGCCTCGTTCCACGCCGCCGCCGCTCCGCCGGGAGAGTGACGAGCACACCGTCGCGTCGCCCGGAGGGTCCGTTCCCTGACGCGACCGGGCGGCCCGCAGAGAATTCAGCGGACCGCCCGGGCTGCGTGGGGCCACGGCTCAGTTCGACTCGCCGTTCGCCGACAGGACCGACAGGTCCTCCAGGATGTGCGAGAGCGCGCCATCGCGCTTGGCCTGCGTGGAGTTGTCGGTGCACTGCTGCGCCAGGTCGTCCGACAGGATCGGGACGTCCTGGATCGGCACGATGTTGATGACGGCGACGTTGATGTCCTCCAGCGCGGCGCACGGCTTGTTCAGCGTCCCGTCGACCAGCGAGAGCTGCGGGCTCATGTCGCCCTTGGTCGCCGAGTTGCCGAAGGACGAACTGGCACCGTTGCCGTTGGCCACGGCCGGGCCGGAGTCGTCACCGATGGCAAGCGCCTGGGGAGCCGCCGCCACCGACATACCAATGACAGAAGCGGCAGCCGCCGCGGCGACCATTGCCTTCTTGAGCACTTCGCGTTCCTTTCCTCGTAGCGACGCATGTCGTACGGCTTCATCAACCGAGCGCGTCGGGATTGGTTGCGGGGGTTCACCCGGTTGGCCCGCACGGAGTCGAAACGCGGTCCCCGCGGAGCGGCCCGGCAAACGTCCGCGGTGTGGGCCGACGGAGTGAACGGGAGAAACCAAGTCGCGCCAGATCAGTTGGATCAGAGCGCTCCGGTGCACACGTTTTCTCTGAAAGGACTGGCCAGTGATCAAGAAGGTTATTGCCACCGCGGCTCTCGCCGCTTCCGTCGTGGGTGTCTCCGCTGCCACGGCTCCGCAGGCGCTGGCGATCGGTGACGACAGCGGTCCGGTCACCTCGAACGGCAACGGGGCGATGCAGAGCTTCGGCAACTCGAGCACGTACGGCAACATGAGCCCGCAGATGGCGCTCATCCAGGGCTCCTTCAACAAGCCCTGCATCGCCCTGGAGGACATCAACGTCCCCATCGTCAACATCGTCTCGATCCAGGACCTCCCGATCCTGTCGGACGACATGAACCAGCAGTGTGCCGAGAACTCGACGCAGACCAAGCGGGACGGCGCGCTGGCGCACCTCCTGGAGGACGTGTCGATCCTGTCGGAGAACAGCGAGCGCTGACGCCGGTACGAGGGCGGGGCCACCGGTTGTCCGGTGGCCCCGCCCTTCAGTGTGTCCGGCGCTGCCGGCGGTGGGCGGTCGGTCAGTCCTCGGTTTCCAGGGGCAGGGCCCGGCGGATGGTCGCGGCGAGGTCCCGCACCGCCCGGTCCCCGGTGGTGTCCGCCAGCGTGCCGGCGTGCACGGCCAGTTCGCGCAGGGGCGGCGCGCCGGGCAGTGCGGGCCGGGGGTCGTCGCCGCGGCGGAGGGCGTCGGCGAAGTAGGCCGCGACGGCCGTGACCTGGAAGCGGGGGCTCGCGCTCCAGAGGTCGTCGTGGAGCGAGGCCCGCTCCAGCCGGCCGGACTCCTCGTGCGGGGCGCGGGTGTCGGGGTCTTGCCAGCGGACGGTGGCGGTGGCGAGGTGGCCGTCGGCGCCGGGCACGGTGCGGACCGCGTACACGGCGGTCACGGTGTGGCCGGGGCCGACCTCGCCGCCGTCCACCCGGTCGTCGCGGAAGTCGTCGTCGGCGACGCGGCGGTTGTCGTAGCCGACGAGGCGGAACTCGGCGACCGTCTGAGGGTCGAAGGCGACCTGGGCCTTGGCGTCGCGGGCGGTGAGGTCGATGTTCCTCGGCAGTTGTTCGCAGAACACCGTTCGGGCCTCGTCGGAGTCGGAGACGTACGCCGTGTGGCCGTCGCCCCGGTCGGCGAGGCGTTCCATCAGGGCGTCGCCGTAGTCGCTGCCGACGCCGACGCCGAAGAGGGTGATGCCGTGTTCGCGGCGGGCGCCCTCGATGCGTTCGAGGATGGTGTCGGGGTCGGTGTCGCCGTCGTTGGCGAGGGCGTCGGAGACGAGGACGACACGGTTGGTGGCGCCCTCGCGCAGGCCCTCGACGGCGGTCGCGTAACCGGTCTCGACGCCCGCGCCCAGGTCGGTGGAGTACATGGGCTCGAGATCGTCGATCGCGTCGTGGATCGCGTCCCGGTTGCCGCCGAGGCGGGTCATCGGCAGGACGGTCTCGGCCCGGTCGCTGAAGGTGACCAGGGCGACCGAGTCGTCGTCGCGGAGCCGGTCGGTCAGCACGCCGAGGGACTCCTGGGCCAGGTCCAGCCGGCCCGGTTCGGCCATCGAGCCGGAGATGTCCAGGACGAAGGTGAGGGCGGCGGGCGGTCGTTCACCCCGCTGTTCCGAGGGGCGGGTGGCCAGGCCGACCCGGACCAGCGACCAGTCCTCCCGGTCGGTGCGGGCTCCGTCGACGGTCACCGAGAAGCCGTTGCCGTCGGGGCGCGGGTAGTCCTGGCGGAAGCTGTTGACGAACTCCTCGGGGCGGATCGACGACGGGTCCGGCCGCCGGCCCTCGGCGAGGGTGCGGCGGGCGTAGCCGTAGGAGGCGGTGTCGACGTCGAGGGCGAAGGTGGAGAGGTGGTCGGGGGACGGGGCGATGTCCCGGGACGTGCCGTCGTCGTCCCGCTCGTCGTGCCCGCCGCTGTCGGGGGCCGGGGCCGGGTGGTAGTCGCCGTTCTTGTCCGTGCTGTCCGTCGCGTGGTCGCCGCTGCCCTGGCCGCAGCCCGTGAGCAGCAGGCCCGCCGTCGTGAGCGCCAGCACCGCGCCCCGCCACCGTCGTCGTGTGCCGTACCGTGCCATCGTCCGTGCCCCCTGGGTCCGTTGACGCCGACTTCTGTGACTGTGACGGGGCCCGGGGGCGGAACGTGCGGTACGGGGTGTTGCGGGTGGGTCTCGAAGTGGGCACGACAGGGGGGCTTCGAGACCGGTGGGTGATCCTCCGGTGACCTAGGACACCACGTCCTTGCGCGCGAAACCGCGGAAGGCCAGCGCGAACAGGACGACGGCGTACGTTACCGAGACGGCGGCGCCCTGGATCATGCCGGACCACTCCGGGGTGGGCTGGACGGCGTCCGCCCAGGCGAACTGCCAGTGCGCGGGCAGGAAGTGGCGCCAGTCGCCGAGGGCGGTCACCGCGTCCAGGACGTTGCCGACGATGGTTAGGCCCACCGCGCCGCCGACCGCGCCGAGCGGGGCGTCGGTCTTCGTGGACAGCCAGAACGCCAGCCCGGCGGTGACCAGTTGGGAGACGAAGAGGTACGCCACGACGACCACCAGGCGCTGGGCCGCGGTGCCCGCGTCGAGCGAGCCGCCGGTGGGGATGGCCAGCGGGCCCCAGCCGTAGGCGGCGGTGCCGACAGCCAGCGCGACCACCGGCAGCAGCACCATCGCGGCCAGGCTCAGGCCGAGCCCGACGACGAGCTTGGACCACAGCAGCCGGGCCCGCGGCACGGGCGCCGCGAGCAGATAGCGCAGGGAGGACCAGCCGGCCTCCGAGGCCACCGTGTCGCCGCAGAACAGGGCGACCGGGATGACCAGCAGGAAGCCGGCGGAGACGAAGAGGTTCACCGCGGCGAAGTTGGCGCCGGAGGCGGTGGCGGTGTCCATCAGGGTGATGCGGTCGCCGCCGCGGTCCGGTTCGCCGCCGATCGCGAAGGCGACCAGCAGCACGAACGGCAGCGCGGCCAGGATGGCGCCCATCACCAGGGTGCGGCGGCGCTTGAGCTGACGGGCCAGCTCCACGCGCAGCGGCAGGGTGCGGCGCGCCCGGTAACCGGAGGCGACCTCGGTGAGCGTGCTCATGCGGAACCTCCGATCAGGGTGAGGAAGGCGTCCTCCAGGCGGCGGTGCGGGCCCACCGACGCCACGGGCACGTCGAGGCGGACGAGTTCGGCGACCAGGCGGGAGGCGCTGCCGTCGGCGCCGAGGCGGACCAGGAGCCCGTCGTCGGTCCGTACGGCCGAGGCGACCCCTTCGAGCGCGGTCACCTTCTCCATGACCGGCTCCTCCACCGGCGTGGCGGTGCCCACCAGCAGGGTGTCGCCGGAGCCGACGATCTCGCCGACCGGGCCCGCCTGGACGAGCCGGCCGAGGTCCATGACCACGAGGTGGGTGCAGGTCTGCTCGACCTCCGCCAGCAGATGGCTGGAGACGATCACCGTGCGTCCGGCGGCCGCGTACCGGATCATCACCTCGCGCATCTCGCGGATCTGCGGCGGGTCGAGGCCGTTGGTCGGCTCGTCCAGGATCAGCAGGTCCGGCAGGCCGAGCATGGCCTGGGCGATGGCCAGGCGCTGGCGCATGCCCTGGGAGTAGGTGCGCACCGCGCGGGCCAGGGCGTCGCCGAGGCCGGCGATCTCCAGGGCCTCGTCCAGGTGGGCGTCCCCGGCGGGGCGGCCGGTGGCGGCCCAGTACAGCTCCAGGTTCTCCCGGCCCGACAGGTGCGGCAGGAAGCCCGCGCCCTCGACGAAGGCGCCGACCCTGGACAAAACCGGGGAGCCGGGGCGGATGGCGTGGCCGAAGACGCGGATCTCGCCGCCGTCCGGCCGGATCAGGCCCATCAGCATGCGCAGGGTCGTCGTCTTGCCGGCGCCGTTCGGGCCGAGCAGGCCGAGGACCTGGCCCTTGTCGACGCGGAAGGTGAGGTCGCGGACGCTGTAGCGGTCGCCGCCCGCGTACTTCTTGCTCAGGTCCGTGATCTGGAGCGGGACGTCGGCCAGTTCCGGGTCGGGGGCGGGTGCCGCGGTGCGGCGGCGGGCGGTCAGCAGCAGGGCCGCGGCGACCAGCGCACCGGCGAGCGGCAGCCACCACACCCACGTGGGCAGCGGGGCGGCGGCGGTGGTCACTGCGGGGGCCGTGGGCACGCTCAGGTCGCTCTTCAGGGCGACCCGGTAGGTCGCGGGGGCGGCCGGGGAGGCGTAGCCGAGGTCGGTGGAGGCGAGGACCAGGCGCAGCCGGTGGCCCCGGTCGATCTCGTGGTCGACGGCGGGGAGCGTGATCGTCACGTCCTTGCCGGACTTCGCGCCCTTCACGCGCACCGGTGCGACCAGCTGGGACGGCAGCACCTGCTGGGTGCCGTCGGCGCCGACGTCGTAGACCTTGGCGAAGAGGACGGCGTCCTCGCTGGTCGACTCGACGTGCACGGTGACCGTCGGGGAGCCGGTGATGCGCAGGTCGTCCCGGAGGGGGGCGGAGTCGAAGCGGGCGTACTGGCCGGGGAAGTCGAGGGAGACGCCGACGCCGAGGGAGGAGAGCTGGGCGAGGCCGCCGCCGCCCAGGCCCGGGAGGGCGGAGACGGCGGGCGGGTTGGCGCCGGCCGGGTTGGCGAAGCTCTGTTCGCGGCCGGTCAGGGCGACCTCCTCGCGGCCGCTGTCCAGACCGGGGTAGCGGTCCCCGCTCGCGCCACGCAACTGGGCCTGGCCGTCGGTGGAGTCGACGCCTCCGGTGCGGGTGACGCGGAAGGCGGGGCCGGTGTCGACGGCCTTGTCGTCCTTCAGGTACCGGTCGAACCAGACCCGGATGCGTGCCCGGAGCCGGTCGACCTCCTGGTCGCCGCCGTCATGGCCGCCCGCGATCCAGTCGACGTCGACGGGGGCGCCGTTGGCGCGGATCGCCCGGGCGGCGGCGTCGGCCTGGCCGAGCGGGAACAGGGAGTCCCTCTGGCCCTGCACCAGGAGCGTGGGGACGTCGATGCGGTCGGCGACGGCGGACGGGGAGCGCTGCTCCAGCAGTGCGCGCGCCCCGGCGTCCGGGGTGCCGGACTCGGCGACCCGCTCGTACATCCGGCACAGCCGGTCCTCGAACCGGTGACAGCCGCCGCCGGTGTTGACGAAGAGGCCGGCCCAGAGCTTCTTGAAGACGCCGTTCGGGAAGAGGGCGTCGGCGAGGTTCCAGTACGTCACCGCCGGCGCGATGGCGTCGACGCGGTCGTCGTACCCGGCGCCGAGGAGGCTGATCGCGCCGCCGTAGGAGGCGCCCGCCATGCCCACGCGCGGGTCGCCGGTCCGGTCGAGCCTGACCTGGGGCTGCTGCGCCAGCCAGTCGATCAGCCTGCTGACGTCGGCGACCTCGCCCTTCGGGTCGTTGAGCCCGATGGCGCCGGTGGACCTGCCGAAGCCGCGGGCCGACCAGGTCAGCACCGCGTACCCGTCGGCGGCCAGCTCCTCGGCCTGCTCGCGCATGTCGTCCTTGCTGCCGCCGAAGCCGTGGCCGAGCAGGACGGCGGGGCGCCGCTCGCCGCCGGGGGCGGTGAAGTACGAGGTGTCCAGGCGTACGTCGCCCGCGGACAGGAGCCGGTCGGCGCGGTGCACCGCGGGCCCCTCGTCCGAGGCGACGGCGGTCCAGGTGCCGGCGCCGGCGAGCACGACGACGGCGGCCCCGGCGGCCAGCAGACGCCGGGGCCGCCGGGACGGCCCTCGCAGTCGAAGATCCATGCGTCAACGGTACGGGGTCAACCTGTCGGGGAGTTGTCGACCGCAGGGTGAACCGGCCCACCTCCCACGGGCGTACGGCGGCCTCCCGCATACCGCGCCCGTGGTACGAGGACCGCTGTTCGAGGCGCCACCCGATCCACTGAAGCGGGGCGAAACGGTACGCCCTGGCGCCGGGCGCGGCAGACCCTAGAAGGTCCGCCCCCATGCGAACGGAGACGCCCTGTGCGCATCACCGACATCCAGCGCTGCGAGGTCCGGCCCGGCCGGCTCGTCGAGTGGACGCTCAGTCCGGCGACCGTCGAGAGAGCCTCGCGGCTGCCGGACGACACGCGCCCGCCGGCGTACATCCAGGAGTCGCACATCAGGACCGCCCGGACCGTGCGCGAGGACGGGCTGTTCGTCCCGACCTGGCTCGGCACGGCGTTCGACGTCCCGGGCCGGATCGATCTCGACGCCCTCCAGGACGCCCTGCGGACCTGGACGCTGCGCCACGAGACGCTGCGCAGCGGCTTCCGGCTGGCCGGTGACGAGCTGCGCCGGTTCACGCTCGGCTCCGAGGAGGTGGCGCTGCACCGCGAGGTGGTCGGTGACTTCACCGACGCGGCGGACCTGGTCCAGCACCTGCAGGACCGGTTCGACGCGGTGGCGGACGCGCTGCGCTGGCCGAACCTGATCTACGCGGCGGTGGTGCGGGACGACGCCACCAGTGTGTACCTGGCCTTCGACCACAGCAATGTCGACGCCTACTCCCTGCACCGCATCCCCGCCGAGCTGTACGAGCTGTACGCGGCGGCCCTCGCGGGCCGGGCCGAGGAGCAGCCGCCGGTGAGCAGTTACATCGACTTCTGCGAGCTCGAACGGGCGGACGCGGACCGGATCGACGAGAACCACGAGATCGTCGGCCGTTGGCGGGAGTTCATCAGGCGGTGCGACGGGCGGCTGCCGGGCTTCCCGGTCGATCTCGGGGTGGAGCCCGGGGGGCCGCTGCCCGGGCAGAAGCTGATGCGGGAGATGCTCGTCGGCCCGGAGGACGCCGCCGCGTTCGAGGCGTACTGCCGGCCCTGCGGCGGGAGCCTGGTGGGTCTGCTGGCGGCCACGGCGCTCATCGTCCGGGAGATCGGGGGGCAGTCCGTCTACCGCACGGTCGTGCCCTTCCACACGCGGGCGAAGTCGCGGTGGTCGGATTCCCTGGGGTGGTACGTCGGGGGTGCGCCGATCGAGGTGCCGCTGGTGCCGGAGCCGGACTTCGCGCAGGCCCTGCGGAGCGTGCGCGCGCAGTTGCAGGCGGCCCGGCCGCTGGCGCGGATGCCGCTCGCCCGGGTGCTGACCCTGCTGGGGGCCGACTTCCGGCCCACCTCGCCGGACCTGTACTCGATCGTGTCGTACCTCGACGCCCGGGGGATTCCGGGCGCCGGGGACTGGGCCGGGCGGTCGGCGTACGCGCTGATCAGGGTGTCGTACGGGGATCAGGTCTGTGTGTGGGTGAACCGGCTGCACGAGGGGCTCTGGCTCGCCAGCCGGTACCCGGACACGGACGTCGCGCACAAGAACATGCGGCTGTACGTGGAGCGGTTGCGGGACGTCGTGGTGTCAGTGGCCCGCGGGTGAGGGCTGGTCCCGCTCGTCGTGCGGGAGGGTCACCAGCCATCGTGTGGTCCGCCTCGGGCGCAGGTACAGCGCCCAGTACAGGGTGGCCACGGCCGTGATGCCGCCCGTCCACAGCAGGTACTCCGTCTCCTGCTGGGTGAGGATGTAGGCCAGGACGACGATCAGCAGGACCGGCATGGCGGGCCACAGGGGCATGCGCCAGGCGGGGCGGTGCCGGTGGGCGCCGCGGCGGGCCAGCAGAGCGGCCACCGCGACCAGCAGGTACATGCCGGTCACCGACACGCCGGTCACGCCGTACAGGGTGTCCAGGTCGACGAAGCACATGGCGGCGCCGGGGACGCCGACCGCCAGCGTGGCGACCCAGGGGGAGCCGAAGCGGCCGAGCTTGGCGAAGACGGCGTTGACCGGCTCGGGCCAGGCCTTGTCGCGGGCCGAGGCGAACAGGACGCGGGAGTTCTGGATGACCATGACGATGCCCGCGTTGATGATCGCGAGGGCCACGCAGAGGCTGACGAAGGTGCCGACCGCGGAGTTGGACCAGGCCTCGACCATGCCGCCGATGTCACCGCCGGTCAGCGTGGAGAGGTCGGAGGCGCCAAGGGTGATGCCGATGACCGGGACCAGGATGATCACGGCGGAGATGCCGAGGGTGGCCAGGACGGTACGGGCGACGTTGCGGCGCGGGTTCTCCAGTTCCTCGGAGAGGTAGACCGCGGTGGAGAAGCCCTGGGTGACGAAGAGGGCGATGGCGAGCCCGGAGACGATCAGCATTGCCGTCACGGTGTCGACGCCGCCGTCGGCGCCGGCCACCTGGAGCGAGACCAGGCTGTCCGGGCCGCGCTCGGCGTGCGCGAAGCCCAGCACGGCGACCACGGCCGCGGCCACCACCTCCAGGACCAGGAAGACGCCGGTGATCCAGGCGTTCGCGCGCAGGTCCAGCAGACCGGCGAGGGTGGCGAGCAGCATCACGCCGGCGCCCGCCATCGAGGGATCGAGGTCGACGATCGGGGCGAGATAGTCGGCCGTGCCCATCGCGATCACCGGGGGCACGATCATCACGACCAGCAGGGAGAGCACGAAGACCAGCCAGCCCGCGAGGCGTCCGGCCATCGTGGTGACCATCGCGTACTCGCCGCCGGCGCTGGGGATGAGGGTGCCCAGCTCGGAGTAGCAGAACGCGACGGCGATGCAGAGCAGGGAGCCGATCGCGATGGTGAGCGCGGTGGCGGTGCCGAGCGAGCCGAAGAGGTCGGGGACGACCACGAAGAGGGTGGAGGCGGGCGTCACACAGGAGATCGTGAGCAGAGTGCCGCCGACGACTCCGATCGAACGCTTCAGCTCCGGTGCGCGGGCCGGTACGTCATCGGGGACGAGGGACTTCTCCAGCGTGTCGGTCATGCGGCGGTTCCGATCGGCTCGTGCGGGGTGGTTTCGGGCGGGAGCGCTATCGCCTCCGGCGGCTTCGGTCGTACGTGGTTTTCCGTCCGCTCCCGGCGCTGCATGGAACACCGACGAAAACCAACACGTCAATGGTTGTTTACCTACGAAATCCGCAGCCGAAGGGCCCTCTAGATCGCGTATACAGCAGAAGAGGCAAGCCGTTCCGCTTATTGCGGCCGTACGGGAACCGCAACGTGAAGCTCGAAAAAACTGCCGACGTCCGGCATACGGACGTGTCGGTGAGGGCCGCTAGAGTCGTTTTGTCACACAGCGAAGACACAGCGATGGGGTGGGGACGGATGAAGCTGAGGCACACCACGGCCTGGGTGGGAGTCACGGCGGCGGCCCTGGTGGCGGTCACCGGGTGCGGGTCCGAGGCGGCGAAGGAGACCACGAAGAAGGCGGCCGAGACGGTCACCGGCGCGGACAAGATCATGGCGGCGCTGGCCCGCGCCACCGACCGCACCGAGCAGCTCGGTTCGGCGGAGGTGAGCATGTCGACCGACCTCGGCACGGGCAAGCCGATAGCCATGGAGGGCACCTACTCGTGGGGTGACGGCATGGCCTACGACGTCCAGATGGACACCGCGGCCGCCCAGATGCAGGAGCTCCAGGACGACCCGACGATCCAGGTCCTGCTCGTCGACGGCGTCTACTACTACGACGTCGACCCGCAGGCCTCCGGCCCGATCGCGGGCAAGGAGTGGATCAAGGTCGACTCCTCCGCGGTGTTCGGCGACAGCGGCAGCCAGGCCTACAAGGGCGGCGGCGACGCGGGCAACCCGACGGCGTCCATGAAGAGCCTGAAGTACGCGGGCGATGTCGAGGACCTCGGCGCCGAGACCGTGAACGGCCAGAGCACGACCCATTACCGGGCCGTGCTCGACGAGAACGACATGGGCAAGTTCAAGGACGCCTACAGCGGCGAGGACAGCATGCTGGGCGCCATGACCGGCGGCGCCACCACCATGGAGATGGACATCTGGGTCAACGACAAGGACCTGCCCGTCCGCATGGAGCAGGTGATGGGCTCCATGTCGATCTCCATGGACTTCGCCAAGTTCGGCGCCACCAAGGACATCGCCGCCCCGCCGGCCGCGCAGACCGCCGACCTGACCGAGGCGGTCAAGGAGCAGAACGGCCAGTGACACGACCGGGCCCGGGCACGTGAAGTGCCCGGGCCCGGCTGGTGCCGCTCAGTGGGTGCGCGGATCAGTGGTTGCGCGGGAAGCCCAGGTCGACGCCCGCCGGGGCCTCGGACGGGTCCGGCCAGCGGGTGGTGACGACCTTGCCGCGGGTGTAGAAGTGCGTGCCGTCGTTGCCGTAGATGTGGTGGTCCCCGAAGAGGGAGTCCTTCCAGCCGCCGAAGCTGTGGTAGCCGACGGGGACCGGGATCGGGACGTTCACGCCGACCATGCCGGCCTCGATCTCCAGCTGGAAGCGGCGGGCGGCGCCGCCGTCGCGGGTGAAGATCGCGGTGCCGTTGCCGAACGGCGAGCCGTTGATGAGGGCCACGCCCTCCTCGTAGGTGTCCACGCGCAGCACGCACAGCACCGGGCCGAAGATCTCGTCCTGGTACGCCTTCGCAGTGGTCGGCACCTTGTCGAGGAGCGAGATGCCGATCCAGTGGCCGTCCTCGTGGCCCTCGACCGTGTAGCCGGTGCCGTCCAGGACGACCTCGCAGCCCTCCGCCGCCGCGCCCTCGACGTAGGACGCCACCTTGTCGCGGTGGACCTTGGTGATCAGCGGGCCCATCTCGGAGGAGGGGTCGTTGCCGGGGCCGATCTTGATCTTCTCGGCGCGCTCGCGGATCTTCTCCACCAGTTCGTCGCCGATCGCGCCGACGGCCACGACCGCGGAGATCGCCATGCAGCGCTCGCCCGCCGAGCCGTAGGCCGCGGAGACGGCCGCGTCGGCCGCCGCGTCCAGGTCCGCGTCGGGGAGGACCAGCATGTGGTTCTTGGCGCCGCCGAGCGCCTGCACGCGCTTGCCGTTGGCCGAGGCGGTGGTGTGGATGTAGCGGGCGATCGGGGTCGAGCCGACGAAGGAGACGGCCTTGACGTCCGGGTGCTCCAGCAGGCGGTCCACGGCCACCTTGTCGCCGTGGACGACGTTGAAGACGCCGTCCGGCAGACCGGCCTCGGCGAGCAGCTCGGCGATCTTCATCGCGGCCGAGGGGTCCTTCTCCGACGGCTTCAGCACGAAGGTGTTGCCGCACGCGATGGCCAGCGGGAACATCCACATCGGGACCATCGCCGGGAAGTTGAACGGCGTGATGCCCGCGACCACGCCGAGCGGCTGGCGGATCGAAGCCACGTCCACGCGGCTGGCGACCTGCGTCGACAGCTCGCCCTTGAGCTGCACGTTGATCCCGCACGCCAGGTCGACGATCTCCAGGCCGCGCGCGACCTCGCCGAGGGCGTCGGAGTGCACCTTGCCGTGCTCGGCGGTGATCAGCTCGGCGATGGCGTCCCGGTTGGCGTCCAGCAGCGCCCGGAACTTGAACAGGATCGTGGTGCGCTGGGCCAGCGAGGACTGGCCCCAGGTCACGAAGGCCTCCTTCGCGGCCTGTACGGCGGCGTCGACCTCGTCGACCGAGGCGAACGCGACCTTCGTGGTGACCGCGCCGGTGGCCGGGTCGGTGACCGGCCCGTAGGTACCCGACGCGCCGTCGACGGACTTGCCGCCGATCCAGTGGTTGACGATCTTCGTCATGACCAAGAACTCCTTCACAGATGGCGGCGTCGGGTTGAGACGTGCCGGTCGTACTCGTCGCGGGCCTTGACCGCCGACGGTCGGGTCGCGGTCTCGGCCACAGGAACATCCCACCAGGCCTGCGCCTCGGGCGCGCCCGACACTGTGTCTGCCGTTTCGGTCTCCACGTAGACACATGTGGGCGTGTCGGCGGCCCGTGCCTCGGCGAGGGCCGCGCGCAGGTCCCGGACGGTCCGCGCGCGCAGGACGCGCATGCCGAGGCTGGCGGCGTTGGCGGCCAGGTCGACCGGGAGCGGGGCGCCGGTGTAGGTGCCGTCGTCCGCCCGGAAGCGGTAGGCGGTGCCGAACCGCTCGCCGCCCACCGACTCCGACAGGCCGCCGATGGACGCGTACCCGTGGTTCTGCACCAGCAGCACCTTGATGGCGATGCCCTCCTGCACGGCGGTGACGATCTCCGTCGGCATCATCAGGTAGGTGCCGTCGCCGACCAGCGCCCAGACGGTGCGCTCGGGGGCGGCGAGCTTCACGCCGATCGCGGCCGGGATCTCGTAGCCCATGCAGGAGTAGCCGTACTCCAGGTGGTACTGGTCGGCCGACCGGGACCGCCACAGTTTGTGCAGGTCACCGGGGAGCGAACCGGCCGCGTTGATGATCACGTCCGACTCGTCGACCACGGCGTCCAGCGCGCCGATGACCTGCGGCTGGCTCGGTCGTACGTCCGGCTCCGGGGCCGCGAAGCAGGCGTCCACGCGCTGCTCCCAGCGGGCCTTGCCCTCGGTGTACTCGGCGACGTACGACGGGTCGAGCCGGTGGCCGTGCATCTCCAGCCGCTCGGTCAGCTCCTCCAGGCCCGTGCGGGCGTCCGCGATCAGGGGCGTCCCGGAGAGCTTGTGGCCGTCATAGGGCGCGATGTTGAGGTTGAGGAAGCGGACGTCCGGGTTCTGGAAGAGGGTGCCGGAGGCCGTGGTGAAGTCGGTGTACCGGGTGCCGACGCCGATCACCAGGTCGGCGGTGCGGGCCAGCCGGTCGGCGGTCTCGGTGCCGGTGTGGCCGATGCCGCCGACGTCCTGGGGGTGGTCGTGGCGCAGGGAGCCCTTGCCGGCCTGGGTGGAGGCCACCGGGATGCCGGTGGCGGCCGCGAACTCGGCGAGGGCCTCCTCGGCGCGGCTGTGGTGGACCCCGCCGCCGGCCACGACGAGGGGCCGCCGTGCGGTGCGGATCGCGGTCACGGCCCCGGCCAGCTCGGCCGGGTCGGCGCCCGGCCGCCGTACCGCCCAGGTGCGCTCGGCGAAGAACTCCTCCGGCCAGTCGTAGGCCTCGGCCTGCACGTCCTGGGGCAGGGCGAGGGTGACGGCGCCGGTCTCGACCGGGTCGGTGAGCACCCGTACGGCCTGGAGGGCGGCCGGGATCAGGGCCTCGGGGCGGGTGACGCGGTCGAAGTACCGGGAGACCGGGCGCAGGCAGTCGTTGACGCTGAGGTCGCCCGCGTAGGGGACCTCCAGCTGCTGGAGGACCGGGTCGGCCGGGCGGGTGGCGAAGATGTCCCCGGGGAGCAGCAGGACGGGGAGGTGGTTGACGGTCGCGAGGGCGGCGCCGGTGACCAGGTTGGTCGCGCCGGGGCCGATCGACGTCGTCACCGCGTGCGTGGACAGCCGGTTCGACTGGCGGGCGTAGCCGACGGCCGCGTGCACCATGGACTGCTCGTTGCGGCCCTGGTGGTACGGCATGACATCGGCGTACTCGACGAGCGCCTGGCCGAGTCCGGCGACGTTGCCGTGGCCGAAGATGCCCCAGGTCGCGCCGATGAACCGGTGCCGGGCGCCGTCGCGTTCGGTGTACTGCGCGGCGAGGAAACGGACCAGCGCCTGGGCGACGGTCAGCCGGGTGGTCATCAGTACCCCTCCGTGTGGTCCGGGTGGAAGCAGATCCGCCACTCCCGGGTCTCCCCCGGGCCCGCCATGACGTTCAGGTAGTACATGTCGTGGCCGGGCTGGGCGATCGACGGGCCGTGCCAGCCGTCGGGAACGAGGACGACATCACCCGAGCGGACCTCGGCGAGCACGTCGGAGCCGCCCTCCCGGGAGGGGGACACGCGCTGGTAGCCGAAGCCGTGCGGGCCGTCGATCTCGAAGTAGTAGATCTCCTCCAGCTCCGACTCCTCGCCCGGCCGGTGCTCGTCGTGCTTGTGCGGCGGGTACGAGGACCAGTTGCCGCCGGGGGTGATCACTTCTACGGCGATGAGCTTGTCGCAGGCGAAGGCGTCGGCGGAGGCGAAGTTGCGTACGTGGCGCAGCCGGTTGCCGCTGCCACGCTGCTCCACGGGGACCTCCGGCGCGGGGCCGTAGCGGGCGGGGAGTCGTCGCTCGCACCTTGCTCCTGCCAAAGCAAAGCGGCCACCCGCGCCGGAGGCGATCTGGACCCGGGTGTCCCGGGGGGCGTACGCGAAGTCGGTGACCGACGCGAACACGCTTTCCCGGCCCAGGAGTTGGAACTCTTCCTGTTCTGTTTGCACGGTACATCCACCGCTGAGGGGGAGGACGATCCATTCGCTGTCCCCGGTGGTGAAGGTGTGCGTACCGGCGGGCGCGAGCTCGACGATCCGCAGGCTGGAGTGCGTCCAGCCGGCCCGGTCGGGGGTGATGTCGAGGACGTGGTCCGCGTCGGCGGTGGCGCCTTTGGGGATGTACAGCTCGTTTTTCGTCGGGTTCTTCGTCGGGCTTGTCCTCAGGTTTTTCGTCATGCGGCCCTCACAGCAGTCCTACGGCGGTGTCCACGGCGGCGGCCACGTCGCCGTCCGCCGGATACAGCAGCGAACGGCCGACCACCAGGCCGCGCACGGTGGGGAGTTGGAGGGCGCCGCGCCACTTCTCGTAGGCGGCGTCCTGGTCGTCCCCGATGTCGCCGCCGAGGAGCACGGCGGGCAGCGTCGAGGTCTCCATGACCTCGGCCATGTCGTCCGGGTTGTCGGTGACCGGGACCTTGAGCCAGGTGTACGCCGAACTGCCGCCCAGGCCCGAGGCGATGGCGATGGACCGGGTGACCGCGTCGGCGGAGAGATCGTTGCGGAGTATGCCGTCGGGGGTGCGACGGCTGATGAACGGCTCGACGAACAGCGGGAGGTGCCGGGCGGCCATCTCGTCGACGGCGCGGGCGGTGGACTCCAGGGTGTTCAGGGAGCCGGGGTCGTCGTAGTCGATGCGCAGGAGGAGTTTTCCGGCGTCGAAGTTGAGGCGGGCGATGTCCTCGGGGCGGTGGCCGGTGAAGCGGTCGTCGAGTTCGAAGGCGGCGCCCTGAAGTCCGCCGCGGTTCATCGAGCCCATGACGACGCGGTCGTCGAGGGCGCCGAGGAGGAGCAGGTCGTCGAGGATGTCGGCGGTGGCGAGGACTCCGTCGACGCCGGGTCTGCTGAGTGCGAGGCAGAGGCGGTCGAGGAGGTCGGCGCGGTTGGCCATGGCGTGCTTGCGGTCGCCGACGCTCAGGGCTCCGCGGGCGGGGTGGTCGGCGGCGACGATCATCAGGCGGTCGCGGGTGGGGGTGAGCAGGGGGCGTCGCCTGCGGCGGGCGGCGGCTTCGGCGATGGCCTCGGGGTGGCGGGTGCGGGTGCGGATCAGCTCCGCGATGTCGACGGTCACCGGGGGGCTCCGTCTCCGGTCTCGGTCTCGGCCTCGGCCTCGGCTTCGCCTTCGGCCGGTCGGTTCCCACCCGCACCACCCGTGCGGCTCTCGTCGTCGGGTGCGGGTGGCCCCTGTGGGGCGGGGTCGCCGTCGGCGGGTGCGGGGGGTCCTGATGGGGTGCGGGGGTCGTCGGCGGGGGCGGGGGGTCCTGGTGAGGTGCCATCGCCGCCGATGGGGGCGGGTGGTGCTGATGGGGTGCGGGCGCCGTCGGCGGGGGCGGGGCGCCCCTGCGGGGCGCTATCAGCGGCGATGGGTGCGGGGGGCCCTGGTGGGGCGAGATCGCCGTCGGTGCGTCCGGGTGGGGTGCGGGCGCCGTCGATGGGGGCGGGGGGTGCTGGTGGTGGCTCTTGTGGGGGGACCGAGCCTGTGGTCAGGGTCGTCCTCAGCTCCTCGGGGGTCGGCATTGCCGAGGAGCATTCCAGGCGGGAAGCCACGATGGCGCCGGCCGCGTTGGCGTGGCGCATCGTCGTCTCCAGGTCCCAGCCGCTGAGCAGGCCGTGGCAGAGGGAGCCGCCGAAGGCGTCGCCGGCGCCAAGGCCGTTGAGGACGGTCACCGGGAGCGGGGGGACCTCCGCCCGGTCGCCGTCGCGGTGCACGGCCAGCACGCCCTTGGGGCCCTGCTTGACCACGGCGAGTTCCACCCCGGCGTCGAGCAGCGCGCGGGCGGCGGCGTGCGGGTCCCGGACTCCGGTGGCGACCTCCACCTCGTCGAGGTTGCCGACGGCGACGGTGGCGTGCCGGAGCGCTTCGGCGTAGAAGGGGCGGGCCGCTTCGGGGTCGCTCCAGAACATGGGGCGCCAGTCGAGGTCGAACACCGTGATGCCGGACTTGGCGCGGTGGGCGAGCGCCGCGAGGGTCGCCGTACGGCTGGGCTCCTCGCTCAGTCCGGTGCCGGTCACCCAGAAGACCCGGGCGGCGCGGATGGCGTCGAGGTCGAGTTCATGGGCGTCGATCTCCAGGTCGGGCGCCTTGGGCTGCCGGTAGAAGTAGAGCGGGAAGTCGTCCGGCGGGAACACCTCGCAGAAGGTGACCGGGGTGGGCAGGCCCGGGACCGGGGTCACCCAGCGGTCGTCGACGCCGAAGCCCCGCAGGGCCTCGTGGAGATAGGTGCCGAAGGGGTCGTCGCCGGTGCGGGTGATGACGGCGGTGTTCCGGCCCAGCCGGGCCGCGGCGACCGCGACGTTCGTCGCCGAGCCGCCGAGGAACTTGCCGAAGGAGGTGACCTGCGGCAGAGGGACGCCCGTCTGCAACGGATAGAGGTCCACCCCGATCCGCCCCATGGTGATCAGGTCGTACGCCATCGCGTTCCCCTTCGTATCGGCTCTCCCGGCTTTCTAGCCCTGGCGACGGAGCCCTGTCAATGTTTTGTCCAGACATTCGGACCAGACGTGGCACCTGAGCGAGCGGCTCCCGCGGGTGTCGTTCTCGCCGTACGGCTGCCATGCTCGGTGCGTGCTTGTTCGGTCCGGGCACGGGCCCGGTGGATCCTGGGAAGTCGCCTTCGGCCGGCCCCACCCCCGGCTGCGGCCGGGACTGATCAGTTATCGCGGGTTCCGGCTCGGCTTCGAGCGGCCCCGGCGACGGCTGGAGACGCCGATCGGGGCGGCGACCGTGCTGTTCGGGTTCGGGGACCCGGTGCGGATCCTGCGCCCCGGGCGGACGCCCGACACGCTGGTGTCCCTGTTCGGCGGGCCCACGACCACCCCGGCCGTCGGCGAGCACAGCGGGCGGCTGGCCGGGATCGAGGTGCTGCTCACGCCGTGGGCCGCGTTCACCCTGTTCGGCACTCCGCAGCACGAACTCGCCGACCGCACGGTCGACCCAGACGAGCTGCCGCACGCCCTGGACATCGGCGTGGGCGAACTCGCCGACGCGCTCGCCTCGTTGCCGACCTGGCGGGGCCGGTTCGGGCTGCTGGACGAGGTGTTCACGCGCTGGTCCGCGGCCGGGGTGCCCAGTTCGGGGCGAGTGGTGCGGGCCTGGGCGGAGCTGGTGCGCACGGGCGGCGCGATGCCGGTGCCGCGGCTCGCGGAGGAGGTCGGCTGGAGTGCGCGGCACCTGGAGAGCCGGTTCCGGGAGCAGATCGGGCTCGGCCCGAAGGCCGCGGCCCGGGTGCTGCGCCTGCAGCGGGCCCGGCGCCTGCTGGCGGCCGGACGCGCCGCCGCCGAGACCGCGGCCCTGTGCGGGTTCTACGACCAGGCCCACCTGAGCGGTGAGTTCAAGACGATGACGGGGTGCACGCCCCGTCAGTTCACGGCCGCCCGGCGGTCGTCGGCCCCGACCGCGGAGGGGTCTGCGGTCGCGGACCGGCTGGCGGGCGAGGCCACCAGTCTTGTGCTCGCGTCCGGCGGCAGTTCGGTTTTTTCCAATACCTGACGGGATCTCCACCGGCACGCTGTGCCCCTGACCTCGCGCGGACGACGAGCCGAGGTCGGCGGGGGAAACGGCGGGCCGGACCCGACGCAGCGGGTGCGGCCCGCCCTGCCGTCCCCGTACATTCCTGCCGTCCCCGCACATTCCGCCGCGGCCGTCAACGCGCCGCGCCCATGCGCCCGAGTGCGCCTTTGCGTCACCTGTGTCACAAACGCCCCCCTTGTGTCACACATGTCGCACCTACGCGGGCCTTGCGTCACACCCGGCGCACAGCCCCTGCCCTGCGGTCACCGAGCGTCGTTCACCGGGCACAGGCTTTGTGATCACCAGCGCAGCGCCCGGTCCCCCCGACGGCCGTTCCGGCCGCCGCCGCGGCGCGCGCGGGGAGGTGCACGTCATGACCGACCGACGGCTCTGGTCGTACAAGGAGATCGCGGCGCACATCCGGGTGCAGCCCGACACCGTGCGGTCCTACCGCAAGCACGGGCTGCTGCCCCCGCCCGACCATGTGGAGGGCGGCAAGCCCTACTGGTACGCCGACACCGTCCGGGCGTGGGTCGCCTCCCGCCCGGGCAACCGCGGCCGACGATCCGACTGACGCCCCGGTGCCCCGCCTCCGTGCGGGGCACTCCCACGCCCGGTGCCTCAGCTCCAGGGCTCGATGACCGTCACCCCCGGCCCCGGTGCCGTGCCCATCGCCGCCAGCGCGGCCGGGGTCTCGTCCAGGGTGATGGCGGAGGTGACCAGGAGGTCGGGGCGCAGCACGCCGGACCGGACGAGCTCCAGCATCGGCGGGTAGGTGTGCGCGGCCATGCCGTGACTGCCAAGGAGTTCCAGCTCCCAGCCGATGGCGCGGGCCATCGGGACGGGGGTGGTGCCGTCGGCCGAGGGCAGCAGGCCCACCTGGAGGTGCCGGCCGCGCCGGCGCAGGCCGTTCACCGAGGCGGCGCAGGTGACGGGCGAGCCCAGGGCGTCGAGGGAGAGATGGGCACCGCCACCGGTCAGTTCCCGGACCGCCTCGGCGGTGTCCGGGGTGCTCGCCGCGTCCACGCAGTGCGCGGCCCCGAACTTCCTTGCCAGGGCCAGCGCCTGGGGCGAGACGTCCACGGCGACGACCCGCGCGCCCGACGCGGCCGCGATCATCACCGCGGACAGGCCCACCCCGCCGCAGCCGTGCACCGCCACCCACTCCCCCGCGGCGACCCGGCCCTGCCGCACCACCGCCCGGAACGCGGTGGCGAACCGGCAGCCGAGCGAGGCCGCGGTGGCGTACGACAGGCCGTCCGGTATCGCGACCAGGTTCACCTCGGCGTGGTCCAGCGCGACGTACTGGGCGAAGGAGCCCCAGTGGGTGAAGCCGGGCTGGGTCTGCCGCTCGCACACCTGCTGGTCGCCCGCCGCGCAGGCCGGGCAGCTTCCGCAGGCGCAGACGAAGGGGACGGTGACCCGGTCGCCGGGGCGCCAGCCGCTCACCCCGGGGCCCACCGCCTCGACCACACCGGCGAGTTCATGGCCGGGGACGTGCGGCAGCGTGATGTCGGGGTCGTGGCCCTGCCAGCCGTGCCAGTCGCTGCGGCACAGGCCGGTGGCCTCGACCCGGACCACGACTCCGTGGTCGGCGGGGCGGGGGTCGGGCAGGTCGCGTACCTCGGCGGGTTCGCCGTACTGCTCGAAGACGACGGCTCGCATGGGGCTCCTTTCCTCCCCGGCGAAGACTAGGTCCTGCCGTTTCGATCACCAGGACTCCGGCTCCCTGGCCGCGTCCCGCGGCGCCGCACGCTCGCCCCGCAGCCGCAGTCCGGCCAGCGGGAACACCAGTACCGACACCATGGCCGCGCCGACCAGCGCCGCCGCCTCGTCGGTGCGCAGGGTGCCGGCGTCCACGCCGATCGTGGTGATGGCCACGACCAGCGGCAGGGCGGTGGCGGCGAACAGGGTCAGGGCGCCCCGGTCGCGGCGGCCGAGGTCACGCGGGGCGAGGGCGTACACCGGCAGCCCCCGGACGGCGAGGAAGAGCAGCAGGAACAGCGGCAGGAGCAGCAGGGCGCGGCCGCCGGACAGCAGGGAGTCCAGGTCGAACTCGATGCCGGTGACCACGTAGAACACCGGCACCAGGAAGCCGAAGCCCATCGCCTCGACCTTCTCCATGACCGGTTCCGCGCTCTCGGGTGCCGAGCCGTGCAGCACCAGCCGCGCGATCACCCCGGCGGCGAAGGCGCCGAGCAGGGTGTCCAGGCCCAGCGCCTGGGAGACGCCGAGCATGACCGCGAGCAGCAGGACCACCAGGCGTACGGCGAACTGGCCGCTGGTGTGCAGCGTCACCTCGACCACCCGGGAGAACCACGGCGGCCGGGGCCGCGTCGCCCACCACACGGCGACCGCCGTCAGCAGCGCGAACGCGGCCAGCACCACCGCCGAGCGGCCCGGCGAACGGCCGCTCAGCAGCAGGGCGATGGCGATGATCGGCCCGAACTCCCCGACCGCGCCGAACGTCAGCATCACCGAGCCGAACCGGGAGCGCAGGTCACCCGCGTCGCGCAGCATCGGCAGGACGGTGCCGAGGGCGGTGCTGGTGAGCGCCGTACCGATGTACACGCCCCGGTCGAAGTCGAAGCCGGACAGCAGGGTGGCCAGGCCCAGACCCAGCGCCAGGGAGATCAGCCAGGCGCGCACCGACCGGCGCAGGGTGGTGCCGCGGACCTTGTCGAACTCGATCTCGTAGCCCGCGAGGAAGATCAGCATCGCCAGGCCCAGGTCGGCGAGGACGTCGATGACCTCACCCTCCCCCGCCCAGCCGAGCACGTCCGGGCCGACCAGGATGCCCAGTGCGATCTCGAAGATGACGAGCGGGACGGGCAGCCGGCGGCCGACCCCGTGGGCGAGCAGCGGCGCCAGCACCGCGATGGACATGATGAGGATGAGCGTCCCGGCCTGCGACATAGGGGGTACCTACCATAAGGAGTGGACAAATCCCCCCAAGCCGCGGGATTCTTCCGGGGCCCGGTCCCGCGCGGGCGCCCGCGCCCGGCCGCTGCGCCCCGTCTTGGAGTAATACCCCGCCGGGGTATACGGTGGTGATACGGGGACCCCTCGTGGTACCCGTCAGCCCCACATGCCTCGACGAGGAGAACAACATGAGCGTCAGCGCCGTCTACAAGGTCAGCGGGATGAGCTGCGGACACTGCGAGGGCGCCGTCTCCGGCGAGATCTCCGAGCTTCCCGGCGTCAGCTCCGTGAAGGCCGTGGCCTCCACCGGCGAGGTGACCGTCGTCTCCGCGGAGGCGCTGCGCGAGGAGGATGTGCGCGCGGCCGTGGACGAGGCCGGTTTTGAACTCGTCGGCGCCGTCTGAGCGGTCCGGAGTCCGGCCATGTCCACCGTCACCCAGGCCCCCGCAGCCCCCACCTCCGAGGTCGAGCTGCTCATCGGCGGCATGACCTGCGCCTCGTGCGCCGCCCGGGTCGAGAAGAAGCTCAACCGGATGGACGGGGTCACCGCCAGCGTCAACTACGCCACCGAGAAGGCGAAGGTCAGGTACCCGGCGGGGGTCGAGGTGGCCGATCTGATCGCCACGGTGGTCAAGACGGGGTACACCGCCGAGGAGCCCGCCCCGCCCGAGCCCGCCGCGCCGGAGCAGGCGGCCGAGGACGACCCCGAACTCGCGGCCGCCCGGCAGCGCTTCACCGTCTCCGCGCTGCTCGCCGCGCCCGTCGTGCTGCTGTCGATGGTCCCGGCGCTGCAGTTCGACAACTGGCAGTGGCTCGCGCTCACCCTCGCCGCGCCGGCCGTCGTCTGGGGCGGGCTGCCCTTCCACCGCGCCGCCTGGACCAACGCCCGGCACGGCGCCGCCACCATGGACACCCTGGTCTCGCTCGGGACGCTGGCCGCCTTCGGGTGGTCGCTGTGGGCGCTGTTCCTCGGGGACGCCGGGATGCCCGGGATGCGGGACGAGTTCCGGCTCACCGTCGGCGGGATGGACGGCGCCTCGACGATCTACCTCGAAGTGGCCTCCGGAGTGGTCGCCTTCATCCTGCTCGGCCGCTATCTGGAGGCCCGCGCCAAGCGGAGCGCGGGAGCCGCGCTCCGGGCGCTGATGGACCTCGGCGCCAAGGACGTGGCCGTCCTCAGGGACGGGCGGGAGCGGCGGATCCCGGTGGCCGAACTGGCCGTCGGCGACCGGTTCGTCGTACGGCCCGGGGAGAAGATCGCCACCGACGGCACCGTCGTCGAGGGGGTCTCGGCGGTGGACGCCTCGATGCTGACCGGGGAGTCGGTGCCGGTCGACGTGACGGCCGGCTCCGCCGTGACCGGCGCGACCGTCAACGTGAGCGGGCGGCTCGTCGTCGAGGCCACCGAGGTCGGCGCCGGCACCCGGCTCGCGCGGATGGCGCGGCTGGTGGAGGCGGCGCAGAGCGGCAAGGCCGAGGTGCAGCGGCTCGCGGACCGGATCTCCGCGGTCTTCGTGCCGGTGGTGCTGGCCATCGCCGTCGCCACCTTCGGGGGGTGGCTCGGTGCCACCGGTGACACCGTCGACGCGTTCACCGCGGCCGTCGCCGTCCTGATCATCGCCTGCCCCTGCGCGCTGGGGCTCGCGACCCCGACCGCGCTGATGGTCGGCACCGGGCGCGGGGCCCAGCTCGGCATCCTGATCAAGGGGCCGGAGGTGCTGGAGTCGACCCGCCGCGTCGACACGGTCGTCCTCGACAAGACCGGCACGGTGACGACGGGACGGATGACCCTGCACGAGGTGTACGTCGCCGAGGGCACCGACGAGACGCAGGTGCTGCGGCTGGCGGGCGCCCTGGAGCACGCCTCCGAGCACCCCGTCGCCCGGGCGGTCGCCGCGGGGGCCGAGGAGCGGGCCGGGGCGCTGCCGGTGGCCGAGCACTTCGAGAACGTGCCCGGGCGGGGCGTACGCGGGCGCGTGGAGGGCCATGAGGTCGCCGTGGGGCGGCTGTTCGCGTCGCTTCCCGGGGAGTTGGCCCGGGCCCGGGACGAGGCCGAGAGGGATGGGCGTACGGCCGTCGTCGTCGGCTGGGACGGGGCCGCGCGTGCGGTCCTCGCGGTCGCCGACACGGTCAAGGAGACCAGCGCCGAGGCCGTGCGCGAGCTGCGCGCGCTCGGGCTCACGCCGGTGCTGCTGACCGGGGACAACCGGGCGGTCGCGGAGGCGGTGGCGCGCAGCGTCGGGATCGAGCAGGTGATCGCCGAGGTGCTGCCCGAGGAGAAGGTCGCGGCGGTACGGCGGTTGCAGGGCGAGGGGCGGACGGTCGCCATGGTCGGCGACGGCGTCAATGACGCGGCCGCGCTCGCCACCGCCGATCTGGGGCTGGCGCTGGGTACGGGGACGGACGCGGCGATCGAGGCCGGGGATCTGACGCTGGTGCGGGGGGATCTGCGGGTGGCGGCGGACGCGATCCGGCTGTCCCGGCGGACGCTCACCACGATCAAGGGCAACCTCGTGTGGGCGTTCGGCTACAACGTGGCCGCGCTGCCGCTGGCCGCGGCGGGGCTGCTGAACCCGATGATCGCGGGCGCGGCGATGGCGTTCTCGTCGGTCTTCGTGGTGACGAACAGCCTGCGGCTGCGCACTTTCCGGTAGGGGCGCCTCTGGAGTCCTGCGCGAGCCTCACATAAGCTCTTCACAAGGCTCGCGCAGCATCCTTACGCTTGGACCCGTTCGGTGGATCGGGGCTCTTGCGTATCTAACGGACATTTGCAAGAGACGCAGATCACAGTGACGCGAACGTAACCATCGAAGGGGTTCGAAGGTCTAAGTTGGCGATGTCAGGAAGCGTCTTGGGGGGCGTGGACTGGCGTCTGGGGATGTCTTGGGGGACTTCCTCAGAGATGCGTTGCCGGGGCACGCACACCGGGGAGCTTTGAGCGGCCCTCCCGGGTGCGTTGTCCCGGCAGACCGCACACCGAGTAGTACGGCGGACTCCGCCCGTTCTGCTCAACGCAGTACCGAACAACAGCGATTCAGGCGCTGTCCTCACAGACGCCCGGCCGGATCCCGTGGGGGGAATCCGCACCGGGACATGGGAAGGCGCCCTGGACGTCGGCCCGTGGGGGGACCGGCGCCAGGGCGCCTTCTTCTTGGTATTACGGCCGGAACACCTACGGCGTTCACCGCGCAGAGCAACAACACCGGGTCGACCCCCGGCAGGGCAACACCGGGACGGAACGAACCACGCCCGTGCAGGGCGCCGCCGTGACGGCGCCCCCGACCGGCAGGTGTCAGCGCTCCTCGACCGGGACGAAGTCCCGCTCCACCACGCCCGTGCCGTGCTCACCCGGGAGACAACCCCCGGACCCCCGGCAGGGCGACAAGACCCGCAACCGCGCCACGAAGCGAACAGCACCATGGCGGCGCCACCGTAGCGGCGCCACCGACCGGCAGGTGTCAGCGCTCCTCGACCGGGACGAAGTCCCGCTCCACGACGCCCGTGCCGTGCTCACCCGGGGACAACCCCCGGACCCCCGGCAGGGCGACAAGACCGGCAACCGCGCCACGAAGCGAACAGCACCATGGCGGCGCCACCGAAGCGGCGCCCCCGACCGGCAGGTGTCAGCGCTCCTCGACCGGGACGAAGTCCCGCTCCACGACGCCCGTGTAGATCTGGCGCGGGCGGCCGATGCGGGAGCCCGGCTCCTTGATCATCTCGTGCCACTGGGCGATCCAGCCCGGGAGGCGGCCGAGGGCGAACAGGACCGTGAACATCTCGGTCGGGAAGCCCATGGCCCGGTAGATCAGGCCGGTGTAGAAGTCGACGTTCGGGTAGAGGCTGCGCGAGACGAAGTAGTCGTCGGAGAGCGCGTGCTCCTCCAGCTTGAGCGCGATGTCCAGCAGCTCGTCGGACTTGCCGAGGGCCGAGAGGACGTCGTGCGCGGCAGCCTTGATGATCTTGGCGCGCGGGTCGAAGTTCTTGTAGACCCGGTGGCCGAAGCCCATCAGCCGGACGCCGTCCTCCTTGTTCTTCACCTTGCGGATGAAGGAGTCGACGTCACCGCCGGAGGCCTGGATGCCCTCCAGCATCTCCAGCACGGACTGGTTGGCGCCACCGTGCAGCGGGCCCCACAGGGCGCTGATGCCGGCCGAGATCGAGGCGAACATGTTCGCCTGCGAGGAGCCCACCAGACGGACCGTGGAGGTCGAGCAGTTCTGCTCGTGGTCCGCGTGCAGGATCAGCAGCTTGTCGAGGGCGGCGACGACGACGGGGTCGAGCTCGAACTCCTGCGCGGGGACCGAGAAGGTCATCCGCAGGAAGTTCTCGACGTAGCCCAGGTCGTTGCGCGGGTAGACGAAGGGGTGGCCGATCGACTTCTTGTACGCGTAGGCCGCGATCGTCGGAAGCTTGGCGAGCAGCCTGATCGTGGAGAGGTTGCGCTGCTTCTCGTCGAAGGGATTGTGGCTGTCCTGGTAGAAGGTCGACAGCGCGGAGACGACCGACGACAGCATCGCCATCGGGTGGGCGTCGCGGGGGAAGCCCCGGTAGAAGTTCTTGACGTCCTCGTGCAGCAGGGTGTGCTGGGTGATGTCGTTCTTGAACGTGCTCAGCTCGTCGACGGTGGGCAGCTCACCGTTGATCAGCAGGTAGGCGACCTCCAGGAACGTGGAGCGCTCGGCCAGCTGCTCGATCGGGTAGCCGCGGTACCGGAGGATGCCCTGCTCGCCGTCGAGGTAGGTGATGGCGGATTTATAAGCGGCCGTGTTGCCGTAGCCGCTGTCCAGGGTCACCAGACCGGTCTGGGCGCGGAGCTTGCCGATGTCGAAGCCCTTGTCGCCGACGGTGCTGTCGATCACCGGGTAGGTGTACTCGCCGTCGCCGTACCGCAGTACTACAGAGTTGTCGCTCACGTCTTCCCTCACCGACGTTGTGCCTCTTCTTCGAGGTTGCCCTGACTGTCTCTACCATCCCCCATTTGGCGCATGAGAGTGCACTCGGGGTCGACCATTGGGCTTATTGGCGGCACTCAGTGCCGCCAACTTGCTCATCCTGCCCCTCCGCACCGGCATCCGGAAGAGCTGTGTGACGTTTACGACTCGTTTGATCGATCAAATTTCACTCACCTCTCCCCGGAGCGCGCTGAGAGCCTGGCACTCACCGCTCCAGTGCGCGTGGTGCGAGCCTGAAGTCCAGCGCCGTGCAGCGCCGTCCGGCCGAGACCGTGCGCACCGCCTGCCCGATGGCCTTGCGCGAGCCGACGAGCACGACCAGCTTCTTGGCCCGGGTGACGGCGGTGTAGAGCAGATTGCGCTGGAGCATCATCCACGCGCTCGTGGTGACCGGGATCACCACCGCCGGGTACTCGCTGCCCTGGGAGCGGTGGATCGTCACCGCGTACGCGTGCGCCAACTCGTCCAGCTCGTCGAACTCGTACGACACCTCCTCGTCCTCGTCCGTCCGCACCGTCAGGCGCTGGTCGACCGGGTCGAGCGAGGTGACCACACCCACGGTGCCGTTGAAGACGCCGTTCGCGCCCTTGTCGTAATTGTTGCGAATCTGGGTGACCTTGTCGCCGACCCGGAAGACCCGGCCGCCGAACCGCTTCTCCGGCAGGTCGGGGCGGCCGGGGGTGATGGCCTGCTGGAGCAGGCCGTTGAGGGTGCCGGCGCCGGCGGGGCCGCGGTGCATGGGGGCGAGCACCTGGATGTCCCGGCGCGGGTCGAGCCCGAATTTGGCCGGAATCCGGCGGGCCGCCACGTCCACGGTAAGCCGGCCGACTTCCTCGGTGTCGTCCTCGACGAAGAGGAAGAAGTCCTTCAGGCCGTCGGTGAGGGGGTGCTGCCCGGAGTTGATGCGGTGCGCGTTGGTGACCACCCCGGACTGCTGGGCCTGGCGGAAGACCCGGGTGAGGCGGACGGCGGGGACCGGGCCGCCGTCGGCGAGCAGGTCCCGCAGGACCTCCCCCGCCCCGACGCTGGGCAGCTGGTCCACGTCCCCGACGAACAGCAGATGAGCACCCGGCGCGACCGCCTTGACCAGCTTGTTGGCGAGCAGCAGGTCCAGCATGGACGCCTCGTCGACCACCACCAGGTCGGCGTCGAGCGGGCGGTCCCGGTCGTAGGCCGCGTCCCCGCCGGGCTTCAGCTCCAGCAGCCGGTGCACGGTGGAGGCCTCGGCGCCGGTGAGCTCGGCCAGGCGTTTGGCGGCACGCCCCGTGGGGGCGGCGAGGACGACCTTCGCCTTCTTGGCGCGGGCCAGCTCCACGACCGACCGGACGGTGAACGACTTGCCGCAGCCCGGCCCGCCGGTCAGCACGGCGACCTTCTCGGTCAGCGCCAGCTTGACGGCGGCCTCCTGCTCGGGCGCGAGCTCGGCGCCCGTACGGCCCTTCAGCCAGGCCAGCGCCTTGTCCCAGGCCACGTCCCGGAAGCCGGGCATGCGGTCGGCGTCGGTGCGCAGCAGGCGCAGCAGCTGTCCGGCGAGGGAGAGCTCGGCGCGGTGGAAGGGGACGAGGTAGACGGCGGTGACGGGGTCGCCGCCGTCCGGTGCGGGCACCTTCTCCCGTACGACGCCGGGCTCCTCCCCCGATTCCTCGTCCGGTGCCGCCAGCTCCGCGAGGCACTCGATGACCAGACCGGTGTCGACCTGCAGCAGCTTCACCGCGTCGGCGATCAGCCGCTCCTCGGGGAGATAGCAGTGCCCCTGGTCACTGGACTGGGACAGGGCGTACTGCAGGCCCGCCTTGACCCGCTCGGGGCTGTCGTGCGGGATGCCGACGGACTGGGCGATCTTGTCGGCGGTGAGGAAGCCGATGCCCCAGACGTCGGCGGCGAGCCGGTAGGGGTGGTTCTTCACCACCGAGATGGAGGCGTCGCCGTACTTCTTGTAGATGCGCACCGCGATGGAGGTGGAGACCTCGACGGTCTGGAGGAAGAGCATGACCTCCTTGATCGCCTTCTGTTCCTCCCAGGCGTCGGCGATCTTCTTGGTCCGCTTGGGGCCGAGGCCGGGGACCTCGATGAGCCGCTTGGGCTCCTCCTCGATGATCCTCAGGGTGTCCAGGCCGAAGTGCTGGGTGATGCGGTCGGCGAAGACCGGGCCGATGCCCTTGACCAGCCCCGATCCCAGATAGCGGCGGATGCCCTGGACGGTGGCCGGCAGCACGGTGGTGTAGTTGTCGACGGTGAACTGCTTGCCGTACTGGGGATGGCTGCCCCAACGGCCCTCCATCCGCAGGGACTCGCCGACCTGGGCGCCGAGCAGCGCGCCGACGACCGTGAGGAGGTCGCCGCCGCCGCGGCCGGTGTCGACCCGGGCGACCGTGTAGCCGTTCTCCTCGTTGGCGTACGTGATGCGTTCGAGCACGCCTTCTACCACCGCCGGACTGGACATGATCCGACGCTACCGTCCGGCACTGACAGCTCAGCCGGACTGTGCCTTCACATGGTCGAGGACCTTGCGGAACTCCTCGGTCGGGGAGAACTCCACGAACTCGCAGTCCTCCAGGGCGACCGGGACGTGCCCGGGGCCCCAGTAGTAGGCCTGGCCCTCCTCGTAGACCTCCTCGCCGAGCGGGGTGACCATCCGCAGCCGGCCCTTCAGCACCAGGCCCCAGTGCGGGCACTGGCAGGCGTCGCCGGGCAGGCCCTTCATCGCCGGGCCCATGTCCGTGCCCTCGGGCAGGCGCACATAGCCGACGGACATGCCGCCGCCGATCGGTTCGGTGCGCAGTTCCACGCCACCGCCTTCCAGGAAGACGGGCACCTCGTCGCGTGTCGTCGCCGTCATGGTTCCTCCGCTCCGGGCCGCGGGCCCTTGAGGAGAACGACCCCGCAGTTCCAGCGTGGCACCGGCGCGGCCCGGGTGCCCTTCCGGGCGCCGCGGAGTTCGGCAGAATCGCCCGGGCGGACAGCCGTAACGGACGGACACGGGAGACATTTCATGGACGCCTACGACCTCCTGGTCGTCGGATCCGCCAACGCCGACCTGGTGATCGGCGTGGAGCGGCGGCCCGGTGCCGGTGAGACGGTGCTCGGCTCCGATCTCGCCGTCCACCCGGGCGGCAAGGGCGCGAACCAGGCGGTGGCGGCGGCCCGGCTCGGGGCGCGTACGGCCCTGCTGGCCCGGGTCGGCGACGACGCGCACGGCCGGCTGCTGCTCGACTCGCAGCGGCGGGCCGGGGTGGACACGGCGGGCGTGCTGGTCGGCGGCGCGCCGACCGGGGTCGCTCTGATCACCGTGGACCCGTCCGGGGACAACAGCATCGTGGTCTCGCCGGGTGCCAACGCCCGTCTGACGCCCGAGGACGTACGGGCCGCCGCGCGCCTGATCCGGGCCTCGCGGGTGGTCTCCGCGCAGTTGGAGATCCCGTTGGAGACGGTCGAGGAGGTCGTACGGAATCTCGCGGCGGGCAGCCGGTTCGTGCTGAACCCCTCGCCGCCGCGGCCACTGCCGCCGGAGGTGCTCGCCGCGTGCGATCCGCTGATCGTCAACGAGCACGAGGCGAAGGTGATCCTCGGGGACGCCCGTGCCGGGGAGCAGCCCGAGGACTGGGCGCGGCTCCTGCTGGCGAAGGGACCCCGTTCGGTGGTCGTGACGCTGGGGGCGCGGGGGGCGCTGGTGGCGTCCGCCGAGGGCGTGGCACGGGTGCCGTCCGTGCGGGTGGCGGCCGTGGACACCACCGGCGCCGGGGACGCCTTCACGGCGGCGCTGGCCTACCGGCTCGGCTCGGGCGCCGGGCCGGTGCGGGCGGCGGCCTACGCGGCCCGGGTGGGCGCGGTGGCGGTCACCCGGGAGGGCGCGCAGGCGTCCTTTCCGACGGCGGCGGAGGTCGAGGCCCTGGGAGAGGGCGCGCGCGAGGAGTGAGCCGTACATGCTTCGAGGGGGCCCGGTCCGTCGACCTGGCCCCCTCGCGCTCTCCCCCTCCGTGTCAGAACCCCCCGCGATCCCCCCAGATCCCCCTCCAAGAAGTTCCGACACCCAGTACGACCCACGTCCCCTGGAAAGGGTTGTACGGCTTTCCGAGAATTTATTCGGCCCTCGGCGCGAGCGGTGGGGCGGCGTGCCGGTGGCGTCACCGGGTACCCGTCGGCACAAGGCGTCGACAGAGGGCAGGCGGGTACGGCGATGAGCGACGAACCCGGACTGCTGCGGCCCGAAGTGCCCGTCGCACTCGCGCCGTTGCAGCGGTTCCCCCATCTGCTGCGGTGCCGGGCCACCGGTCTGACCGGGCCGGAGTTCGCGCGGGCGCAGCGGGTCACGGTGGCGTGGGCGGTGCTGCCGCCGGCCGTGACCCTGATCGGACTGCTGATGCCGGCCGTGCGGACGGCGGCACTGGGCGGTGCGGCCCTGCTGGGGCTGCTGGTGCTGACGAGAGCAGTTTTGCTGATGGTCTTCGAGCGCCGTCAGCAGCGGTACGAGCCGCGCTGGCTTGCCGAGCGGACCGCCGCCCTGCGCCGCCACGAGTTCCCGGTGCTGCGCTGCTCCGTCCGCTACGACGAGACGCCGGGCCTGGCCCGGGTGTACGACCTGACGAACGGCGACCAGGTGGGGCGGCTGCTGGACCGGCGGGCCCGGGAGCGGGCCGCGGGCACGCATGCGCGGGCCACCCTGGAGTTCGTCTGTGCGACGCGGGAGCGGGTGTCGGCGGTCGCCGAGGTGCGCCGGGAGCTGGCCGAGCTGGAGCTGCTGACGGTACGGCCGGACGGCGCGCCCGCCCGGGTCAGCTTCCCGCAGGCGCGCTATCTGCCACTCCCGGAACCCGGACGCCGACCGGCACGGCGGGCTTACTGGGCACTGTCCGGGCCGGTTCTGGTGGTGGCGGCAGGTGTTGGGGAGCGGGCGGGGGCGGCGGGGCCGGCGGTCTCGGCTAGGTGAGGGTGCGGCAGGGCGTCGCGGGAGCTGACGGTACGGCCGGACGGTGCGGGTGGCCGCCTGCGCTGGGCCTACCGGAAGCTGTCCGGGCCGGTTCTGGTGGTCGTCGCCGGGGACGGGGAGCGGGACGGGGCGGTGGTTTCGGATAGGTGGCGGTGGAGGAGGGCGTGGCGGAACTCGTAGTAGCCGTTGACCTGCCGCAGCACCCCGCGCTCCCGGGCGTCCTCGGCGAACCGGATGAGCCGGCGCGGGGTGTGTCCGCGGAGCGCGAGCCACACGCGTGAGGGCAGGAAGCGGCCCCACGCGCTGGAACCGAGCGCCATCATGCCGAGGCCGACGGAGCTGAGCAGCGCCCCGGAGACCGCGCCCAGCAACGCCTCGGCCGCCCGGGGCAGTTCGTCGATGAGGGTGACGTCGTCCAGTTGCGGGGTCCGGTGACCCTCCTTGAGCGCCGCGCCGAGGTAGGCCCCGGTCAGCGCGCCCGGGACGGCGCCGGTGAGCCAGGCGTACCGGATGGCGACGCGGTCGGAGCGCAGCAGGCCGACCGGGGTCACCGCCTCCAGGGGATCGCTCGGCTCGCTGAAGTAGCGGGCGGCGGCGAAGGTGAGGGCGCTGAGCAGCCCGCCGATCGCGATGTGCACGGGGCGCTCGTAGAGGAAGGCGACGATCACCGCGCAGGCCGCGCCGCCCATCACCCCGAACCCCAGGACGCGTTGCAGGGCGTGGCGGCTGGGCGGCCGTACCGAACGCAGCCGGGGCTTGGCGCGGCGCGGGTCGTCCTGCGGGACCAGCTCCACGACGAGCGCGCCGATCACGGCGGCGCCGAGGCCGATCCACAGGCCGAGCCAGGGGCGTTCGAAGAGGGCGAAGAGGAGGGCGGCGGCGGCCGAGCAGGCGAGCGCGGCGTTGGCCAGGGCCACGGTGAGGAACAGTCCGCGCGGCACCGAGCGGTGCAGCTGCCACCAGGCGAACCGGTGGGTGCCCGGTTCGGCCTGCCGGGCCAGGAAGCCGAGCCAGCGCCGGGCGTCCTCGACGTCGAAGGGGCCCGGGAGGCGCCGGTAGGTCTCGGTGACGAAGTTGTTCAGCAGGTACCGCTTGATCCGCTCCTCGGCCCCGGAGTCGTCGGCGGCCAGCAGGTCCGCGGGGAGCGAGCCGCCGAGCGCCACGGCCAGCGACAGCATGAACGGTGTCTCCAGCGCCCGCGCCACGGGCCCGTCCGGGCGCGCGCCGAGCGTGGCCAGCAGCGGCCCCCGTTCCGCGCCCCCGGCGCGCTCCAGCACTCCCCCGGCCTCGTCGGCGCGCAGCGGCTGAAGGCGTACGAACAGCGTGTCGCGCAGCACCCGTGCCGGTTCCAGGTCCGCGAACTCGGCGGCCCGGCAGGTCAGGACGTAGGAGCGGCCGACCAGGTCGGTCTGGACGGCGTGCAGGGCGGCGGCGCGGTCGGACGCCTCGTCCAGGCCGTCGAGGACGGGCAGTACGTGGAAGCCCAGGAGTTCCTCGGCGATCTTGCGGTCCTTGGTCCGCTCGCCGACGGTCGGGTAGTGCAGGGCGAGTTCGTCCGTCATCCAGTCGGTCAGCGAACGGGTGCGGTCCCAGGAGGAGAGCTGGAAGAGGACCGGGACGACGTCGGGCTGGGCGGGTTCCAGGGTGAGCAGGACGCACAGGGCGGTCTTGCCGGCGCCGGGCTCGCCCGTGACCACCAGCCGGGACAGGTGCCCGGCGCGGGCGTGCCGGACGAAGGCGCCGGTCAGCTCGTCGAGCACGCCCTCCTCGCCGAGTTCGGCGGACAGCTGGGAGGCGCGTTCGGAGCCGGGTTCGCGCCGCCAGCGCACGGCCATCCGGCGCTCCTCGTACAGCTCGCGGTAACGGCTCTCCCGCAGCCACTGCCTGGTCACCTTGCGGGCCAGCGCGGACGCGGCCTCCTCGGCGGTGACGTCGGGCCGGCGGCCGCTGCGCAGCGCGTCGAGGGCGAGCCCGGCGACGGGCAGCACGACGCCGACGAAGGCGAACCACAGCTCGATGGGTTCCGGGCCGCCGTCCCGCAGCCCGAACCCCACCACCACGACGGTGGCCACCACGATGACGGCCAGCACGGCGTGGACGGCGAGGGTGTGCCGGTCGCGGTTCATGGCGGCGGCTCCGCCCCGGCCGCCGGCAGGGCGTCCTCGCCCCGGGACAGGAACGCCAGGACGGCCGAGCGGCGGGCGGGCCGCCGGGCCAGCCGCCCCAGCGCCGGGAGCCTGCGGCTCACCCAGGCCTGGAGCAGCAGGAAGTACAGCATCCCGCAGTACGGCCGGGCGGCCGGGCCGCCGTGGACGGCCGCCAGCCGGGGCCGGATGGCCCGCAGGCGCCGGGCGATGCCGGGCAGGGTGAGCGCGCCGCACGACACCAGGGTGGTGACGCCGTGCTCCCGGTCGAACTGGACGTCCAGGTAGTCGTCGAGCGACTGGAGGATCTCGCCGAGGTCCATGACCAGGTTCCGCTCGGCCGGTCCGAGCCGGGGCTTGACCAGGCCGCACAGGATCAGATGGGCGGCGGCGCCCTTGCCTCGGGTGATCTTCTCCAGGACGTCGAGGGGCACGCCGGGTTCGCGCTGGCGGCGGGAGAGGACCTGGTACTCGTGCAGCGAGACCAGTGCCATGAACACGGACGCGTCGGGCCGGTGGGCGAGGTTCCGCTCGATCGCGTACACCAGCCGCCCGAGCAGTAGCTCCGCCGGGGTGCCCGGGACGAAGGGGCGGTTGCCCAGGAGTTCGCCGAGCCGGTCGCCGACGGCCGGGTCACGGTCGGCGTCCCCGTCGATGAGGTCGTCGTAGAGCCGGGTGACGGCACCGGCGAGGACGGCCACGTCGGGTTGCAGCCGGTGCCCGGTCAGCCGGGCGTAACCGAGCATGGCCAGGCCGAACTTCACGCTCATGACGCGCAACGAGTTGTCGACACGGGCGCGTTCGCGCGGATCGGGCAGGCTCTCGGCGACGAGCGGCGCGACGACCCGCTCGTAGCTCCGCACGAGCACCGGTAACGAGCGGTACGCGGCCCGCGCCGCCGACGGCAGCCCTGCGGCCATTCCCAGGCTCCGCACCAGAGCCCCGACCTCAGCGACCGTCTGCCGCATCCCCGCTCCCGCCCCCAAGGGCTCCGAGCGTCCCATAACGGTGCGCAGGTGGTAAAGCGGTTCGGCCACACCCGGCAGGGGCGGGTCAGGCCCGCCCGCGGGACCCCTCCGGCACGCTCGATCCCTCTCGCCTTCTCGCCAAGTCCTGCCGGAAAGGATCGCTCCGCCGCTGAGCTCGCCGCCAGTGTTTCAGCCGTGGCCGAATCCGGTGGGGGGTCGTGGTCATGGAGGCCGAACTCGAGTTACCCAACGGGGACTTGGCGCGTCTGCGGTTCGCCGTCTCGCCGCTGTGGGAGGTCGCGACGAGCTTCCGGCTGCTCCGCGCGGGGCGCCCGCACCCGGCGCATCGCCCGTGGGTCGAACAGGTACGTCCGCGGGTGGCGGCGGCGGGTCTGGAACGGCTCGCCGAGCTGGTACCGGCCGACGGCTATGTCCCCGATTTCCTCAACCCGGCGCCGCCCGGCCCGGACCCGGCCCTCGCCGAGGAGCTGGCCGCCGTACGGTCGGCTCCGGTGGAGCGGATACGCCGGACGCTGGGTGCTCTACGCGCGCACCGCGACGGCCGACGCGCTGCTCACCCAGAAGATGAGATTCGCCTGAGACAGGTGATCAGGGCGGCGGAAGCGCGGGGCCTGCCCACCGGGCGAGCTCCCCGCGCCCGCGTGTGCTAACCCGTGTGCGCCACGAAGCGCGCCGCGGTCTCCGCCAGCACCTCCCGGCCGTCCCGCGCCCACAGTCCGTCGTTGAAGAGCTCCACCTCGATGGCGCCGGTGTAGCCGGCGGCCTCCACGTACCCCTGCCACTCCCGCATGTCGACCGAGCCGTCGCCGATCTGCCCGCGGCCGGTGAGCACGCCCTCGGGCAGCGGCGTGGTCCAGTCGGCGAGCTGGAAGGTGTGGATCCGCCCGCCCGCGCCCGCCCGGGCGATCTGCGCGGGCGCGTCGTCGTCCCACCAGATGTGGTACGTGTCCACCGTGACGCCGACCTGGTGGGCGGGGAAGCGTTCGGCGAGGTCCAGGGCCTGGGCGAGGGTGGAGACCACGCAGCGGTCGGCGGCGTACATCGGGTGCAGCGGTTCGATGGCCAGCCGTACCCCGTGGTCCTCGGCGTACGGGCCCAGGACCGCCAGCGCGTCGGCGATCCGCTCCCGCGCGCCGCGCAGGTCCTTCGAGCCCGCCGGGAGACCGCCCGAGACCAGGACGAGGGTGTCCGTGCCCAGGGTGGCCGCCTCCTCGACGGCCCGCCGGTTGTCGTCCAGCGCCCTGGCCCGCTCCGGCGCGTCGATCGCGGTGAGGAACCCGCCGCGGCACAGGGTGGTGACCGTCAGCCCCGCGTCCCGGACCGCCTTGGCCGTCGCCTCCAGGCCGTACGCCTGGACGGGCTCCCGCCACAGGCCGACGTTGACGACGCCCAACTGTCCGCACGTCTCGACCAGTTCCGGCATCGACAGCTGCTTGACCGTCATCTGGTTGATGGAGAAACGCGCCAGGTCCGTCACTGGTTCACCCCGTACGTCGACAACAGGTTCCGCATCCGTTCCTCGGCACGTTCCGGGTCCGGGAACAGGCCCAGGCCGTCGGCGAGTTCGTAGGCGCGGGCGAGGTGCGGGAGCGAGCGGGCCGACTGCAGGCCGCCGACCATCGTGAAGTGAGCCTGGTGGCCCGCGAGCCAGGCCAGGAAAACCACGCCGGTCTTGTAGAAGCGGGTCGGCGGCTGGAAGAGGTGGCGGGACAGCTCGACGGTCGGGTCGAGGAGTTCCCGGAAGCCCTTGGCATCCCCCGTGTCCAGCACCCGGACCGCCTCCGCCGCCAGCGGGCCCAGCGGATCGAAGATGCCGAGCAGGGCGTGGCTGAAGCCCTTCTCGTCCCCGGCGATCAGCTCCGGGTAGTTGAAGTCGTCGCCGGTGTAGCAGCGCACGCCGTGCGGGAGCCGCCGGCGCAGGTCGATCTCGCGCTGCGCGTCCAGCAGGGAGACCTTGATGCCGTCGACCTTGTCGGGGTGGGCGGCGATGACCTCCAGGAAGGTGTCGGTGGCCGCGTCCAGGTCCGCGGAGCCCCAGTAGCCCTCCAGCGCCGGGTCGAACATGGGGCCGAGCCAGTGCAGGATCACGGGTTCTGCGGACTGGCGCAGGAGATGGCCGTAGACCTCCAGGTAGTCCTCGGGGCCGCGGGCGGCGGCCGCCAGCGCCCGGGACGCCATGAGGATCGTCTGCGCGCCTGACTCCTCGACCACGGCGAGCTGTTCCTCGTAGGCGGCGCGGACCTCTTCGAGGGTGCCCGCGGCGAGCTGGTCGGTGCCGACCCCGCAGGCGATGCGTCCGCCGGCCGCGCGGGCCTCGGCCGCGCTGCGCCGGATCAGCTCCGCCGCGCCCGCCCAGTCCAGGCCCATCCCGCGCTGCGCGGTGTCCATGGCCTCGGCGACACCGAGCCCGTGGGACCACAGATGCCGGCGGAAGGCGAGCGTGGCGTCCCAGTCGACGGCGGCCGGCGAGTCGGGGCTGACGTCGGCGAACGGATCGGCGACGACATGGGCCGCGGAGAACACCGTACGAGAGGTGAAGGCCGCGCCCGGGGTGACGGCGACGGGCTCCCGCCGGGGCTCGTACGTCCTCAAGGACCCGTGGGAGTCCGGGAGTCGGATGGTCACAGCGCGATCTCCGGTACGTCGAGGCGGCGGCCCTCGGCCGACGACTTCAGGCCCAGCTCGGCGAGCTGGACGCCGCGGGCGCCGGCCAGGAGGTCCCAGTGGTAGGGGGCGTCGGCGTAGACGTGCCGCAGGAAGAGCTCCCACTGCGCCTTGAAGCCGTTGTCGAACTCGGCGTTGTCCGGCACCTCCTGCCACTGGTCGCGGAAGACCTCGGTGGCCGGGATGTCGGGGTTCCAGACGGGCTTGGGGGTGGCCGAGCGGTGCTGTGCGCGGCAGGTGCGCAGCCCCGCGACCGCCGAGCCCTCCGTGCCGTCGACCTGGAACTCCACCAGTTCGTCGCGGTTGACCCGCACCGCCCAGGAGGAGTTGATCTGGGCGACGGCACCGCCGTCGAGCTCGAAGATGCCGTAGGCGGCGTCGTCGGCGGTGGCGTCGTAGGGCTTGCCGTTCTCGTCCCAGCGCTGCGGGATGTGGGTGGCGGTGAGCGCCTGGACGGACTTCACCCGGCCGAACAGCTCGTGCAGCACGTACTCCCAGTGCGGGAACATGTCGACGACGATGCCGCCGCCGTCCTCCGCGCGGTAGTTCCAGGAGGGGCGCTGGGCGGACTGCCAGTCGCCCTCGAAGACCCAGTAGCCGAACTCGCCGCGCACGGACAGGATCCGGCCGAAGAAGCCGCCGTCGATGAGGCGCTTGAGCTTGAGCAGGCCCGGGAGGAAGAGCTTGTCCTGGACCACGCCGTGCTTGATGCCCTTCGCGCGGGCCAGCCGGGCCAGTTCCAGGGCGCCCTCGAGACCGGTGGCGGTGGGCTTCTCGGTGTAGATGTGCTTGCCCGCGGCGATCGCCTTCCTGATCGCCTCCTCACGGGCGGAGGTGACCTGGGCGTCGAAGTAGATGTCCACGGCCGGGTCGGCGAGGACCGCGTCGAGGTCCGTGGAGATGTGCTCCAGGCCGTGGCGGTCGGCCAGCGTCCTGAGCGCGTGCTCGCGGCGGCCCACCAGGACCGGCTCCGGCCACAGCACGGTGCCGTCGCCGAGGTCGAGGCCGCCCTGTTCGCGCAGGGCGAGGACGGAGCGGACGAGGTGCTGGCGGTAGCCCATACGCCCGGTCACGCCGTTCATGGCGATACGCACCGTTTTGCGTGTCACGTCATTCCCTTCGTCCGCTGACGCCCCACCGGCGCAGCAAGCGCTTTCTATATGGACTGAAGCTAGCCTCTGACCAGTGGTCTGTACAAGACCGTGATGGGGATGAGTCGTTCGAGGGGCGAACCAACCGGGTGCCCGGCCGTATGGTCTGGTCGGCGGCCCCGGAACCGTATGCGCCGGGGGCCTGTCTAGGAGCACGTACGACGTACGAGGCGGTACGAGAGATGCGCGACCGGAGGACGACGAGATGACGGTGACCCTGGCGGACGTGGCGGCCCGCGCGCAGGTCTCCCCCGCGACGGTGTCGCGCGTGCTGAACGGGAACTACCCCGTCGCCGCGTCCACCCGGGAGCGGGTGCTGCGCGCCGTGGACGAGCTGGACTACGTGCTGAACGGTCCGGCGAGCGCGCTGGCCGCCGCCACGTCCGACCTGGTCGGCATCCTCGTCAACGACATCGCCGACCCCTTCTTCGGGATCATGGCGAGCGCGATCCAGGCGGAGATCGGCGGCCCCGGCGGGCGCGCCGGCGGCGAGCGGCTGGCCGTGGTCTGCAACACCGGGGGCTCACCGGAGCGCGAACTGACCTATCTGACCCTGCTCCAGCGGCAGCGGGCGGCGGCCGTGGTGCTGACCGGCGGGGCCGTGGAGAACGCCCCCCACGTGGCGGCGGTCTCGACCAAGCTGCGCAAGCTGGCGGAGGCGGGCACCCGGGTGGTGCTGTGCGGGCGGCCGCCGGCGCCGGACACCGGGGCGATCGCGCTGACCTTCGAGAACCGCGGGGGCGGCCGGGAACTCACCGAGCATCTGATCGGCCTCGGCCACCGCCGCCTCGGTTACATCGCGGGCCCCGAGGAGCGCACCACGACCCGGCACCGCCTGGAGGGACACCGGGCCGCGCTGGAGGCGCACGGCATCGAGGACGACCCCCGCCGGACCGTCCACGGCCGCTACGACCGCCGCTCCGGTTACGAGGCCACGCTGGAGCTCCTGCGCCGCGACCCGACCCTGACGGCGGTGGTCGCCGCGAACGACTCCGTCGCGCTCGGCGCCTGCGCGGCCGTGCGGGAGTCGGGGCTGCGGATCCCGGAGGACGTCTCCGTCGCCGGCTTCGACGACCTGCCGTTCAGCATCGACGCGGTGCCCTCCCTGACGACGGTGCGCCTGCCGCTGTCGGAGGCGGGGGCGCGGGCCGGGCGGATCGCGATGGGCCGCGAGGAGGAGCCGCCCGGGGGCATCGCCACGATCAGGGGCGAACTGATGGTCCGGGGGTCGACGGGGGTGCCGCGGAACTGAGGTCGGGGGGCTTCGGGCGTGCCACGGAACTGAGGTCGGTGATCAGCTATCGAATGGCCGGTTCCGCTGCCTGCAGTGCGCGGGACAGATCATTCAGGGGAGGGGTCACAGGATGGCGTTCCGTACATTTCTCAGTGCGCTCGGGATCAACGCGCCGCAGGTGGAGACTGTGCTGGACCGGGAGGCGGTGCGGCCCGGGGAGAAGCTGACCGTTGTGGTCACCCTGCGCGGCGGCGCCGACGTGCTCGTCGAGCGGCTGAAACTGGACGTCGTCGGACGGTTCGAGGACAGCGAGCCGGACGAGACCGGGTGGGCGAACCCGGGGGTGATCCTCAGCTGGACCGAGGAGGGGCCGTTCGCCCTCGCCGCGGGCAAGGAACGCGTCAGGGACGTCGACTTCGAGCTGCCCTGGGAGATGCCGCTGACCCATGTCCTCGGCGGGCGCAGGCTCAAGGGCGCCCGGGTGGCCGTGCGGACGGAGCTGGCGATCGACAACTCCGTGGACCGGGGTGACTTCGACGAGTTCTCCGTGCACGCCCTCGCGCCGCAGGACGTCGTCCTCCAGGCCTACGCCGACCTCGGGTTCCGCTTCGACGAGGCCGAGCTGAAGAAGGGCACGCCCGGCTCGGCGGTGGCCTCACGGGTCGGCTTCTCGCAGGAGATCGAGCTGTGGTTCCCCGCCGAGTACGGGTCGATCGGCGGGCTCGAGATCGCCTTCAACGCCCGTGAGGACTCGCTGGACCTGCTGACCGGCGGCTCCGGCAGGCTCACCTTCTCCTACGACGACCTCGACCCGGGGCAGGTGCGGGCCCGGCTCGACGCCCACTACCGGGAGCGGTTCCTGCCCGCCTGGTCGGAGATCCCGGCCGGGGCGATGCCTTCCGGGGTCCGCCCCGGCGAGGGGTAGCCGGGAGGGCGCGGGGGTTTTAGTCTCGACCCGTAGACATCTCTGACTGAGTCAGAGATCCGCGTTCAGACATCTGCGTCGCGCAGGGGAGAGCGGGCCGAGCATGACCGTCCAGGACATCCGCGCCTTCAACCGCTTCTACACGAACGTCATCGGCGCCCTCGACCACCGCCGCCATCTGCACGCCCCGTACACCCTCACCGAGGCCCGCGTGCTGTACGAGCTCGCGCACTCCCCGCGGACCGACGCCGCCGACCTGCGCGGCGAACTGTCCCTGGACTCGGGGTACCTGAGCCGCATCCTGACCCGGTTCGAGCAGGACGGTCTGGTCGAGCGGGCACCCTCCGCGCAGGATCCCCGGCGCCGCCGGATCACGCTCACCGCCCAGGGGCGGGAGACCGCCGCCCTGCTCGCCGAGCGGTCGGACCAGGCCGTCGGTTCGCTGCTGTCGGCGGTGCCGGCCGCCGACCGGGCCCGGCTCGCCGAGGCGATGCGCACGATCCGCGAGATCCTCTCCGCGGGCCGCCCGCCGCGCGGCGAGGACATCGTGCTGCGCGAACCGGTCGCGGGCGACCTCGGCTGGATCGTGCAGCGCAACGCCGCGCTGTACGCAGCGGAGTTCGGCTGGAACACCGACTACGAGGGGCTGGTCGCGCGGATCGTCGCGGACTTCGCCGAGGACCACGACCCGCACCTGGAGCGGGTGTGGATCGCCGAGCTGGACGGGCGTCCGGTCGGGTGCGTGATGTGCGTACGGGACGAGGCGCCGGCCACCGCCCGGCTCCGCCTGCTCCTGGTCGAACCGGACGCCCGCGGCCTCGGTGCCGGGGACCGGCTGATCGGCGCGGTCGTCGACTTCGCGCGCGGGGTCGGCTACCGGGACCTGGTGCTGTGGACCAACGACGTCCTCGCCGCCGCCCGCCGCCTCTATCAGCGCCACGGCTTCGTCCTGACGGCGGAAAAACCCCACCGCTCCTTCGGCAAGGACCTCACGGGCCAGGACTGGCGCCTGAACCTGACGGACGCCCAGCAGTGACGGCGCGACCCGCACCGCTGACTGGTGCCCGCGCTGACCGGCGGTCGGGGTGGCGCGTAGAGTCGCGAGCATGAAGCTGGCGTTCTCCACTCTCGGTGTCCCCGGTCTTCCGCTCGCCGATGTGCTGCGGCTCGCGTCCGCGCACGGTTATCACGGCGTCGAGTTGCGCGCGCATCCCGAGGAACCGGTGCATCCCGGGCTCGGGCCCGAGGAGCGCGTCGCGGCGGCGGCCGCGTGCAAGGCGGCCGGCATCGAGGTCGTCGGCATCGCCGGGTACGTCCGGGTGGCCGCCCCCGGCCCCGACGAACCGGTGATCCAGGAGCTGTACGGCCTGCTCGACCTCGCCCGCGACCTGGGCTCCGGTTTCGTCCGCGTCTTCCCCGGCGCCGAGGAGTCGCAGAGCGCCGAGGACGCCGACGCGACGGCCGCCCGCAGGCTCGGCACCGCCGCCGAGTACGCCGCCGACGTCGGCGTACGGATCCTGCTGGAGACGCACGACTCGCACCGCACCGGCGCCGACGCCATCCGGGTGCTGGGCCTGGTCGGGCACCGGCACGCGGGTGCGCTGTGGGACGTGATGCACACCTGGCTGGGCGGCGAGCAGCCCGCGGAGTCGTACGCCGCGCTCGCCCCGCATCTCGGCTACGTCCAGGTCAAGGACATCGCGTCCGCCGAGGACCTCACCCCGCTGCCGCTGGGCGCCGGGGTGCTGCCGCTGGCCGAGTGCGTCGAGGTGCTCTCCCGGCACGGCTGGGACGGCTGGCTGTGCTGGGAGTACGAGAAGCGCTGGTACGAGGGGGCGGCACCGCTCGAGGACCTGCTCGGCGCCGGGCACGACCACCTGGCCCGGCTGCTCAACGACTCCGCGTAATTCGTTGGCCGGGGGCGCGAGCCTCCGGTTAGCGTCCCGGGCATGACCCCGCCCGCGCAGCCGCGCTCCGCCATGCCCTCATGAGCCTCGCCCGTACCCTCCTCGACGTACGGCCCCTGCGCACCTCCCCCGTCTTCCGGCGGCTGCTGATCGGACGCACGGCGTCCGTCCTGGGCAGCTTCATGACCGTGGTGACGGTGATGTTCCAGGTGTGGGACATGACGCACAGCGCGATGTGGAGCGGAGCGGTGGGGCTCGCGCAGGCGCTGCCGCTGGTGGTCGTCGGGCTGTTCGCCGGGTCCTGGGCGGACCGCGGGGACCGGCGCCGGATCTTCCTGGTCGCGACCGTGGGGCAGGCGGTGTGCTCGCTGCTGCTGGCGGTGCAGGGCTTCACCGGGAACGTGCCGGTGCCGGGCATCCTGGCCCTGGTCGCGGCCGGTTCCTGCTTCGGCGCGGTCGGCGGACCGGCGGCGGGTGTGTTCGTGCCGAGGCTGCTGCCCGAGGACCAGGTGGCGGCGGGCCTCGCCCTCAACCAGGTCACCGCCCAGGCGATGATGCTGCTCGGCCCGGCGCTCGGCGGGCTGTTCCTGGGCTGGTTCGGCATCGGCGTCTGCTACCTGATCGACGCCCTCAGCTTCGGCCTGTCCTTCTACGGCGCCTTCGGCCTGCCCGGGCTGCCGCCCGAGGGCGAGCCGTCGCGGGCGGGGCTGCACGGCGTGCTGGACGGACTGCGTTTCCTGGGCGGCCACCGGGTGGTGCGCGGGGCGCTGATCACCGACCTCGCGGCGACCGTGCTGGCGATGCCGATGAGCCTGTTCCCACTGATCAATGAGGAGCGCTTCGGCGGCAGTCCGCGCACCCTGGGCCTGTTCCTGTCCGCCGTCGCCGTCGGCGGGGTGACCGCCACGGCCCTGTCCGGCCGGCTGACCCGGCTGGCCCGGCCCGGCGCGGTCATGCTCTGCGGGGCCGCGGTCTGGGGCGCGGCGCTCGCTCTGTTCGGGTTGACCAGCAGCGCCTGGGCGGGGCTCGGGCTGCTGGTGGTGGCGGGGGCGGCGGACTCCGTGTCGGTCCTGTCCCGGACGACGATCGTGCAGACCCGTACGCCGGACGCCCTGCTGGGCCGGGTGACGGCGGCCGAGCAGATAGTGGGCCAGGCGGGACCGCACCTGGGCAACCTGCGCGGCGGCCTTGTCGCCGGCTGGTCCTCCGGAGCGACCGCCCTGATCACCGGCGGCGTCCTCTGCGTCCTGGCCGTGGCCTACGTCGCCACGAGCACCCCGGAACTACGGGCGGGCGGCAAACGGGGGTGAGCGAGGCCCTGTTAGCCACCCACGGGCACCGCCCTGGCGCCGGTGTCTTCATGGCCGTACCGGAAGAACCGCTCAGCGCGGCTCGGACAGGCGTTTCTCCAAATGGGCGCGGCGCCGGGGCCATTCCTCGGCCGTGATCGAGTAGATCGCGGAGTCGCGCAGCCGGCCTTCCTCGCCCGGGGCCCAGGAGCGGGACCAGTTGCGCAGGACGCCCTCGAAGCGGGCGCCGGTGCGCTCGATCGCGGCGCGTGAACGGCTGTTGCGGGCGTCGGTCTTGAGGTCGACGCGGGACACCTCCCACTCCTCGAAGGCGTGCCGGAACAGCAGGAGTTTCGCCTCGGTGTTCACGCCGGTGCACTGCGCGGAGGCGGCGAGCCAGGTGAAGCCGACCTCGATGGCGTCCAGGTGGTCCGGGGAGCGCCAGGAGCGCGGCTCCCAGTAGGAGGTGGCGCCGACCACGCGTCCGGTCTCCTGGGAGATCTGGGCGTAGGGCGCGAGCATCCCGGTGGCGGCGCGGGCGAGTTGGGCGTCGATGTAGGCGTCGGTCTCGGCGGCCGTGGGCACCCAGGTGAACGCGTACGAGTCGCGGTTCTCCTCGGCCGCCGCGGCCAGGCCGGGCGCATGCCGTCTCTCCAGCGGCTCCAGGCGCACCAGCGCGCCCTCCAGAACCGGCCCTGCCAGCTCGAAACTCACCCGTCGCCCCTCACAGCCGCGCGCGCAGCGCCCCGAACTCCTCGTGGAAACCGGGGAAAGTCTTGCGTACGCAGCCGGGGTCGTCGAACGAAATACCCGGCACACGCAGGCCGGTGACCGCGAAGGACATGACGATGCGGTGGTCGCCGTAGGTCGTGATCCCGGCGCCTTCCACGGCTCCCGGGTGGATCTCGATCCAGTCGGGCCCCGTCTCCACGCGGACGCCCAGCCGGCGGAGGTTCTCCGCGCAGGCGTCCAGGCGGTCGCACTCCTTCACCCGGGTGTTGGCGACGTCCTCGATGCGCACCGGGCCCGAGGCGAAGGGGGCGATGGCGGCGAGGGTGGGCATGGTGTCGGAGATGTCCCGCATGTTGACGGTGAGGCCGCGCAGTTCGCCCGTGCCGCGGACCGTGGTGCGGTCGGCGCCGATCCGCACGTCCGCGCCCATCCGGCGCAGCACCTCGACGAAGCCCAGGTCGCCCTGGAGCGCGCCCCGGCCCAGGCCCGGCACGGTCACCTCGCCGCCGGTGAGGGCCGCGGCGGCGAAGAAGTAGCTGGCGGTGGAGGCGTCCGGTTCGATGGCGTAGGTGGTGGCCAGGTAGCCGCCCGGCGGGACCACGAAGTCTGAGCCCTCGCGGGTCACTTCCACCCCGAAGGCCCGCATCATCGCGAGGGTGATCTCGACGTACGGCACCGAGACCAGGTCGGTGACATGGATGCGCAGGCCCTGCTCGGTGAGCGGGCCGAGCAGCAGCAGGGCGGTGAGGTACTGGGAGGACTGACCGGCGTCCAGCGTGACCTCGCCGCCGACCACGCCTTTCGCCGCGACGGTCAGGGGGTGGTGGCCCTCGCGCCCCTCGTGGCGCAGGTCCACGCCCAGGTCGCGCAGGGCGCGGGTGAGCGGCAGCAGCGGGCGGCGGCGCATCTGCTCGGAGGCGTCGAAGCGGTAGGTGCCGTGGCCGGCGGCGGCCAGCGTCGGCAGGAAGCGGGCGGTCGTGGCGCCGTCCCGGCAGTAGACGTCCGCCTCGGCGGCCGCGGGGCCCTGCGGGCGGCCGTCCACCTGCCAGCTGTCGGGGGTCCGTCCGACCCGGTAGCCGAGGCTCACCAGCCCCTCGGCGAAGCCCTCGGTGTCGTCCGACCGCAGCGGCCGTACGAGGGTGGTGACTCCGTCGGCCGCCGCCGCCAGGAAGAGGGCGCGCGCGGTGATGGACTTGGAACCGGGAATGTCGACAACTGGCATGCCGCCATGATCGCCCGCCACGACCCCCCGGCGCCCACAAGTCCAGGAGATGGACCCCGACTCGTCAGTCACCGGCCATGTCTTCGGCAACGGAACGAACACCTCCGGTGGGGGCGGGGAAAAGAACACCTCCGGTGCGGGCGGGGATACGTCACTGACCGCGGCCTGCACCTCCCGTGGGGGCACACTCGGACACCGCCTGCGCCTCCCGGAGGGCGGGTGAGGGGTACGCCGTCAGCCCTCGCTTGCGCCCCGGGTGAGGGGTACGCCGTCAGCCCTCGCCTGCGCCCCGGGTGAGGGGCATGTCATCGGCTGCGGCCTGCGCCCCGGCCGGGGGCACGTGGTCGGACGACGCCAGCGCCTCTGGCGGCAGGGGTGAGGGGCACCTCGTCAACCGCCGCCTACACCCCCAGCGGGGACACGTCGTCGGCTGCCGCCTGCGCCCCGGCCGGGGGCACGTGATCGGACGACGCCAGCGCCTCTGGCGGCAGGGGTGAGGGGCACCTCGTCAACCGCCGCCTACACCCCCAGCGGGGACACGTCGTCGGCTGCCGCCTGCG